>JAJXTN010000009.1 GCA_021783725.1 bacterium | reverse complement strand
CTTGTCGTTTTTGGTCGAGTCTAGCAATAACCTGCACTAGCTTATCGGTGAAGTCTTTTTGGTGTGGCTTCAGTAAAGCTAAGTTGTGATTAATCGTTTCGAGTGTTAAGCCTATCCGAGTTTGGGTAGCCGGATCTTTGATGACACCGAGCGGCGCTACGGCTGGCGCTCGATTATATTTAATAGTTTTAACTGGCAGGCGTAGAGCTAGAGGGTCAGGGTTATATTGCCAAGTATTGGCCAATTCATCGACTGACATTTTGATAAATTGTGTCGGGTCGTAACGCAAATCATAAACTAGTAAGGCATCCTGAGCCGTGTGGCTGGCGAGCAATATAGCTACACTGGTATGCAAAAATTCGCTTGAATAACGGCCAGAAGTATAGACGAAAGGCTCGCCAGAACTAACCAGTTCGGCTACTTTCTTCTTGTCGCGCATATTCAACAAATAATCAAACAGGTCAGAGTGTTTATCTTTGATGAGTTTGGCGACGGCGATAGTGGCCATCACATCGCCTAAGGCATCGTGGGCGTGGCTATGTTCCAGCTTGTTGACCTTAGTCAAGTATTCCAATCGGTTAGCCGGTTTACCATCAGGTGCGAACGGCCACTCGATACCGTCTGGTCGCAGTGCCCGAGTCATCCGGATAACATCTAGCATGTCCCAACGACTCCGACCGTCTTTCCACTGCCATTCGTAAGGCTCATAGAAATTACGATAATTGGTGAAACGCATGAACTCATCGTCGAAGCGAATACTGTTAAAACCGACGAAAATCGTGTCGGGCACAGCCGCCTGTTGATAAAACATTTCCAAAAATTCAGCTTCAGTCACACCTTCGGCAATTGTCTGTTGTGGAGTTATACCAGTCACCATAATAGCCGAGGGATCGGGCACAACATCTGGCGTTAATTTAACTAGGGTATTCAACGGTTCACCGATAGGTTTCAGTGACATGTCAGTACGCTGGCCGGCAAATTGCATGATTCGAGCCCGGCGTGGGTCAAAGCCAGTAGTTTCTAAATCATAAAAATAGAAGGTCATATCATCCAGAATATGTCTTTTCGGTCGCTAAACCTAGTTATTTAACCAATAATTCACAAATAGCCCAGTTATAAACGACTACTTCAATCTAATACTTGAGTTGGCCGAAAGTCGCAAAATCGACCGCTTGACCGGCCTTGATGCCTTGGCGAATCAGTTCGTGAGTAATACCAGTTTTGCGCATAATGTCGCGCAAACGTTGAACCGACTCGGGATTATCGAAATCGGTACGCTTGGCGAACCGTTCAATCCGCTGACCAGTCACCACATAATGGCCGTCAGTCGAAACTACCTGCCATTCATCGGATGTATCGGTAATTTTGAGAACTGGAATAGTCGGAGCTTTGGGTTTAGCTGATGGTTTATTGCGCTCTTTAGTGACTATCGCTTTTAGGTCATATTTTAGCTGTTGAAGCCCTTGGCCAGACTGCGACGAGATAGAAACTAGCTGTGTTTTAGCTGGTACCAATTTGCGTAATTGATTTAGTAAATCATCGACTATTTCACTATCCAAACCTTCGGTTTTCGTCAAAGCGACTATCTCTGGACGCTTAGCCAGTTTGGCGTCGTAGGCTTTTAATTCGTTTCTGACCGCTTGATAAGCCGAGGCGACATCTTCTTGATAGGCATCAACTAGGTGCAGGATAACTGCTGTGCGTTCAACGTGACGCAAGAAATCATGACCCAGACCTTTGCCCTCAGCGGCGCCTTCGATCAGCCCGGGGATATCAGCCATCAACAAACTACTGTCGTTGTCGATATCAACTACGCCAAGATTGGGTTTCAGGGTAGTGAATGGGTAGTCGGCGATTTCTGGTCGAGCATTACTGATTGTTGCTAGCAAGGTAGATTTACCAGCATTTGGTAAACCAACCAGTCCAACATCGGCTATAAGTTTGAGCTCAAGCACAACCTCTAATTTGTCGCCTGGTTCACCCTTTTCGGCGAATTTAGGAGTTTGACGCCTAGAACTAACGAAGTGGGCATTACCGAAACCGCCTTTACCACCATGCGCCACTATCACCTGCTGGCCATCAGTAACCAGATCGGCGACAACTACACCATCGCTATTAGTGGCAATCGTACCAACTGGCACGGCCACCAACATATCTTTAGCACTACGTCCATGTTTGCGAGTTTTGTCGCCAGGATTACCGTTATCAGCTTTAATTTCTTTTTGGTAACGAAAAGCTGCCAAGGTATTCTGATTACGACTGGCCAATAGAATGATATCGCCACCATCGCCACCATCGCCACCATCTGGTCCACCTTTATCGATGAACTTTTCTTGGCGAAAACTAAGCTTACCATTACCACCGTCGCCGGCAATCAACGTTACTGTTACTTTATCTACAAAACTCATTGTTTAACACTATAGCTTAAAAATGTCAAAATGTCGAAGTTGGATTTAGTAGATGTAGATAAAACTGCTGGCTTCATTCGCAGATATAGTTCGACTGTCTTCTACTCCCCAACCCAAGTGATTCATCTCAGTAATCACAATACTACCGTCAGAATTAACCGCTTCCACGAATACTACATGACCTTCACCTCTAGTACTAGTGACGGCGGCGGCGTAAGTTCTGGGAGTATTGCCTTCCGATATGCCGTATTGACCGGCCCAGTACGGCCATCTTGAAGCATTGCCTAAAGTAGAAGGTAGAGTTTTGCCGACTTGAATTCGACGACTCGCAACCCACCAAGTACAGTATCCATAATCATAGCCATTGCCGCTAAATACGCCACCCCATGTTGAATACGAGCCGTAGCTGACTGGATTAACAACCGTAACCGTACCATTAGGTATTAAAATTTGTTCGCCAACCTTAATACCGGATATTTCAGCGTCATTATAGGCAATAATCTGATCTTTATTGGCCTTGAACTTGGTCGCCAAAGTATCGGGAGTGTCACCGGCTTTAACGGTGTAAACAATTCCGTTAACTGGGGGGATGACCAGCTTGGTGCCGGCCGCCAAATTGTTGCCGGTCAAATTATTCGACCAGCGAATGCTATCTGAAGTCACTCCAAATTGGGCTGCCAAACCAGATATAGTGTCGCCGGATTTAGCTACATAATTTTGGATATCGATACGAGATTTGAGGGCCGTTGCCACAACTTGAGGTTTACTCAAAACACTACCACCATTTGAGATAATTGCCATGTCCGCTGCTTGGGACTGGGCTTGGTTGGTGATGGCGGTGGTTTCTGGGAGACTGTTCATTCTAGCTACCGTCAAAGCAATATTGGCCGATGACAGCTGGTCAACCGGATTGATTAGTTGAGTTGAACCGACAGCGTTGGAAACGGTCGCCGGTTTTACATCACTAGCAGTAGCTGGATTTTTAAGCACAAAAAACAGGATTAGCACCAACAACAAGGCGTTAGAGATAACTAAGGCACTGCGTAATACCCGACGGCGAACCGACTGGCGACGCAGACGATACTGTAATTTGCGTAACCAGGTGTTCGATCTCGCCGGTCTCGTGACGGCTAATCGCTGACTGGTTATTATTGGCGTAATATTACTAATACGTACTCCGGGTGTTCTTTCGAACAAATAAGCTTACAGTGACGTTTAGATTAACAGATTTATCACCTCTATGGGTGCAAGTTCTAGTATCGAATGTAAGCTGTAAAACTCATGAATTTCCGATATTATCGATCTCATGAAGATTACCGATCAATTATACCAAAAATCATAGTATTTTCAACCCTTGAATGACTTTTCCACCTCTGTCACCCCAACCCCATATTGTCATTCCAGACTCCTCTTGTCGTTCCAGACTTGATCTGGAATCTAATCTAGATGTAGTTAGAGTGCTGAGCGCAAAGGTTGATTGGATCCCAGGTCGAGCCTGGGATGACAGACTAGTGGCTTGATGATGAGGCGACATGACGGGAGTTACTGGGAGCAGAGTTTGTGGCAGTACTGGGCGGTTAGCGCTTGGTGGTCTTTGAGATTGGTCGAAAAGTAGGTTGTGCCATTGTCGCCAGCCACAAAATACAGCCAGTTGGTTGGTGCTGGATGTGTAGCCGCTTGCAAACCGTTAGCCGTAACGGTACTGATTGGTGTCGGTGGCAATCCAGTATGTATCAAAGTGTTATATGGTGAATCGTAACTCAGACTTGGCGCCAAGCCAGCGGCCACCGCCCCATAATAGGCTGTCACATCTGAACCAAGCACCATACCAGCCTTAAGTCTCGACAAAAACACTTGAGCCACTTGAACCTGATCTGATGGACGATTAACTTCCTGGACGATGATTGATGCTAAAGTTAAACCCTGATAAGGAGTCAAGCCCTCTCTAGCAAAAGCCGATTTCACGTCAGGAGTCAGATGTTGCTCCATCTCAATCAGCGATTCACGAATGATCAAGGCTGGTTTACTATCGAGAGTCTTTTGATATGAATCTGGCCACAACAAACCTTCCAGATTAGCATCGGCTGGCTTAATCGTCATAATGGGTAAATCTTTATACTGATCTGGCTGCAAGGCGCTATCGACACTAGCCGGCGAAAAACCACTGTTAATCAAATCAGCTCGCACCTGATCTATCCGTCGACCGGGCAAGATAGTGACTAGCTTGGTGGCTACTGCACCTTGAGACAGGGTTTTAACTATATCCGGCGTGCTTTGGCTCGGGGCAAATGCATAAGTTCCAGCTTGCATCTTGCCAGCCAATACCTGAGTGTGAACATAGATTTGCATAGCCCAAGCGCTTCGAATCAACTTCTGCTTAGCCAGATTGTCGGCTATATCGGTCACCGAACTACCGGTAGCAACACTAAATATTTGACGAGTCTGGCTATCGCTCACCGGACCTAGTTCACGATTATAGACATACATCAGCCCAAATATTCCGACGCTCAGGATTACAACAGTAGCTATTATTAGGACGGCAAATCGTTTGGACATTTGCAATTTAACCCCTTTATAAGCCGAATAAGTCAACATCAAACCGCCAAATCCGCGACATTAGTAAAATCATGAAAATCGATAAGAAAATCTTGCAGAATATAACTAGCCGCCAGAGCATCAACGTCGGCTCTAGAATATACTTGATGGCGGGCTTCAAGTTCAGCTTCGGCTTTTTGCGATGTCAAAGCCTCATCCTGAAATATTATCGGTAAATCGATGGTTCGTTTCAGCTGTTCTACGAATTTTTCAGTCGCAACCGTTTGGATTGTGTGTTGACCTTCCATACCTCTAGGCAAGCCAACAACTATCGCGCCAACAGCTTCAGTTTGAATGATGTCATTCAATTTATGGATGAAGTCATCATCATTAGCCAAGGTAGTTAGTGGTCGTGGTAGTCGAGACTCAACTGAAGCCAGAGCTAAGCCAATACGCTTATCACCAACGTCTAGAGCGACTATATGATTAAGGGTTTGTGCCATTGCTGGTAGTCGTCGTTTTGGTTGGTTTAGCGATGATGATAATGATTTTACTAGTGTCGTGGGGGACGCTAGTGACCCAAAATGGGCTATAGCTAACATCAACACTGGTTACGTCTGGGTTTGTTTGAAGTAATGACTTAACGTCACCGGTTTTCTTGCCGGCTACTTCGGTCTTTATGGCATCAGGATTTAGTTGAGGACCAACGACAGCCACCGTTTGCATAGTCACGACAGCCGATGTATCGGTAGTACTCTGAACGTTATAAGTTGCTGTACTGAAACCTTCGTCGAGAATATTTTGCTTAGACGTATCAATCTGAGTTTTGACATTGTTATCAACCAAGACTTTCAAATCAGCCTGATGAACGCCCAGCATTGTATAAGTAATCACTTCTGTCACAGTCACATTCGCCGCCGCGTCACCAGCGTTGGCGCTAGTAGTAACGACCGGTGCTCCAGCATTATAGGTGCCGGTTATTGGGTACCAGCCGGCTTGACTGAGCTGAGTTGATAACGTTTGTTTAATGGTCGCATCATCGGTAACAATCTTAGCTTTAGCGCCATCGATATCCGACTGACTGACAACTGTAGTTATATTGTCAGTTCCCCCACTAAGTGCTGAACTGTTGTTTCCAGTCATTGATGGGTAGCCAGCAACGCTAAAGGTTGAATTGGCTGCCAAGTTGTATTGTGTACCTCCCTGTTGAGCTTTTATAGGCACATCCCCACTACACACAAAGTGACCGCCACTTGGATATCCTGGACCGAATTTTAATGTATCTGTTGTTATATATGTCAGTTTGTTTGAGCTAACGCCAATACCTGCCGGGATAGAACTAACTGGCGCCGTACAGACAACAGATACAGTAATTGAGCCAGTGGCTTTTAGCCCATTATTCAGCTGACCGGTAGCGGTGGCCGACTGGGTGTAAGTTTTCTGAATTGAGGCTTGTTTGGCGGGGACTGCGCTGGTGGTCGGATCGAGTTTGGCGGTCGTCGTTCCAATGGTCATATTAGCTGTCACATTGACGTTCGTGGCGTTGGTACCGACTTTAATCGTGGCTTTGGGGAGAATCTTATTGGCCGCAACAAAACCACCGATTAATAAAATTAATAAGCAGACGCCACCGATTAATAATAAGCGGAATCGGTCAAAGTTAGGCACTTTGAGCTTATCGTCCTTCTTGGGTGGCTTGTCTGAAGTACCAGCATCAGCTCCCTTGGCGTTGATAGCCTCAGGCAATTCGTCGTCTTCTAACTCGACTGTTTCCATATCGTCCTTGGGTGGCAACCCGGCTAGCGCACCGACGGCTATCGCCCCGGCTGTGGCGGCCGTGATTTCGGTATCATGAGTCGGCCCTGAATCTTCTTGAACAGTTTCTTCCTCATCATCGGCTGATGGAGGTGTAGGAATCTCTGGTTTACTATTTAAGGTTTTGGCTACATACATTTTGGCGGCGCCGGCTAAAGGCATTAGGCTGGCTTCTGACGTAATCAGGACGACATTTTTTTTGGACTCGTCGGCTGCTCGTTTGAGCAAACGCATGTTAACGATGCTCTGGAGGACAGTAGCTCTTTTAGGTAAAACCAACGACACGATTTTACTCTTACTGGCATTCATTTTGTCGATAATGCCAGTGATTTCGTCGTCGATATCAATATAGATAGTGTCTTTGGAGGGTACTGCCATGTTATGCCCGCTCCGCAGTCATATTTATCAATTCACATTTATCACTTAACAAATTATTTATCATCACAAATTGATCATTGGTAAATGAACAATAATTGAGAAATGAGATATGTGAAATGTGAAATTGTTCTGTCATACACTTAACATTTTATCTATCTTATCTTTAATACTACTCGTATTACTAGTGAACTGCATAGTGTCCATGCCGACGCGGAGCAAGCCCATAGCCGTGATGAAAGTGTGGTTGTTGACATCACCGGTCGTATCTTTAATACCGGCGACTTGCTCTGGTCGAATGTAATGAACACTCGGCTTGCGAGTAAACGGTAAAGCTCGATACCACTCGGTTTGCTCTAAACGGTCCATCAACAAATCAAGCGACGCCCCACCGCCACACAAAAACATCCGGTGAGGCAAATGATCGAGTTTGGTAAATTCACCTAGAGCCAACTCGATGCCACCAATCCAGACATCAGCTGTTTTGGCTAATGCGGCTTCGATAGCTGGACGTTTTTGAGATGGTACTTTGTTGGTACTGAGACCGAGCTTCAACTCCTCAGCCTGATCAAATTCAACGCCCAGATCACGTTCGACGGCTCGGGTATAAGCCCGGCCACCGATACCAAACATTTTAGTTCCCTGCACTCCACCATCATTGACGACGGCAATATCAGTCGTGCCACCACCGACATCCATCAGAATGGCACTCAAACTTTGGTTTGGATTGTTACCGATAACGGCCCGAGCAACAGCAAATGGTTCAGCGGCTACGGCTAACAAGTCCAAATCTAACTCTTGAGCCGTTTTCTCGAGAGCACCAATGTGAATCATCGGCGCATAAGCCGTATATAGCTGCACGACAACGTCCTTGCCCTGAAAACCAATCGGGTTAGTGACTGGATAACCATCGATTTCGATACTAACTAAAGCGCTGTTGACCAACCGCACATCGACTTCTTTGCCACCTAATTCCCATGTCAATTGTTGCTTGGCCTTAGCTTCGGCTCGGCCTTGGACGAGACTGATGATTTTCTCCATTTCGGCAATATCAATCGGATTAGTCGATTGTTTGCGCACTACTCTCACAGTGGTGGTTGTGCCCTTGACTAGCTCACCAGCAATACCGATGATGGCCGTTCGGACACTAACACTAGCTTGGGCTTCGGCTTCGCTGAGTGCTTTGTCGCAATTCTCTACTACTGAAGCAATGTCTGAAATCGCTCCGGCTTGCATATCGGTTAGGCCTTGATGGGCTCGACCAACACCAATTATTTCGATATTGCCTTCTTCACCAACTTTGCCAATCAACGCCTTAACGAATTCGGTACCAATATCGAGAGCCACCAGATACTGATCGGACTTCTTGCCAGCCCGAGCTTTGACTTTAGCTGAGGCCATACTGGCACCGTGAAGGGCTTGGCGCGTGACTTTAGTGCCCACGCTTTTTATAGATTCAAGCATATCCACTATTTTAGCACAGCAGCGACCATGACCTAATCGATTTATATCTGTTATCAGCATTCCTTAAGTCTTAATTAATTTACCGAATATTGTATTATTTTCATATTGATGTTATAATTTGTAATATGTCCGGCGATCATGAGCTAGTCTCAACACCCTTTGCTGAGGCCGTACTTAGACAGTCGGCCGATTTCGAGTTACTCGGTCACAGCAAAGCTTTTGAACAAGTACTTTTAGATAACCACACTTCTCGAGAAGACAGATTAGTCTTAAACGAAATACGTATTCCTCGATTTTTAGTACCGGCCGAACTTATAGAAGTGCACAATTATCCAGCTGACTTCAAAGTTGAAGCCATGGACGCTGTTTTAGAAAGTTTTCCAAAGACTGCTGATTTTGATGCCACTTGGTTGTTTACCGCAACTTATCGGGTCAATGGCCAAAACTACACCATGACAGCTAACGAGCAGAAAGCTAGCTGTAATACTTACGATAATGTTGGCAATAGTGCTGTACATACATTAGTACCGGCAACTGCCAAGCGCTTTCTGCAAACCATCGCCAGAGGAATTTTACTGGAAAATGGTTTTCCAGTATCCGGCAAACTATCTGACGACGAAGATGTAGCCGAGGAAGAAATCCGCACTCTGATTAGTTCGATTGGCAATCTAAAAGGCAAGCACACCTCAACCATCAAAGCTTATATCGAAGGTGTTGACGGCCAGAATAATACTGAGCATGCATTAGGTTTACCTGGTAACCCTAATCGAGGCTTACTGGTCAAAATGTTGGAGACTGAAGCGCCTCTAGTTGACTCGCAATTAAGTCTCGATTTTTCGATGATTTGGCAACTTGGCGATGAAGCGGCGACCAGAATTAATTCACACATAGACGAAGGTAACGACTGGTCGGTTAGATACGCCAACAGGTGTCATACCGATATTGAACCGGAAGAATTACCTTTCAGCGCCGACTTTGAAGTTATTGATGAGTCTGATGGTTCAAGTGTAATTTTTTACCCAGGCAGTGGTGGCTTAAATTATGAGGTCGCCAATACGTCAATAATGGCAGTCCTAAATCCATTACTAAAGAAGTATCAACATCTCGATCACGACACCCCGCTAGAAGTTGATGCAGCTTATTTACCTGATCAATTAGCCTAAGTACTACACTAAAACAGCTTTGATACGGCGGATACCAGCTGAGCTTGATTCTTCTTTGGTGATTTTGAAATGTTTGCCACCTTCGGCCAGTTGGGCAGTATGGTCGACGTGCGGACCACCACAGATTTCGAAACTAAAAGGTTTGTCGGCACCATCGGCAATCATTTTATAGACTTTGACAGTTTCGCCATAACGGTCGCCGAATTGACCCAATGCGCCTTTTTCCTCGACGGCAACTTTGGTCGGATATTCCTCGAACGAGATTTTGAGATCATTGGCGATTTGCTGATTGACGATGTCCTCTACTTGTTTAATCTGTTCAGGGGTAACCTTCTCTGGCTGACTGAAGTCGAAACGCAGACGTTCTTCGGTGATATTTGACCCGCGTTGGACAACATGGTCTCCTAGGACCTCACGCAGGGCCTGGTACATCAGATGGGTGGCGGTGTGGTATTTTCTGTGCTGGAGGGTCTGACCGCCCAGACCACCCTTAAAAACGCCCTTGGAGGCGGTTTGACTGCGCTGTCTCTGTTCGGCCATCTTGGCGTCGAATTGTTCACGCCAATTAGCATCAAGTTCAACATTTTGTTTGAAAGCCTCCTCGACGCTCAGTTCGACCGGAAAACCGTAGGTGTCATACAGCGTGAACAGCGCTTCCCCATGAGAACGCTGACTAGTCTGCTTGTCATCTTGAGCGGAGTCGAAAGATCCGTCTTTAATAGTTCCCTCCACTGAGGTCGGGATGACGGTGAATAGTTTTTCGAATTCGCGAAGGCCGCGACGCAAGGTTTGGCGGAAAACTTTCTCTTCTTTGACTAAGGTTTCGACGATTCGGTCTCGGCTGGCAGCCACTTCTGGAAAATCGGCGTGATATAAGTCAGCAATAATTGGCACAATTTGCTCAAGGAAGTTTTGTTCAATACCCAAGTCGAAAGCGTAACGAATCGCCCGACGCAGTAAACGTCGCATAACATAACCTTGCTCCTTATTGCTGGGCACGACCCCATCGACCGCTAGGAATGTAGCGGCCCGCAAATGATCGGCGATTACCCGCATACTTTCGGTATGGCTGTCGTAACTTTTGTCAGATATGGCTTCAAGTTTATCGATGATTGGCTTGAGAATGCTGATTTTGAAAACATCCGGGCTATTGAGTTGAGCAGCTGAGATACGCTCTAGTCCACCACCAAAATCGACATTCTGTTTTGGCAGTTTCTCGAAACCAGTTTCGGTCTTAATATATTCCATGAACACGCTATTGCCGATCTCCATATAACGACCGCAGTCGCAATTCGGATGACAATTCTCACCATATTTGGCGTCGTGTTCGATGAAATCAAATTCATAAAACACTTCACTGTCTGGTCCACCTGGCTCACCGGCCGGCATATCACCGATTTTACCGGCTCGACACCACCAGTTTTTGCTGGCATCGTAATAAAAAATCCGACCAGCCTGCATGCCGACTTTACCGCCATTGGCTTCCGAACCAATATCAACTTTTTTAGCGTCGATGCCCTTGGTCTCAAATAACTTGGTCCAAATGTCGGCCGATTCAGTATCGCGCGGAATGCCATTCGCTTCGTCACCAATGAAACAAGTAACATAGATTTTGGTCGGATCGAGGCCAACTACATCTGTCAAAAATTCAAAAAACCATGGTAATTGCTCAGCTTTGAAATAGTCTCCCAAACTCCAGTTACCCAACATTTCGAAAAAAGTCGTGTGGCGATTATCGCCAACTTCATCAACGTCTTGAGCTCGAAAACAAGTCTGACTATCAACCAGGCGCTTACCTTCAGAGTGTGGTTCACCCAGAAGATATGGAATCAGTGGCTGCATACCACTGCCAGTAAACAGTGTCGTGGGGTCATTGAGTGGCACCAAAAGTGCCCGGGAAATTACCTGATGTTGTCGGGCTTTGAAGAATTCAAAGTATGCACTACGGATTTCTTGAGCTGTCATATCTGTCTATTCTAACAAATTGGCTGACCGAATGGCAGATATCGACGATTATTTGTAAAAGGCGATGGCATAATGCAAGCCATTGGCAATTTCATCAATCGCATTAAATATGCCATTAGGGTGTTGGTTGTCAAAAGTTGCTAAACGACAATACCGCCGCCGAGACAGATGTCGCCATCATAAATTACAGCCGATTGACCGGAGGTCACAGCTCGAACATCTTCGGCTAAATCTAGCGTTAAGTGCTTATTGGTTTTAGAGATTCGATTAACCGCCACTAGAGGCGCTCGATAGCGGGTTCGCACAGCATAATCTTTAGTCAAATCTGGTTCACCATTTATCCAATGAATGTCGGCTAGTTTCAGTTGTTTGCTCCATAACTGATCGTCTTGCAAATCGGTAGTCACAAACACCTGGTTAGATTGAACATCTTTGCCAGTAACGTAATACGGTAGACCGCCACCAACCTGTAAACCGTGGCGCTGACCAATAGTATAGAAAAGTGCGCCGTCGTGCTCACCAATTTTTACTCCATTCTGGTCAATAATATCGCCGTGTGGCTGAGGACCAACTTCCGACAACAGAAAATCTTTGATGCCCACCTTACCAACAAAACAAATTCCCTGACTATCTTTCTTGTCAGCCGTCGCTAGACCAAATTGTTTAGCCAGTTTACGGACTTCGGTTTTCTGGAGTTCGCCAATTGGCATCAAGCTACGTTTTAGGGCAGACTCATTAACACGATATAGGAAGTACGATTGATCTTTCCCCTTGTCTAAACCAATCAGCAAATGACCGTCCGTTATTCGAGCGTAATGGCCCGTAGCAATCATGTCGGCACCATCCTCTAGGGCGGTTTCCAAAAATAATTTAAACTTAACTTCTTGATTGCACATCACATCAGGGTTCGGCGTCCGACCAGCTTGATATTCCCGAACCATATAATCCACCACTTTTTGACGATATTCAGTCTCGAAATCATACATTTTGAAATCGATACCTAGCTGAACCGCTACCCTTTTAGCATCCTGAAAATCTTCCTTCCACGGGCAGACAAAACCTGGTAAATCTTGGCTCCAATTCTTCATATAGACACCAGTGACTTGATAGCCTTGCTGTTTGAGCAAAGCGGCCGTTACCGACGAATCAACTCCGCCGGACATTCCGACATAGACATTTTTTGACATATATATCCTATTTTAGCAAAATCGCCCAGTAAATACAGCCACAAACTCTAATAATTAGCCATTAGCAAATTCCAAATAACAATGTATTAACAATTAGCTATTAGCCAGTTGGATTGCTAATCGATAATGGTTAATTCATTGCTATTGGCTAATCGGAAATTGTTAATTGTCTAAACGTCGAGAAAAACAATCACCTTGTCAGCTTTAACATGCATGATCCCGCCGGCAATCCTAATTTTCTGATCGCCACTTTTAACGGTTCGGACGATAAGGTCACAAGCGCTTAGTAATGATATGAAGTTGTGGTGCTTGGGTAAAATGTCGAACGGTCCAGTGGCGTTAACGGCACTAATGCTAAAAGCTTGACCATCGTAATAATCACGAAACGGTGAATGGACCTTAACTTCCATGCTCAATTTAGCATTTTTGGTAGAGGCGTTAAAGTCAGCGGCGGCTTTATCTTGTTCGGCTTCAAACTCGGTTTTTGGCGTCGCATCGTCTACGCCTATGACTTTCTGGTCATCAACACTCGAATCCATGACTACCCCAGTTGGCTAACTTTTATCATACGACTATTTCCTCAATGCTCTTCAAAGTGTCTTCACGACTAAAGAAATCGCCCGGCACACCCGTGTATTTGGTCATGACGCTCATATTTTGTGAGAAATTCTCAATCAATTTTTTGGCTTTGGCGTAATCTGTTCGGTCGGCAATACTTAGTTCGTTTTCGCCAATAATCGCAATGATACCTTTTAGTGATTCATGCTTTTGAAGTAAGGCCTGGACTTGGACGCTGAGCAGATAGTGCCGTTCGCCGACAATATCCGGCGTCAACAGTGAAGAAGTTGTGGCGTTTAAATCAACCGCCGGACGAATGCCCTGTTCGGCGATTTTGCGTGACAAAACGATAATAGAATCCATTTCATGCTGAATAAATTGGACAGCCGGATCAGAAGTGTCGTCGGCTGGCACATAAATCGTCTGGACTGAGGTAATCGAACCATTTTCGTTGGTGCTTAAACGGTCTTGTAGACTTTTGACGTCCGAGAATATTGACGGTTCGTAACCACCCTCGTTAAGGGTTTGGTCCAAAATGGTCGATAGCTCATTACGAGCCTGGATATAGCGATACATGTTATCAGCAAAGAATAAGATGTCTTTGTGCTGTTCATCTCGGAAATATTCAGCGGCAGCCGTAGCCGACACCCCGACCAACGAACGCTGAACCGGATTTTCATTCATCTGCGCGAAGAATAAAACCGTATTTTTCAATAAATCATTTTCCTTAAGAGTGGTGTACAGTTCATGACCTTCACGAATACGTTCACCAATACCCGAGAAGAAAGACAGGCCACTGTCAGCTTTGGCGATGTTATTAATTAGTTCCATGGTTAGAACTGTTTTACCGACACCAGCACCACCAATAATGCCGATCTTGCGACCTTTGACGAATGGCGTGAAGAAATCTATAACTTTTATGCCGGTTTCCAGTATCTCCGGACTACCTATCGAAAAGTCGGTTGTGCGTGGTGGCATTTTAAAGATATCTTTCATGACGACATCCTTACCGGTGATGGCCGATTGACCATCGAGCGGATCGCCAAGTGCGTTCATTATTCGACCAATAGTTATATCGCCAATAGGGATCTCGACACTCTTATTAGTCCGATCTACTTGCATACCTTTGGTAATACGTTTATCGCCACGGATATTAAGACACAGGGCGACACCACCTGGTTCAAGATGATCAACTAATAGCTGAGTTTCAAAGCCATTATTGATAACGACTAGTTCGTTAACACTTGGCGGATCACTATCAAACTGAGCTTTGATAACTAAATCTTTGATTATCGTGATAACGCCTGACATTAAGCTACCGATTGCATTCTAGTCTGCTTAAGACCATTAATAATCTCTTTCAATCTTTCATCCTTAACAGCTCGTTTGGAACGGTTATAGCTAAGGTGTAGCTCGCCTTGGGATTCTTTGGCTTTATCGTGAGCGGCATTCATAGCTCGCGACCTCGATGCATATTGAGCCAGCTTTGATTCCAAGATCAACTGACTGACAGCAATCTGCATCATCGATCTTTCAAGGTGGGCGGCAACTGTTAGTGGGCTAGGTTCAAATATATAGGTCTGCTCACTAATGACGTCTTCGGACTTGTCGCTCGATTCTCCGATTTGCTTAACAGCTGATGACAATTCAATCCGCTTAACATCTTGGACCATCAACGAAACATATTGTTGATAATAGACTTTGGTAGTCCGATATTGTTGAACTTCTCGAATTATCGGCATCACATTGATGTTTTGATCTCGAAAAGGCAGTTTGAAATATTTCTTATAGCTAACACCCAACTGGGCTAATTGCACGGCACCATGGTGTCCAATAGTGATAATATCGTTTTTATCTGGGTTGTAATCGGAAAGCATCAATTTCAATAGCTTCTGGTCAATATCACCACTAAATCCACCTTC
The DNA here is from genome assembly GCA_021783725.1 of bacterium. Classification (GTDB taxonomy): domain Bacteria; phylum Patescibacteriota; class Saccharimonadia; order Saccharimonadales; family UBA4665; genus JAJXTN01. Next base: position 26,977 of record JAJXTN010000009.1, on the reverse strand, counting down.
GGCGGTGATGACTATATATAAATCTTTATCGATGACTTGCGGGTTATCTAACTCGCGACCAAAACTAAAGTCGCGATCGACCCTTAACTGAGTGTATATTCCCCATAAACTATTGAAGAACTTGGTCGACTGCAATACTTGGTTTTTGATTTCAGCAATCCGCATACTGGCTATACCTTCAAAAACACCAGTAAGCTCCAGTAGAACGGTCATCGACATTTCATCCTTTTGGATGTCTTGCGGACGTCTCATGATTTTACCTCAGCTGGTGGTTTGGCTAGTTCTGGTTTGGCTTCTGGAGCGACTGGATGCTTAGTATGGGCGCCTTTGATTTCAATCAAGCAGGCGGCCTTGAGCTGATCACGGATATTATCGAAATCGTCGTCACTAGTCAGTTTGTCGGCGAATTCCTGGCTGTGCAGTTTCAGAGCATTGAGGTCAAGATTCTCGTTTTCACCTAAATTCAAAATAATATCAAGCATTAGCTGTTGGGCCATAAGACTATATACATCGGTCGGACTTTGAGTTAATAATTCCAGTATTTGGTGGCCGGTCGCCAAAGCTTTGCCGGACTGAACGGCCAATTCTGATCCGAAATGCGAAAATTGTTCAGCTTGTCGATAATCGGCCAAGACCTTTAAAGTTCGAGCAGCAATCGCTTTTTGACGTTTATTATGTCCAGCACCGCCGGCACGAGTGACACTTAGTCCCAAACTTAAAGCCGGACGAATACCCGATCGAAAGATATCCATATCCAGTATCCATTGACCATCAGTTATGGACATGATGTTCGTCGGCAGATAGGCGGTGATGTCACCAGCCGCCGCATGCACCAGCGGTACTATCGTTAAACTTTTGCCACTACTTTCCAAACGACCACCGCGTTCTAGCAAACTAGAGTGGGCATAGAACATATCGCCAGGATAAGAGTCTCGGCCAGGACTAACGCCTGATAAAAGTGCCACTTCACGGTAAGCATAAGCGTGAGAGGTTAAATCATCATAAATTACGATAGTGTCTTGATCGCATTTTTGCCACAAATATTCGGCCATTGAGCAAGCCACATACGGTGCTATATAACTCATTATTAATGATTCAAATATCGTCGACACCACAACTATAGCCTTATCCATACCGCCATTGTCTTTAAGCCGAGTTAACAGCATATCAATGTCACTACGACGCTTGGCTATAAGACAATAGACCACCACTTGATCGGTGTTTTTTTGATTGATTGTCATCTGGGTCACTAGCGAGCTTTTGCCAGATTTGCTATCACCCAGCAATGACATACGCTGACCTCGAACTATCGGAAACAGTGAATCAATGGCGATTACGCCGCTTTCTAGCTGTTCCTCGAGTAAACGACGCTGATAAATAGTTGGAGCGGTGTTGAATACTGGCCAAACTCCATCAGCGGCAATCGGACCTTTACCATCAAGTGGTTCGCCGGTAACCGACACCACACGTCCGATAAAATCTTTGCCGACTTTGGTAACCAGCTCATTGTGCTGGACAACCGCCACCATGCCAACGCGCAAACTATCGGTGCCTAGATGCAGAATCGAAACATAGTCATTCAATATTTGATGAACAAAACCTTTGCTACCATCTTCAAACATGATTAATGAGTGGATAGCCACTGGCTGTAGACCCTTGGCTTTAATCAAGAATTTATCAACCGCTATGACTTCGCCGACTGGATTGCCGGATTCGATTAATCGATCGAAATGCTGGCTACCGCTACTCATACAGCCGGCTCCATAACGCTCACGATCTTACTACGCAATAAATCTTGTTTACTTAGCAAATCCTTACGAAGTGATAAATCAAAATATTTATTGGTACTGCGCACAATACAGCCGGCGCCAATACTCGGCTGCAGGCCAATGGTCAGCAACACTTGAGGGTGAATTTCGCGTCGCAACCAATCCATCAGTTTAGCGGTAAAGGCTGGTGATGGGTCAGCGCTAAAGCTCATGTGCAGGACTGGTGCTTTCAGGGCAATGTCTTTTAAGCTTTCGAACAGAACTTTTCGATCTTCGGTCTTCAACAGATCAAACTGATTGAGCCTAGTCGTTTCTTCCATAATACTCGAGGTTTTGGGTAACTTGAAAGTTTCGAGTTTGTTGGTTAGTTTGGCTTGGGCAATCATGTTGTCAATTTCTAATAATTCCCGTAGCAAACGGCCGACTTCTACCGGTCCAACTACTAACAGCGGCAAAATTACAGATTTGATGTCGGCTTTAGGCTCCACTCTGAATATCCTCAATAATGGCGTTCTTGTTGGCTTCCAGATCGGCCAAAATGTATTCCAGCTGGTCGTTGAGGTCGATCTGATCGCCAATCGCCTCTAACACGTAGTGATTAATGATATCAGCCATGTTTTTCTCAAACCGTTCAACTAATTGTTGTTTTTCAGCAGCCATCTCGGACTGCAGTTGTTGGTTCATCAGACTACGTTGTTCATCGATGGCCGTATTAGTTTTCTGAATCGATTCAATCGCCAACTGCTTGGCGTCCATGATCGACTGCTCATACTTATCAAACTCTTCTTTGAGCTTACTGCTAATCTCAGTCTTCATGTAATCGTTAAGCTGAGCTGTGGTCAACCTTAGATCCTGTTGCAAGAACATGGCGTTCTCGCCAATGATCTTCTCGAAGTGTAGTAGACCTCGGTTACGCAGTTCCTCACGAAACTTTTCGTTGAAAACGTGCTCGACATCTTCTTCGGCGGCTTCGCCCAATGATTCGTTCTGAAACTTGCTAGAGTTTAGACCGTTACCATTGATTTTGACTATCAGCCAGATGAAAGCCACACCAATACTAGCTAAAGTCGCCAGTATTAATATTAGCCACCAGATTGTCATGTTTATATTCCCACCATTTGGTATACGCTCGTTAAGGGCTATAGAACCTTACGGATTATCTCGTCAAAATAGTTATAAAACTACTGTATAGTCGTGATACTCCAAAGTGCTAAAGCTTCAGATGTAAGTATAGCTCAAACTATCTGACAAATAAAACACCAAAATAGCTATTTAGCCGTGGAGGTAAATTCGGTCAATAACTTCAGCGTTTTTAAGATGTTGGCTGATTCGGTAGCCCGACCCATAGTCAAGCGTATCGAGCTCTGGGCTTGGGCATCACTCAGGCCAATAGCTTTCAAAACATGTGATGGCTCTTCGTCGCTAGCGCTACAAGCTGAGCCAGCGGCGGCTTGAACTCCAGCTTCGTCAAGCTGTATCAGTAAACGTTCGTTATCGATACCCGGGAAGGACAGATGAATATTGTTCGGCAAACGCTGTTTCTTTGAACCATTAACTACCGCCAGAGGCAATTGGTCTTCGATGGACTCAAAAAATTGAAGCTGTAACTCGCGCAAACGTTTGACCTCAGTCTGTCGAAGACTTTGAGCTATATCGAGAGCTCGACTAAAGCCAATAGCCCCCGCAACGTTCTCGGTGCCACTGCGTAATCGACGCTCCTGACCGCCACCATCTATCAGAGGCAATAATTTGATGTCGCCCTTAATGTACAATGCGCCCGACTGTTTAGGACCGTAAATTTTACCCCCATTTAAAGTCATCAAGTCGACACCCAAGCGAGCGACGTGTAAATCTAGATAATTAGCCGCTTGGCAAGCGTCGGTATGTAGATATATTGGCAATCTATTGCCCTTGGCTGTGCGCGCTGTCCGGACTTCGGCTACTTTTCGGCTAATATCGCCAATTGGTTCAATGGTGCCGACTTCATTATTAGCGTACATGATACTAACCATCACGGTATTGTCATCAATTTTGTTGAACAAATCGTCCAGATTAACTGTGCCGTCGGCCCGAACGGCAACTTCACGGTAATCATAGTGCTCGGCGGTGGCTAAGACTGATTCATGTTCAATACCACTGACGACGATGTTGGCCTCGGGATATTGGCGCATTATACCGTGAATGGCTAAATTATTTGCTTCACTGCCACCGGCCATAAATATTATTTCACTACTGCGAGCACCTAACCAGTGAGCCACTTGCGCTCTAGCCAAATCTAGATCTTTGCGAACTTGTTGGGCCGAGGTGTAACCCGCCGAAGGATTATAAAAATTTTGGCTGAAATATGGCGTCATAGCCGTCAAAACATCGCTATCCAGAGGTGTAGCGGCGGCATAATCTAGATATATAATCGATTTGGACATTGCCATATAAGTATACTTGTTTGGGCTTAACTAATGCCGATTAAGCCGTTTGCCAATATAAAGGTGAGACCTTTTTTTCATACAGATCAACAGCCCGATATAGATTGACGGCCTCTTCATAGCTAAGCGATTGGTAGCCTCGATTGTTTTGGATTTTCAAAACACCGGTTGGACGAACTTCATAACGAGTAGTAACTGATTGTTGTTTGCCTTGGGCGTCAAACCAACCCTCATGCCACACCCAAGTATGTTCATCTAAACAAAAGAATTCGCGTTGATGTCCTTCTGGAATAGGTCCAAACAGCTCACCACCAATTTTGGCTTCACGACGGATGAGGTTGCGATGAGCTTCAGCTTGTTGCTGACTGACGTCGTTGCGAAAAACCCTTGGCAAAAAACCCATGACTAATTCAACCCCGCTTGTTCGGTTAGCTTGCGGGCTTCAGCGATTCTCTGTTCCTTCGCCTGTTGGTAGACATCAACTTGAGACTGAATAACGGTTCCCGGTTCAAGCGTTTCATGGCGCACCGGAATAGGATCATAACTGTGTGGACGTGATTGCAGGTCTGAGTCTTCTTCGTCTTCACGCCTCAATTGTGGACGTAAATGAAAATCTAAGTTATCTTTCTCACGTTGCAACTGCTCTAAAACGCTTAAGGCCTGGGCTTCTTGGTCAGCCTTTAATTTGTCGGTTTGAGCGGTTATCATAGTTTTGGCGTTTTCGGCGGCAATACGGATTACATCAAGTCGATTAGCATTACTCACGCGCTCAGGCGAAAACGAGATAGATTGTTTGTGCGTAATCATGATTAATTCTCCTGTGACTAAATGCCGAATAGGTTGCGAGCATTGCTAGTGGTCACGGCCGACAATTTTTCGAGGTCTTCGCCGCGAAGGTCTGCCACAAAATCAGCAATGTTCACCACCCGTTTGGGCTCATTTATAGTACCACGATATGGGGTAGGTGTCAAGAAGGGAGAGTCGGTTTCCAACACCAGGCTATCTAGTGGAACCGAACGATAGACATCTAATTGCCCCAAATCCTTAGCGAAAGTTACTATACCATTAACGCCTATTAATAGTTTTCGGTCAAGAGCTTTTTGTAAATTAGCTAGATTATCGGTGTAGCTGTGCACCACTCCCCTAACCGCTTGATAGCTATCATAGATTTGCCAAAAATCGTCGAATGCATCGCGCACATGAAAAATCATCGGTAAATCATGCTTTAACGCCAATTCTATCTGGAACTTAAGGATTGTTTGTTGGGCTAACTTGTCAGAATGATTATAGAAATAATCTAAACCACATTCTCCAATCGCCACAATCTTGGAGCCAGAAAGTAAATTGCTGAAATCGGCCAATTTGTCGACTTGGTTTACATAACTATCGGCTTCGTGGGGGTGAATGCCGATGCTAGCCCAACAAGCTGGGCGATTCTGAACAAAATCGACCGCCAAACGACTATCCGGCATGTCACAACCGACGCAAATCATTTTGGTCACGCCACTGTCAATCGCCGCCTGAACCACCCCGTCCGGCGTCAAAGCGTCGGCTTTGGCCCACAATTCACGCGTCGAATGCTCAGCCTGATCGTGAGTTTCAAGCGCAATCGACTGTATGTGACAGTGGGTATCGATCAATTCGGTCATTAGACTGCTTGTTTAGGAAATAGACTGCCGTCAATTGGTCGGACGATGCCTTCTTCGAAGACGGCTTTGATCTTGGCGGCTGAAGTCGGCAGGAAAGGTTCTAGTAAAGTTGCAATCTCAATCAAAGCGCTGGCTTGATAAGCCAGGACTTCACGCAAATGGTCTTTGTCATCTTCTTTGGCTATTACCCAAGGCTTTTCTTCGTCGATATACTGATTAAGCCCGCGGACTTGCTCCCAAACTTCATCAAGGGCACGGTCAAATTTACAAGCCGATAAAGCCATTTCGTACTGGGCGATGTCATGTTCAGCGGGCGGGATGTCGCCTATCAAACCATTCTGGTATTTGACTATCATGGCGGCTGTACGTTGGACAGCGTTACCTAATTCGTTGGCTAATTCATTGTTGTAAGCATCCTCAAAAGCCTGCCAACTAAAATTGCCATCACCATAACTCGGAATATGACGTAAGAAATAGTAACGAAAAGCGTCAGCACCGTATTTGTCGATAACGGCGTCTGGCGAAACCGAGTTGCCTAAGCTTTTACTCATTTTTTGATCGTCGACAGTCACATAACCATGTACATACAAACTTTTGGGCAATGGTAATCCCAAAGCCAGCAACATCGCTGGCCAAATGGCAGCATGAAAACGCAAGATTCCTTTACCGACAACTTGAACTTGAGCTGGCCAAAAATCTTTAAAATCTGGCTTATCAGGATAACCTAGGACGGTAATATAGTTCATCAGGGCTTCAAACCAGACATACATCACCTGTTTATCATCGCCCGGAACCGGAATACCCCAATCAATCTTAGACTTAGGTCGACTAATGCTAATATCGTCAAGACCAACCTTGATAACCGCTAGAATCTCATTACGTCGAGTGTCGGGTATGACCAGGAATTGATTACTTTCGATGGCTGACAATATTTGGTCAGAATACTTGCTGAGTTTAAAAAAATAGTTCTCTTCCTCAATCTTCTCATATGGACGATTATGGTCCGGGCAAACACCCTTATTGGCTTTGACGATTTGTTCATTGAAGAACTCCTCATCACCGGTGCAATACCAGCCAGTATATTTATCCTTGTAAATATCTTTGGCCAAGGCCTTCCAAGCTAATTTAGCCCGGCTTTCGTGATCAGCTGAAGTTGTGCGAATGAACCGATCGTTACTGATATCAAGTTTTTTGGCGAGATCACTAAACCGAGCACTCATCTGGTCAGCTAGTTCCAATGGTTTGATGCCCTGTTCAGCGGCTTTTTCGGCGATTTTACCACCGTGTTCATCGGTGCCAGTACTGTACAGGACGTTTTCACCGACTTGACGAGCTCGTCGGGCCAAGACATCAGCCATCACAAATTCCATAGCGTGACCCAAGTGGGGCTCACCATTAACATACGGAATTGAAGTTGTTACGTAATAATTGCTCATAAGTCTTAGTCTACCTGTTGTTTAGATGTAAATAAAAGTCTGGTCAAAAGAATATTAAGCCCCATCGGGCATCAAAGTCTTGTATGTGTAGCAGTAACGTAAAGCCATCAGATAAATATTATACAACCTAACAACTACAAATTACGGTTATTTATAATTTCTGGACTGATTGATGATTTCTTTGTCACGGAAAGCTTGAGCCAAATTAACATCCAATCGGTTACACAGGTCGATAAGTAGCCAAAAGACATCAGCCGCTTCTTCAGCAATTTCATGTTGTTTGGAGTGATCACCGATTTTTTGACCATTAACCTTTCTAATAGCTTTGGCTAGCTCACCAACCTCTTCAACTAGCAGCGTAAATACTTCGGAAATGGTTTCCTTGTCATAGCCGCGTTCGATTATTAACTGTCGAATAAGCTGTTGGTAATCGGCCAAACTGGAATCGTTAGAAAGTTGTTTCATATGACTAGTATGAAATAATGATCTCGGAAATGCTATTCGGTTTGGTCGACATAGTCTTGGCAAAAGCGCTCAAAAACAGCATTAGTCCAGCCAAAACCAGTTTGCGACGGGTATACACCTTTGGCTGGCGGCTTCTCGGGTGACACGACATTATACTTTTCTAGGAATATTTGGTGGTTTTCGAACCAAGCTAAATTAGTTTTCAACCACTTGCTGGCAATCCGTCGAGCGTCAGCGTGATAGCCATAACGTTCTAAGGCTTGCACAACTATAAAGTGCAGTGGTGCCCAGCCATTAGGATAAGCCCACTGGGTGGGCATTGAGCCAAAGACTTGTTGGCTTAAAGGCAAGTTATCGGTAGTCGTAAGGCCACCTTTATGCTCAAATCGACGCAATGAACGGACTAAAGCCGCCGCTTGCTGATCATCGACCATTCCGGCCCACATCGGGAAAAAGCCAGCTAGACTGCTGACACTGCCACGCTTTTGCTTGGCGTAATTATAGTCGTAATACAGGCCTCGACTTTTACTCCACATCAGCTCGTTCATCGCCGCCTTACGGGTTTCGGCGGCCATTTTCCATTCATTAGACTCTTTAGTATCACCTAGCAATTGAGCGGCTTTGGCAAAGTCTGTTTCGTATTTATAAAGCAAAGCATTGAGATCAACCGGCAAGTAATTGAGGGCTTTGTGTTCAAAGCGGGTAGTCATATCCCAGCCACTTTCGGCTTCAGCTAAAGCATGCAAGTAGTTAATGTCGTAATAACGGCTTAAACCACGATAGACGAGTCGCTCATTAGGTTTCTTAACTCCAAGCCACACCGTCTGGTATTCTCGCTTGGCGATCTCAATATTCGACCTTAGCCAATCGAGATCCTGATGATAAGTATTATAAATGTCGAATATAAAGCTAGTTAGAAATGGTGGCTGTGAGCGACCCATTAAATATGTCCTTGAAGCGTTCGGTATGACTTTAAACCTCTCGAATAGCGATTCCAGATTATCCAAAATACCGATAACTAACGATTGGTGTTCGTCGTCTAATAATCCTTGGACCATAAAATAGCTGTCCCAGTAATACAGCTCGTTGTAGTCAAATCCGGTGTCTTCTTGAAACGACGGTACCAGATAGGTGTTAGGCACACCCAACAAAGACTCGTCATCTTGAGGATGAAAGCGTTCAATCTTCTTCCAGTAATCTTTAATGTAGGCCCGGGCCTCAGCAGTATCTACTGGCGTCAACTGAACACTTTGACGGAATGACACACCAAGACCATCGACCAGTAGTTTTCGAGCGCGGTATATAGCAGACATGCCTTAAGCCTACGGCCCGCTATGATATAGGTCAAGCTTACTTTTAGCCAACTTGCTTCACTAGTCTGATGAGCGTAAAATCTACTAAGCATTAACAAAATAAAGGAATCCTAGATGCGTCTTCGTAGTCATGAACATGGTTTCAGTCATGCTGAAATCGCCCTATTGCTAGTAATCATTGGATCAATCAGTCTAGTTGGATTGTATGTCTATCAAGCCAAGCAGACTACTGACAGAGTCTTAAGTTCGGCGACCGCTAGCACTCCGACAAAAAAACCAACTAGCCCGCCGGCCAGCTCTACGTCAAGCCTATCCAGCAAACCGGCAATTAATACCGTCGCTCTTCAGGCTAGCCTAAATTCCATCACCTCGAGCGTTTCCCAAAATACTAGCGACATCAATGATGCCAACAACGCCGTCAACGACCAGTCAGGGTTCACTTCAGTGCCACAATAGAAATTCACATAATGATTAAGGGGTTTAGCATGCACCAATCAACTTTAAAACGTTTAGTAATCTCGATTACGACACTCACCGCCCTGTCGGCGCTATTGGTAGCTCCAGTCAGCGCCATATATGGTAACTCTTTCGGTACTAGCGATACGACCAACTCGAGCACCCACCAACAAACCACTTCTACAGAATCAACTACTGATATTCAGAGACTGACCAACGTCCGACAACGCGGTGAGAATGAAATAACGCGCCGGCTCAACAGTTTGAATGAATTAATCGCTAGGATTAACGCCACTACCAAATTAACTGCTAGCGATAAAGCCACCCTAATCGCAGAAGTTAATGCCCAAATCACCGGCTTATCAACCATCAAAACTACGATAAATAGCGATACCAGCTTCACCGAAGCTAAAGGCGATGCCCAAAAGATTATTAGCAACTATCGGGTGTACGCGTTCATTTTTCCCAAAGTCCAGTTGATAGTTGCCGCTGATCGTCAACAAGTTACTGAAACTAAGTTGGCGACTTTAGCGATTAACTTGCAATCAACTATCAATACCGCCACCGTTGCCAAGAAAGACACTACCTCGCTACAAGCACAACTAAATGATATGATGGCCAAAAATACCACCGCTCAAGCCATTTCTAGTAAAGTTGAGACTGGTGTCTTAGCCTTGCAACCTAAAGACTACACCACTGATCACACTATCCTCAAAGCTTACCGTGATCAACTCAAGACCGCCCACACCGACATTATGACCGCCGCTTTTGATGCTAAAAGTATCGTTTCAGCCCTCAAAGATCTTTAGTCAATATTAACTGGCAATAAAAAAGGCCCCTCAAGCGAGGGGCCTTCTGCAAACTAAGATTAATCTTAGTAGCGTTGTCGGTCGTTGTTACCACCACCGTAACCGCCACCGTTGCCACCACCGAAAGAACCACGTGGGCGCTCTTCGCGAGGGCGAGCTTCGTTGACGACGATAGTGCGTCCGTCTAACTCTTTGTTGTTTAGCTGATCGACAGCGGCTTTAGCCTCGTCGTCGCTAGACATCTCTACAAAGCCGAAGCCTTTACTGCGGTTGGTGTCTCGGTCAACGATAACGCTGGCCGATACGACTGTTCCTACAGTAGAGAAAAAGTCTTTTAATTGGTCGTCAGTCGTGTTCCACGACAGTGAGCCGACAAATAGTTTGGTTGCCATTAATACTCCTATAACTTCTTAGAGGTAACCTGGCAAACCAGTTAGCTGCTCCTCAAGAACCTTCTTATTATTATCTAGAACCTAACAAAACGTTATTAGCAGCTTTTCTAGTGGTGGCAGTATACCATCTACTGCCCCATACTACAATAGCCAACCCTTGACAATTCTTAACTATTTAAGAAATGGAGACGTACTTTATGGTACAGCGTTTTAAACGCAGTCAGAATCAACTTTGTGATTAGCTAGATATTATTTCTCCGGACCACAACTGACTACGAAGTCGCATCCAAATCTTACCTAGCTCGTTTCGACCATCGCGTTTTGGACCCCAACCCCAGAAATCATCTTTTGTTGAATCCTCTACGATATCTAATTCACCACTCAACAAAAGTTTTTCCAGAACATACGGATTTTGTAGCATTTTAAGCTTACAGATCTCGTACATGATACTCACTTTGATTTCATTCCAATTTTCTGGAACTTTATCGCCGTTGGCTTTGGCTATTTTGTAAGCTTCGTGTGCAGAGCGAGCTTCATATATCGCCTCTACTAATTCTGGAGCGGTTTCATAGAAATGAGATGCTTGATAAGCATGTTCTGAAGTTGGCCATCTACGCCCACGATAATCTACCTGGAACGATGAAAAATTATCGAACGTATAAAATTCACGAGGATAGAACCCAATTATTTCACCAGAAGTATCGAGATCAGGATCTCGAAATTGTACGGGTCTTTTCATGCTTTAAGTATGGTGGACAGGTCATTTGATAGCAAGCATAGACGAACCTTCAAAAGTCTCGGGGGTTTCATAGAGTGGTGCAGTTTGGGACCCGTTCTCCGTAGTAAACTACGAAGGATGAATGAAATCCGAGCACCGAACGGAGACGTACTTCATAGTACGGCGCAGTGAAGCGCGCAGAATTTCGCCCGAAATGTATAAGTTAAATACTTAGGTTTAGGGTTACGTAGAATGGTGCAGTTTGGGATGAAAGTTGAGCACCGAACGGAGACGTACTATAAGGTACGGCGCAGTGAGGCGCAGAAACTTTCGCCCGAAATGTACCGTTCTACGTAAGCCAACTAGCCGACAAAAGTCAAAGCGTGACCGATGCGTCCAGCGCGTCCGGCTCGTCCGATACGGTGAATGTAATCTTGGTAAGATTGAGGCTGAGTATAGTTGATGACGTGCGTAATATCAGCCACATCAATACCACGAGCGGCCACATCGGTAGCCACTAAGATCTTAGTCTTACTAGCTTTGAAGTTATCAAGAGCGCGTTGACGTTGACCTTGAGTTTTACCACCGTGAATAGCGTCAGCTATAAAGCCACGGGAGATTAGTTCGTTACTCAATTTCTCAACACTGCGTTGAGTTTCATCGAAAACGATCACTTTAGCTACATCTTGCTTGAGCAAAATATCATGTAACTTATCGAGTTTGTCGTGAGGTGACATAAAGCGAACGATGTCTTGATTGACGTTTTCGCTGCTTTCACTGGTTTTCAGCGAAATAGTTACTGGGTCGTGGGAGAAAGTCTGGATTAAATTCTGAACTTTAGGGTCCATAGTTGCTGAGAAGAAGAATGACTGTCGCACTGGTGCCATGGCTTTCAAGATATGACTAACGTCAATAATGAAGCCCATGTCGAGCATGCGATCGACTTCGTCTAAGACGACTAGGTTGAAATGCTCGAGGTTAACTGTACCGCGTTCCATGTGGTCTTTGATACGACCAGGCGTACCGATAACTAAACGAGGGTTAGCTCGCAAGTCACGGAGTTGAGGACCCATGCTGGTTCCACCGATGAGTAAAGCGCCCATAACGCCACTACCCTTGCCTAGGCTACGACACTCTTGCTCAATTTGTTGAGCCAGTTCGCGGGTTGGGGCAATTATCAAAGCTTTAGTCTGTTGTCGAGACAATAGCGCTTGCATGATTGGTAGTACGAAAGCGGCGGTTTTACCGGTGCCAGTGCTGGCGATGCCGATAATATCTTTGCCTTCCAGGCCAAGAGCAATAGTCTGGTCTTGGATAGGTGAAGGCACATCAAAGCCTTTAGTAGCTAAGTTGGTTTGAAGTAAATCGTCTAGAGCGAAATCGGCGAAACGGTGCTGAGCAACATATTCTTCTTTCTGTTGAATAGTTGCGGCCCGTACAAAACGTGATGGGTCGATATACTCGCCACGGCGTTTGTTGCCTCGGTTACCACCCTGTGGGCGGCGACCTCTTTGGTTGCTAGATTTATATACTGAATATTTGTATGAAGACATAAAAAAATGAATCCTTTGGTTATTACTAAATTATTATTCTCGATTGCCGGTAATGAAATCGAGTAATTTAGGTACCAAACCCGGATTCATTTATAACAATACTAATACATTAGCACGATATGTGGTCTAAGTCAAATACTGTACTGGTCCAATACATCGAGGACGGTTCTTAGGTGTTAAGTTTGCTCCTGTATTCGTCAGGCGTCAAGTACCCCAGGGCTTGGTGTGGCCGGTAGCTGTGGTATTTCTGGAGCCAGGTATCGACCAATTGTTGTTGGTCGGCTACATCAAGAGCTACCCCGCCCCACTGGATAAACTCTCGCTCAATGGTGCCAATAAAGCGTTCAACGTGCGGTTTGTCTTTTGGGGTTCGTGGTCGAGCAAAGTAGTGGTTAGTCGGTTGGCTGGCTAGCAAGCTAGCAAAGGCTCCAAGGTTCTCGCTGCCGTTGTCAGTAAGCACTGCTTGGGGTAATCCCAGCTGCTGGACAGCTTTCTGCCAAGCAATACTGCCTTGCCTCGAGCTAATACTAGAGCTCACGTGTACGCAGGCCTGTTTGCTGACGACGTCAATAGCCACAAAGCCGTAATGTTTGGAGCCAAGGTGAGGTAGATGTTTGACGTCAACTTCTACCAGGTCACCAGGTCTGCTGGGTTTGAGGCTGCTGGGTTTACGGAGGCGCTGGATGCTTGTTCGACGGTAAGGATGGCTCTTGGGTCGGACAGGTGGCGCAAAGAATAACTGGTAGCGGACAATGACCCAACCAACGGTCGAGGCACTGACCTGGTAGTCATGATCCCGCTTAAGAATCACTGCTAGCTTGTACTTGCTAAACTCTGGGTTGGCTTTGCGAAGGGTGCGAATGGCATCGACGACTGACAGTGGTGTCAGTGGCTTACGAGTGGCGTTCGGGCGCTTCGAATGATCAAGCAGACCGCGCAGTCCAAGCCTGTCGTAACGCTGCCTCCACTTAAAGAAACAGCTCCTGGCGATACCGAAGTGTCGGGCGGTGAGAGCGGCATTCTTGCCGTGGGCAGCATAGTAATCCATCCAAGCTAACCGGAGCTTGGCTGCCTTAGTGAGCGGAACAGTTTGTTTTACTTGTCGTAGCTGCAGCGGAGCTATGCTCCGCAAACCCATACCTTGCATTGAAACGGCCTCCTAGAATTATTCTAGAACCGTCCTCGATGTATCTGAACCTGGACAATACAATTGGCAATTCGCCATAAGCAAATGCCAATGAATTAGCGATTATCAATTGGCCAATCATTGCTAAACGCTAATTGCCAATTCATCGTAATTTGGAATTTGCTAAATGTTAATACTCAGTGTCACCTTAGTGAAATCTGGGGCTGGGATCCAAACTATAATGATATTCCACTTGAGAGACATTTTATTGGATTCCAGATCGAGTCTGGAATGACAGGGGTGAGGCTCGAGATAGCATGGCTACTGTCTACGTGCTACTGTCTACTATTTGATGGTCATCCTGAGCGGAGCGCTAGCGAAGTCGAAGGATCCGTTTAGCATGAAATAGATCTCTCGACTGGCTCGAGATGACATCAGGGAGACGGGCTATCTTCCCAGCCCCAGCTTTCGCTGTAATAGACTCCGACTGGGGCCCATTAATTATAGATTGGATTCCAGATCGAGTCTGGAATGACAGGAGTGGGGCACGAAATGACTGGACTACAGTCTACGTACTACTTGTCTACTGCGATGTCATCCCGACCGTAGTGGAGGGATCTATTACAACTATCTAACTATTCAAGATCCCTCGACTGGCTCGAGATGACATAACTACAGTCTACTTACTACCGTCTACTATGTGATTACCGGCTAGACCGAATTTTGATCATTGCCTTCAGATTCGACAAGTAATGCTCAGGATTGACCTTGGGATGCTCTTTGAGATACAACAGATGCGTTTCACGAAATGACGGCAAATCACTAGCCAAACTAACGCCTTTGGCTGGACGTGACTTGGTGTCCAGACCAGGGTCTTGTTCCATTTCGTCTAAGGCTTGACGGATAGCTTCATCGGTAATGAAAACTGTTTTGGTCGGACCTTGCTGGTGCATGATACTCATTACGGAACCTTGACTTGTTTGGGCTTCTTAACTTCTTTTCGGCCTCGATCTTTTGACATCGCACCCGTCCTAACTTATATAACTTTAATCCTATTATACTCCTGTTACGCCGTTAGCTCTAATCCATGTGCCCACATAGACATTAGTTCACTTTGATTTTTTAAATCTTTCAGCGTTCTTTATCTCTTTTTGGGTCACAGCTTCGTCTAACTTTACATTCAAACTATTTGCCAAGTGAATAAGGTACAGTTGTACGTCAGCTAATTCGTCAGATAGATTAGCGTCGTCGTAGCTTTTATGCCTTTTAAGTCCCTGTGATTTTCTAATAGCTCGAGCAAGTTCACCCATTTCTTCAATCATTAATAACATGATGTCTTTGGAGGTTTCTTTGTCCCAACCTCGCCGACTTGAAACTTTCTGGTAATATTTTTGTAATCCAGATATTGCCTTACCTGGCTGATGTATTACAACTGGAACTTTAGCGGGACTATTCAATACACCAGTAACCATACTGTTCAACATTTCATCGACTAACACATTGTCTGTATATATCGGAACGCCGATAGCATGCGCAAAGCCTATCTCAAATGCCGCACTTATGCCAACGTAGCCATTCGGCGCGAACAACCAAACGAAATCTGATCTTTGTATGGCGTCGATAACCCGCTCCTCTATAACATTGACACTGTCGTTGATTTCACTAGCTAACTTAACGAATTCTACAGTTTGATCTACGAAATCAACACTTTTAGGACTAATCAAATTGTAGTGACTAGAAAGTTGGTCAAAGACAACTTTTAGACTGACAATATCTTTCCTGTAAGAACCGATTAATGTAACTATCGACTTGCTCATATTGTTGATTATAGACAAAATAAATTAATTAATATACCGGTCATACAACTATTTAATGAAATAAAAAGCCCGACTACTGTCGGGCACTTTATTTGGAGGAGCTGGCGGGTACCCGTTCGTATTTGCTCAATTATCATTAATTAAATGCTTTCGCGAAAATGCTTTGCCAGAACCGGTTTTAAGATATTTCTCAAACTGTAATGCGGTAGTTTTGTAATTAAAAGCGCAATACCATCACACAGACCACGGTCAGTATTTAGAAGTGTATCGAGCTCTACCAATATTGTGGTACTGCAGTCGTTGACGTAAGTCGGTTGTATATCCTACATATACGACACCTTTAGATAAACTCTCAATAATGTAAACGTAGAACATGTTGCAATTTTAGCCCTACTACGCTGAAGCTACGTAGGACATACTTCGCATTTTAATTATAAATTAAGCTCCGCAAGGCAAACCATGTCTAATGACATTGGCCTGCCATACGAAGCCTTGGCGAAGTTTATCATTTCAGCCCTTCGTCGCTGAAGCTATGAAGGGCATTCTTCGCAGTTTGTGGAATACAAAGCTAAATATTGCAAACCACCTCAATCGAAATGGCCTGCCATTCGTAGCTTTAGCGAAGAATGGAGGAGCACCTCCAAAAAAGTTCACCCCTCATCATTGAAGAAATACATAGATGGAGCGATTTACTCTGGGAAGATTGGATGGACCATCAAGTAGAGCAGAGGCGGCGAAAGAGGTTACCTATCCCCTAGCGGTATACACCTTTGTGCCTTTAAGCTAGTAGTCTAGTTAAAATCAGATTTATTATCACCCGCGTCCGTCCACTCAAACTTATCTTTCTTCCTGTTATACTTGAGTTCGCTTGGCAACAAATAATCTTCCATGTAATCACGCTTGTTGTTCATCTTTGCCCTAGCTTTTATCTTTGCTTTTAGGTCACCATTTACT
The DNA here is from genome assembly GCA_021783725.1 of bacterium. Lineage (GTDB taxonomy): Bacteria > Patescibacteriota > Saccharimonadia > Saccharimonadales > UBA4665 > JAJXTN01. Next base: position 10,097 of record JAJXTN010000009.1, on the reverse strand, counting down.
AGCTTCATGAGCTTAGCACGCTCTGCCTTAACCCATGCACCGTCCTTTGAGCTCATAAAGTACATTAAGCGAATGTATATCTTTATAAAGGCTGGGTAGAAGCCTTGCTTAACACTCATATCAATCGCCTCCCAAGCATAGAGCGCAAATGTATCTCTGATTGCACTATATTCATTCTTTTCGTAAAGCTCATTAAGTGCAAAAACGACAAGCTGATGCATACTCATGCCATCCTTTGGGCCTCTTGATAGCTCACCCAGAAAGTCTACGAAGCATTCAGCATAAGTAGCTGTCAGGCATTGCTGGCGATAACGCTCACCTTTGGTCGCTGTCTTTTCATTATCGGATACCTTGTTGGCTTTTAGAGCTTCGCTATAAAGCTCTAGAAACGTACGACTAAAGAATTGCTCTATGCGCCAAAATGCCATGTGGTACTCGTTAATGGAGTCTTCCGATTTATACAACAGGTCACGCGTATACTCCGAAAGCTCATACATAATAAACCCTACTGATTCTGCAATTCGGCTGTCGTTAAAGGCGTCATTTTTTATCGAACTTTCGAGCGCGCGAAGGAAAACTTCAACGTAATCCTCTGGCTTTATATTGGTACTAGACCTTCCTTCGCGCCATGAACGTATAGGCTCAAAGTTTTGAGCCAAGTATTTGGAGCCGAATATTAAATCGTTTACAGGCGCGAACTGACCAGTACCTTTGTATTTGGACTGCCTGTACAAATAGGAGTTTTCGTTGGTGAACAGCTGGGAAACAATACTATTAAAGCCCCGCCTAAGCTGGCGACCCTCTAAACGTTTACTCGTAATGCTGCTAGTGAAGTTCCATATAAAATCTATGCGTTTGGTAGCAATGTAGCTACTGACTGCAGTATCGGTTAGCGCCGTGTCGAACAGTCTGTAGGCGTATTGCTGTGGCGATGTTCCTTTCTTTTCTTTACGCTTACGTTCTTCTTTAGCGAAACGACGCTTATTCAGCCACAGAATATATCTTTGACCGAGTTTATTTTTGTTTATCTCAGATAAGAATCTCATTCGTAAGGTTACCTTGAAGCGTGTTGGCTTAATACACTCCACTATTGAATCAAGGCTTTCAAGTATTATGTCGGTAGCTGCTTTAATCTGTTTGTTGTCCCCGGTTGAATAGGCAGCAAGCAGCACCTGATAATAACGAGGTGCTGTTGATTTATTGAACAGGCGTCTTCTATAAGTTCCTATGCGTCGAAGCATAAAGGGTGCGCTTGCAAAGCAAAAGAATGCAGCAATCTGCCAAAATAAGGGGTTCTTATAAACGTTAATCGCTGTACTGCTGGGTTGGGGTAAGAGTGCGGAGGTTAGGGAAGCTGCTAACCCCAATCCAAGCAGTAACCAAACTATGTTACTTTTCACTCTTCCCTTAATCCTCAAAGTTAATCCCCACGAATCATTTGCAAGCTGTGTAACGGCAAAAACAAGGGCGAGAGCAGCAACGGCATCACCTAAAGTAAAGTATGGATTACTAGCCACGGGTAAAGTGTAGTGTGGCAGCTTTAGATTGAACTTCAGGAACACCAAGAACACATCTATCGCAACGATGATAATTAGCAGTGTCACCTGTTTACGCTTGCTCATAGTGAGTATTTATACAGTAAAGTGCAATCGAGCGATATTGGTTATGGCTAATCTGGCAGTCGAGGAGATGAGGTTTTATGTCGCACAATGAACGTTGTCGGACAGCCCCTAACAGAGGTAGCTTGTAATTTTATGCAATACCAAGCTTTGTCAAATTATGAAGTAACAAAGCCCACCCCTGTTAAAAAGCATATTATACAATAATCACTTTTCTATATATTAATTCGGGGTTTCAAGGTCTTGAATGCGTTGCTCGAGGTCTTCTACCTTAGCATCGACAACTTTGGCAATTCGCACTATTGATTTACCCATATTATTGATACGCACATATAAATCAATAATAATGAAGATTACTATAAGAATTATCCAAATCATTCTTTCCCCCTTTCGCAGATTATTAATTAAGGACACATATTGGCAGTTAGCTGCGGAATAAATGTTTCGTCTATGGCTGTGATTTGGTTGACTATGGCGATAAGCTTCTGTCGGTCTTGAGTTGGGTCTTGTTCAGTTTTTATTTGCTCCCTTAGTTGTGCCGCTTGAGCGTCAAGGTCAGCTGTAGCCGCAGACTCTTGCGCTCTAATTCCAGCGCATTTACTAGGGTCTGGTGCGGTAATACTGGGAGCCGTCGACGATTTATTAGTTGTTGCAGTTGGCGTATATGTATACAAACTATTCGGAGAGTAGCTGCTGCCAGTAGACTGCTGGGGTTGAGTTACACTATCACTGCTAGATTGTTGTGCTGTAGTGGATAGTGGTTTGCTTGAGTTAGTGTCGTCTCCACTTATGGGGGCAGTTGAACCAGTTAGATTAACGTCCGCGTGCGAGTTGTGCCCATTCGAAGCAAGGCCGGCCAAGCCTAGTAAAACAAAAATAATAACTGGAATTATTAATAACCAGTTTCTTATCTTCTTCTTACGATAACCTGCATGTAGCTCATCGAGGTCAAATAGCTTTTCCATCTATTTTTCTCCAATTAAAAAAGGCACCTCGTACTAGGTGCTTAAGCCAACAGCAGGTTTTGCCCTGACTGCTTTCGTACGAGATGCCGTTGATGGGCAAAACCGCACGAAAATAAGTGCCGGTAATAAAAAACCGCTGTTAGCTTAAGCAAACTCAGCATACCCTTTTCTGACCCCTGCTGCAATAAGTGCTATAGTATGATTAGGCACAGTAGCCCTTTGCGGCTGCTGTTTTTGTTTTAAATAGGAGGTGTAATGGCAAACAAAACAATTCCATTAGCAGACAAGGAGACGGTACTACAGCGACTTGCTGAGGGCCAATCTACGCGACAAGCCATAGAAGGCACAGCGATAACCAGCAACCAGACTGCAGCACGTATTGCGAAGGCTGAATCACACAGAATCACACAAATACGCAATGAGTATATTTCCGTAATAGAAAATTCTTCTGCGCGTATAAAATTTCGAGCTGAGATGCTAATGCAGATGCTGTATGCGGACAAGCCGTTCAGATTAGGTAGTGTTACTGAGCGTTGTCACCATATACGTATTGATGGTAATGAGAATACCTTTATATTTGTTGCCGACTGGGATGCGCGGCTAAAAGCGATTAAGTATATGGACCAACTCGCAGGCTTGATGCCCGTGCAGGGAGGCACGCACATAAATATGCTCCAGCAGGTCAAAAACTAAGTACTATTTACAACCTTTAAAATCACCAACAGATTAGGCCATTTTATGTATTTTGTAACTTAACAAATACTGCCCAATGACAAGAGCATTTTTGCATGCTACCCTCAAAGCGTCAGCCGCTTGCGCCAGCAGGCGGTTTTTTATATGCAAATTTATGAGTAGCAACCAATCTTTTGAACAAGCAGACCTTGAGGAGTTCTGCTTGTGGTTGTATGGCATATACGAGGAAACGACTGTAGAATCAAATTAGGTAATCAACAAGGGAAAGCTCGGCATGCTACTTACGAACACACCTCAAATTTATAGACGGCGGTCTGACTACGCTCATGCCGAGCCGTACCCTTGGGCTGCCGTCTATACTGTTGAGGCAAATCATGGATGAAGCCCTTGCACTTTGTCGTGTTTCATCTAAAGAGCAGCTGTTAAGCAATAGTCTCGACATTCAAGGCGTAAACGTGCAGGCAATGGCCGAGGAACTGGGAGTTCCTATTGTCAAGAAATGGGCCCTCCATACTTCCAGCAAGAAAGGCAAAAACCTTAAACGCAAGGACCTAGTAGAAGCCAAGAATCTCTGTCGAACTAACAAGAAGATTAAGTATATTCTGTTCGACAGAGTCAATCGGCTTGGACGTGAAGCAGAATACCTAACGTATTACATGCTTGATTTGCAGATTAATTACGGAGTTAGGTTGATTTTTTGCGACCCGAGCCAACAAGAGCTTAACGGAACTGACCCGGGGACTTTCCTAAAACGAGTAGAGAAGCTCGTACAAGCAGAAATGGAAAATGAAGAAAAGTCGAGCCTCGCAACAGAACGTATGCGGAATCGTGTCGGGCTTGGCTACTACCCGTTCTACCCCCATGCAGGCTATAAAAGAACTGACGCTAGAGATGGTTTACATATTCCGGATGAGCCGCGTTTTTCTCTTCTAAAAGAGGGCTGTCATCTCATTATTTACAAAAATCATACACCAGAACAAGCTATCACCTGGATGAACGAAAATGGCTATAGAACCAAGGGTGGCAATAAGCTAGATATTGACCACTATAGTGAATTCATAGTAGATACCTACTACTGCGGTATCATTAATATAAATAAGCCAGGCTGGCCAGAAAATATACCTGGGCTACATGTACCGCTTCTATCAAAGCGCGAGCATGCCATCTTGGTGTCCATACTGAAAAAACGAAATCCACGTTTTAGATACGAGCATAACCCTGAGTTTATGCTTGGCAACTTACTACGTCATAAAGAATGCGAAGGGCTTGGCGGCTATGAGAAGTTTTGTGGTCACCACAGAAATCCAGGCAAGCGTCCGAGTGGCAAGCAGAGAGTCTCGCAACCCGTATACGACTGCCGTGACTGCAGAAAGCGCATGGGGCGTGAGGTTGTAGAGAACGCCTTCTCCAGCTACATGGACAGCCTACAGTTCATTCCTGACCGAAAAAGCTTCAAGGATGCACTTATAAAGGTCTGGAAGAATCAGAGGGGTTCAGTGGCTCAGAGATTGAATACGCTAGAAGTTAACCGGACAGCAATCGAAAAAAAGATAAAGGGTGTAGCTGAATCATATGCTACAGAGAAAGACGATATTATTAAAGGCAATCTTGGCAAACTACTCAAAGACTATAACAATGAACTGAGCGAAGTGGAATTACAAATCCACCAAGTAAAAGATGTCGACTTAGAGTCAGAGGGATTCGTTGGGTTTGCTATTGATTTCGTAGATAGGTTACGGGAGAAATGGTGGGAACTAAGCTGGGAAAACATGAAGAGGGGTGAACAAATTCTATTTAATGGAAAAATTTATATGGATAATGCCGCAAGTGTTCACCCCCTCAAATTGAGCTCAATCTACAGATTAGGAACAAATAAAAAAGACCTCGATGAGGTCAATTTTAGCAATATGGTGGAGCTGGCGGGTACCGCCCCCGCGTCCGTCGGTTTATCGATGGTTAGTCATCTACAGGTTTAGTTCGTTTTGGTGTCTTAAACGACGAGTATCGAAACGAACAAACATCTCGTCGTAGCAATCCTAAAGTCTTAGCACACTGCTAGGACAGTTCAGCGTGAGCGTCCAGAAATATATGACGCACCTTTGCACTATCTGAAGTCATGCGCGGCGCGGCTTAAGGTTTTAGACTTAAGCTGTTGCGAATGCATAGCTAGGAGCAGTGAAAACACTGGCTAGCTTGTTCATTGCGCGAGTAAAAGCGTTTGCAGTTACAAATTTTGCCTATTAGAGACCTACCTTACGATATTTATTTATTGCTGTGCACTCAAATTTATGACTCCAAAGTTATATTCTTCGTTCTGTATAGCACCGCTATACTTCTCTGCGAATAAAACTTTTCGTTACATAAATTAGAGCGCTCGCTAACAAAAAATACCCTAAGGTAGGTCTCACGCTGACAAGCGACCTGCTGATCTAACCGATAAAGTCCAACGTCGAGCTTAAAAGTCAGCCCCTCGTCCAAACGTACGTTCCTATCTCGTTTTGCCTTTCGGCAAAAGCTTCGATCTAGAACTACGTTTCTCCTCTCAAAGTCACATTCAGTCGCTTAACGCTCCTTGGATTGTGACTTTGAGGAATCGCAAGTTGTATCTTGCGATTAAAACAATTATATCACTTTTCGATAAGAATAACCAGTATTAGTGGGGAGTATAATATAAGTATGCCTATACAAATCGACGACAACACTGAAATGAATTATCAAGTACCGCTAGCACCTTGCGATGGAACGATGGTGGCCATAAACCCCAACGGCATGGTCAATTTACTGTTTTATCAAGTCCGCAAAACTACCGGCGATCATTTAGATAAAATCGATATCAACGGCGCTGTCCTAATGACGGTTGAAGACCTAGAAAACTATCGAGACGCTATCAACGAAAACCTCGACAGTATCAAAAATCGCGAGAAGTAGTTTATAAACCTAGCGGATGGTCGCAAGCCCCGAGTTTACCCGGTCGACAAACGACGTCGTGTAGATTCTGTAGGCCAGCTATCAACTGGATTAATTTATCTTCACCAATCGACGAATATTCTGGACCAAAACTGCGTCGCATTATCGAACTAGCCGCTTCGGTTATTTGCATGCCCAAAGTTGTCGGCACGGTAATATGCTTGCGTCGATTCTGTGGATCGGGTCTAGCCGACACTAAAGCCTTCGATTCCAGGAGCTTAATCTGACGGCTAATGCTAGCTTCTGTCTGACCAAGACTCATGGCAATAGTTTGTTGTTGGACGCGTGGATTCCATTCCAACACCATCAATATTTTAAATTGGCTCAAGCCGATGCCCAGTTGCTCTTGCAAGACTTGATCGGACTGCTTACCTATAACCGCCGAAAGATGTTCAACAAGATAAGTTAAATTATTGGTTGGACCCATAAACATTAGTGTAATCCTGCAACACTTAGCAAGTCAAGTGTCCCTGACCACCCCTCTTAACTATCCGACTATCAAACTATTCAACTATGTGACTACTCAGGTTAGCCAAGTACAATTTATGCCAATCTTCGATACTCAAAGACTGAGCTCGTCGACCAGTATCTATGCCGGCCGTTTCACAAATTTGTTTGATTACTTCTTTATCGAGCATCAAACCAGCACTCAAACTGTTCAATAAAGTTTTGCGCCGCTGACTAAACCCAGCTTTAACCAGTTGGAAGAATATTTTCGTATCAACAGCTTTGAATAATAGCTTTGGTCGCTTAACCAATATCAATACCTGTGAATCAACTTTAGGCGGAGGCGTAAATAGCTTGGCCGGCACAACATTACCAAGACTAACCTCCCAGAAATATTGAGCCGTGACACTTAGTATCGACATTGCCCCAGGCTCGGCCGCGGCTCTTTCGGCGACTTCTTTCTGGACCAATAGTACGGCAATGCTCGGGTGATTAGCCGTTTCACTAATTACTCTGATCAAATTGCTAGTCAAATAATAGGGTATGTTGGCAACTATCTTGTAGCCGGCTGGGAGTTTCGTGAAATCTAAACGCAAGATATCTTGATTAATTACTTCTAGGTTCTGAGCTCTAATCCGCGAAGGCAGTTCCCGAGCTAATTGTTCATCAAACTCGACGGCTACAACTTGTTTGGCTTGTTGGACTAACACTGCGGTTAAGGTACCCAAGCCCGAGCCAATTTCCAAGACTGTATCGGCCGGTGTGATATCGGCACTGCCGGCAATGTCTTCTAGGACTTGAAGGTCATGCAACCAGTGCTGACCAAGCGACTTCTTGGGTGAATTATCCATTGCCCTAATTGTAACAGCTCAGCTGTTATCTGTTATCTGTTATCTGTTATCTGTTATCTGTTATCTGTTATCTGTTATCTGTATTCATGTTACCAGTTATGATAGCTCAACCAGTGTGTGTAAGCGTTATACCAGCCACCATAACGGGCTTGGGCGTAGCCCGAGCACCATTCCAATTGAGTAATCGGGTTAGTCGCCCAGTCGGCACCAGCTGTCGCCATTTTGCTACCTGGAGTCGATTGACACAGTCCGTAACCACCAGTGGCGGGCACATAGCCCGCGTACGGTGGACAGGTGCCATATGTTCCTTGTGGCTTAGTCGGGCACCAGCCTGATTCATGACTGACGATATAATCAACATAGCCATAATCACTTTGGGCAATACCAGCCAAGGCCATATCGCCTTTAATACCACTCAAGCTAGTACCGATTACGACTATTTGAGTCACGGCTGGCTGGATAACGACTGATTGGATAACCGTCCGGCCGACAACAATGCCGTTACGTAATTCATCCTGATAAGTTGTGACTTTTTGACCGGCAGATCCAACCTGACGAACAGCACTAGTACCGTATGCCAAGCTATTATCATTAATCGTCTGGATTGGCATGGCGATAGTTTCAGTCACCGATTCAATCTTGGTGCCATGTCGAGATATAAAAACCTGTATATTGGCCGTCAATGGAGTGTCCTGGCTAGGTGAAACTTGATCATCAGGAGCCAGTACTATGCCCTTTTGTTTAATCAAATCCTTGACTGTATCGGCATGCGTACGAATAGCTAGCGGTGATCCGTATAAATTCAGGTTAACTGGCGTTGCGCGATTTATCACTACTTGTTCACCAATCGATCCGCTCAGCAGAAAATTTTGAGTTGGATTATCAGTAACGGTGTCTTCGGGATAAACAGTACTGCCAGCCTGAGTGGCGATTGACCGAGGAGTCGTGGCGGCGCTAAATGTGAATGTCTTATTAGCGCCATCAATAATTTCAACTGGAAGCGCTCGGTAAACGTTAATTCTGAATTGATCTTGATTGATGGGCGTAGTGACAGCCGGCTCGACGACATCACCCTGGCTAAGTTGAATATGCATCTTACTCAACAGCTCACCGACGGTTTTGGCGCGCGCCGGTACGGTCTGAACGATATGATCATGGGCCACAATTACTAAGTTCGAGCCTGATGCCGTCGGCAACGAATTGGTCTGCTTGGCGATGGCGTAAATACCGGCCGTCAGACTGATAAGTACAGCAAAAGTAATGATTGGCACAGCATACGGATGACGACTCAATATTTTGAAGCGTCGAATATGACGTGGCAATCGGACACGACGGAACCTTTTCAGCCTAACTTGTAGTTTCAAAAATCTTCTACGCATCAATAAACCACTTTTCAGCTATTCAACCACCAGTAACACCCGCTAGCTGTATCTGTTACTTAATTGTAGCAAAATCTAGCTGTTACGACCATCGGTCAAGCATCGCCAACAGATCAGATGTCGGTCTATTAGCTAGTAGTTCAGCCCGACTCAACCATTGAATGGCCGTGATTTCACCAACTGGAGGTTTAAGCTCAGGCAGTTTATCCAAATTGACCATGAATAAACTGTACTTGTAGTTAAGCCCATTAAATGAACCCACACTATCACCGATTAAATTAAATGCTGATTGATCTAAACTAATGCCCGTTTCTTCCAAAAGTTCACGTTGAACAGCTGATACCGCCGATTCGCCTCGATGCCGACCACCACCGGGTAAACCCCATTTGCCATTACCTAACCACGATTTAACAACTAGTACTCTGTTTTGATAAGTCACTATTATTCTAGTTCGACTGCCGATGCGTAGATAAAACCAGTTAGTCGGCCAAGTAATCCAGAAAGCTAATCGGCCGACAAATGGCCATAGTTTGTTCATAATTTTTCTAGGGGCGCAAAGCTGATGTCCAGCTTGCGAGTACCTTTACCTTTGAAATAGATGACGGCCGTTTCGCCCTCAATCTCCATGACCGTACCGACACCGAAAAGTTGATGCCGAACACCATCGCCTTCAGATAATTCTGGAACGTAACGCGGTTCTTTGGGGAGACTAGTAGCTGATGGTTGAAAACTATTAGACAAAGTTGGCATGACCGGCGAAAAGTTAAAGGTTGGCTCGGTGCCGACTAAGGCTTGGAATTCGCTATCAATTTCTGACAGAAAACGTGACGGCGGATTATGCTGAATACCGCCATATAGCAATCGACTGTTTGCATAAATCATATATAATTCTTGGCGAGCTCGGGTCATTCCGACATAACATAATCGACGTTCTTCCTCCATTTCAGACTGATCATACAAAGCTCTAGAGTGCGGAAAAATAGATTCTTCTAGACCGGTCATGAAAACTACCGGGAACTCTAGACCCTTGGCGGCGTGCAGAGTCATCAGCGTGACAGCATCACCATCAAAATCAGCCCCATCCAAATCACTAACTAGAGCCACCTCTTCCAAGAATCCAGCCAAACCAGCATCCTGATATTCTTGAGCCACACTTAGCAATTCTTTAACATTCTC
>JAJXTN010000001.1 GCA_021783725.1 bacterium | reverse complement strand
ACAGCCAGCGAAATCACTGCCATGCGCGAGAGCGGTCGGATGTTGGCCACAGTTTTACAGCATCTAAAAACCATTCTAAAGCCTGGCATAACTACCAAGCAGTTGGCCGATATCGCCAAAGCTAAACTCCACGAGCTGGGTGACGGCCAAGCTAGTTTTCTCGGTTACCAAGGTTTCCCTGACGTTATTTGCATATCAGTCAATCAAGAAGTCGTCCATGGCATCCCTAGCACTAATAAAGTTATCAATGACGGTGATATTGTCGGATTGGATTTCGGTGTTACTTATAAAGGCATGATTACTGATGCTGCCATATCAGTCATTGCTGGGCGGCCAAAACAGCGTGGGCACATTCAACTGGTGGCCGATACCGAAGAAGCTTTGAATATCGGGATTGCCACCGTTCACGACCAAGTCCGAACCGGTGATATCGGGTCGGCTATCGAGAAGTTCCTCAAGAAACATCGTTATGGCATTGTCCGCGATCTAGTTGGTCACGGCGTTGGCCATCATATTCACGAAGATCCGAACATCCCCAACTATGGTCGAGCTGACACTGGTCCGTGGTTGAGCAAGGGCATGACTATCGCCATCGAACCGATGGTCACGCTTGGCACCGATCGAGTTGTGACCGCACCAGATGGCTGGACAATTCTAACAGCTGATAATTCTTGGGCCGCCCATTTCGAACACACCGTCCTAATTACCGAAACCGGCGCCGAAATCCTAACCAAAATATAGTCTATATAATATGACAAATTTTTATATTAGCCGACACGGTCAGACCGAAAATAACCTCAATAGGCGATTTTCTGGTTGGATAGATACACCCTTAACTGAGGAAGGTGTTCGGAATGCCCAGGCGTCGGCGGCTAAATTAGTCGACGTTAAGTTGGATTTAATTGTTGCAAGTGATTTGGGCCGAGCATTCACAACGGCCTATATCATCGCTCGTAAATTAGGCTACACCGAAGACATCCAGCGGCTAAAAGCTTTGCGCGAAGTTAATTATGGCGATTATGCCAATCAGCCTTATGAGGCATATCCAGAAATGTCGGCTGTCGAAAACGCCGATTTTGTTTCGCCTAACGGTGAATCATTAAATCAAATGCAGGCTAGAGTCATCGACTGTCTGGTAGAACTTGATGCCAGAAACCACGGTGAATCTATACTGTTAGTGGCTCACGACGGCACGATAAATGCCATTCGGGCCGCTTTCAACCAAGACAGTATTGGTATTGCTGATCTAACACACAACGCCCATGACTTTGTAGCCAATTTCAGATTTGAAGCAGGCGAAGTAGTCTCGTTCATTGAACTATAAAAAATGGATGATAGTCATAATCAGCTCGTAGAAGATTTATCCAGACAAGTTAAAGATTTTCATGAATCTAAGACGGCTTTTCTTGTTTATCATGGTTCGACAAACTCCACTCGATCGTTATCGTTCAAACGTGATCAAATGCTAGACGTTAGCCAGCTCAATCGAGTGTTGTCTATTGACCCAAAAAAGCGTATTGCAATCGTCGAGCCAAACGTAGCGATGGACATACTGCTTGACCAGACACTTGAGCATGGGTTAATGCCACCGGTAGTGATGGAATTCCCGGGGATTACGGTCGGCGGTGGTATACAAGGAGGTGCTGGTGAGAGTAGCTCCTTTAAATGGGGTTGTTTCAATCGCTTATCAAATTGGCATGAGATGATATTAGCTGACGGTAGTACAATCAAAACTTCGCCTAAAGATAATGCAGATTTGTTTAATGGGACTGCCGGCTCATATGGTTCACTGGGTGTTTTAACCGCCTCAGAGATTAAGCTTATTCCGGCAAAGAAATACGTCAGACTCGACTACATTAAAGTGGGCAGCTATACGCAAGCAGTAACTAAAATTGACGAGATAGTTTCAAACGGAAAATATGATTATATTGACGGCATAATGTTCAGCCCAAATAGCGGGACAATACTCGCCGGATCACTTTGCGATGAAGCTGTAGTGCCAATCCAGCGTTTTAGTCGCAGTCATGATCCGTGGTTCTATTTGCACGTTGAAAATATGAGCCAGAAACACGAAATTTGGTCTGAGACAGTTCCACTCAAAGATTACTTATTCAGATATGATCGTGGTGCATTTTGGACCGGTAGATATCCATTCGAGCGAGCAGGTATACCATTTAATCGTTTTACTAGATGGATGTTGGACCCTTTGTTGCATACTAGGAAACTTTATCAAGCGTTACAAGCTAGCGGGGCGGCTCAGCAGTATATCGTTCAAGATATGGCCGTCTCATCTGATAAAACTGTGGAATTCATCGAATATCTAGCCAAACAGCTCAATACTTTTCCATTATGGCTATGTCCAATGTTGCCGGACCGGGATTCTCCTTTACTGTGTAACAATATTGATTGCAAACAAGTTATCAATGTTGGTATTTGGGCCGGCACTAAATTTGCGAATCATAAAGCGTTTGTTGAGGCGAACCGCATGATTGAGACTGAATTACATAGATTAGGTGGTAAAAAGTGGTTTTACGCGCATTCATACTATACGGAGACTGAATTCTGGAAGATATACGACAAGCAATGGTATATAAATTTAAGGAAAAAGTATAAGGCTGACTCACTACCGACGATATATGACAAAATCAGGGTTAAAGATCAGCCGCCAGTCAATATTAGAAAAGCCGCACTTAAAACAATTTTTGGGTTGTCCAAATTAACAATCAAATAAACAATTACTCGCTATTGTCATATTTGAGTGTCAAGATTTGAAAAGTTAGTCGAGTTTGGGAGACTCTTTAATCCCATTCAGGATCATTCGTTCACGATAACCCTCAACACACATCGTCAGTCCGATGCTAAGGCCTAGAACAAAGGCTTTAGGTAATGTATTGGCGTTAGTATCTTCGTCTTTTGGAGGATTAGCCTCAACTTCATCTACGATTAGTCTAGTAAGTTTTGGGTCAAAAGGGCTATCTGCATCAAAAAGTAATTGCCCAACAAGATGAGACAGCTGAATAGCTGTACCAATAGCAGCGTCAGAAACATCATCTACACCTTTAAGATCTGCATACGTATCTAAGCTCTGGTCCATACCTTTAACGAGGTCAGTTATAGATAATTCTTCGGCACTCATGCTACTCCAAAACTATATTCATTAATTATATGTGACGCCATAATACACCCAAGCTTGCGACAGACCAAGCAATAGCGCTATACTACTGTCAAGATGAACGGTAACGCTCAAGAATATTTTATCGGTCTCGACGTAGGCACTAGTATGGTGCGCTGTGTTGTTGGCATGTTTGACCCGAACGGGAGCAACACTCCTTCGATCATTGGTCATGGTCAAGCCTTGAATCAAGGTATGCGGCGCGGTGCGGTGGTTCATGTCGATGAAGTCGCCGAAGCGATTGTCAAAGCTGTCACTGAAGCTGAGCGAATATCTGGTAAATCAATCAAACGCGCAACGGTTAATGTTAACGGCTCGCATGTTAGTGGTATCGACTCCGAAGGAGTGATTGCTATATCGGCCGCCAATCGGGAGATTACGCTAGATGATCGCTTGCGGGTTGAAGAAGCTGCAACCATCGTCTCACTGCCACCAAATCGTGAAATCGTTCAATTCTTCGCCAAGAACTACAGTTTGGACGGCCAGCGCAATATTAAGGACCCAGTTGGCATGCATGGCGTTCGTTTAGAAGTCGATGCCCATATAGTTACTGCCTCATCGCCGAACCTTAGAAATCTGGAAATGTCGCTGGAAAAAGCTGAAGTCGCGATTTCGCACCACACGGTGTCTGGACTAGCGGCCGCCGAAGCAGTTTTGACTCGACAACAACGAGAGGCTGGCACGGCTTTAATCGATATTGGCGCCGGCACGACTAATTTGATTGTGTTTGAAGACGGGGAAGTCCAGTACGTATCGGTTTTGCCAATTGGCGGTCAACATATCACGAATGATTTAGCGATTGGCTTAAAAACCGACCTCGATGTCGCCGAACGGGTGAAACTTCAACATGCTAATATCAAAAAAGGTGTTAAAAAACTAAATGCCACAGTAAAAGTTGGCGATACGACGCACAATTTTGACTTCGACGAAATATCAATGATAGTTGAAGCTCGAGTCGAGGAGTTATTGGAGTATGTCGACAAGGAGTTACAGAAAATCAAGCGATCGCGTAAACTGCCCGGCGGCGTAGTAATCACCGGCGGAACGTCTAAACTACCAGGACTCGATGAATTCGCCCGTGATAAGCTACAGTTGCCAGCTAGAATCGGTAAATTACATAATATCGGTGGCTTGGTTGATACCGTAGAAGACGCTACTTACACCACAGTTGTCGGCTTAATGTTGTTAGACATGTTATTGCTGCCTGATTTGCCGCCACTGCATGGTAAAGCCGAGTCAGCCAAAGGTTTCATTAACAGTCTTTTCACTCGATTTCGAATCTAGGATTCAGCTAAACTTGTCATATATATATGACAAACTCTCTATAGTATAAATATTTTGGCTAGTCGTATAAATTAATCACCGAAATATCATTGAAGACATAATTGCTTGATTATGACCGTACAAATTTGTTGAACTTCAAGGTAGGCTAGAGTATACTGCTACGTATAAATCTAGGGTTATCAAGAGGATAAATTATGCCAGAGGTTGTTCAGCCAGGTATCGAAACATTTGCCCAAATAAGAGTCGTCGGTGTTGGTGGCGCAGGCGGAGCGGCAATCAACCGGATGGTTGAAGCTGGTATTGAAAACGTCGAATTCATTGCTGTTAACACTGATGCTCAAGCTCTTCATCACTCTAAAGCCAGCAAGAAAATTCACATTGGCAAGGATGCCACTCGTGGTTTGGGTGCTGGTGCCGACCCATCGGTTGGTCAAATGGCCGCCGAAGAGTCCAGAGAAGAAATCCGACAAGCTATAGAAGGTGCCGACATGGTCTTTGTGACTATTGGTGCCGGTGGTGGTACCGGTAGTGGTGCTGGTCACATCGTCGCTGAAATAGCCCGTGACCAGGGCATCTTAGTAGTCGGCTTTGCTACTAAACCATTCGCATTTGAAGGCGAGAAACGCCGTCGCAACGCTGAAGTTGCAATTGAGAAACTCCGCAACGCTGTCGACACCCTGATCATTATCCCTAATGATCGTTTATTGCAGACAATCGACCGTGATACACCGCTAACCGAAGCCTTTAAGGTTGCTGACGATGTTTTGCGCCAAGGTGTTCAGGGCATATCTGATCTTATCACCGTCCACGGTTTGATTAACCTCGACTTTGCTGATGTTAAGACCGTGATGGTTAATGCTGGCTCAGCTCTTATGGGCATCGGTAGAGCTAGTGGCGAGAATCGAGCTGTCGAAGCCGCTAAGCAAGCCATCGAATCGCCACTATTGGAAGTATCGATTGATGGAGCTAGGGGAATTCTCTTCAACGTTATCGGTGGTAACGATTTGTCGATGCACGAAATCAACGCTGCCGCCGAAACGATTACGACGGCCGCCGATCCCGATGCCAATATTATTTTTGGAGCCACGGTCAATCCAGACTTAGAAGGCGAGGTGATTATTACCGTCGTTGCTACAGGTTTTGATGCTTCATATTTCGCTAAGCGTAATGGTGTATCAGGAGCTAACATGCCTAGCCCTGCACCGGCTGCTAGTTTACCCACCACGCCAGTTATAACTACTAAGCAAGAAGAGAAGGCGATGTCCGAAATAGACATGACTCTCGACGACGAAGCTGATACCGAACATGATTTTCGTAAGGATGACGCCGAAATGCCCAATATCTGGTCAATAGATGAAGATGTCAAAGACCACGATAACTCCAGCCAGCCAGTAGACCACGGACACAACGACGATAATGACAAGGAGCACCCAGTAGTTGCCTCTAGTCTTGAAGACGATCTCGAAAAACCATCATTTCTGCGCCGTTTAGCTAAGCGTCGAAATCAGTCGAGCGACAAGCCAGACGGCTCTGAAAACGACCACCAGTCCCACGACCACGAATCCTAAGCCTATAACCCAAAACAGGTGCCGGCCCGTACTAAATATTACAGCGTTAAATGCTTGCAAAGCGCTACTGCTAGGGTTATATTAGAGTCAAATAGCACTATATGTAGGAAAACAAAAACTTATAGTGTGCGTACATTAATCACTAAATAAGCTCCATAGACGGCTAAATAATCCAAAACTACCTATCAAATATTGCATACATTTTGTATCAATAAAGTAGTCTCGGATGGCAGTCGTCAGCCTATAAGGCTTGGAGCATGGAGGTAGCATGAAATGCACCCAATGCCAAAGCGAAGATATCAAAGTGATAGAATCGCGAGACGTGGCAGAAGGTGAAGCTATCCGTCGTCGCCGCGAATGTGTCAGTTGTGGCCAACGTTTTACCACTTACGAGCGGTTAGAGCGTCCACAACTAATCGTCATCAAGAATGATGGCACACGTGAACTGTTCAGCCGGACTAAGTTACTTAGCGGTTTGTACCGAGCTTGCGAAAAGACACCGGTTACCAGCTTGCAACTCGACAATGTCGTAAACACTGTCGAACAAGAACTGTATGCTTGCGGCGAACAGGAGGTTAGTTCATCAAAAATTGGTGAACTAGTCATGGATCAGCTAGCCCGACTCAACGAAGTTGCCTATGTCCGATTTGCTAGCGTCTACCGACGCTTCAAGGACATCGCTAGCTTTGAACGAGAACTGTCGATAGTCAGACAGGGTAAACATATACCTACCGAAGTCAAATAGTTATCAGTTAGCCCGTGGTCTAGCCGGTGTGACGATAAGTCTTTAGCAAACTAGAACACCAACTTACTGACTAATTTGATTGACAGTTGTCTCCGGTTTCGAATATAATTTCGATGTCGCAGAGAGCTCAAAGATACTGATCTTTTGAGAGACGGATTGGTATCGGTAGGAACTCTAACAAAAATTAAAAAAATACATCAACGAGGTGTCCGGCTGACAAAAATCAGTCGGGGAATAAAGAGGGAAATAATATGGGACAAACAACCAGCCTGGGGGTGGAACGGCTTTTTACCCCCCAAAAAAGCAAAGCTTACGATCAACTAAAATGGACGAAGCGTGATTCACTCATCAAGAATCCGATGAATGACAAGCCAGTATTCGAACAGAAAAATGTCGAATTTCCAGAGGGATGGTCACTTAATGCCATCAATATCGTGGCTCAGAAGTATTTCAGTGGGACGCCAGGAACGGCTGATCGCGAAAGTTCATTGCGCCATTTGATTGATCGGGTTGTCGACACTGTTACGCGTCAGGGGTTACAGGAAAGTTACTTCGAGTCGGAAGCTGAAGCTGAAGATTTTCGCGAAGAACTAAAGTATGTTTTAGCTACTCAGCGGGCCGCTTTCAACAGTCCAGTTTGGTTCAATATTGGGGTGATGAGCCGAGCTCAACAAGCTAGTGCTTGCTTTATTTTGGGTATCGAAGACACTATGCCATCAATTCTGAATTGGTATGTTGAAGAAGGTATGATTTTCAAGGGTGGTAGCGGTTCGGGCATTAATATTAGTCCGATCCGATCATCAATGGAAACTTTAGGTAAAAGCGCCGGTACGGCCAGTGGTCCTTTAAGCTTTATGCGCGGAGCTGATGCTTCTGCCGGAGCGATTAAGAGTGGTGGTAAGACTCGTCGAGCCGCCAAGATGGTCATCTTGAATGTTGATCACCCAGATGTTGAAGAATTCATTTGGAGCAAAGCTATAGAAGAGCGCAAAGCCCGCGACTTACAAAGTTTAGGCTGGGATATGAGTCTGGACGGTAAGGATAGCTTCAGCGTTCAGTACCAGAACGCCAACATATCAGTTCGGGTGACTGATGAGTTCATGGAAGCAGTCGAGAATGACGGTAAGTGGGACCTCAAAGCGGTCACCAATGGTAAAACTGTTAAAACCGTCAAAGCTCGTGAACTATTTCGCCAATTCGCTGAAGCCGCTTGGGAGTGTGCCGATCCTGGCATGCAGTTCGACACCGTCATCAACAAGTGGCACACTACACCAAATGCTGGTCGAATTAATGGCAGCAACCCGTGCAGTGAATATATGCACCTCGATAACTCGGCTTGCAACTTGGCCAGCATCAACCTATTAAAATATCTAAAAGATGATTTCAGTTTTGCGATTGAGGAATTCAAACACACAGTTGATTTGATTTTCACGGCTCAAGAAATTCTCGTCGGTTACAGCTCTTACCCAACCGACAGCATTACCAAGAATGCTCGTGCCTACCGTGAGTTGGGTATTGGTTATGCCAACCTCGGTGCTTTGCTGATGGCTCGTGGGTTACCTTACGATTCAGATGAAGGCCGGGCAATCGCCGCCGCCATTACCGCTCTAATGACCGGACATAGTTATGCTGTCAGCGCCAAGCTGGCTCGTCGAGTTGGACCTTTCGCTGGTTTCAACAAAGATCGTGACGCTATGTTGAATGTTTTGCGCATGCATCGAGCCGAAGTGTCGAAGATTGACGCTTCGCTGGTATCTGAAGAATTACTCAGTGCCGCCGCTAGTGCTTGGGACGAAGCCGTCGAGCTCGGTGAGCTATACGGAGTTCGTAACTCTCAAGCCAGCTTGTTAGCTCCAACCGGTACGATTGGTTTGATGATGGATTGTGATACGACTGGTATTGAGCCGGACCTAGGTCTTGTTAAAGTCAAGAAGTTAGTTGGTGGTGGTAACATGCATATCGTCAATCAGACTGTACCACGAGCCCTCAAAGCTTTGGGCTACTCTCCGAAGGACATCGACGCTATCGTTGACTATATCGACAAAGAAAAGACTATCTTGGGCGCCCCAGGCCTCAAGAAAGGCCACGAAGCTGTATTTGCTTGTTCGATGGGTGATAACGCCATCCATTACTCTGGTCACGTCAAGATGATGGCCGCTGTTCAACCATTCTTGAGCGGTGCCATCAGCAAGACGGTTAACATGCCCGAAGAAGCAACAGTTGAAGATATCGAGCAGATTCATATCGATTCGTGGAAAATGGGTCTCAAAGCCGTAGCTATTTACCGTGACAACTGCAAAGTCGGTCAGCCACTGAGCATGGCCAAGAAAGACTCCTCCGCCGAGGTTACGGAGTCCAAGGACGTGTCCGCAGAAGCTTTAGCGAAGGGGGACAAATTCATCCTTAAAGGCGCTGTCCGCCGTGAACTGCCCAAAGTTCGTAATTCCAAAACCTTCTCGTTCCATGTCGCGGATAGCCATGGCTACATGACAGTTGGTGAATACGACGACGGCACACCAGGTGAAATATTCATGCGTATTGCCAAGCAAGGTTCGACCTTGGCCGGCTTCATGGACGCCTTCGCCATCAGTGTTAGTCACGGCTTGCAGTACGGCGTACCACTTAAGGACTACGTCAAATCATTCATCAGTACTAGTTTTGCGCCGAGTGGCATTACTGATGACGCTGATATTCGTACTGCTTCCAGCCTCATCGATTACATCTTCCGTCGTTTAGCACTTAGCTATTTGAGTTTCGATGATCGATTGGAGCTTGGCTTAGCTTCGATTGACGACATGCCAACTGACGACCAGACAACCTTACTAGTTGATTCAGCGCCGGTCGCTGAGCCAGCAGTAGCCCAGTCGGCTAAAGTTGAAGCACCTAAGGCAGTTGCTTTCAGCCCCGCTCCAGCCAAGACGAGTCTTAGCACCAAAGCTGTTGCCAAGAATGACTCAGATGCTCCACTTTGCTATAACTGTGGTAATCAGACGCAACGGGCTGGAAGTTGCTACGTTTGTAGTTCTTGCGGTAGTACTACTGGCTGCAGCTAGTAGTACTAAGATTAGCAATTAGCTAATTTCCAATATGCAATGAAGTAGCAATTAACAATGTTCAATTAATTGTTTATTGCCAAGCGCTAATTCATAGCCACTTGCGAATTGCCAAAAGCTAATCAATCGATATGAGTAGACTGTAGACTAATCGCTACAGTCTACAGCCTACGGTCTATGCGACTGGTGTGGTAAAATTAGGGCGTAATGAAAATCCTTGTGCTTTATCGTCCAAATTCTGAACATGGTCGCACGATTGACGAGTTCGTCCGTGATTTTCAAGATAGAAGTGACGGCAGTCATAAAATCGAAATGCTCAATGTCGACACCCGAGATGGTAGTGCGACGGCCAGTCTTTACGATGTTATGCAATACCCAGCTATATTAGTTTTGCAAAATGATGGTTATCTCCAGAAAAGTTGGGAAGGCGGAACATTACCGCTGATGGATGAAATTATGGCTTATAGTCGAGCCTGAACTTTACGGGCTGCTCGATATAGACTATAATTTGATTAAATCCGAAAAGGCTATCAACCATTTATCTCGATATCAAGAGATCGGAGTGAGAAGAAAGGCTATCAGCTGACTAGACCTCATCGGCCGAGCACCGTAATCGCTACAACTAAGAGCTTTTGAGATCACCTCAGAAGAATTCGGATGGTACCTCCTACTTCGCCAAGGCTTCGTAGGATCCGGAATCTGTATCTGAGGTGTTTTTATTTGGTCAAGATTAATTAAAGGATAGTATGAAATTTCAAAAAGCCAGTCGCCGCAAGGCTATCGAGTACGAGAAAGATTTAGTTAATTACTGGAAAGACAATCAAACTTTTGAGAAATCGG
Source organism: bacterium (assembly GCA_021783725.1). Lineage (GTDB taxonomy): Bacteria > Patescibacteriota > Saccharimonadia > Saccharimonadales > UBA4665 > JAJXTN01. The sequence goes on along the minus strand of JAJXTN010000001.1, from coordinate 133,088 downwards.
TTGATAATCGACCAGTTGATAATGCTTTCGTTTTCTATGATGGGCCGCCATTCCTGACCGGTACACCACATCATGGACATCTATTAGTTTCGGCGATTAAAGATTCTGTAGCTCGATATCAGACGATGAAAGGTCGACGCGTCGAACGACGTTGGGGTTGGGATTGTCACGGTCTACCAGCCGAGGTTTTTGTTGAAGCGAAACTCGGTATAGCCAACAAGAAAGAGATTGGCACCAAAATAAGTATTACCGACTATGTGCGTGAATGTCGCTCGGCAATGATTAAAACTGGTACTGAATGGGAAGACACGATTGCTCGCTTGGGTCGCTGGGTGGAGTTCGAAGACGCTTATAAAACCATGGACAACGAATACATGGAGAGTGTTTGGTGGGCGTTCAAAACCATGTACGACAGCGGTAAAATCTACGACGGTGAAAAAATACTGGTCTACTGTACCAAAGACGCTACGCCTATTTCCAAATCAGAAGTCGCCATGGAGAATAGCTATCAGCAGGACACCGACCCCAGTGTTTACACATATTTTCTACTAGAAAAAACGGCGCCCGACCAACCGGACGACGAATATGTATTAACCTGGACAACCACACCCTGGACTTTACCGGCTAATGTGGCGGTGGCCGTCAATGCCGGCATCGACTATAGCTTAGTAGAATATGGTGACAAGAAATTCTATATTGCAACCTCGGCTATCGAGCGGGTTATGACCGACGAAAAACACCAACCACTGGACTATAAAGTACTAAAATCAGTTAAAGGATCGACTTTGGTTGGCCGGAAGTATCATCCGTTATTTGAAAATCGTGGGCCACAGGCTCATCGAGTATTACAGGCTGATTTTGTAACCGCCGACGACGGTACTGGTATCGTTCATGAAGCCCCAGCTTACGGCGAAGAAGACTATGATTTGTGTAAGCGCGAAGACGTGCCATTGGTATCGATCGTTGACGAAAACGGCTTGTATACCGAAGGTCGCTGGCAGGGTGAAAATATCTGGGAAATCAACAAAGAAATTGCTAAAACGCTGGTAGCCGAAGGTCAAGCTCTTAAAATCGAATATATCACGCACGAATACCCGCATTGCCATCGTTGCGGTAACAAGTTGATGTATCGAGCTCACCCAAGTTGGTTTATTGATATTCAAGGCCAAAAACAGGCGATGCTGGAGTCTAACGATAAAACCAACTGGGTACCGAAAAATCTTCAAGACGGCCGCTTCAAAAACATCTTGGAAACTGCTCCCGACTGGAATATAAGTCGCGATCGTTACTGGGCGACACCGATACCAGTTTGGCGAGGTGAACGTAATGATGGTACGGAGGTGGTTAAAGTTATTGGATCGTACGATGAACTATTTGAATTAACCGGCGCTCGACCCGACGACTATCATTTACCGAGTGTCATGGATTTAACGTTTGAATATGACGGGGTTACTCTGCATCATATTGGTAAAGTGTTGGACTGTTGGTTTGAGTCGGGTTCAATGCCATTTGCTCAATTCCATTACCCATTTGAGAATAAACAGAAATTTGAGTCTAGTTTTCCAGCTGATTTTATCGTTGAAGCTATCGATCAAACTAGGGGTTGGTTCTACGCACTTACCGCTGTTAATGTAGCGCTATTTGGTAGTGCACCGTTCAAGAATTTGATTTGCACCGGCTTCATCAATGCCGCCGATGGCAAAAAAATGAGCAAAAAGCTCAAAAATTACACCGACCCTGTCGACCTAATGGATAAGTTCTCAGCTGACTCATTTAGACTGTTAATGTTGTCTAGTCCATTAACTAACGGTGAAAGTTTTAGCTTAGCCGATAAAGATGTGGCTGATGTCGCCCGCAAACTTAGCATGATTTGGAACATGTATGATTTCTTCACTTTGTATGCTGACGTCGACGGTTGGGATTCCAAGCTCAGTAACGGTGAATTACCCAAAGATCCTAGCCCAGAGCTGACCAATCCGATGGATCAATGGATAGTCAGTCGAGTTCATCAACTCAACAAGGCGGTTGATACTCAAGTTCAAGCTTATGACTTGTCGGATGCTCTTAAACCAATCTTGCCGTTTATCGATGACGCTAGTAACTGGTTTGTTCGCCGCAGTCGCAAACGTTTCTGGAAAAGCGACAATGATGCTGACAAACAGCAGGCTTACCAAACGCTACACTACGTACTTGTTCAATTGAGTTTGATCATGGCGCCATTCACGCCATTCTTGGCTGAAGAATTGTATCGTAAGCTAACTGGCGGTGAATCGGTCCATTTGTGCGATTGGCCAGTCGCCGGCCGTATCAACCAGCCGGTGGTTGATTTGATGTCTGACGTTCGACTGGGTATTGAGCAGGGATTGGCCCAACGAGCTTTGGCCAAATTAAAAGTTCGCCAACCATTAGCTTCAGCTAAACTCTTCTTAGCGACCATGCCAGTAGATAGCGACGTTGATTACTACAAACAGATAGTTAGTGAGGAGCTCAATGTTAAAGCAGTGATATTTGAGTCCTTAACCTCGCATCAACCGGCTGGCGGTCGCCAAATAACTGAATTAGACCTCGAAATCACCGATGAACTTCGGGCCGAGGGTACAATGCGCGAGCTAATCAGAAACGTCCAACAGGCCCGCAAGCAAGCTGATTTGCAAGTCGATGATCGAATTAAGCTATGGTTAGAGACAGGTGATGAAGCTTTACGAGCAGTCCTAGCCAACAAACTATTAACTGAGGTAATTGAGCAAGAAACGCTCAGTATAAGCTTTAACCAAGGACCAGCTGAAGGCTATACTACCGAAGTTAAAGTCGATGGTGCCGAACTCAAAATCAGTCTAGTCAAAGCTTGAATTACCTCGACTGAAATTAGTTTGTAACAGATAGTAACACTTTACAGACGAGCCTCAATCTGATAAACTCTATCGGTAACTTTATTTATCTAATAGCGTGTAAGGCCGAAAGTAATATGAAGAAAGCTGTAATAGTAACTGGTGGCAAGCAGTACATAGTCTCAGTGGGCGAAACTGTAGCTGTAGAATTAATCAAAGACGCTGGTAAGACAGTTAGCTTCGACACATTATTGGTCACTGACGGTGAAACTACCCAAGTTGGCGCTCCAACGGTTGAAAAAGTCAAAGTCACCGCTGAAGTAGTAGAATCAGATCAGCAAGCTGACAAAGTCACGGCTATCCGTTATAAGGCCAAGAAGCGGGTTCACAAAGTCCGCGGACACCGCCAACACCAAACGATTCTGAAAATCACCAAGATCGCCTAATTATTTCATAAACCAATAGTTAGTTTAATTTTGGTTGTGGATAAGTTTTTGGGAATATAACCGTAGTAGCATAATTGACAACGGGAATTCTTGTATCAAACGTCACCCACCTGAGAATTACAGATATAGAATTAGTGTGGCTGATGGACGATTTTACATATTTACAACAATAAGCCGTCCAAATAATAGCTTTTGGCAGGCAAAAAATCGCATAGCTAATTTATACAAAAAGGCTTGAACATAGGCCTAGCGAAGCAGATAATATTTATTAGGGATTGAGTCTTGAGCAGGCAAAACCCCGTACCAACAAACATTGGTAAAACCAAAGACAAAGTCAAAATAAATCCTCTAAGCCCAAAAAGGCTTGGAGGATTTCTTTATATCTAGCGTATAATTCCAAGCTCGAGACCCCTGATTGATACCGGCCTCATTCAGCGATTTGGGGCTTTACAGCCGATAATATTAAGTAGTAGAATAACGGTAGGTCCAAAAATAATAAAAACGGATCAAACAAAAATAATTAACAGTTGTCGGGACGTCATTTCAATAGAGACTGAAGTGATGAGACAACGGAATAAAACAAAAAAATATGAAGCCGGTCAAGAAAAAACAAGACGACAGACTACTCAAAAGGTTATCTAGAGTCGAAAGACAGCGTCAAGAACAAATTCGCCAAATGATCTACGAAGATTCGACCTTCCAGACCATTTAAAGCTGTACGCCTCTAGTAGTTCTGGTTAATGTAATTATCACTTATAAGTGAGGGTGTTATACTGGTATCAGAAGACGCTTATGACACAAAAAATTATCACGGTCGTTAACCAAAAGGGTGGAGTAGGTAAGACAACCACGGCGATTAATGTTGCCGCTCAGTTGGCTGGTCCTAAAACCAAGGTTTTGCTAGTTGATCTTGATCCTCAAGGTAATGCTACGAGTGGGTTGGGCGTACCCAAAGACCAAGCGGCCACCACTACCTACAATGTTTTAAGGGGTGACAGTCAATTAGCCGATAGCGTGTCGGAAACTAGCGTCGCACAATTATACGTTTTGCCAGCTAATGCCAATCTGGCTGGAGCTGAAGTTGAACTGGTCAATCGAGCCAATCGTGAATATGCCTTGCAGACAGCCCTGAAGTCGGCAACTTATGATTACATCATCATTGACTGTCCGCCATCACTTGGCTTGCTGACGATTAATGGATTGACGGCAGCTCAACTAGTTTTGATTCCCGTCCAAGCCGAATACTATGCACTAGAAGGATTGAGTCAATTATTGAGTACCATCCAGGCTGTCAAACGATCGACTAATAGCGGGCTGGAATTACTGGGTATTGTCTTGACGATGTTTGATAAGCGTAATTCGTTGAGTGAGCAAGTCGAAAAAGAGGTGCGTAACTACTTTGGTGAAACTTTGTTCAAAACAATCATTCCGCGTAACGTTCGATTAGCCGAAGCGCCAAGTTATGGTAAAACGATATTTGAGCACGATCGTTGGAGTAAAGGCGCTAGGGCCTACAAGGCTTTAGCTAGTGAAATTCGTTCACGGCTCAAAGGCTAGTAGGCTAGTGATTATTAGTCGCCTAGATATGGGCAGGTTAACTCTTCTTATGCTATAGTGGGTGGCATGACAGCAACACCAAAACGGGGACTGGGCAGGGGGTTCGAATCATTATTGGCGCCAGATTTTGACAAAGTCAGTTTATTGGCCTCCGATAGTGATCGGATTGAACAAATCGACGTTCGTAAGCTCCAAGCCAATCCTCATCAACCCCGAAAACACTTCGACGAAACGGCTCTTCAAGAGTTAGCGGCCTCAATTAAGCATTATGGCATTGTACAACCGTTGGTTGTGATGCCAGCTCAAGCCGGTGTTTACACCTTGATTGCTGGTGAAAGGCGTTGGCGAGCGGCTGTTTTGGCAGGTTTGAAACAAGTGCCGGCCATTGTGCGTAGCAGTAAACAACTTGAACAACTGGAAATTGCCCTGATCGAAAATGTTCAGCGGGTAGACTTGTCGCCACTTGAGCAAGCAGTCAGCATCGAACGCTGGCATCAACAATTTTCGATCTCCTATGACGCCATCGCCAAGCGTTTGGGTAAGGCCGTGTCAACCGTCAATAACACGGTTAGATTATTGCAACTACCAGAACCGGCTCGAGAAGCCCTAGCTAAACAACAGATTAGCGAAGGTCATGGCCGAGCTATCCTAGCGCTCAAAAATCAGCCCGATAAGCAAGCCGTGCTACTGGCATCGATAATCAAACATGGCTGGAGTGTTCGACAAGCTGAACGTTACGTCGTTAGTATCAAAGACGGCGTTGTCAATCATCAACAAGCTCACTCGCGAGTCAAAACCGAAACGCCAGCTACGCGTTATCTAAGTAAACAACTAGGGACAGCCGTAAAAGTAAAGCGCATGGCCCACGGTGGCGTACTCGAGATAGGCTTTTCCTCGGACGAAGAATTGGACCGCATCATTAACCAAATAAAAATCAAGTAGCGATTTACAATTTACAATGAATTAGCAACTAGCAACTAGCAACTAGCAACTAGCAACTAGCAACTAGCAACTAGCAACTAGCAACTAGCAACTAGCAACTAGCAACTAGCAACTAGCAACTAGCAACTAGCAACTAGCGTTGGTTACAAAATATCGGATCGTTAGAAGTGCAGATTAATTGTTAATTGCTACAGGCTAATTCATTGGTTCTAGCTAATTGTTGATAGCTAATCGTATTTTGAGTTTAAAACACTTCAGTTTTACTCGGCGGGTAGACTCGTAGCACTAATTTGCCAACTATCTGGCTGGCATCAATCGGTCCAAAAGCTCGAGAGTCTAATGAATCAGGGCGATTGTCGCCAGAAACGAACAACTGAGTTGGACCTAGAGTAACATCGACATTACCAGAAGTTGGCGGTATATCTTTGCCATAAGGCAAAGCTTTGTCAGGATCAAATCCAGCCGGATGCTGAGCATTATAGATAGTGTAGACGTTGTTGCTGACAACTACGCGATCACCAGGTAAGCCGATGACTCGTTTGATTAATTGTTTGCTGTCGGTTTGACCGTAGGCGCCTAGACCACTTTCAGTGAAGACAATAATATCGCCGCGATTAGGGATATATGGATGATGGGTGATGCTCGCCCATGTCCTAGGGACTTTCCAAATGATTAATTTATCAGCATTCATTAGAGTATTCTGCATGCTTGGTCCGTCTACTTGGTAGGTGCGAAACACAAAACCAATCATCAACATGGCAAATATGAAAGCGGTCAATAGTATGCCAACGGTCGATACAAAATCACGCCAAACAGACCGGTCGCGGCTAACCATGACTTTATTGATCGGTGGCTGACTGGCGACGTAGTTGTTTGGACGTTTGTCGGCTACCGGCATGTTGGGCAATGGATTACCAACGGGAGGAGCAACCGGTGTTGACGGGTTGTTGCGCTTAGTATTTGAGTCGTACATACAGAATCCTACTATAGCATAAGAAGAGTTAGTCTGAACATATTACATGTAGCACGTAGCATAGATGTAGCATATTTCATGTGGCATAGCTTCGAAGTGTTTGGGCCAACCTGAAACCTGATACTTCTATGTTACATGGTCAATGCCACATGTAACATGTATTACCAGGCCCTCGAACCCCTGTATCTCACTAGCTGGTCAGGGTTTACTCATAAGCAGTTCGAAGCTATACTAAGTGAGCATATAAGATGGATCCAGAACGTTTCAAACGACGAGCGTCAGCTCGCCGCTTACCAACTGCTAACCTCGGAATTTCAGACATTTCGCCGAATGGGTTGGTTAATCATAGCCAAAAACCAATAGTTCAGACGGGTCTCACGAATCAAACTATTTACGAAGACCAGCTCATCAAAGCCAAACGGCTCAATAGGGCCGAACAACTGCCACCAGCTCAACCGCTAAAAAGTGCATCGCTGATTGATATGAACTTACCAGGAGGTCCGAGCAGTCTGGCGACTCAACCGACGGTTAGAGTTAGGCGCCGGATTAAAATTAAAAAGTTGGTTCTAAGTAGTTTAGCAGTCGTGCTGGTTCTGTTACTGGGTACCGGTGGTTTACTGGCATCTAAAGGCTTACTCAAGATACATCGTGCCTTCAATGGTAGTGCGGCTAGTGTGGCAGGTTTGAGAAACGATGTTAACCCTAGCTTATTGAAAGGCGAGGGCGATGGTCGAGTTAATATATTGTTGCTTGGTCGCGGTGGTGGTAGACATGATGCGCCCGATTTGACGGACACTATGATATTGGCCAGCATTGATCCGGTCAATAACACGGCCGTAATGATAAGTATCCCGCGCGATTTATGGATAACCGACCCTGGTCATGGCTCAATGAAGATTAATGCCGCTTGGGAAACCGGAGAGTTCGGTTATTTCGGTAAAGTCCAAACCGGTAGCACCAATCCTGCAGCCATCCAGGCAGGTTTTGACGAGGTTGATAAAGTTGTAACATCAATTTTCGGAGTCACGATTAACTATAATGTGATTCTTAACTTTCAGGCCTTCAAGCAGGCTGTCGACACGGTTGGTGGCGTAACTGTAAATGTTCCGACCGATTTATATGACCCGACAATGGCTTGGGAGAATCACAATAATCCACTTTTGGCCAAGGCTGGGGTCCAAAACTTTAACGGTACCCAAGCCTTGATATACGTCAGATCTCGGGAGACTACCAGTGATTTCGCTCGATCGCTAAGGCAGAGAACTGTCATGCTGGCTTTAAAGTCCAAAGTTGATACTTTGGGTACGCTGAGTAATCCAATTAAAATTGCCGGCTTGATTAACACTTTTGGCAATAATGTCGCCACTGACCTGTCACTAAGTGACGCTAGCCGATTATACAACATCGTTAAGAATATCTCCGATTCTAATATAACTTCGGTAGGTCTGTCAGATGCTCCCAATCATTTCATCACCACTGGCTCTATGAAAGGTCAGTCAATAGACCTGCCAACCGCCGGACTGAATAATTATAGTGCCATCCAAGCTTTTATTCGGACACAGCTTAAAGACGGGCACATCATTAAAGAGAATGCCAAAATTTTGGTTCTCAATGGTACGGCTACTGCTGGTCTAGCTACCAAAGTTGGTAAAGCGCTAACTAGCTATGGTTATACAGTGGTCGGAATGGCCAACGCACCAACTAATGGTTATGATCAAACGATGGTGGTTGATTTAACGAAAGGTAAGGACGCTTATACCAAGCATTATCTAGAACAACGGTTTAATCTAACTGCAATTAATGCACTACCAGCTCAAACTATTAACGCGAATGGCGCGGACTTTGTTATCATAATAGGTGGCGATGAGATTACTTCTCCAAAAATTTAAACCGGTAGGTGGTTTTTCACAAATTCTACATATTATACTGTTGGTTATATTGCCAATAGTCGTGTTTGTGTTGGTTAGACTCGGCTTTGTTCAGCTAGCCCTCAGCATGGTGGTGTTAAGTAAGTGGCGGATGATCGCCGTTCGGCCAAGGTTCTGGCCGGCAAACATTCGCGCTAACGCGGTTGATTTGATGGTCGGACTGTCGATAGTTCTTTTCATGAGCCACAGTAGTAGCATATTGCTACAACTAGTTTGGACATTATTGTATGCCAGCTGGCTATTGTTCATTAAACCGGCGTCAGGACTGTTCATGACTTCGGTCCAAGCCTTTATTGGACAACTTTTCGGTCTAACAGCGCTATATCTGGTTTGGGCTGATGGTCCAAGTTTCGGATTAACTTTGATGACTGGTTTGATATGCTTTCTAGCCGCCCGACATTTCTTAGATAGTTTCGACGAGCCTTACGCTAGGATGTTGTCGTATTATTGGGGATATTTTGGAGCGGCGGTCGGCTGGTTGCTGAGTCACTGGCTACTGTATTACCAGACAGTCGCCCAGCCAACACTGATATTGTCGACGCTTGGTTATGGTTTGGCGGTGATCTATTACTTGGATCACAAGGATCGTTTAAGTAATATGGCTCGACGCCAGATCATATTCATAATGATAGCCATAGTTGTGGTTGTCCTAGTCTTCTCGGACTGGGGTGATAAAGCACTGTAGCTCAAACAACGTGATTCATATAGCCATGTAGCAATTAATAAGGGGGTATTTAAATGCAACCCAAAGCATCGGACGAGCAGTCTAAAACCAATATTACTCAAACCCATTCAGTTTCGAGTTCATCAAAACGTAGCCCCAAGACGGTTAGTTTTACTGTTCCGACAATTCCTAAGCCGAACCTAAAGGCGGTTAATTTTAACGGGGTGCGTTTAAGTAATGCTGTTCTGGCGGTGATGTTCGTGGCAATTGCTCTATTGTCGGGTTTTACCGGCGCTTGGATAGCCGATCGGAATAATCAGGATACAGTCTTATCGGGTAGTCTGAGTAATCAAAAGAAGATTGTCACTAGCCAGAGCCAACTTATCAATCAAATCGCTAAAACTGTTGGTCCGAGTGTTGTTAGTGTCAATGTCAGTATAACTTCTGCCAGCACGACCGATCCGTTCGGTTTGTTCGGATTGTCTCAGCCGACCAACCAAAAAGCCGCAGGCACCGGTATTATCATTAGCTCCAGCGGAATTGTAATTACCAATCGTCATGTTGTTCCATTGGGCACGTCGGCCGTTAGTGTAACTTTAAGTGATGGCACCGAACTGAAAGATGTGAGCGTTATTGGTCGAACTAGCTCGAGCGATAGTTTGGATGTGGCATTTCTAAAAATTAACGATGCTAAAGGACACAAGTTGGTCCCAGCAGTAATCGGCAACTCAGCTGATGTCCAAGTAGGGGATAATGTTGTAGCTATCGGTAATGCTTTAGGTCAGTTCCAGAACACAGTGACTGAGGGGATTATTTCTGGCTATGGACGAAGCGTTCAGGCCAGCTCGGGAGGTGGTATCACGGCGGCCGCGTCGACTGAGAATTTGGATGATATGTTTCAAACTGACGCCGCCATCAATGAAGGTAATTCCGGAGGCCCGTTAGTTAATTTGAACGGGCAGGTCATAGGTATTAACACGGCGATTGCCAGCAATTCCCAGAACATTGGTTTCTCAATACCGATTAACGATATCAAGGGACTGATTAATCAGGTGTTACAAACCGGCAAATTTCAACGTTCATATCTAGGCGTACGTTATATACCGATAACTGCCGATGTAGCCAGTACCTATGGCTTGAGTGTTGAGAAAGGCGCGTTTATACCACCGAGTACCGATCCAAACGCCCCTTCAATAATTGATGGAAGCCCCGCCGCTACAGCCGGTCTGAAAATTAACGACATCATCACTCAGGTTGATGGAAAATCCATCGACCAGACGCATAGTCTAACTAGTCTACTTGTACAGCATCAGCCCGGTGACAGTGTCAGTCTGACAATTCTAAGGAATGGGCAAAGCATACATGTTAACGTTACGTTGGGTACTTTACCGACTAATCAATAAACCCTATATATAAAAATGTGTACACTAATAAAATTTGAAATTTTATTAAGCTAAAAAAACAAGAGCATATACATAAATTTATTCAATCATAATGCTATGATTTGTTTATTTTAGGTTCGTATATTTAAATATAGACGTCCGCTGAAAGATAAAAAATTACTAATAGCAGGTCGGGACATGAGTATTTCATTGGCTGTAAAAAATGCATTGTTGACCGCAACTAGTTTAGTGAAAATACCTGGATGAAGTCTGTTTCATCTATCAACCGATAGTTATTAACTAGAGCTATTTGTTGCAGAGTATGATGTTGGGGTGGTAAACTTTCAGTTAATAAATACAACGGCTTATTTACAGCCATTTTAAGCTGGTCGAATAGTCGACGATAGACATCAAGTCCATCAGGGCCGCCGAAAATGGCTAGACGGGGCTCAAATCCAGCCGCTTCATTGATATGATATTCATCTGGAACATACGGTAGGTTAGCCAGCAGTATATCGTATGTATTAGGAGCGTTTGCAAGCAGGTCGGATTCAATTAGACTTACCGGTATTGTAAATAAATCGACATTCGATTTAGCAACTTTTAGAGCTGACGGATCAATATCAATCAAGTCGACTGGGTTCGACGGTAGTTCCAGTTTGGCGGTTATGCCTAAGGCTCCGGACCCAGTGCCGACATCAGCGATAGCCATAGCGTCGCTCCAATGCAGGTGGTGTCCGGCACTATGATGAGTTTGCAGGGTGATTTTTTTTAGTTTAAGTAGTAGCTCAATCATGGTTTCGGATTCTGGCCGAGGCTCAAGTACGTGACGATTGATCACAAATCGGCGACCATAGAATTCGGTATAGCCGCGGATGAAGGCAATCGGTTCATGCCGAACCCGTCGATTGAGCAAATTATTGAGTTTAGTGATTTGGCCTTTGGTCAAATCGCGGTCAGGCTCAGCTAATATTTTTGACCGATCAAGCTCGGTGATCAATTCAAGTAGGATTAAGGCATCAAGACGGGCCGTGCCAATCCCGGCCGATTCTAGCTTTTTAGTTGCCGATTTTAGCCATTGGCTGGTTTTCACTTTTAGCTTTCGGTGCTAAGTAGTTTGTGCTCGACAGTTTGAAGGGCTTCGATCAGATCGTCGATATTGCCATCAAGGGCGGACGGGATGTTACTGCGGGAATAACCGATGCGATGGTCTGTGATGCGGTCTTGCGGGAAATTGTAAGTCCGGATTTTTTCTGATCGATCGCCAGAGCCGATTAGTTTCTTGCGGTCTTCACTCAACTGCGCTTGTTCGGCGTCAATCTTCTGCTGAAGCAAGCGAGCTCTTAATACGCTCATAGCTTTAGCTTTGTTCTTGAGCTGTGATTTCTCATCCTGATTGCTTACGACTAGTCCCGAAGGCAAGTGTGTGATTCGGACGGCCGAGTCGGTAGTGTTAACACTTTGACCACCATGACCACCACTACGATAAACGTCGATGCGCAAATCATTGGGATTAATCTCAATATCTGATTCCTCGGCCACAGGCAAGACGGCGACCGTCGTTGTCGAAGTATGGATACGCCCCTGACTCTCGGTTATTGGCACGCGCTGGACGCGGTGAACACCGGCTTCAAACTTCAAATTTTTATAGGCGTCGACGCCATGAACTTCAAATATGATTTCCTTGAAGCCACCGACCTCATTGGGCGATTCGCTGATAAGTTCGATTTTGTAATGATGAAGTTCGGCCCAACGGGCGTACATTCGGTACAGTTCACCGGCGAATAGGCTGGATTCATCACCACCGGCGGCGGCGCGGATTTCGATAATTACATCACGGCTATTGTTGGGATCTTGAGGCATTAGCAGTTCTACCAAGCGACTTTCGTTAGCTGCCAGTTTGGGCTCAAGCTCTTGAAGTTCGGTGACCGCCATGTCGTGCAGGTCGCTATCAGCTGAACCGCGAAGCTCTTCGGCCTCATGCTTAGCTTTTAGTAGTTTAGCTTTGGTCTCGAATAGTCCAAGAATTTCTTCTAATTCAGCCCGACGCTTGGCGTATTTGGGATAATTTGGGTCGCTATATATTGCCGGGTCTTGGAGTTTTAATTCCAACTCGTCAAATTCGGCTTTAAGATGTATTTGCTTGCTATCCATAGTTTTATGATTTAAGTATATCTCTAAAAATAAAAACCGCCTGAATCAAAGATTATAGGCAGTAGAAAAACTTAGCTATTTAGACTTAGAAGCTTCGGCTTTAGTCTCGGCTTTTTCGATCTTGGCAGCTTGACGCTTGGCTTGTTTGCTAGCGGCGGCGGCTCGCTTGTCTTTGGCAGCGGCACCGGCGGCGGCTCGAGCTTTAAACTTATCAACCCGACCTTCAATGTCAAGAATGCGCTCTTCACCTGTGAAGAATGGGTGAGAGGCGCTAGTGATGTGAACTTTGACTAATGGGTATTCTTGGCCATCTTCCCATTTGGTGGTTTCTTCAGCGCTAACTGTTGAACGCGTCAAAAATCGAAAACCATTATTGAGGTCTTCGAAAACCACTGGGCGGTAATTATCGGGGTGTAAACTCTTTTTCATAATTCAGATGCCAATTATACACATCTGTTAACCTTTGGTCAATAGTTGTCGCTAGTCACGTTAATGCTTGCTAGTTGGTCAAATATAATTACAATGGCTGACATGTTACGATTTGGATTTAGTGAATCAGCCGCTGGATCGCTTTTGAGCGTGGAATTTGACGACTATTTTGTAAATGATGCCGCTAATCATGATAAAGATTTTGAAAAACGTTTAGCCGTCGGCAAGAAAACCGGCTCACTGATACATGAATTATTAATTGAAAAAGGTAGTCAGCAAGTAATTTTTGATTTCCCGGCGATATTTAGGAAACGAAATCCAGATATTTTTAAAAGAGCTTCGCAGGCTGCCACTAATACTTTATTTAGTATTTGTAATACTCCGACATTATATGGCGACCCTTTGATGAGAGTCTGGATGGGCCAAAAACCATACCCCGGTGACCACAGCCGTTTTCCAATGGAGGCCACCGTAAGATGGCCGACGATGATTAAGCAAGGTGCTTCAGCCGAATTACGGGTTGCTGGATTGGCTGGGCAAAAAATGCGTAAAACCGCTCGAGACATTAATTATTTACCTAATTTATCGCCGAAATTGCGCATGGAAACCATCTACGCAATAGTGAGTCGCGAATCGGGAGTGACACTTGAAACTTTGCGCGAAGGCAGCTGTAGCCTGGATACCGACGGCCAGGCATATAATCCGGCGTCCGAAGTATTCGATCTCGATGACCATAATATATATCAAAACAACCAACAACTGGTGCTATTGGCGGGAGTGGTTGCCATTGCTCACGCCGATGAGCTATTGTCACCCCAGAACTAATCTGTTATTATAGACCAGTAAATTATTAAGCAGGTTGGGGTTAAATCCTCCTATTGATAACCCGTGTAGGGCTCGATAGGCTCCCGATCGAAGAGAAAGGAACATATCATGGCTACTGAGGTAGACATTAAACAATTATTAGCCGCCGGAGCTCACTTCGGCCACAAAACTGAACGTTGGCACCCTAAAATGGCGCCTTACATCCACTCCAAACGCGGTGGGACACACATTATCGATTTGACCAAAACGGTCAGTGGTCTTGAAGCTGGGCTCAGCTTCATCACTAAAACTGCGTCAGAGGGCAAGCAAATCTTGTTAGTTGGTACCAAACGCCAAGCCCAAGACATCATCAAAACAGTCGCCACAGAAACCAATATGCCATATGTTACTGAGCGCTGGCTCGGTGGTATGTTGACCAACTGGAATACCATTGGTGGACGCATCAAGCACCTCAAAGATCTTGAAGCTCGAATGCAGAACGGTGAACTGGCCAACAAGTACAACAAGCTTGAAGTTCAACGATTTCAAGAAGAAATTGATCACATGAACTCGATCTATGGTGGTATCAAAGAAATGAATTCTCGCCCAGGAGCCGTCTTCGTCGTCGATATCGTCAGTGATGATAACGCCGTCAAAGAAGCTAACAAGCTCAAGATTCCAATTGTCGCTCTAGTTGACACCAACGCCGACCCAAGCCAAGTTACTTATCCGGTACCAGCTAATGACGATGCTATCAAAACCATTCAATTGATAGCTGATTACGTCAAAACCGCTATCGAAACTGGCAAAGCCAAGGCTAAGAAATCTGAAGATAAGGCTGACGTTGCCGCCACTAAACCAATAGCTAAGCCTAAAGCCACAACTAGCGAACCAGTTCCCATCAAAAAAGCTTAATTAACTAAATATTTAATAACTACTCTCAGTCTCACTGGGATGACTATCAAGGAGAATGACATGGCAATTGATATCGCAGAGATTAAGCGACTAAAAGATTTAACTGGCGTCGGTCTAACTGACGCTAAAGCTGCGCTCGAAGAAGCTAAAGGCGATTTTGATAAAGCTTTGGCGGCGATGCGCAAGAAAGGTCTGACTAAGGCCGAGAAGCGCGGTGAGCGCGAAGCCCGTTCGGGCGTCATAGGCACCTATAATCACGATGGTCGGATCGGTGTATTGGTCGAAGTAAACTGTGAAACCGATTTTGTAGCTCGCGGAGACATTTTTGCTGCCCTCGTCAAAGACGTAGCTATGCACATTGCCGCCAGCGCCCCCCTATACGTCAACAGTGAAGAAATACCAGCCGAGGAAATTGAAAAAGTTAAAAAAGAATTTAGCGAAAAAGCCGCCAGTGAAGGCAAGCCAGCTAATATGATTGATAAAATCGTCGACGGCCAGATCAAGAAGCATTTTGCCGAGCGCTGTTTACTAGACCAGCCGTTTGTCAAGAATCCTGACATCACCGTAGGTGATCATGTCAAAGCTAACGCTGCCTTAATGAACGAAAACGTCGTTGTACGGCGCTTTAGTCGTTTGGCTCTTGGCGAAGTTGCTTAATAGCATCAAGCGTAATTGTCTAAATTCGGCGGATTATGACCGCCGAATTTTATTATCTTGTATAATTTAGATACAGAAACGGAGGCGAGTATATATGAATCCAACCCAAGTAGTTAGTGATGCGAAGGACAAATTCAATCAAGCGGTCGAGCATTTTAAAAGTTCTTTGAACAGTCTGAGAACCGGTCGGGCGGCGCCTAGTATGCTCGATGGCGTTGTGGTTGACGCCTACGGCGCGACTATGCCGTTAATCCAAGTCGCAACTGTTTCGGCTCCGGAAGCTCAATTACTACAAGTAACGCCATTTGATCCGAGCAACTTGCAAGCTATAACTGCCGCCATCCGGAATAATCCAAGTCTAGGTATGAATCCATCGGATGATGGACGGGTGGTGCGCGTACCAGTACCACCTTTGACCGAAGAACGCCGGCGTGATTTGGCTAAACAGATAGGCCAGAAACAAGAAGAATGCATGGTCAGTATGCGGGCGATTCGCCATGAAGCCATCGATGCGCTGGATGAAGCTAAAAAGAATAAGATATTGGGCGAGGATGAAACCAAGCGACTGACTTCTCAAATCGAGGAGTTGATGAATAGTTTCCGGTCTGCCACTGAAGCGGCCGCCAAAGCCAAAGAAACGGAAATAATGACCGTTTAAATACGGTTTCAGCTAATTCTAAAGTTCAATAGGCTATAATAGATTTTAATGGCAATCGTATTGTTAATCGTGGGGCTCATTTTGTTTGTCGGGCTAGTGGTCGTCCACGAGTTCGGTCACTTTATCATGGCTCGACGGGGCGGCGTTGAAGTCGAAGAATTCGGTATCTTTTTCCCACCACGTTTATTTAAGCACAAAACCAAGGCCGGCTGGGACTTTACGATTAACGCTCTACCACTCGGCGGATTCGTTAAGTTAAAAGGTGAGCACGATACTGATACCGAAAAGGGCAGTTTCGGCGCCGCATCGTTAACTACCAAAACCAAGATTATGGCTGCTGGAGTGGTGATGAACTTATTGACAGCCCTGTTCCTACTGACTTTTCTAGCGCTAGTCGGCATGCCCAAACTTATCGATAATCAATTTACAATCAAGCAAGACACGACTTTAGTCAGTCAACGCGTGTTGATATCATATGTCGAACCTGGATCGCCAGCTCAAAAAGCTGGTCTGCAATCTGAGGATGAGATTACGGCTATAAGTTTGCCGGGTTATAGCCCAGTTAGTATTAACGACGCCAAAAGTTTGCCAGATATTACCAAAAACTTTGCTGGCAAAACTGTCGATGTTTATTACATCCGAGCTGGGCATAACGACCAAGCTCGATTAACTTTATTGTCACAATCGGAAGTTGCAGCTAGCGACAAGACCAACAATCCTAAAGGTTATTTAGGTATTGTGCCAACCGAGTTCGTAGTTCAACGATCGACTTGGTCAGCCCCAATCGTAGCTATCGGTTTGTCGGCTCAGGTTACGGCTTTAACTTTTCAGGGGCTTGGTCACGCCTTGCACGGTCTCGGTAGTCTGATAGCTGGTGCTGTGACTGGCAACACGACGGCCCGTCAAAACGGCCAGACAGCTGCTTCGGCTCAAGTATCCGGACCGGTCGGTATATACTTCATCCTTAAGAATGGCAGTATGTTGGGTTATCAATACATGTTATTAATTATTGCTATTATTTCACTGACTTTGGCGATTATGAATATCTTGCCCATACCGGCCCTTGACGGTGGCCGACTGTGGTTAACGCTTGCTACCAGAGCCATAAACAAGCCATTGTCACCGAAGCGTGAAGAAATGATTAACGCCACTGGCTTCGCGGTTTTGATTAGTTTGATAATTCTAGTAACCGTCGTAGATGTCAAACGTTTCTTCTAAACCGGTTGCGAATCCAGTTCCACAAAATGTTGAAGCTAGTTCGGTGTCCAACTTAAAGGCCAGCATCCCTATTGTTCCGTGGAAGCCGTGGCTAGGCTTCATATTTATCGTCGTAATTTTCTACTCCTCACAATTATTTAGTAGTCTGATAATTTCGTTGTATCCTTGGATTCAGCAGTGGTCAACGGTTCAGGCTAATGCCTGGCTGAACAATTCTGTTCCCGCCCAATTCGTTTACGTACTTATCGCCGAGACCTATTCCATCGGGTTAATCTATCTATTCCTCAAACGTTATAAAACCAATTTTAGTATTATCGGTTTGAGAAAACCGCGCTGGCGAGACCTTGGTTACGGGCTGTTGGCCGTGCCGTTTTATTATGTTTTTTATCTTTTGACGGTCACAGTGGTTAGTCATTTCGTGCCCAGCTTGAATATCAATCAACACCAGAATGTCGGTTTTACTGATGTGCACGGTTTGGCTATGTTACTTATGACATTTATAAGCCTAGTCATATTGCCACCGATTGCCGAAGAAATAATGGTCCGCGGATTTCTATACAGTAGTTTGCGCAAAGGCCTGCCGCAAATAATGGCGGTAATCTTGACTAGTATAATTTTTGCCAGCGCCCATTTGCCAGAAGGTGGATCGGCTGGTCCGCTGTACATCGCCGCTCTCGATACCTTTGTTTTGTCGCTAGTATTAATCTATCTGCGTAATCGAACCGGTAGTTTGTGGGCCAGCATAACTTTGCATGGCTTTAAGAATGGTATCGCTTTCGTAGCAATATTCATTTTAAACACTCATTAGGTAACAGACGAACAGATAGCAGAATACAGATAGATGGCAGGCATCAGACCAGCAGACTTGGAAGTCTGTAATCTGTTATTCTGTAATCTATTTGCAATCTGTTGGTCTGTTTTCTGTTATCTAGCTAAATCTTGGGTTACAATAAACAGATTAACGAAAGCGAGTTATGAGACTGTCCAAACTATTTACCAAGACTACTAGAAACGTGCCAGCCGATGAAACGGCCCGTAACGCCCAATTATTGATCCAAGCCGGCTTCATTCACAAAGAGATGGCCGGTGTCTACGCCTACTTGCCCCTAGGGCTAATGGTTGTCGAGAATATTAAGTCTATCGTTCGAGAAGAAATGAACGCCATTACTGGACAAGAGCTAATTATGACTAGCTTGCAACCCAAAGAATTGTGGGAAAAAACTTCACGTTGGGATGACAAAGTCGTAGATATTTGGTTTAAATCCGAATTAAAGAACGGTACTCCTGTAGGCTTTGGCTGGTCACACGAAGAGCCGATAGTAAATATGATGAAGCAGTTTGTCAGTAGTTATAAAGATTTACCAGCAAATGTTTATCAGTTCCAGACTAAGTTACGTAATGAAGTTCGATCAAAAAGTGGAATTATGCGCGGTCGCGAGTTTGTTATGAAGGATATGTACTCTTGTAGCATTGACTCCGAACAACACGAAGCTTTTTATGCGGCCACCATTGAAGCCTATAAGCGGGTTTTTGACCGCGTCGGCATTGGTCAGGAAACTTACGTTACTTTTGCTAGCGGAGGGGCGTTTACTCAGTTTAGTCACGAGTTTCAAACAATCTGTGAAGCTGGCGAAGACGTCATATACATTCATCGTGGCAAGAACATTGCCGTTAATGAAGAAGTACTAGACGAAGCCACTTTAAGTAAACTTGGGGTAAAACGTGACGAGCTTGAAGAAGTTAAAAGCGCCGAAGTCGGCAACATTTTTAATTTTGGCATTCAGAAAAGCGAAGATATGGATTTCACATTTACAGATGAGTCTGGAGAAAAGAAATTTGTCCACCTTGGTTCGTATGGTATTGGCATTACTAGATTAATGGGCGTTATTGCTGAGAAGTTCTCTGATGACAAAGGTTTAGTCTGGCCAGAGAGTGTCGCGCCAGCTAAAGTTTATCTGGTAAGACTGAGTGACAGGGATGAGGTCGTTAAGCAAGCTGATGAGTTATATAATCGCTTGACAGCTTCAGGGGTTGGAGTATTATATGACGACCGAGAGTTGCGTGCTGGCGAGAAGTTCGCCGACGCCGACTTGATGGGTATACCATACCGCGTGGTGATTAGTGATAAAACCGTAGCCGCCGGCAAGTATGAACTCAAAGCGCGCAGCGCCAATGATTCACAATCTGTAAGTTTAGACCAACTGCTAAAAACGCTAGGTGTCTCGGCCTAGATTTTGATATAGTGGAGCTATCTGATTCTGATTAATGTAAATACCCGGCTCATTGCCAGGGTAAGGGAAGGAGAATTACTGTGAAGAAGCAATTTAGATTAACTCAAAGCGGCGTAGATGAACTTAAGGCCGAGCTCGCCAGTCTTATCTCTAATCGTCCGACCTTGGCTGAGTCGATTCGAACTGCCCGTGAACTAGGTGATTTAGCGGAAAACGCTGAATATCAATCAGCTCGCGCTGACCAGGAGAAAAACGAGCAACGCGTTCAAGAGATCGAAAACATTTTGCAAAACGTCGAAGTCATCAAGAAACCAACCGCTGGTGGTAAGGTTCAAATCGGCTCAACGGTTAAATTAAAAGACGATGGTACTACTAAACAGTTTCAAGTAGTCGGCACTGTCGAAGCCGACCCACTCAACGGCAAAATTAGTGATGAATCGCCAATTGGCTTAGCTTTACTCGGTAAGAAAGTTGGCGACTCGGTCGAGATTACTACTCCAGCCGAAACTCGAACATTCAAAGTCATCGATATCTCTTAAATTAATCGAATATAATAACTATCTTTGGCTCAGGGGCTGATAAGCCTTATAATAGCGCCATATGGCAACACTAAAAGAACTGCGTGACGAACGCCTCAGGAAGCTCGAAGACCTCAAACAATTAGAGGTTAACCCGTTTCCAGCTACTAGTCACCGGTCGACCATGGCCGGTGCGGTGGTTAGTGATTTCGATAAACTTCAAGGTCAAGAGGTAACGATCGCCGGCCGGATTAAAAGTATTCGTAAATTTGGCCAAATTGCTTTCATTGTCATCAAAGACAATAGTGGTCAGGTTCAGGCTTTCCTGAAAGCTGACGATTTACCGAGCTCAGCTACAGATTTAACTCCTGAACAGCGGGCTGATGGCTATATTGGTCTCAAGCAGTTACCCTTACTTGATATTGGAGATTTCTTTGAAGTCAGTGGCCCGGTCATCAAAACCCAAACAGGCGAAATATCGATTGAGGCTAAAAGTCTAAGGATCCTAACTAAAAGCCTAAGGCCGATGCCGACCCAGCAAGATGGATTTACTAACAAAGAAGAGCGCTTGCGACGCCGTTATATCGACACTAACGTTAACGCTGATGTCTACGAGCGCTATATTAGGCGGAGCAAATTCTGGCAGGCAACTCGTGAATTCTTGCTCAATCACGAATTCATAGAGATCAATATACCGGTTCTTGAGCATACTACTGGTGGTGCCGATGCCACACCATTCGTTACGCACATGGATGCCTTAGACCAAGATTTCTATTTGCGGATCAGCCACGAATTACCACTCAAGCGTTTAATCGGCGGTGGTTACGAAAAAGTGTTTGATATTGGTCCACGCTTTCGTAATGAGAATTATAGCGAGGAACATTTGCCGGAACACGTTGCCATGGAGTGGTATTGGGCTTACGCCGATTGGCGTGATGGCATGAAATTCATGACCGAGCTATTTCGGGATGTCTTGCAAAAAACATTTGGAACCCTGCAGTTTAAACTCGGTGAGTTTGATATTGATTTGGCTAAAGATTGGGAAGAGTGGGACTATGCCGAAACGATCGCCAAACGCTACAACATCGATATCTTTAATTGTACGATTGATGAGGTCAAGAAAGCCCTGGCCGACAATCATTTGGAAGTCGAGAAGACTGAGAATAAAGCCCGCGGAATTGATAAATTGTGGAAGAATATCCGTAAAGATGTCGCTGGCCCGGTGTGGCTTATCAACACTCCAGCTTTCATTAGTCCACTTAGTAAGACTAATCCCAGTAATCCTTTAGTTGTCGAACGTTTCCAGCCGATAATTGCTGGTAGTGAGCTAGGTAATGGCTTTAGTGAATTAAACGACCCGATTGACCAGTTAAATCGTTTCAAAGAGCAACAGGCGATGCGTGATGCTGGCGATCAAGAAGCCATGATGTTAGACATCGATTTCGTCGAAATGTTGGAATACGGTATGCCACCAGCTTGTGGTTGGGGCTTGAGTGAACGCGTGTTCTGGGTATTTGAAGGCGTATCGGCTCGCGAGGGTGTACCTTTCCCAGCGCTTAAACACGATATAAGTGACGTGACTAAGACTATTTATCCTGAATTAGATTTGAAGTAAGCCATGCAAATTAGTGATGAGGATTTCCAGCGATTAATTAATCAAGCACTAGAGACCTTGCCAGGTGAGCACGTCAAAAATATTGCTAATGTGGCCATCTTGTATGAAGAAGATCCAACTGATGAACAGCGACAACAGTTGTTATTGCGCCATGATCAAACACTACTTGGTCTATATGAAGGAACGCCACTGAGTCAACGCCAAGGCATGACCCGTATTTTGCCTGACAAAATTACTTTATTCAAAGGCCCATTATCGCGCCGAGCCAACGATGAAGTTGTTCTCCAGGAAGATATTCGGCATACATTGTGGCATGAGATCGGTCATTATTATGGTCTCAATCACCAACGCATCAGCGAACTGGAAAAGTAACAGTTATTTATCAGTTAGGACTGTATAATTTAGCTTAATGGTAGAACTCAAGTCAGTCCACAAGGTTTATGGCAAAAAACCGAATGAATTCGTCGCGCTCAATGACGTTAGTTTTTCGATAGCTGATGGTAAAACCGTGGCGATCGTCGGTAAAAGTGGCTCCGGCAAAAGTACCCTGATGCACATCATCGGCGGGCTAGATCACCCATCAGCTGGCGAAGTCGAGATTAATGGTAAAGTTCTGAGTCAACTCAAACGGACTGAGATGGATAAATTTCGGGCTAATGATTTAGGCTTTGTTTTTCAATCATTTTTCATAGAAGGTAATCAGAGTTGTTACCAAAACGTCGCTTTGCCACTGGAAATTACCGAAGTGCCAGTTCGTAATCGACGGGCGATGATCACGGCCGCGCTTGAACAGGTCGAACTGTTGGACAAGATTGATGTTAAAGCCAAGAATCTATCTGGTGGCCAAAAACAGCGCTTAGCTATTGCTCGGGCCATCGTGTCTAAACCGAAACTTATTATGGCCGATGAACCGACCGGTAATCTTGATAGTGCGACTGGCGACAAAGTGATTGATTTGCTATTCGAACTGAATAAAACACTTAACTGTACGCTGATCATTGTTACCCATGACGAAGACTTGGCGGCTCGCTGTAGCCAGCAGATAACCATGAAAGATGGTCAGATGGTTTCCTCCACAGAGGCTAATAAGTCATGAAAGTCATTGATACTTTTAAGCGTAGTGGACGGAATCTACGCCAGGCCAAAACCCGAACCATTTTAACCGCCCTAGCGCTGGCCGTCGGTGGCTTTACTTTGACTTTGACACTAGCCGCGGCTAATGGCGCCAAAGCTTATTCCAATCGCTTAATAGCTACCAACTTGGATTCATCTTCTTTAATCGTCACCAAAGACAAAGGCTTATTTGGTCAAGGCGGTGGGGTGAACACTAAGCCTCAAGAGTATGACGACTCCCTAACCAGTCTGGGATCTCGGGGAGTGCTAGTTAAGGAACTTAACCAAGCGGATATCGATAAGATTGCCAAATTGCCCGGTGTCGAAAGTGTATTCCAAACTTATGCGACTAACGCTCAATATGTTACTACAGCCAATTCCAAGAAGTATACAGCTTCAATCCAAGCTTATAACAATAAGATTAGTCATGATTTTATTGCTGGTACGGTTTCAACGGTCGTGCCGGATGGCAGTGTCGTCATTCCTGACAGCTATTTATCATTATTGAATCTTGGATCGGCCAATCAGGCCATAGGCAAAACTGTAACCGTCAAGACACAGCAGGTGACCGGTACTACTAAGAGTCAGGATTTCAAAATTGTCGCCGTCTTAACCACGCCATCAACTTTAATAAGCGGTGACGTTGGTTCAACTTTGCTAACTTCTACCACTGACGCTAGAAATATCTATAACTTCATAAATAGCGGCACAATTAATGCCAATCGTTTTCTGTTCGTTTCGGCCCGCGTTGTTAATGGTAATAATGCTCAGAAATTAAATGCCACCAAAGCCACAATCATTAATGCCGGCTACGCCGCCGAAAGCGCCGCGGACACCCAAGCTGTCATTGGACAAATCATCAACGTACTACAGATAATCATTCTGGTCTTTGGTTTAATCACTCTGATCGCATCCTTTTTTGGAGTCGTGAATACCCAATACATTAGCGTCCTAGAACGCACTAGAGAAATAGGTCTAATGAAAGCTCTAGGTATGGGTCGGCGGTCGGTGCTAGGGCTATTCGTGATTGAAGCTACCTGGATTGGCTTTTTCGGGGCTTTAATTGGTGCGCTTGGCGCAGTCATCATCGGCTTATCGATTAACCCGTGGATTAGTCACAAACTTAATTTCGGGAGTGACAGCCTACTCGTGTTTAAACCGTCGCAACTGGTCGGGCTTATCATATTTTTGATGATAGTTACGACCATAGCTGGTCTATTGCCAGCTCGCAGTGCAGCTCGACTTGATCCGATTGAAGCTCTGAGAACTGAGTAGGCGACAATTCAGGCTTTGACGTAACTGCTGTGCAGCTGGAATAGGAAGTACAAACCTATTGCTGAGCCGACAATGGTCGACAAAACATAACCTGAGCCGTAGTTGTCGAACAGAGTAACTACAGCGTAAACAACATTGACTAGTAAAGCGTAGAACATTAGGTTCCAGCCTTGTTTTTTACGATCTCGAGTGGCTTGAAAGGCAAATAGATAGAGCAATCCTTGGACCACCAAGACAATCACGCCCAGCCAAACTGCGAAGTTTAGACGGTTGACCGCCACAACCGCACTACCACCATATAAGGTATTAAGTGTATTTAAACTATTCGCCAGGTCATTATAAGTATGAGCCCAGCGCCATAGTCCGTAGGCCGATAGCAGGGTGAAAAGGCCCAGTGCCAAGTTGATCCAAGGCAGATATTTTACTAAAGCTTTTTTGCCGTTGTCGGGTAGGGCAGGTGCTTTTTTGACGAACAAATCGTCGAAAAATTTTTCTAATGATTGTATTGCACTCATCTCATATACTCCTTTAGGTTACAAATATCAATGTAAGCCTATTATGTGATATTTGCAACAATTTATACTCAGCCTTGTGGGTAATCTACGGTGGAGTTCATTAGTTGTTATACTTGATATATGCCAACAAAAGCCTTATTCGCCGCTGGTTGTTTCTGGGGAGTTCAATATTACTTTGATCAAGTCCCGGGCGTGACCCAAACTACTGTTGGCTACAGCGGTGGCCACACCAATAATCCAACCTATGAAGCCGTCTGCTCACAAACTACTGGTCATGCCGAGACCGTACTAGTCGAATATGATCGTGTCATTATAGATTATCAATCTCTTTGTCGGCATTTTTTCCGGTTGCATGATCCGACTCAGCTAAATCGTCAAGGGCCAGACATAGGTGATAACTATCGTTCCGCTATCTATTATTTTGACAATGATCAAAAAGTAATTGCCAATCAAGTAATGAAAAGCTTACAGCCCGATTATGACCAACCAATTGTTACTGAAATCGCGGCAGCCGGTCAATTCTACCCAGCCGAAGATTATCATCAGAAATATGCTGAACGCACCGGCCGAGGTCTGTGCCACATTGATTACGCACCGCTAGATTAACTGCTAAACTATAAGCTAATGAGCGCTATAATTTTCGACTTTGATGGGACAATTGCCGACACCTTGGAATTTTTTCAAGATTTTCTGGTAAGTGAAGCAAAACATGAGCCATTGACTGCGACCGAAAAAAAAGCGCTCCATGGTCTTACGCTTATCGGTATTGCGCGAAAACTCGGGCATCCGTGGTGGCGATTAGTTCGGTTGTATTTTGCCGGTCGCACCAAACTCAACCCAGTAATCGACCACTATAAACCATTCGCCGGCATGCCGGAGGTCATAAGAAAACTGCACTCAGAAGGCCACGAGCTGTATATAATTAGCAGTAATAGCATGCCAAATATGCGTGATTTCTTAATGCTCTATAAACTTGATTCATATTTTGGCGATTTGCGGGGTGGTGCGGTGCTGTTTGGAAAGCGCCCCGCGTTGCGTAGACTCATCAGGAAGCATCGCTTAGAATTACGGAACAGTATCTACGTGGGGGATGAGGTCCGTGATGTTGAAGGCGCGAAAGCCGTCAACATGCGCGTTGTTGCAGTGACTTGGGGGTTTGCTAAGCGGGCCGATTTACAGGCCGCTGAGCCAACGAAGACAGTCGATAATCCTGAAGAATTACTTAACTATCTGGAAAATATATAGTTAATCACGAGTAATGCCAGTTTTAGCTGTACAATAGATTAGATAATGGCTAACACATACTATCAGGAGCGAGCCCCAGCCTATCAGGTTGGGCAAACTACGCCTTTCAAAATCAGTCGCAGTAAAATCGAGCTATTTACCCAATGCCAACGTTGTTTTTGGCTCGACGCCCGACTTAAAATAAAGCGACCCAACGGGCCGCCTTTCCGGATTAACTCAGCAATCGACGAATTATTCAAAAAGGAATTTGATAGCTATCGGGTGTTGGGCAAACCACACCCCATCATGTCCGATAATCAAATCAAAGCCGTGCCTTTCGTCCACCACGATCTCGATAAGTGGCGTCATAATTTCACTGGCGTACAATTCGTCGATCCAAAATCGAACTTGTTAGTTACTGGGGCGGTTGATGATGTCTGGGTCGATGACGAAGGCAACTTAATCGTTGTTGACTATAAAGCCACCGCCAAAACTAGTGAAGTGAATATCGATTCCGATTGGCAGAAAAGCTATAAACGTCAAATGGAAGTTTATCAGTGGTTACTGAGAGCCAATGGTTTCGGTGTCAGCGATACCGGCTACTTTGTATACACTAATGCTCGCTTAGATTCGGACGGTTTCGGTGATCGACTGGAGTTTCAAACCAAATTGATACCTTACACCGGTGACGTTTCGTGGGTCGAGCCGACTTTGGTTAAAATGAAACAATGCTTAGAGTCCGACGTCATGCCACCAGTTGGTCAAGCGGCCATGGGTGGTGACTGTGATTTTTGTAGTTATGCTCGGTCACGTACTGAGCTAACTATCAAAGAATTACAATCCGTAAAATCGCCTAAATCCAAAAATAAGTAAGCTATACTAAATATATGATAGATATTCAGTTGGTGCGCGACAATCCAGAATTGGTTGCCAAAAAGTCTCTCGACAAGGGGTATAATGTCGATGTTCAACAATTATTAGGCTTCGATACCGAGCGCCGTAAATTACTAACTCAAGTTGAAGAATTACGACGCCAGCGCAATGATCTGAATGCTCAAACCAAAGGCCAGAAGCCGGCCGAAGATCAAGTTATCGCCGGTCGCCAGCTGAAAGATCAGCTGACTGACTTGGAGCACAAATTAGCCGCTATCGATAAAGAATATTTAATACTACTGTCGGCGATTCCGAACCTGACGCAGAACGATGTGCCCATTGGCGGTGAAGAATTAAGCGTAGAAGTCTCAGCTTGGGGAGATAAGCTGACTGGGGCAGAGGATCATTTAGATTTCATGACTCGTCGTGGTTGGGTAGATTTTGATCGTGGCGCTAAAGTCGCTAGCGCTAAATTTTACTTTCTGAAAGGCGATTTGGCGCTCCTTGAGAACGCTATAACCCAATTCGCTTTACAGTTTGTGCTGAGTAAAGGCTTCACCTATATGACCGTACCAAATATGGTTAATAGCCGAATCGCCAGCGGTACCGGTTTTGCGCCGCGAACTAGCGAACAGAGCGATGAATATTATATCGAGGGTGAAGACCTGTCGTTAATCGCCACGGCTGAAATGCCGCTTACCGGCTATCACGCCGACGAAATACTCGACGAAGCCGATTTACCATTATTGTATGTCGGTTATAGCCCGTGTTATCGCAAAGAAGCCGGAACTTACGGCAAACATACGCGTGGCTTATTCCGAGTCCATCAGTTCAATAAGCTCGAGATGTACGCTTATTCATTACCCGAGAAAAGTAACCAGATGCATGAGCAAATTCGGGCTATAGAAGAAGAACTGTGGCAAGCCATTGGCATTCCATACCATGTGATAAATATCGCATCGGGCGATCTGGGGGCGCCGGCCGCCAAGAAGTATGATATCGAGTATTGGTCGAAAGTCGACGGACATTACCGTGAACTAACGAGCTGTTCAAATTGCACTGACTTCCAAACTCGTAACTTAAATATTCGAGTCCGCCGAGCCGATGGCAGTATTGAAATGGCCCATTCATTAAATGGTACGGCCACGGCGCTAGCTCGGTCGCTAGTAGCGATAGTCGAGCACTATCAAAATGATGACGGCAGCTTACGGATTCCTGACGTTTTGCAACCTTTTATGGGTGGACGAACTCAAATATGATTGGCTGGAGCCAGGTTATTTATTGGCCTCAGGTCATTGTCCGCGAGTTGTTTACGAGCGTATAATTAAAGTAGCTTCAAAACGAGGCGCTCGTTATCATCAACAGCCTAACAAAAGGGGTTAATATGCTACAAAAGTTTGAGATTCAGGGAGTTCACCACGTAGTCGATGATAATCTGCGAAAGTATGTTACCAAGAAAATCGGTGGCTTGGATAAATACATTTCTAAACATACTCGACTCAGCGCTCATGGTGAAGTTTTCTTGAAGGAGAGCAAGGCTAAGAACAAAGTAAATTGTAGCTGTGAAGTAACTCTATTTCTGCCTCACCAAACAATCGCCGTAACCGAAAGCGCTTTAAATATGTATGCGGCAGTTGATATTGCTGAAGCCAAACTCAAATTACGACTCAAGAAGTATAAAGATTTGAACGACACCAGTAAAATCCATCAACGATTATTAGCTAGATTGCGCCGTTGATAGCAGATTAGGGCTAATTATTGGTAATTAAGACGTAAAATGTCGTCAAATTGTCCAATATCGGTCGCAATTATCATTATATTTAGCTATACTATATTGAACACTTTTGGCCATTTCTTATAGGGAGACTATTGTAAACGATGAATATTATATTTAAGAAAATATTAGGTGATCCGCAAGCTAGAACGATCAAACGATTACGTAAACGTGTCAAATTGGTTAACGATCTAGCCGCCAAGTATGAGAAATTATCCGATCAGCAACTTCGTGATCAAACCGAAGTACTCAAGAAACGTCTCAAGAAAGAAACAGTCGACGATATTATGCCTGACGCTTTTGCGGTGGTGCGTGAAGCCGCTAGCCGGGCTCTAGGTCAACGGCACTTTGATGTTCAGTTGATTGGTGGCATGGTTCTGCATGAAGGTAATGTGGCCGAAATGAAAACCGGTGAAGGCAAGACTTTGGTGGCTACGGCGCCGGTGTACCTCAATGCTTTAACTGGTAAGGGTGTTCATGTCATCACGGTTAATGATTACTTGGCCCAGCGTGATGCCGGTTGGATGGGTAAAGTCTATGCCGCGCTTGGCATGACTACTGGGGTAATTGTTGGCGATCAAAGTTTTGTTTATGACGCCGACTTTACAAACACCGATCACGAAGATGAACGCTTCCGACACCTTAAACCAGCGACCCGCCAAGAAGCATACGCCGCTGATATAACCTATGGCACTAATAATGAATACGGTTTCGATTATTTGCGTGACAATATGGTTCGGGAAGAGGATCAATTGCGTCAACGTGACTTGCATTACGCGATTGTTGACGAAGTTGATTCGATCTTGATTGATGAGGCGCGTACGCCTCTAATCATTAGTGCGCCAAGTGTTACCAGCGGCAATGCTTATGCACAATTTTCCAAAGTTGTCCGTCAGTTGGTGAAAACCAAACATTTTGAAACCGATGAAAAGCGCAAAACTGTTATTCTGACCGACGCCGGAGTAGAGAAAGTCGAGAAAATTTTGGGCATCGACAATCTGTATGGCAGTGAAAACATCCGGACGATCTATCACTTACAACAAGCTTTGCGAGCCTATGCATTATTTACCCGGGACAAAGATTATGTCGTCACCAAGGAAGGCGAAGTCGTAATCGTCGATGAATTCACCGGCCGATTATTGGCCGGTCGACGTTATAACGAAGGACTACACCAGGCTATCGAAGCCAAGGAAGGTGTTGAAGTTCAAGAGGAAAGTATGACACTGGCAACCATTTCATTCCAAAACTACTTCCGTCTGTACGACAAGTTAGCCGGTATGACTGGTACGGCTATGACCGAGGCTGAAGAGTTCCATCAGATATATAAGCTTGATGTTGTGGAAGTTCCAGCCAACCGTGGTTTAGCTCGTATCGACCGAACTGATCGAATTTACCGCAGTGAACGAGCCAAATTTAAAGCCATTGCCCGTGAGGTTAAAGCTTTGCATACCAAAGGTCAACCAGTGTTGATTGGTACAGTGTCGATCGAGAAGAACGAGGCTCTAGGTGCAATGCTAGATAAGCAGGGAATTCCGCACCAAGTACTTAACGCCAAGAACAATGAACGTGAAGCCAAAATTGTATCGCAAGCCGGAGAAAAAGGCGCAGTTACGTTGGCCACGAACATCGCCGGTCGAGGTACCGACATCGTACTTGGAGAAGGTGTTAAAGAATTGGGCGGATTGTTTGTCCTAGGTTCCGAACGTCACGAATCACGTCGCATCGATAACCAGTTACGCGGACGAGCCGGTCGTCAGGGTGATCCGGGGACTACCCAGTTCTTTGTCAGCACTGAAGATGACTTGATGCGTATTTTTGGCGGTGATCGTATCGCTAGTATTATGGATCGCTTGAGTGTCGATGATGAAACGCCGATCGAGAATCGGATTATATCTAAAAGTTTAGAAGGTGCTCAGAAGAAAGTCGAAGGCTATCACTTCGATCAACGTAAAAGCGTCGTTCAATACGATGATGTCATGAACCGTCACCGTAAAGCGATTTATGCGATGCGCCGAGAAATACTACGTTCCAACGATATTTCCAAACGGATTAAGATATTTATAGAAGAAGAAGCACTTAGTCTTGCTACATCAACACTAGTTACGACTGATGAGTTTGAAGATGTCCTACGTGAGCTATTCCCATTCGACGAAGCCACTCTAGACCGCTTGTTTGATTCTGATGCCAGCAAGTTTAAACAAGTTCTGCAAACTGAAGTCAAAGAACTATATGACGGTCGAGAAACGGCTTTTACGCCGGAAATCATGCGCAAAGTCGAGCGCGATATCTATCTCCAGGTATTAGACAACCTCTGGATGCAACATCTTGAGAACATGGATCACTTACGTGAAGGAATTCACTGGATGAGTGTCGGCCAACAGGATCCATTGGTTGAATACCGTCGTCAAGGACAGCAATTATTTGAAAGCATGCAGATGACTTTGCGTCACGATGTGCTAAGAGCCCTGTTTCACGCCCAACCACTTAGCCAAGATGAATTAGATCGAGCGACCGAGACTGATTTGACTAGGGCGGCGCGCGGTTCAATCGAGAATGCCGCGCAGATAGTTAGTGCTGAGACTGAATTTGATGCTGAAGATTTTGACGACAAGAAAGTGACTCATGAAAACCAGAAGAAACAAGCCGAAGCCCGTAAAAAAGCCCGCAAAATCGAACGTAAGCGCAAAGCCGCCGGCAAGAGGAGAAAGCGCTAGGGTAGGCCAAGGGCGAGATTAAGGTTTAGCTTAGCTAGATCTATAATCTTGAGCCTAGTCACTAAACCTATCGCCAATATCTTCAACATGAAACACATCGTCAACGAGATTGTCCTGAAGAACGGCTCCAAAGGCTTGTTGATTCATGTTCCGGATGCTTCAGTTATGACTTTCGACATTAATTTTAGAGCTGGTGAGTATCTTGTCGAGCCGGATAAATGGGAAGTGCCACACTTGATGGAACATGTTCTATTGGGGGCCAATGAAATGATTCCTCGGGCTCGAGATTTTCAAGCCGAACTAGAGCGCAATGGAGCCTATAGCAACGCTACAACTGGTGTCTATGACATTACATATGAAGCCGAATGCGCTGATTTTGAGTGGGATAGAGTCTTGGGGCTGTTGTTGGTAGCTATCACCAAGCCGTTATTCCTTGATGATGAATTTGCTGCCGAATTTGGTAATGTTCAGGAAGAAATGGCGTCACGAAGCAATAATCATTTCCGTCGTTTAAGCCTGGAAATGCGCAAACAACTTGGGCTGATTGCTAAAACTGATTCTGAACGACTGGAATTGATGACTAATGTTACGGTGGCTGATGTTCGAGAGCATTATGTTAGAACTCATCATACCGCCAATATGCGATTTGTGATTGCTGGTAATTTGACCAAGGGCCGTCAAGAGCTAGTGACTAACATACTAGAATCAATTGATTTGCCGCATAAAGGTCGTCGGTTCGCTTTGCCACACGAAAAACCGGTTAAATTAAGTCATCCAGTGTACGTTCAGAACGACACTGTTGAGAATGTTTACTTCTACATTGATACATTTATGAAATGCCGGCTAAGTGATCCGGAAACTGACGCTCTCAATTTGGTCAATACGATGTTGACCGAGACTTTGTATTCAAAAATACTTGGTACGGCTAGGGAAAGGGGCTTGGTCTATGGCATGAACTCGGGGTTAGCCCAAACTCGTGATGCCAGCAATTGGTGGTTCGGAGCTCAGGTATCAGACAAGAATGCCTTAGCTTTAATCGACATTATCGTTGAAGAATTATACAAAGTTTTAGAGGGTGACATTAGCAAAGAGGAGATCGAGACTACTAAACAGTACGCGCTTGGTCGGTTCCAGCGTAGCGCTCAAACTGTTGGCGGTACGGCGGCTGGCTATACTGGACGCTATTTCTTTGACGGCGTCATCGAGAGTTATTATCTGGTACCACAACGCATCAAGGACGTTACTAAGCAACAAATTATCGATATCGCTCAAGCGATGTTTGCTGATAACCTCTGGGGCTTTGGTGTGTTAGGGAATTGTGGTGAAGTATTCGCCAATGAGTTGAGATTGTGTTTGGCGCCGCTATGGAGCAAGACAGTCCTAGAAGATAATCTTATAAAGAAGGAAGCAGTACATGGAAACGTCAGCTAAACAGCTACGAATTTCAGTGACTGCGGCTATCAAACAACTACAGATTATTGAGCAAGTCAGCGAGCTATACAGTTTGCAGACACAAAGCCAACAATCAACATTTTGGGATGATTCGATACAGGCTCAGATGGTTATGAAACAGATTGCTAAGCTTGATGCCAGGGTACAACCTTGGTTGAAGCTTCAAACTGGGGTTGACGATTTGATTGAACTACTTGAAGCCCATGACAGTAGTTTGGACGATGAGCTCGCCGGTCAATTAGCTAATTTAACTAGTCAATTTTTGGCCCTAAAAGACGAATTAAAGTTCAATGGACCGTATGATGATCACGATGCTATTTTGAGTATTTACGCTGGAGCCGGGGGTACCGATGCTCAAGACTGGACACAAATGTTGTTCAGAATGTATAGTCGCTATTTTGAAAATAACAGATGGAAGGCTAGTGTTGTCGACCAATCGGCCGGTGACGAGGCTGGTCTAAAAAGTATCACCATCGAGGTTGAAGGCAATTTTGCCTACGGTAAACTTAAGTCCGAGAACGGCGTTCATCGACTAGTCCGATTGAGTCCATTTAACTCTGATAATTTGCGTCAGACTAGCTTCGCAAAAGTTGAAATTATGCCTAAAATCGACAAGCCCGATGATTTGGTGATTGATGAAAAAGATCTAAAAATCGATGTCTACCGGAGCGGTGGCCATGGAGGCCAAAGTGTTAATACGACTGATTCAGCGGTTAGAGTAACACATTTGCCGACCGGCTTAACAGTTGCCATACAGAACGAGCGGAGCCAGTTACAGAACCGCGAAACGGCCATGACGATATTACGCTCGCGTTTAGCTCAGCTCCAGCTCGAACAGCATCAGGATAAATTATCGGAATTAAAAGGTCCGAACCAATCGGCTGAGTGGGGTAATCAGATCCGCAGTTACGTTCTGCACCCTTATAAACAAGTGAAAGATCTGCGCACTAAATACGAGACGTCCGATCCCGAAGCTGTGCTCGATGGTCAGCTCGATCCGTTAATCAACGCCTACCTAGAACAAAACCTCTCCGACAGTTAGAGCTTAGACCATGTCATCCCGAACTACTAATGTCCCAAACCCGGTCCCTGTCATCCCCGACTAGATCGGGGATCCAGACAAACAGACCCTACACTAGATACATACCTCCATACATAAGTGCTTGTTATGTCTTATTACCTGTTACTTTTTTGATGGCAAAAAAGTAGCCAAAAAAACCACCGGCCAAACGTTACGCCGTGACTATTGGTTGTAATAACCAAGCTTGCCACAAGAACTCCTCATATTAGTGCTACTAGAACTAATAATCGTCAAACAGCTTGTGGCAGCCAAGCCCGCTTGGTTCTTACAACAAATAATCAGGGCTTCACTACAGGCCGGGACAATCGCCATGGCAGCTGAACTAAACGTTCAGCTATTAATTATGATTGGATTCCAGTTTTCACTGGAATGACAGGGAGACTGTATGGCAGTTGTGACAACCGGTTATGACGATGTTACAATAGTGCTAATGATTCTGCTTGACCGTGTTACCAAAACTTATGGACGCAACAGTAGTGATTCGGCGCTAGACCGCATCAGTTTACATGTTGAGCCTAAAGAATTTGTGATAGTTGTCGGGCAGAGTGGTGCCGGTAAAACTACACTATTGAGACTGTTGACCCGCGAAGAGCGACCTACTAGTGGCAAAATCATTATCGGTGGCGTCGATTACGACAAACTCAAAGATCGCGATATCCCTTTATTGAGGCGAAAGATTGGAGTGGTTTTCCAGGACTTCAAACTATTGCCGAACAAAAACGTTTTCGAAAACGTCGCTTTTGCGCTAGAAATAGTCGGCGTCAGTAATCGTGAAATTCGGCACACTGTTCCTAAAGTTCTAGAAATCGTAAATCTTAAAGGCAAAGAAAAGCGTATGCCACGCGAACTGAGTGGTGGGGAACGCCAACGTGTAGCGATAGCCAGGGCGATAGTTCGACAGCCACGAATATTAATTGCCGATGAGCCGACCGGTAATCTTGATCCCAAGCACGCGTGGGACGTAATTGCGGTGTTGGAAAAAATCAATCGATACGGCACAACTGTCTTACTGACGACCCACAACCAAGAGATTGTTAATAAGTTAAAACGCCGAGTCGTGACGATAAGCGGTGGTAAAATCATCAGTGACCGAGCAAACGCCGGCTACACATCTAGTTCGGTAAGTAAAAAGTAGAAAGATTATAAAGTGAAACTTCACCCATTAATTAAGTTGATGAATCAAAGCTCACCCAAGCTTTCGGCTAGCTGTCTACAGTTTACTGTCTACTTTCTACTAAGTGATTCGGAAATTAGTCGATGAAACGCAGACTGATAACTTTCTGGCGAATTATCAACACTGGAGTAGTTAACTTCATGCGCAACATCAGTTTGGCTGTGGCCGCCATGGCGGTCATGGTCGTGACGCTGACAATCGTTCTATTCTCGGTAGTCACTAACGCCACTTTTGTCAACACGATTACCCAGATAACCAATAAGATTGACATCTCCGTGTATTTAAATGACAACGCTACACCGGCTCAAACGGATGAATTGTTGAAAAATCTGAAAGCACTACCAAACGTCAAATCAGTCAGCTATCTGTCAAAAGATGCCGCGCTCAAGAAATATATTGCTCAGAACGCTGGCAACCTTCAACTACTGACCGCCATCAATGCCACATCTAATCCATTGCCGGCAACAATCCTAATCAAGCCCGTCGATCTTAATCGTATCGGTGAGATTAAATCCTTCTTGTCAAAACCGTCAGTAGTGGCTCTGCAGTCAGATCAACCAAGTTACAGTGGCGATCGAAAACAGGCTATCGATAATATTACACACGCCACCAATGTTTTGCGTCGCATCGGTGTGGTGACGGTGATGGTTTTCGCACTGATCTGCGCTTTGATCATTTTCAATACGATTCAAATGGCCATCTTCAATCGACGTGATGAAATCCAAATAATGCGATTATTGGGCGCCAGCACGACTTATATTCGTGGCCCATTCGTCGTCGAAAGTATCATCTATGGCATATTATCGGCGGTTATATCAGTATTGATTATCAATTCGGCTTTTGTGGCTACCAGCTCAGCCCTACAAGCTAGTAGCTTAGGACTCCTGGATATTAATTATGCAAATGCATATTTTGATCAACATTTCTGGCAACTTTTGGGTATCCAACTGGCTATTGGTATAATACTTGGAGCGGTATCTGCCACCATTGCGACCCATCGCTATCTAAAATTCAAGACAAAGTAAATAAATAATAATAGACAGTAGCAAGTAGACCGTAGTTTAACTATTGTCTACAGTCTACAGTTTCCGGTTTCCGGTCTACACTTAAAAAGGGGGTAATGCTTGATTAAATATGATATAATCATAACCAGCATAAACCAAAATAAAAATATGCCTAAAATTCATCAAATTACCTCACTTTTATACCGTTGGCGCGCTTTAGCAGTGATCGTCTTGGCTGTAAGTGTGGTTGGTGGTGGGGTATTAGCGCACGCCGACACATATGACGCTCAGATCAATGCCTTGCAGAATCAAAACCAAAACGTCCAAGGTCTACTAAACGGTCTCGAAAATCAGGCGGGTAGCTATCAGGAAGTAATAAATCAGCTTCAAGCTCAAATTTATACATTGCAAAATCAAATTGTAGCCAATGAAAATCAGCAGGCTCGATTATTACAGCAAATTGCTGATGATCAACATCAGATTGACTTAAAGCGCCAAGAACTCGGCGCTACTATTAAGGCGATGTATATTGACGGCCAAATATCGACCATTGAACAACTAGCCACTAGTAGTAATTTGAGCGATTACGTCGATAAACAAGTTTATCGCCAAACGGTCCAGACTCAGTTAAATGCCATGATTTCTCAAATAGAACAGCTTCAAGCTCAACTCCAAACCCAGAAAATCAATTTGGATAGCCTGATTACGTCACAGAAAGCTCAAAATCAACAACTAAGTTCGACGGTCGCTCAACAGAGCCAAATGTTAGCCTATAACCAAAACCAGCAAAATAATTATAATGCTCAAATTGCCGCGAATACCGCACAAATCGGTGAACTGCGACGACTCCAGATTATCGCTAACAATCGCTATAACATCGGTAATTTCAAAGGCGATCCTGGTAACGGTGGCTATCCTAATGTTTGGGCTAATGCTGGCCAAGACACACTAGTTGATGACTGGGGAATGTTTAATCGAGAGTGTGTTAGCTACACGGCTTTCAAAGTTCATCAGGACTACTTGGCTGGTAAAAACACCCATGACATGCCTTGGTGGGGTGGTGTCGGTAACGCCAAACAGTGGCCAGGAGACGCTAGAAACGCCGGTATAGCCGTCGATAGTACGCCAAAAGCTGGTTCGATAGCTATTAGTACTGCTGGTTTTTATGGACACGCCATGTACGTAGAAGCCGTGAACGGTAACGAGATATATGTCCAGCAATATAACCAACAATTAAATGGACAATATTCCGAAGGTTGGCGTTACACCACAGGTTTAGTGTTTATCCATTTTTAGTAACATTTACTAAGCTTTGATTCAGTATCTTTGGTATAATAGCGGTAATGACTATTAAGCAAAAACTGGGTAATACCGGTGTATATTTGAGGCGTCGCCGATGGTTGCCGCGCTTGCTGGGATTGTCTTTTATTGTGGCGGTGTTCGCTGTAGGGGTCGGGGTAGGTGATGGCCGAGTTAAGACTTATTTGCACTTCGGTGCCCAGCCAGTCAGTGGTCTGCCAGTTAAAATTGATTATTCTAGCGTCGACCAGGTATATCAATCTCTCCGCCAGAACTACGACGGTAAACTGACCGAAACCCAAATTATAGATGGCATGAAACACGGTTTGGCGACCGCCACCAATGATCCATACACGGTTTATTTTACCCCCGCTGAAGCTAAGAATTTCAATCAAGAACTAAATAATTCATTTAGTGGTATCGGTGCCCAGCTGGGTGCCGATAGCAACGGAACTATCGAAGTCATTGCCCCAATCGCTGATTTACCGGCTGATAAGGCGGGTATTAAGCCTGGTGATTTGATCGTCGACATTGACGGCGTCAGCACTTCTGGTATGTCGGTTGATACGGCTGTTAGTAAAATCCGTGGACCCAAAGGTACGACCGTCGTTTTGCAGATTGTCCGCAACAAGACTGAGCCGTTAACTTTCAAAATCATGCGCGATAACATCACCTTGCCAAGCGTTAAAACTAAAATCCTCGATGGCAATATCGGCTATGTTCAAATATCGACATTCGCCGACGATACAACTAGTTTGATGCAAAAAGCGGCTGATCAATTTAAAGCCCAAAATGTTTCGGGCATCATAGTTGATTTGCGCGAAAACCCTGGTGGGTTATTGGACGCTGCAGTTAATGTTTCGAGTCTATGGCTTAGTCCAGGACAGTTAGTTCTGCAGGAGAAGCGGGGAACCGAAGTCGTCCAGAGTTATCAAGCGCTAGGTGGCGACGTTTTGCATGGCATACCGACAGTTATATTGATTGACGGTGGTAGCGCTTCAGCCTCGGAGATTACCACTGGCGCTTTACACGACAACAATCAAGCTTATGTCATTGGTGAAAAGAGCTATGGCAAAGGCGTGGTCCAACAACTGATTAACTTTACCGATGGTTCACAGCTCAAAGTCACAGTCGCCAGTTGGTATCGTCCGAATGGCCAAAATATCAACAAAAAAGGCATCACACCTGACAAGACCGTAACCATATCAGCCGCTGATGTGTCGGCCGGCAACGACCCTCAACTTATGGCCGCCGAAACGTACCTCAAAAATAATCATTAGCGATTAGCAAAGTGCAATTCGCGATGCATTAACAATTATCGATTTACGATTGAATCTATAATCCCCAAACTCTATACACTAAATATTGGCTTTCCATAGATAATTGGTATTGGCTAATTCATTGTCATTTGCTAATAGTTAATTGCTAAATTGAGCTACCAGCTACCGGGATGCTGTTTGGGCTTGCCAAACAGCTACGTAATGGGTTAGCATTAATACGATAACGAGAGGTGTAATTAGTGGCTAAGCCGACTAAGTATGTATTTGTAACAGGCGGTGTTCTTTCCGGATTAGGCAAGGGTATTACTGCCGCTTCTATTGGCAACCTCTTAAAAGCTCGAGGGCTCAAAGTCAATCTTCAAAAATGTGATCCATATTTGAACGTCGACGCCGGCTTATTGAATCCTCGCGAACATGGCGAATGCTTCGTGACTAAAGACGGTGCTGAAACTGACTTGGACCTCGGACATTATGAGCGTTTTATCGATGAAGAATTAACTCAATCGAGTAGCTTAATGAGTGGTCGAGTTCTGCTCAAACTTATTCAAGATGAACGAGCCGGTAAATTTGAAGGTGATGACGTTCAAATCATTCCGCATTTAACTGGCTCAATTCAAGAACATATCATCGAAGCCAGCAAAGGCTATGATGTTCATATTGTCGAAATCGGTGGCACGGTTGGTGATTATGAATCTTTATCGTTTATTGAAGCCATTCGTGAACTGGGTGTCAGAGTCGGTCTGGAGAATTGTTGCTATGTGCATGTCGTTTATTTACCGTACTTGGGCGCTAGCAATGAGACTAAGACCAAGCCAGCCCAGAATTCGGTTCGTGAATTAAGGGGTCTAGGCATCGCCCCGAACATTTTAGTCGGCCGCAGTGAGAACCCAGCCAACGATGGTGTTAAACGTAAGCTCAGCCTGTTTAGTGGTGTGCCGGAAGAGGCCATAGCCTTATTACCGAACGCTGCCAGTATCTATCAGGTTCCATTGACGATAGAAGATACTGGTATCGCCGATGTCATCGCCAGGCAATTATCACTCAAAGTCACTAAACCGCATCTCAAAGAATGGCGAGCAGTCGTCGATCAGGCGACGGTCAATCATACCCGAACGGTGCGAGTTGGTTTTGTAGCCAAATACATGGATAACTCCGATACCTATATGTCAGTTTTTGAAGCATTGAAAGCCGCCGCTTGGCACAATAACACTGGGGTCGAAATTACTTGGATTGATGCCAGTGACTTCGATGAATCTAAAGCCGATATTTCCAAAACGCTTGATAAATTTGACGGTATTTTGGTGCCTGGTGGCTTCGGCCAGCGCGGCCTAGAAGGCAAGATTAAGGCAGCTCAGTTTGCCATGAAGCACAAAGTACCGTATTTGGGACTGTGTTTAGGTCTTCAGATGGCAGTCGTGGCCGCCGCCCGTAATGCCGGTATCAAAGACGCCACTAGTTTCGAGATTGATCCTACTAGTCCAAATGTCGTCATCAATACCATGGCCGATCAACACAATAAGTTGATGACTGGCGGCACGATGCGCCTTGGTAATTACGACTGCCAAGTTGATAAGCATAGCTTAGCTTACAAATTGTACGGCCAAACGAATATCGTCGAACGTCACCGACACCGAGGAGAGTGTAATAATGCTTATCGTGACCAGTATACTGCTTGGGGCATCCGAGCTAGTGGCGTTAACAAGGACAATGATCTGGTAGAAATTATCGAAGGTATTGACCATCCGTTTTTGATTGCTTGCCAATTTCACCCAGAGTTTAAATCTCGACCGAATCGACCACACCCACTGTTTGAAGGCTTTATTCAAGCACTGCTCAAGAAGTAATACGGCTAGCAAAGTTAATTCAACACAATTTAGCAAGTAGCAATTAACATAGGCCAATGTTTTAGCAATTAGCGTTTAGCGATTATCTTGGCTAATGGTTAATTGCTAATGTATTGCCAATTGGAAATGGCTAAAGGTCATTATTGTATTCCGGCACTTGAGTAGTGGGCATTAATTGTGTAACATTAACTGTATATGGATCAAAACACAACCAATAGCGAACGACTCAAAAGAATTCTATTAGTTGAAGATGACGATGCGCTGGCCAATGTCTACGTCACTCGTTTGCAAGCCGAAGGCTTTGATGTCCGACGCGTAGCTAATGGAGAAGATGCGCTAGCGTCAGCTCTTAGTTATAAACCCGATTTGGTGCTACTCGATGTTATGATGCCGAAAGTTAGTGGTTTTGATGTTCTCGATATCCTGCGTAACACCCCAGAAACTGCCAATCTCAAGATTATCATGCTGACGGCACTCAGCCAGGACAGCGACAAACAGCGGGCCGAAGCTCTCGGAGTCGACGAATACTTAGTCAAATCTCAAGTCGTCATCGCCGATGTCATTGACCGCATTCGAGCTCACTTATCCCAAGCCTAGAAGACAGACAAACAGATAACAGATTGCAGAATGGCAATTAGCTATTTACGATTGGCGATAGATTAGCGATTAGCCATTGACTATTGTAATCGCAAATCGCTCGTTGTTAGCCAATTACCATCTAGGAAGTCGAGAGCGGTATCCAGATTACGACCTCTTATTGACTTTTAATAAAACTTATGCTAATAATATACATAGGTAACAAAACAAATGTCAGAACAATTATCCAACACTATTCCTAAGCCGATTACCCCCGATATGGTCGATCGCTGGATGAAAGTATCTGATTATATTGCGCCGAATGGACCAACCAATATTGATAGGGGTAATGGTATCGAAACCGTCGAAATAGTCGATACTGCCTACAAACACACCGTAGATGTTGATGGCAATCCTGGTCGAGAACCAGTGGTCGTTATTAATAACAGTGATGGATTGCTAGAAGTCCCAACCGCTGATTATATGAACTGGATTGGTTTTAAGGAATCTGATCTAGACCAGATTAGCAATCCAGAAATCGACGCTAAAATTGATCAGCAGATTATTAGCTATGCTGGCGAGGTTGCAAGCAATCATGCCGTAGAAGTTAAACCGGCACTCACTCAAGAACAGCGTCAAGAAGCTAGACTCCGTGAATTATTCGCGCCAGCGCCAGTAAAAGCCGCACCGGAAGTTGACGAAGAAGCTCAATCTAGGGTGTTTGATCGTATATTGGATCGCAACGACGATCTAAAAGATTTGCAAAGCCATGAGCCAGCCAATTATAGTCACGAAAAGAAAAACGACCGGGGCGTGGCCAACGAAGCTAATCGTAAACGGGCTGTATCAGTCGTTCACGAGGCGGCTATGGCTGACTCGACTGTTGAGAAAATATTAGGTGAGGCTACTGGTCAAGATGTTGAAAAGCGAATTCTCCAGGCCGATTTGGACATCGTTGATAAAATTCGGACTGATCCAGAACTGCGCTATCAGTTGGGCAAACATTATTTAGACAAAATAACCCGTAACTATGCTCGGATGCCCAGTAGGATCGGCGGTATTGATGTCACCAAAAGCCCTAAATTTAATGGTTACGGTACGCTACCTAGCCGGGACTACGTCGCGCTATTAGCTTTAGCGATGCTTGACGGGAGTTTTGATTATTCGCTCGAAGAGAAGATATACGACCATGACGCAAGAGGGGTAGCTACATTGGGACAACACCGCGCGGCGGCTAGAACTATCTTAAATGCTCGTGAATACTAAAATGATTAAACGACGCTGACGGTGGTGCGGCGAACGGTTTTGCCGGTGAAGCGGCGAACTTTTTGGGTTTCAAATTTGACTACGCCGTCACGGGCGGCATGAATAGTGTAATTGCGGCTAAGTGATGTGCCGACGCCAGCTCGTTTGCTTTCGCCAACTTGGCGTACGATAACCTGGCCGGTTAAAACTTTTTCACCACCAAATAACTTAACACCTAGGCGTTGACCTTGGGAGTCGCGGGTATTTTTGGAAGTTCCGCCAGCTTTAACGTGTGACATATGTTCTCCGAAGTTAGAATTTGGAATCTCGAATTTAGAAATTCTATATTCGAACTTCTAAACTCTAGTTATTACGAGTAATTGGCGGGCCACTATTTGATTATCACGATAATATATCAAATCTTGGTCCCCAATGTGCTCAAAACTCACTCGATTATAGCCCAAATCTTCAATCTGGTCAATAAGAGACAGGAGCTTGAAGTCATTTGGGCTAATTTGCCAGGCTGGTATGGCTAGACATAACCGCGTGCCTTTGGTTAGTTGTGGGTGAAGATTGCGCAAGAACTTCTTGATGATCAAGTTACAGTCGGCGACGGTCTGAGTCAGCACTTCGGGCGTCGGTCGATCGGTGAACGGCCGGCCTAGGTAAGTTTCGCTGGCCACAATGTTAATCGGCGTTTTCCAGTGATGATTGGTAGCGTCACCAACTTCTAGACGGCAACAAGTTGGCGCCATGGCGTGGTGCAGGCCCAGCCAAGCTAAGTTCTTTTGGCTGTAATCGATCATGCGGGTCTCGAGATCGGTGCCATATGTTTGATAACCCATCAGGCTGGCTTCTTGAAGGATAACTCCAGTGCCGCAGAAGGGGTCTAAGATGGTTTGGTCGATGAGCGGGCGGGGAATGGGGCTGTCGGCTGGGATGTCGCAGATCGAAGTCAATAAACTTTTGGACAACTTACCGACGGCGATGTTGACGATGATTTGAGCCAGCTTGGGCGGTAACATACCGACTCGAGCGTCACGCTTCGGTCGTTCGCGGTCACGGCGAGCGTAGGCGTCGATATTTTGGACTTTAACGGTTTGAGCGATGATGGTTTTATCACCGTCGCGGATAAATACTAGTTCCCAGCCGGTGACGCCAGTCAAATGGTTATGAATGACTTGAGCACTGTTAAGCTCCAGAGCTTTATTGGGAACGAGACGGACCGACCGGCCAGTTTTGCGGATAGCTTTCTTGAGATTCAGACCACTAGCTTCTAATTGGCGTAAGTTGACATCAATTCCAATAACACTCAGACCGAGTTGGAGTTTGCCTTCGGGCATGGCTTTGGAGTGGTCGGGAGCGACTTTACGTAAATAATCTTCTATATCGCGCCAAACGGTGGTGTCGAGGGTGGCTAGTAATTTACAAAATTTAACTGATCCGCCTAATCGGTCAAAAGCCAGCAGGCAAGGGTCGACATCGACGACAGCAACACTGTTGCCAACCGGTCGAATCGCGGCTCCGCCATACAGACTTTCTAATTCGGCTAAACCAAGAGCTGGTTGCCGACCAAGGATCATAACACTTTGCATGACTTACATTATAGCTAGTAGACCGCTGATAGCGAAAAGATTAAACCTGAGCAAAACTCCAGTATA
Organism: bacterium; assembly: GCA_021783725.1. Lineage (GTDB taxonomy): Bacteria > Patescibacteriota > Saccharimonadia > Saccharimonadales > UBA4665 > JAJXTN01. The sequence goes on along the minus strand of JAJXTN010000001.1, from coordinate 89,065 downwards.
ATGGTGTCAATGGATTTTAAGCTCTACGCCAAGACACACTGGAAACTGATTCTCAATGTCGTGACACTGGTGGCTTTGGCGGTGTTGATATATGCGATTCGTGATCAAATTGTCGCTACTATCGATAATTTGACTAGAGTTAATGCCTGGGCATTGTTGTTGATGATACCGCTGGAATTTTTGAATTATCACGCTCAAGCCCGACTATATCAACGACTATTTGGCATCGTCGGCAACAAACTGTCTTACAAATTTCTATTTAAAATGTCACTGGAACTGAATTTTGTTAATCATGTTTTTCCTAGTGGAGGTGTAACTGGTATTTCATATTTCGGTATGCGCTTACGAGACGGCGATGCTATCAGTGGCGGTCGGGCGACATTCATTCAGATTATGAAAGTTGCATTGACGCTGTTATCTTTCGAAGTGTTGATAGTTTTTGGTTTGATAGCTTTGGCAGTTATGGGCCGGGCCAATAACTTAACAATACTGGTTGCCGGTTCATTGTCGACACTGCTGTTTATCGGCACGGCTGGGTTTATCTATATTGCCGGTAGTCACCAGCGAATAAGTAGTTTTACTAAAGTAGCGACCAAAACCATCAACCGTTTAATTCAAATCGTTCGTCGACGCCATCCCGAAACCGTTAGCGTGAGTCGAGTCGAGAAAGTGTTTGATGATTTCCATGACAGCTATGCGCTGTTTAGAGTTGATAATAAATCACTTAGAGCACCGTTTATGTACGCTTTGATGGCCAATGTCACAGAAGTATTAGTGCTGTATGCGGTGTATTTGGCTTTTGGTCACTTAGTCAATATCGGTGCCGTTATCTTGGCTTATGCGATTGCCAATTTCGCTGGTTTAATCTCGGTTCTGCCTGGTGGTATCGGTATCTATGAAGCATTGATGACGGCCGTTCTGGCCAGCACTGGTGTGCCGGCGGCGGTCAGCTTGCCAGTGACGGTTATGTATCGGGTTTTGAATACTCTCATCCAATTGCCACCGGGCTATTATTTGTATCACCGCAATTTGACTGCTAAACGTGTCGAACAGGGTTGATGTGTTAGACGATCAAACTATCGAACTTGGAGTTAGCGAATTTGTTGCCTTGCTCAATCAAACATTAGATTTTGCGTATCCGTCTGTCGTTATCCAGGGAGAGTTGGCCAATCTGCGGGTTAGCAAAAACCGCTGGGTGTACTTCGATCTGAAAGACGAAACAGCGTCAGTAAAATTCTTTGGCACGATCTATCAATTGCCTGGGCCGTTAGAGGATGGGATGTTACTCAAAGTTCGTGGTCAGCCACGATTGCATGCCCTATATGGCTTTAGTGTCAACGTTTTATCGATTCAACCAGCTGGTGAGGGGACTATTCGTCGGGCCGCCGAATTACTGAAAGCCAAATTGGTTAAAGAAGGTTTGTTCGACGAATCACGTAAGCGATTATTACCATATCCGCCGTCACGCATCGGGTTGATAACATCTAAACAATCAGCGGCCTACGCCGATTTCGTGAAAATTCTCAATGCTCGGTGGCAGGGAGTAGCGATTGATTTGATTGACGTGCAAGTGCAGGGCGAGATTGCGCCGAGTCAGATTGTCCAAGCTATTGGTCAATTCAATGCCATGGCCGAACCACCCGAAGTATTAATACTGATTAGGGGTGGTGGTAGTGCCGAAGATTTGGCGGCCTTCAGTAGCGAATCGGTGACTCGAGCCGTTGCTGGCAGTCGAGTGCCGACGTTGGTGGCGATCGGACACGAAATTGATTTGTCGCTGGCTGAACTAGCCGCCGACAAGCAAGCTAGCACGCCCAGCAATGCCGCCGAATTATTGGTGCCGGATCGGCGCCAAGTTCTAGACCAATTGAGCCAATCTAGCCAACAACTGGAGTTAGCTGTCCGGCGATTGATCGGACAGACAAGCAGTAGTTTTCAATCTAAGGTTGATAAATTAGTTTATGACACTCAGCAGGTGATTAAACGAGCTTACACCCAGAATGATAGTTATCGACAATTGTTAACGGCGTATAATCCGCAAAGCATTTTGAGTCGCGGTTACGCAGTCGTTCGCGATAATCAGAACCAGCTAGTCCGTGACACTCAACAATTAAAAGTCGGTGCTATAGTGAAAGTACGTTTAGCCAAGGGTGATTTTACGGCCGATGTCACTAAACTTAATATTAAGGATTGATTATGTCAGCTACCAAACCTAGTTATCAGCAATTAAATTCAGAACTTGAATCAATTATGGCCGAACTTCAAACGGCTGATTTAGATATTGATCTAGCCATCAAACATTATGAACGGGGATTAGTCGTAGTCCATGAGCTGGAAACTTATCTCAAGACGGCCGAAAATAAGATTACTGAGCTAAAAGCTAAATTTGCGACCGATAAATGATCTGGCTGACTAGCCTTGGTTTGATATTCATATTGAGTTTTGGCTATGTATTGCTCTACGGCGCACCGTATTTGCCAACTTTAAAACCGCAAATTGATACCGGTCTCAAACTAGCTGGGCTTAAGCCTGGCGACCATTTGTTGGAGCTAGGCTGTGGTGATGGCAAAGTGTTATTGGCGGCCGCCAGCCTTGGCTTAAAAGTAACTGGCTATGAACTTAATCCATTTCTGGCGTTGCTAGCTTGGTTTCGGACTAGAGCTTATCGATCGCAAGTCACAGTAATATGGGGCAACTTCTGGACTAAACCTTGGCCACCAGCCGACGCCATATATGTGTTCTTGCTGCAAAAATATATGTCCAAACTTGATACGGCGATCAACCATTACCAGCATAAACCGATTAAGTTAATAAGCGTGGCCTTTACGGTGCCCGATAAGTCGTTTGATAAGCAGACCAACGGCGTGTCAGTTTACACTTATCGATAGACTTGCCAGCTCGGGTAAACTTCGCTAACATTACCATATGCATAAGCTTAACCAACTTGGGTCAAGTTCCTGGCTATTGTCCTTGGGACTGGTAGTATTCCTGATAATCGCTCTCGTATTCGGTGGTTGGGCTTTCAAGGGTCGCCAAGATTATAAGAATAATGTCGATGCTAAAATTGCTGCCGCCGTGACCGTCGCCAAGCAACAAGAGGGTACTGCTAAAGATGCTCAGTTCGCTGAAGCCCAAAAATCGCCACTACGCACCTATAACGGTCCTCAAGCTTATGGCAGCCTAGTAGTCATGTTCCCGAAGACATGGAGTGGCTACGTCGACGATAGCGGTTCCAACAACACAGCTTTAGTTGATGGCTATTTCGCTAACTCTACCGTACCGTCGATTACTGACACCAACTCGATATTCGCATTGAGGGTCCAAGTGATTGCCCAGAGTTATAGTCAAACCGTTCAAGCCATCAATCAGTCGCTGACCGGCCCACAGGTAGCCGCCACAACAGTCACGGCCTATTCTTTGCCAAAAGTGCCTAGCCAAGTCGGTGTTAAAGTCAGCGGTCAAATCAGTGATAGCAAAACAGGTACGATGGTAGTTCTGCCGTTGCGCGATAAAACATTGCAAGTATGGACAGAGGGTAGTCAATATCTTAATGATTTCAATACTTACATTTTGCCGAATCTAAGTTATTCGCCTTAGCTGCCCTCTGACACATTATATTTAACAGTGGTTGGACTTTTTGAGTTATACTTACTTTAGATAATATCTGGGGGATAGTACAAAAGTGTTTCAGTCAGCCGATCCGACTATCTTGTCACAAGAGCTGTTGTTGAGTGTCGCCGAACAACTCAAATTGCCATTACTTCAGATTGCTCGCCAAGCTGAGCAGGCACTATTGATTGGCAATACCGATATCAGTGCTATCCAAACCACGGCTGATAGTGCGCTGGCACTTATCGATAATTATGTTTTGGGCGTCCGGCTGAGTCTTGATCATCAATTGTTGGACATTGAACCGGTTTCGGTATCATCGGTGTTGTACGATACTGGACAGCAACTTGATAGCTTGGCCAAAAGTTATGGCGTTGGTTTGGAACTAAATATTGCTGGCCGCTTTGGTCCAGTCATGGCTAATCGCATTGCCCTGCAGGCGGCTCTAGTTAGCTTGGGTACTTCATTGATTGAAGCTTTGCCAGCCTTGGAAACCAATCAGCTCAAACTGCATTTAGCGACTCACCGTTGTCGTTATGGCATTGTCGCTGGTCTGTACGCTGATACTGAACATTTGACTGGCGATCTTTTGCGTCAAGGTCGTTCTTTGCAAGGCCGAGCTCGACAGCCGCTGGCTGGACTTAGTCAAAGTAGTGGGGCAGGTATATTCGTAGCTGATGCTTTACTATCGGCCATGAGCCTCAAACTCAAAGTGTCCAGACACCAACATTTATTTGGCCTCGGTACTGTTCTGCAGCTCAATAATCAACTACAGTTGGTATAAATGGCCCAGATATTACTCATCGAACCCGATCGGATATTGGCTGATATCTACCGAACTAGTTTGGAATCAGCTGGTTATGAAGTGTTGATGTGCGCTAGCGCCCAGTCGGCGATATTCGCCGCCGATGCCATTTGTCCGGATCTCATTATCTTAGAAGTCCAATTGATCAATCATTCGGGCATCGAATTCTTGTACGAGTTTCGATCTTATCCGGAGTGGCAGTCGGTGCCAGTGATGATTCTAAGTAATGTTCCGGAAGTGGAGTTCGGTGGCAGTCAAGACATTTTAGCCAAAGAACTCGGTGTTGTAGCTTACGCCTATAAGCCCAAAACGTCGCTGGCCAATATGCTCAGAATGGTTGCCAGTCTGGCCCCGATACCAGCGTGAAACAGCTTCAAACTACCGGTATAATTCTCAGTCGGACCGATTACGGTGAAGCTGATCGTATCGTCACGGTTTTGACTCCCGATCATGGCAAACTGCGGTTGATGGCCCGGGGCGTGCGCAAAATCAAAAGTCGTTTAGCAGGTGGTATCGAGCTGTTCAGTATTAGTGAAGTCAGTTATATCCGTGGCCTCGGTGAAATAGGCACGATGGTATCGTCTAGACTGATTAAACATTTTGGTCGGATTGTTCAAGACATTGATCGGGTTCAACTCGGCTACCGATTGATTAAACTGTTGAATACGGCCACCGAAGATCAACCAGAAGCCGATTATTTTGAGCTGTTAGAGCGGGCTTTCTTGGCGCTAGATGATGCCGAAGTGCCACTAATGCTGGTCGAACTGTGGTTCATGGCCCAGTTATTGCATTTGGACGGCCACACCCCAAACCTATTGGATGATACTGACGGTCATCGACTGGAGATTGCTGGTCATTACGATTTCGATTTCGACAGCGTATCATTTCACAAAACTAGTGATGGTCATTTCGATGCCAATCAGATAAAAACTCTACGCTTGATTTTCGGTGGCAACAGCCCAATCGCTTTGAGTCGAGTCGACGGAGTCGTCGAAAGTCTGGCTGATATTAGACCGGTTGTTAAAACCTTGAGTGATCTTTATATAAGAGGCTCTAACACTCTCGGCTAGTCATCTGTTACAATAGTCTAAATGGCCGATACACCAACCCTAGAAGCAATCGTTAGTCTGTGCAAACGCCGCGGCTTTGTTTTTCAGGCCAGTGAAATATATGGTGGCCTTGCCGGATTCTATGATTACGGTCCACTGGGAGTGGAACTCGTTAACAATATTAAGCAAGAGTGGTGGCGCGCGATGGTTCGCGAGCATGACAACATATTTGGTGTAGACGGTGCGATTATTCAGAACCCTAAATTGTGGGAGGCAAGTGGTCACGTTGCTGGATTCACCGATCCAATGGTCGAAGACCTCGTAACTCACAAACGATATCGCGCTGATCATCTTGCAAATACAGATTCAACTGATTTAGCTGAACTAAAAGAGTTATTAAAGGACATGAAGTCTCCTGACGGTAATGCACTAAGCGAACCGCGTGTGTTTAACATGATGATGGAGACTTTTATTGGCCCAGTAGGTAAGGGTGATGACGCCGCCGCTGTTCAATTCATAGATAGTAGTTTTTTTGAAACGGAAGAAGGCAAAGCTTTTTCTGTAAGGATTTTTGAAAAGACGCAATTAGCATACCTACGCCCAGAAACAGCTGGTTCAATATTTACCAATTATGATAATGTTCGTGAAACTATGCGTGCCAAATTACCATTCGGCGTAGCGCAAATAGGCAAAGCATTTCGCAACGAAATTTCCCCCCGTGACTTTATATTTCGAGTCCGAGAACTTGAACAGATGGAAATGCAATATTTTATACCTCCAGCTGACCAAGAAGAGGTGTATCAGCGCTGGCGAGATTTTGCCTGGGATTTCTTATTTAATCGTCTTGGTATCGCCGAATCAAACTTGCAGTGGCACGAACATGACGAAAAAGAACGCGCTCACTATGCTGCCGCCGCACATGACATTTACTTTAATTTCCCGCAAGGCTTTAAAGAGCTCTGGGGTACCCATAATCGAACAGACTTTGACCTTAGCAACCATGCGCGAGTGAGCGGTAAAGATTTATCATATTTTGAAGAATCAACTCGCGAGCGATTTATACCATATGTTATTGAAAGTTCAGTTGGTGTTGGGCGCATGCTTATGGCTGTATTAACAGACGCGTATCACGAAGAAGAAGTGAATGGAGAACAGCGCGTAGTACTCAAGCTCAAACCTTCTATCGCACCATATCGCGTAGCAGTTAGCCCACTTCTCAAGAATAAGCCAGAGCTAGTGGCTAAAGCCCGCGAAGTTTACTCGATGCTGAAGAAAGAGTTCGGCAATGTTATGTGGGACGATAACAGCAACATCGGTAAACGCTATCGCCGCCAAGACGAAATCGGCACCCCATACTGCGTAGTAATCGACTTCGACACCCTAGAAGGCGACACCGCCAACACCGTCACCGTTCGCGACCGTGACACCACTAAACAAACCCGAATTGTAATTAGCGAATTAATAGAATCCCTCAAAGACTAATCGATGAACTTGGATATTTCAGCTGACGATTTTGATTCTTTAAGTAATGAGAAAAAGAAGAAATACATCGCTAATCTTCTAATCAAAGAATCTAAAGCTACTCCAATTAGCGCTACAGAAACACCAGTTGCATTTGTGATGGCTGGATTGCCAGGTGCTGGGAAAACGGAATTTTTGGACACTTTGAGTGAAGTACTAATAAAGACAAAGGGTAATTCAAATTTTGTAAGAATAGATCTGGATCAAATTGTTACGGTATATCCAGACTATACCCCTAAAGATTATTATAAATTCAGGTCTTCAGGGAATGTAGTTCTAGCACGATGCATAGATATTGCTAAACATGGTCGATATAACATGATGATTGATGGAACATTCTCCGGAAAATCAGGCGCAACCGTTAATACTATTGGTGATTTACTCGATAATGGATATTTTGTAGTACTTTTTTATCTTTATGATAATGCTGAAACAGCTTGGGACTATACTCAGAAAAGAGAATTGGAAACTTACCGTGGAGTTAGCAGGGATGGTTTTGTTGCTGCATGCAAGAATATTATAGTCAACCTGAAAGAAGTTAGAAAAAGGTTTGCAGAGAACCCACAATTCCAGATTGTCGCAGTAGTACAGAAGAAACTAAGGGATAAAGATTATTATATTACAACAGAATTAATAGAAGTTGATAAGATAATTGATAAGCCTTATACTTTAGAGTATTAGGAAGCAAGAATGAAATATATTATACGTAAGTTAAATTCTAAGTTTACTCGTAAGCAAAATCAGGATCAGCTTATCGAGTTTGTTACTGATGAAAAAATTCTTTCAAAGGCTGTAGAAGGTTCAATGGATAAGCGCATCGAATTACTTAAACGAGTTGAACTAGAAGAGAAACACGCTTAATACTATCCATTCTAAGTACTACATAATTACTTGGTCAATAAGAACTTTATTAACAAATACAATGATTATTTATTATACCGATGGGAGTGCTAGTCCGAATCCGGGGCCGGGTGGGTTTGCGGTTATTAAAGATATGAAGCCGGCGGTGTTGGGCGGGGAACCGTCTGGCGCGCATACGACTAATATTCGGATGGAAGGCTTTGCCATTATGGCGGCGCTGAAAGACGCTAATGGCGCTCCGTGTAAAATTCATAGCGATAGTGAATTTTGGATTAAGACGATTACCGTCTGGTCATTGGCATGGGAAAAGAATGGCTGGAAGAAAAAGGGCGGTATCAAGAACCTCGATATCGTTATGGAGATCTGTCCGTTATACCGAATAAGCCAAGCCGAATTGATTTGGGTACGTGGTCACAACAATGATCCAGGTAATGAACTGGCCGATCATTGGGCCAATCAAGCACGCCTCCAACACAATAACAATTAATAAATTAATATATTTCTCATTTATTTGTTAAATAGATAATGAAAAATGCATAAATTGTAGGCGTCCAGTGCTACAATCGGGGGACTATGAGGCAAACACAAGCGTTAAAGGTAATGATTAGCGGCGCTAATGTCTTTTTGACTGGCGCGCCAGGGGCTGGCAAAACCTATGTGCTGAATCAGTTCATCGGTCGAGCCATTCGGTCTGGCAAGCGCTTGGCAGTGACGGCTAGTACCGGTATTGCCGCCAGTCACATCGGCGGTACGACCATCCATTCTTGGTCGGGCTTGGGGATTCTCGACAGTCTATCGTCCGATGACCTGAAACGCTTAGGCGGTAGCGAACGCTTGATCAAGCGTTATAACAGCATCGATGTATTGGTCATTGATGAAGTTTCGATGTTGCACGGTATGCGACTCGATATGGTCAATCAATTGGCAAAAATATTGCGTGGCAATGATTTAGCTTTTGGCGGTATTCAAGTAATCTTAGTCGGCGATTTATTCCAATTGCCACCGATAAGACGCGGGACTAACAATTTTGATTTCGTGCATTTATCGCAAGCTTGGGACGAATTACAACCGCAAATTTGTTATTTGTCTGAGCAACATCGCCAACAGGGTAATGACAAACTTTTGAGTTTACTGTCGGCCATGCGCCAGGATGACGTTAATGAGGAGCACGGTCGCTTACTACAAGAACGTCTTGGCCAACAACCCGAAGAATCAGTCGTGGTGACCCGGCTGTATTCGCACAACCTAGATGTCGACGCCATAAATCAACGTCACCTCGATGCTTTACCCGGTAAAAGCCGATCTTTTCAAAGTCATACCAAGGGTGGCAAAGCCAAAGTTGAGCAACTGACCAAAAGTCTATTAGCCCCAGAAATTCTCGAGCTCAAAGTTGGCGCCGAAGTGATGTTCGTAGCTAACAATTTCGCCGAAGGATATGTCAATGGTAGTCGTGGCCAGGTCGTTGACTTCGATGACGACACGCCAGTCGTGCGGTTGATGAACGGCCGAAAAATCTATGTCGAAGAACACAGTTGGAGTTTGAGTGAAGATGGCAAAATCCGAGCTGAAGTCTCGCAACTGCCACTAAGACTAGCTTGGGCGATCACGATTCACAAAAGTCAGGGCATGAGTTTGGACGCTGCCGAGATTGATTTGTCGAAAACCTTTACTCCCGGTATGGGTTACGTGGCCTTATCACGAGTTCGTAGTCTGAACGGTCTATATCTGCAGGGCATTAATCGTATGGCGCTGAATATGCACCCGCAAATATTCGAACTTGATAATGTCCTAAGGTCTATGTCGGATAGTTTAAGCAACATTACTGACGACATCGAAGACGAAGTGATTATTGCTAAACCGGCATCGCCGATTATCGACGAAAGCTTATTCTTGAAACTTAAAACTTGGCGCGCTAGTCGGGCTCAAGCCGATAAATTACCAGCCTACATCATTGCCCATGATGTGGCCCTGAGTGCCGTAGCCGCCGCCCAACCAACCACCAGCCAACAACTACTTGGTGTCTCTGGTTTTGGTGCTAAAAAAGTCGAGACTTATGGTCCAGAGATTCTGGCTATTGTCGCTGACCATAAGTCTAATAGCTAGTTCTGATGATTAAATAATCATTAAGCAATCAAAATAAATTGGTTATTAATTTGACCGGAAGATTGACCGAGTGCGATGATACCTCCCACTAACTTTAGGAGGGAATAGCCATGAAATGGAATTATTACAAAAAAACTCAAAAGCTACCAACAACCATCAAAGCCGCTTTAATAGTCTTGAGTATCGTCGCCGTTAGTGGCAGTGTCAGCTATGCGGCTTTGCTTAGCCAACAAGCCAAACTGACAGGTAATACGGTTCAAACGGCTACCGCCAATCTACAAGTCAGTAATGACGGCGTGAATTACAGTGACAGCTTAGCTGGTTATAGCTTTGTTGGGTTGATACCGGGTGGCCAAGCTTTGCCTGTAGACGGCAATGTGGTGTGCATCAAGAACACGGGGGACTCGGCGTTGGCTCTAAAACTAGCGATATCGAGCACGCCATTGAACCCCGATAATGTTGATCTGACCAAGGTCCATGTCATCGTCACCCCGACTTCTGGTGGCTCTCCCCAGAATTTTACGATGCAATCTTTGATTACACCTGATCCTAGCGGCGGAATGGCTTTGCTGACGCCCATTAGTTTATTGCCGGGCGAAAGCACTACTTACCGCATTCAGGTATCGATGGACATTGATGCTTTAAGTGGTGCGAGTGCTAGCATAAGTAATCTGGACTTCAGCTTTAGTGGCACGGCTGTCAGTCAATAAATGGTACTAATCGATGGAGGCCAATGGGCAGGGAGTGGTAGACTTAAATATATGATACTGAAGAAGTCTAACAAATCTAATAATGTCTACGCCTTCATCGATAGCCAGAACTTGAATCTAGGTACCCAACGTATGGGTTGGAAACTTGACTGGCGAAAGTTCCGTCAGCTCCTTAAAAATAAATATGGTGTCACCCGAGCCTACATGTTCATCGGCTACATGAGTGAGAACGAATCGATGTATGAATATATGCACGAACTAGGCTATCTAGTCGTCCTCAAACCGACAGTTGACGTCAAGCAGACTCACGTGACCAACCCCGAACTATCAGTCGCCGAGAATGCCAAAGAAGCTGAAGACCAGAAACCACTGATCAAAGGCAATGTCGACGCCGAGTTGGTACTGTACGCCATGAAAGAATTGCCCAACTATTCTAAAGCCATAATTGTGTCGGGTGACGGTGACTTCTTTAGTCTAATCGAATATTTACAGCAGATTAACAAGTTGTCATGCGTCATGACACCCAACTGGCAATATTCGAGTTTATTGAAAGCTTTTGAATCGAACATCGTCCGGCTCGATCAACAGCGCAAGCAATTAGCCTATCATGATCGCAAGAAGAAATAATTTCTGGCCCGCCAGAGCGCAAAATCTAGTAAACTATTAGTTATGCCTCAAACCCGACCAAAAATTGTAGTTATAGGTGGAGGAACTGGTAGTTTTACTCTATTGTCAGCTCTCAAACAGCACGATGTCGATTTAACGGCTCTAGTAAATATGGCTGACAATGGTGGTTCGACAGGTACTCTGCGCGACGAATTGGGCGTCCTGCCACCCGGCGACATCCGGCAGTGCCTAGTGGCCTTGAGCACCGCCCCTCAGGAACTACGCGAATTATTCAATTATCGTTTCCCGGAAGGCACTTTCAGTGGTCACTCCTTCGGCAACTTATTCTTGAGTGCCGTTGAGAATATGACCAGTGACTTCAACGATGCTGTGCGCATGGCCGGCGATGTTTTGCGCATCCAGGGCCGGGTTTTGCCAATCACGCTTCAAGATTGCAACTTAGTGTTGACTGAAGGCGATCAACAGATTGTCGGTGAGTATGAGATAGCTTATTCCAACATCCCGCTAGCCGGAAAGCCCCAACTGTCACTAACGCCCAAATCAGTCATCAACAAAGAAGCTCGTAACGCCATACTTTATGCCGATTTAGTAGTCATCGCGCCCGGCAACCTGTACGGCTCACTGGCACCAGCATTACTAGTAGAGGGTGTCGGTGAGGCACTCAAGGACACTAAGGCCAAAGTGGTTTTCGTCTGTAATATGGTCAATAAGTCCAATTACACTAGGGGGTATTCGATAACTGATTATGCCACCGAGATAGAGCGCTTTGCCAACGGCAGAATTCTCGATTTCGTACTGTATAACACCGACGAGCCCGACCAAGACATGCTAGATAAGTATGCATTAGACGAAGAGTACCCAGTGATAATCAATGATCAGGCTATGTCCAAAACTCATTATCAAGCTATAGGGGGCAATTTCTTGTCGCGTAAAGCCCAAGCCCGCAATAAAAACGACATATTCAAGGAGCGATCGCTCATTCGCCACGATGCCGATTCGATTGCCACCAGCATACTCGATCTGCTAAATATCGGCTGACCTTAACAGGGAACAGCTCCCGTCTAGAAGTCCGTCACAACTGAGAACTCGAGGATTGTAGCCACAATACATTATTGACAAAATGCGTATTATTTGCTATTGTAATACGGTAATGCTAAAACAAAAATCAATTTACGATCATGCAACCGACAACTTATCTGAAGTAGGTCAAAAGACCGGCATCCTATTGATGGCCTTAGCCGCCGTCACCGGTATGTTGGAATTACCCAATCATCCTGAGAATAAGATTGCGTTAACTGCTCAACCGGTATTGGCTTTTGCTGAGAATATTCCTACCGACAATAATCCAATGCGCCGCGAAAAGGGCAGTGAAGAAGCTGGCGTCACCCACATCAGTTACAGTATCGCCCAACGGACTCCCGGTCGCTTTGGTAAGATAAAATAAGCTTGACCTTTATGGTATAATGTGCTAATATATAAATTATGACAACTCTAAATAAATCACACTCTCCAACAACTGAACTACCAAGATCAGCCGCCGATGAAGCTGCTCATCGACGCCGAACCAGATTGTACCCAGTGATCGGGGTAATGACGGTATTAGCTGGTTTGGGTGTTTATCAAACTGGTAAAGTGGCGTTTGAGCACGTCAAACAAGTGGCTCATGACATGAAGGAGTACCGTGATTTTACTGACCCAAAAATTGGACAAGAGTTAGAAGAGAAGGGTTACACTCCAGATAGTGTTATTTCTTATACATTGAAAGCGACTGATACTAAAGGCCCTAACCAATTGGCTATCGATCTGGGAGCCACAGACATTTACACAGTTGCCGATGAAATCAGTGCTCAAGTTGGTGGTCCTAAGTCAATGAACCCTGGTGAAATAGTATATATTCCGGTAGATCAGTTAAAAACTTCGCCGACTTCTTAAAAATAGCGTTCGCAAACTATCATACTACGCTATATGTGGACATTGTGAGCTACCTCTATAAAAACTGTGGATAAGTGGTGTCAGAAACACCACTTTTTACATAATATAGGCTTGTAGTGGGTGAATGTGGGTAGTACACTCATGGCAGTGGGTAATCGTGGGTCAGCTAGCAGACCTCCCCTCGATAAAACAAAAACACCACTATATAAACTAACGGGATGGCCATAAGTGGATTACTTCGAAAGGAAACTAGACGACAAGCGACGGTTAACCATACCGACCGAGTTGCGCGCCGAGTTCCATAGCGGAGTAGTAGTCACTAGAGGCTTCCAATCATACCTTCATCTTTACCCGAAAGCGGTTTGGGATGAAGAGGTCGAGCCACTTCTGAAGGGAAATATCCTTGATGAAGCTACCGCCGACCTGAACGTCCAATTTCGGATGGGTAAAACTGAAGGTGAGATCGATGCAAAGCAGGGTCGGTTCAGCCTTGAGCAACACCTATTGGAATACGCTGGCATTCAGCGAGACGTGATTGCCGTAAGAGTCGGCAAATACTGGCGATTAATGGCTAAATAAGCTATTAGCACCAGAATTGATCATTAAAAACTAAAACTACAAACAACGAATAGACAACCGCTCATCCCTAATTCGCATTGGGAAGAGTAGCAACGGTCCGCTGAAAGCGGATTCCGATTCATTCGGAAAGTTGCGATGAGAAACCCTACAAGGGTTTTCATTCTCCGAGGTTAGCTATTCGGCAGCCAACACGTGGAACTAGATAGGCAACCACGCTAAAAAACTCGCACCTTTACTAAAAACACCTCCCAAAACTCCACCTCACACATAAGTCTCTCAAACTTTATACTGGACTCGATTCAGTATCGACTTGGCCAAATTGAAATTTTTCGAAGAAGCCTCGTCACACAAAAACAAAAACCCTACAAAAAAACAAACAGCTGGCTGCTGGATAGGTGACCTTGCCAAGTCCTCCATAGCCTCCTGGCGACGGAGGGAAAAACAAAAACAAGCAAAGATGCACCAAAACAAAAACCAAAATAATCATACACAGCACCAACCGGTACTGCTGGACGAAGTTCTACGCTATCTAGCGCCAGATAAAGGTGAAAATTACCTTGATCTGACAGCTGGCTACGGCGGACATGCGTCGGCGGTATTGGAGCGCACCGGGAACTACAAATCAAGCGTGATAGTTGATCGCGATCAAAACGCTATCGATGAACTCAAGCGAAAGTTTTCAGAATCCGGTATCGAAATTAAGTGGCAAGATTTTTTGACAGCCAGTCAGGAACTTGTCGCGGAAAATAGACAATTTGATCTAATTTTGGCCGATTTGGGCGTATCGTCACCGCACCTTAACGAGGGGACTCGTGGTTTCGCCATTCGTGAATCAGCACTGCTAGATATGCGAATGGATCAACGACAAGACCTGACAGCTCAAATTATTGTAAACAGTTACTCGGAAGCCAAATTGGCCGAATTGCTAGCTGAATATGGTGAAGAGCCCAAAGCTCGCCAAATAGCTCGTGCTATCGTGTTGGCTAGGCCAGTGAACACCACTGACCAGTTGGCCGATATTGCGGCTAGAGCCTGGCCAGGCCACAGTCGGACACACCCAGCTACAAGGACCTTTCAGGCACTGCGAATAGCGGTGAATGATGAACTCGGCCTGTTGAAGCAAGCCTTACCAGTTTGGCAAGACTTGCTATCACCGGGTGGACGATTAGTCATCATTAGTTTCCACTCCTTGGAAGACCGAATAGTTAAACAGTTCTTGGCTGATAATTGTGGCGATCGCTACGATGCTGAGTTAAGAGCTTTGACCAAAAGTCCGATAACCGCCAGCCCGATTGAATTAGTTCTTAATCCGCGAGCTCGTAGTGCAAAACTAAGAGCCGCAGTTAAAATAAAAACCAAAGAAAGGGAACGATAAATGCCAATCCAGGTAAAAAGTAGCTCCCGAGCGTACAAAGTTCACGTTAAAGTGATCTAGACGCTAAACAAGCCAGCTCTGGTGCTTGCGCCGGAGCTGGAACCAAACAAAAATCAAAACAAAGACAAAATATGACATACTCCAGCTCATTAGCTATGAATCGAACTCAATTTTCTGGCCGTAATCAAAATTCGGTTAGCTTCCAGATACGCAGTCGGGCTTTAGGCCCAGTTAGCAACACTATCGTATTGATTGTACTGGCTTGTTTGTTAGGATTGCTGTACCTGACTCAAGTGACAAAAACCAACGCCTATGGTTATCAGATCAATACTCTGCAACAACAGCAAACCCAGCTGAAGTCGCAACACGATGATTTGGCAGTGGCTTCAGCCAGACTACAATCACTACAACGCGTCCAAACCAGTACGGTTGCTAGCGGACTAGTCTCGGTCGCTCCGAGTGATACCGTCCAGAATTAAATACATCTAGGCTCAGGGCCGGTCTCTTACCCCTAGAGCTTATCTGTTATAATATAATCAATGGCTTTGCCAAACACAAACACCATCGCTCAAACTGTTAAGCGGCTACGTATCTGGTACGCTTTGTTGATATTGGTTGTCATCATTTTTGGCGTCAGATTATTCTACGTGCAGGTCATTCGCTATGATTATTACAAAACTGCGGCCCTAAATGATCAGCTGAAACAGTATCAAATACCGGCTACTAGAGGAGTTATTTCGGCTCATTATAATGGTTCGATTCTGCCTATAGTACTCAATCAACAGCTATATACGTTGTTTGCTGACCCGACCTACATTAAGAACGCTGATCAGGTGGCAGCCAAAATCACACCAATAATCGGTGGTCAGTCCAGTGACTATGCTCAACTGATGCGTACCAAAAACACCCGCTATGTGGTTTTGGCCAAAAAACTAACCGTAGATCAGCAGAAAAGCATTGCCGCCCTAAAATATCCAGGATTGGGCACAACGGCAATTGATTATCGGACCTATCCTCAGGGGAACTTGGCTTCCCAAGTCCTTGGCTTTGTAAATGATGACGGCAGTGGGGAATATGGAATCGAGCAGGCGATGAACAAGCAATTGGACGGCACGCCTGGTCAATTGAAGGCGATTACTGACGTCAACGGAATACCTCTGGCGGCTAGCAAGGACAATATTGATATTGCGCCTAAGGCTGGGTCAAATGTTGTTCTGACGCTTAATGTGGCCATGCAACAACAGATGGAGAATATCTTGGCCAAAATATTTCCGTCGCTGAAAGCCAGTGGAGTTAGCGCTTTGATCATGGATCCTTACACCGGCGCAGTTAAAGCTATGGCCAATCTACCAACCTATGATCCATCGCAATATTACAAAGTTAGTGATCCGGCGGTATTCGCCAACGGGACTGTCTCTCAACCTATCGAAGTTGGCTCAATAATGAAAACCTTGACTTCATCGGCGGCCTTGGACCAAGGCGTTATTAAGGCCGATACTACATACTTTGATCCGGCGTCTTGGGTGGTCGACGGCTTCAAAATAACTAATATCGAAGAAGATGGTGGCCCTGGCGTGCGTAGTATTGCTGATTTGCTGAACTTGTCTCTAAACACCGGAGCAACTTGGTTGTTGATGCAGATGGGGGGTGGCCAGTTGGACACCAAAGGACGAAATATTTGGTACAACTACATGGTCAACCATTTTCAACTTGGAAAGTTGACCGGAATTGAACAGGGCTATGAATCACCAGGTTATATTCCTAAGCCGGCCGACAATGGGGCAGGTATTGATTTAACTTATGCCAATACGGCTTTTGGCCAAGCCATGACAGCCACGCCATTACAAATGGCTGCGGCATTGTCGTCAGTGCTCAATGGCGGAACTTATTATCAACCGCATTTAGTCGATCAGATTATCAGCGCCGACGGCAAAGTGACCAAAACAACACCAAAAGTTATTGCTCAACACGTAGTTGGCCCCAACGTTGGCTCGGAATTAATACCTTTGATGCAGTTTGTTGTCGAGAACCATTATATTAGGCCGCCATTTGATCAGCAGGCTTATATAGTTGGTGGCAAGACCGGAACGGCTGAGATAGCTAAGCCTGGGGGAGGCTACTATAGTAATCTGTTCAACGGTAGTTATTTGGGATTTGTAGGTGGGGACAAGGTGCAGTATGTGATTGCGGTTTTTGTCGATAAGCCGACTAATGGTGGCTATGCCGGAACAGCCGCCGCTCAACCGATATTCGCTGATCTTGCCCACATGTTGATTAACGATTCTTATGTCATACCCAAGACTGGTAGCCATTGATAGGACTATGCTGTATTGCTCTAGGCAACCCATCAGTGACATAATGGCTGGGACGTCAGATATCAACCAATATAAAATGGTATAATTAAACAAAAATTCACCTATGAATACACTACACATTTCAATCACGACCGACAATTTAATGCTAATCTTGGCTTTAGGCTTTGCTAGCTTCGCCTTGAGCATGTTAATCACACCAATCTATACGACGATTGCTTATCGCCAAAAATGGTGGAAGCGCCAGCGAACTGAAGCTTGGTCGGGCGGGCAAGCGACGGTTTATCAAAAACTGCACGCCGCCAAACACAAGCGTGACATACCAACTATGGCCGGCTTAATTTTTGTCACGTCAATCGCGATCGTCACTTTGTTAAATCTGCATCGTAGCCAAACATGGTTGCCATTGGCCGGGATGTTGGGCGCCGCCGTTATTGGATTAGTTGATGACGCTATGAATATTCGGAGTAGTGGCAAGGGAGTGGCCGGGATGCGGTCGAAACCTAAATTTCTGCTGTATAGTATGGTCGCTCTAATTGGCGGCTGGTGGTTCTATAGCAAGTTAGGCGTTAGCTCTATCTATTTGCCGGGAATCAATCAATGGCATATCGGTATCATGGTGATTGCACTGTTCTGGTTGGTGGTAATCGCCACAGCTAATGCCGTTAATATTACTGACGGTCTCGATGGCTTGGCTGGCGGATTATTGGTTTCGTCATTCACGGCCTATGCAATTATCTGTATCGTCGAGGGTAAACTGGCTTTAGCTGGTTTTTGTGTGACAATTGTCGGCGCTTTGCTTAGTTATACTTGGTTCAATATCTTCCCAGCGCGGTTCATGATGGGTGATGTGGGGGCTTTTGCTCTCGGTACTGCCTTGGGTATTGTGGCTATGCAAACTGATACAATCTATGTTCTACCGATTATCGGCTTAGTTTATGTCGGTGAGACCGGTTCAGTCATTATTAATCGTTTATCACGCAAACTCCGTAATGGTAAAAAAGTCTTCCTGTCGTCACCGATTCATCATCATTTTGAAGCTATTGGTTGGCCGGAGACTAAAGTCACGATGCGCTTCTGGATACTCGGTCAAGTGGCCGGGGTGCTAGGACTGATAGTTTTCCTATTTGGAAGGCAGGGCTAGCCATACTATGGCGTTCCCAACAACGCCACGGCGCTCACTAACAGCTCGACAGCCAGAGCTCGATCTTGGGCGTAAGCATCGTCCAGATTACGTCTTATTGATATTATGTGCGGTCATGTTAGCTATTGGTCTCATGGTCGTTTATGCTATTAGCCCGGCTTTGGCTCAAGCTAACCACGTTAGTAATAATTATTACGTTACTAAACAGTTGATTGCGATTGGATTGAGTCTGGTGGCTTTCATTGTCACCGCTAATATCCCATTAAGTAGGTGGCGACAGGCCTATAAGCCACTTTTGATTATTGCTGGCCTAGCAACCCTTTTGGCGTTTGTGCTACCGGTGAATCCAGCCTATCCTGCTCATCGTTGGGTGCGTCTAGGCGGTTTTTCATTTCAGTCGGTGGAGTTGGTCAAATTGGCGATTTTGGTTTGGTTGGCCGGCTTTTTGTCTCAACAGATTCACGCCGGTCAAATAATTAACTTCTCGAAAACGGTGAAGCCTATCATCTATGCTGTAATAGCGATAGCCGTTGTCGTGGCAGGTATTCAGAGCGATCTAGGTTCGTCGGGGGTAATGTTGGCGATGGTGGCCACCATGGCTTATGTGGCCGGTCTGCCGTTTAAGCGAATATTGTTGGTCGGTTTAATTATTATTTTAATTGGATCATTAGCAATATCGGTTAGCCCTTATCGCCGAGCTCGTTTAGAGACATATTTGCATCCGACGTCTAATTGCCAAAGTACGGGCTATCAGGCCTGCCAGGCGCTGATTGCTGTTGGTTCCGGTGGTATCGTCGGTTTAGGGCTGGGTAGCAGTGTCCAGGCCTATGGGTATTTGCCGGAAGCGGCTAATGACTCAATATTCGCGATTTACGCTGAAAAATTTGGATTTATCGGCAGTGCCTTATTGCTAGTAGTGCTGGTAGCATTTTTTGCTCGCCTAAAAACAATTGCCGAGCGCTTGACCGATGATTTCAGTCGCTTGATAGTGGTTGGAATATTGGCTTGGTTAAGCGTCCAAGCGTTTATTAATATAGGTTCAATGCTCGGGCTGTTGCCGTTGAAAGGCATTACTCTACCGTTTATTAGTTCCGGTGGCACAAGTGTGGTGATTGTGGCGGCGGCCGTTGGTTTAGCTTTTCAAGCATCACAGTACACGTCTTATTCGACACCACGCGTCAGCACTGAAACTTTGCGGCGGACGACCCCCAATCGACTGCGAGAGGTGAAAAATTAATCATGCCTGACCAATACAAAATAGTCTTAACTGGTGGTGGGTCGGGCGGTCATATTACGCCTATTCAGGCGATTGCCGGTGAGCTAAAACAGTTGAAACCGAGCGTCAATATAATATATATCGGGCAAATTGGTGATAAGCTGGGTGATATTCCGGCTAATGACCAGCACATTGATGCTGTTTACTCAGTTAGGGCGGGGAAGTTTAGACGTTATCACGGCGAAGGCTTTAAGCAAATCTTCGATCTAGCCACGCTGTTTAAAAATATGCGTGATGCGCTGTTCGTAGTGGTTGGCATAGTCCAAAGTTTTCGGTTACTGCGTCAATTACGGCCGAATGTCATATTCGTAAAAGGCGGCTTTGTCGGTGTGCCGGTCGGCCTGGCCGCAGCCATACTAAACATTCCTTATATCACTCACGATTCGGATGCCATTCCGGGGCTGGCTAATCGCATCATTAGTCGTTGGGCGAAGTTGCACACCGTTGCTTTGCCGGCCGAAGTTTATCCTTACCCTCAATCTAAAACGGTGACGACTGGAATTCCACTACAACCCCAATTCCAGCCAGTTGATAACAAGTCAAATAAGCTATACCGACAACAGCTCAATATTCCGCTAACAGCCAAAGTGCTATTCATAATCGGTGGTGGTTTGGGCTCGCAACGAATTAATGAGGCGGTCGCTGAAACCGTTCCACATTTGATCAATGAGTTTAAGGATTTGTATGTTATTCACGGGGTAGGGCGGGCTAACGAAGACTATATGAAACAGTTATATGCTGACAAACTTACAACGAAAGAACAGACACGACTTTCAATTTTCGGCTACAAAACCGATGTGTTTCGATACAGCGGTGCGGCTGATTTAATAATCATGCGGGCTGGTGCCACTAACATAGCTGAATTTGCCGTCCAGGCTAAGGCTTGCATCATTATTCCAAGTCCTTTCTTGACCGGTGGTCATCAACTCAAAAATGCCAAAATCTTGGCTGATAAGCAAGCCGCTGTAATCATGAATGAAGTAAATGTTGAAGCCGATCCCAACCGTCTCGCCAAGCAAGTCAGTAATCTTTTGAATGATGGCGCCGGTCGCCAGAGCCTGGCTAAGAATCTGTCGACTTTCGCTAAACCTAATGCTACCCACGATTTAGCTGAAATTATATTAAAAACGGCGAATTAAGTTCGATATGAAAATGTTCAATAAACCATCGACTAAAAGTGGCGTCCGCCAAAGAAAACAGACGTTAACAGGTCTTGAGCGCAAGGGTGGCGATCTGACTTATTATTCTCAGCGCAATGATCAGTATGCCAATACCGGCAGGGGCCAATCTAGACCGCCGATTACCGGCCGCCCCAATAAAATTCGAAATTATTGGATTCAACGCTTTGGTTTTTTGATATTTATAATCGTGTTATTTGTGTCAGTGATATATGTGTTTAGTTTGTCGTCGAATGCCAAGGTTGTACCTTTGCAGTCGACTAATGTCGGCTTCTTGCACAGTCAAGCGACCTATCAGACGGCTGCCAGCAAGCTATTGGCGAGCTCTATTTGGAACCGTAATAAGCTTACAATTAACACCGAAAGCATTACCAAACAGCTTATGGCGCAGTTTCCAGAGTTGAGTGCCGCTAGTGTAACTTTACCTATATTGACCCATCGTCCGATTATTTATATATCACCAGCTCAACCGGCGCTATTGTTGGTCGGTAGTAATGGGGCGTATGTGTTAGATACGTCTGGCCGGGCTTTGATGGTCGTCAATAATCCCAAAGATTTGTTGAATTTGACCTTACCGTTAGTAACTGATCAAAGCGGTTTAAAACTGGCGATTAATCAACAAGCTCTCAGTTCGACTGATGTTGAGTTTATAGTTACGGTTGTCGCCCAGTTGGCGGCTAAACAGGTAGTGGTATCGTCGTTGACTCTGCCGGTCGCTACTCGCGAACTTGATGTCGGTATTGCCACTCAATCTTATATTGTTAAGTTTAATCTACAAGATGGCGATGCCCGACAACAAGCTGGCACTTTTTTGGCCACGCGAGCGCGCTTAAGTAGTCAAAACATCACTCCAGCGCATTATATAGATGTTAGAGTGTCGGGGCGGGCTTACTATCAGTAACTTAGTTGGATAGTAGGATAGTTTAATAGTGGGGATAGTTAGAAAGTTTGTAAAGTTAAAGGTGGGGCGGGGGACCTAGGGTCTGAGGGACATTGTGCTTGGCACCTATTATTAAATGATAAATCAGCCGGGCATTTATAAATAGTAAATGTTAAATGTTGAGTTGGCCTGTGTTGGCCCTACTGCTCCCCCTCCAGTTCGCAATTTGTTCAGCAATTGATAAATATATAAATATTGAAAAAAACTATACCAGCCTATCGAGAAGGGTAAAAGTCAAATATTTTACAATATTGAGCAATAAACAGGGAAAACTATAAAACGAAACGAAATCGCTAAAAAGCAAGTGTTTCACGACATAACTGTGGATAAGTCAAATAGCGGCCCAAATTTACTACAGACACTAGACGATATTGAGGGTGTTTATTTAATGAAAGTATAAGGCTAGTTAATGACAGTGTAGTTATACCAAATAGCAACTAACGTAGGGCATATACCAAAAACTCCCCTGTATAGGGGGGTATCAATAGTCATCTATTAATAATATATTCATGACGCAAAATATACAATGTGCGACATGATGTGTATTGATTGAATTGATGCTCTACTGCATTCTCCAATTCTCAAAAATTTATTTTGCTACCTACTTTATTTAATTATTTTTATTGTTTTCTGCCCTACGGACACTTCCAGTTAGATTTCTTACTTAAGTGCTGACTTGCCTAATTCTCGATCACTGCACTAGTGTTCGCAAAACGTTCATAATATTTTTGCAGCTTGTAAGCCGATTGAGCGCATGAATCCAGCGTGACTTGAAGTTAAAGTAGGCACATCAAGTTCAAGTTGTCTGGCGTCGTTGAACCAATTACCACGTACAACGCTAACCTGCTCTACTCCGGCGGCAAGCAACAGTCTACCGGCATATAAACTTGTTTTGCCGCTGTCGACGTATTGTTCTACGACGCTTACATGTTGCAGTCCGGCAAATAGTGAGCCAAGACGATTGATTTCGGCTTTTTCTGCCGGTGTCTGGAATGTATATAGACGTCGAATTGACGCGAATCGTTTAGCTAAAGCGCGATTGGCTGTTATATGTGACATTAGAGGACGAGATAATCCTAGGCCGTCATAGTAGCCGCGCACGGCATCGGCTATAGGTATAGCCGATAATGAGGTAAATACTATAGCTTCTGGCGGTGATAATTGACGTTTTATTTCATCTGGACTGATCGACAGTTGGATCATCTGAGATGTGAATGATGAATCTTGGCTGTTTGGATCAAGCGGTAGTGAATCGCTGTCTTGTTCAACGACTATGATGGCTGGCGGGAGATGCGGTCTGGTGGTGAGCATTTGCCGGCTGATAGCATCGTAGTTAGATGGCTTTAAAACCATTGATGACGTAGCACCAAACGTATCTTTAAGCATTGGTTTGATTATTCGGCGAGAGTGTAAGTGGCTTTGGCGACTCGCTTGAATTGCGGTTTGCCTTGCAGATTCAATAGAATAGTAGTTTCTTTGACGAAACGGCTTTTAAGGACACGCTTGACTATCTCATCACGATGCAGAGGTTCGCCAGCGTCGCGTAAGATATCGGCGATAACATCAGACACCGTGCCTTTTTCGTAACCCCATTCTTTGAGAGCGTAAATACCTCGGCCGATTAGTACGAAACGCTTATCTTTGATAAGTTCGTTGTGGATGGCTTGGGTTGTAACGTCTTTGCGTTTGAAATCACTGTCTTTGATGGCTTCAGCAATTTCATTGAAATGCATCTGTTTGCCATTCTCTTTGAGGATAACGTAAATCTTGTCACGAATGTTCTTAGGGTTAACCATTGGCCATTTGACTAGGCCCCATCGGCCGTTGAGGGTGGCTAGTGACTTAGAGGTGCTAGCTAGAGCGGCGGCTTGCTTAGAATCGCTGATGTCGGCGGCTTTAGCAATATCGTCGATTGCTTTAGGTTCGCCCAATTGTTTGATAACAGCGATTAGCTTAACGGTTTCAGCTTTGAGCGCTTTCTCGTCACGGACTTTCTTGATACCGACACTGTAATAGAAATTATCATCTTCGTGAACAACCACTAATTCTGGGGATAGTAAGCTTAGAAAAGCGATTCTAGCCTGCTCTTCCCGGTTGGTAGTCTTGGACAATTTGTTGGCCAGTTCACTAACTCGGGCGACTTCACCAATATCATCAAGAATGGCTATAACTTGTGCTTGGAATTCAACTATATGTGGTAAAACACCCTGCTCGGCTGAAGCTTTCAATCGAGTAACGACGGTCTTTTCGAGCTGACGAACACGCTCTCGGGTAATGCCTAGCATTTCACCGATTTGTTCTAGCGTTTCTTTGCGATCAAATAAACCAAAGCGTCGAGCGATGATTTCTCGTTCTCGTTCACGGTCAATCGTTGCCAATACGTCAGTTACTAGTTGTTCGGTCAATTGTACAGCTGGGGCCTTGGTATCTGCCATAAGTCTCTTCCCTGTTAATAATGCGAATTAATTAGTATTATATAACTTTAGAATTTAAAAGTCAAACAATTCACTTCGATATGATGATTGTAGCACATTCATGACAATCGTGCGTATTCTATGTTGTAAAAATGTTATCATGCCACAGCCTTTACGCTGTCGCAAATTGACGGCCTGCGTAGGACAGACGTAACAGATAGCAGAATACAGAAAACAGAAAGCAGATCTCAGATGGCGGACTATGGGAATGTGGGGCGAGGTTATTTCTTCTTGGCGACTCGTCGCTTGAAGCCTCGCTTCTTGGCGGGTGCGGCGGCTAGCAAAGCTTTGGCTTCGGCTTCTGTCAGTTTGGCAGGATCGACGTCTTTGGCAATTCTGGCGTTCTTTTTGCCGTCAGTTACGTAGGCACCGTATGGACCATTGAGGACTTTGATGCCACTGGCGAATTCATTGATGTTTTTAGCGGCATCTTTCGTCAATTTTTGTTCGTATAATTCTCTAGACTCAGCTTCGGTGATGGTGTGTGGATCGAGCGGTTTGATCGATACAAAAGTCTTGCCTACCTGAATGTAGGGTCCAAAACGACCGATATTGGCTTTGATCTCTTCTCCGTCTTTGGTAGTTCCTACGGTTCGAGGCAGCTTGAACATTTCCAAAGCTTGTTCGAGACTGACGGTATCAATAGTTGCGCCCTTGGGCATTGGTGCAAAAGTAACTTTCTTGGCTTCATCGGTCGAGTCACCCATCTGTAACATTGGTCCATAACGGCCGAAGCGAGCAAAAATTGGTTCATTGGTCTTTGGGTTAATACCGATTTCTCGGGCTTGCGATACTTCTTGGCGCGAAACGTCAGCTGATTGTTCGACTAACGGATGGAATTCTTTGTAGAAATTGGCAATCATTGCCTGCCATTGCTGTTTTCCATCGGCGATATTGTCGAAATCATCTTCAACCCGGGCTGTAAAGTCATAATCAACAATCGTCGGGAAATATTTGACCAAAAAGTCAGTAGTGACTTCAGCTATCGAAGTTGGAACCAATTTGTTGCGGTCGGCGCCGACAATGACTTTATTGGTAGCTTCGACGATTTGTTGGTCGACAAATCTTAGTTCAATGATACTTCGTTCTTCGCCTTCTAAATCGGATTTTTCGACATAACCGCGGGATTGAACTGTCGAAATCGTTGGTGCGTAAGTGCTAGGTCGGCCGATACCTAGTTCCTCAAGCTTCCGAACCAGGGCGGCTTCTGAGTAGCGAGCTGGTGGTTTGGTGAACGTTTGGGTGGCTAATAGTTCGTTGAGCTCCAGTTGGTCACCGACATTTACGCTTGGCAAGATGGTGTCATCTTTAGTGCCGCCGTAAACTTTCATAAAACCATCAAATTTCAAAACTTCACCTTTGGCGACGAAAACCTGGGTTTGATTACTGACATTGATAGTCATCTCACTGCGTTCGAGCTTGGCTTCAGCCATTTGTGAGGCTAGCGTTCTCTGCCAGATCAATTTATACAGTTTGATTTGGGTGTCATCATCGCCGGCCTCTAATCTGTTAAAATCGGTTGGCCGAATCGCTTCATGGGCTTCTTGGGCGCCCTGACTTTTGGTTTTATACTGACGTAAATTGTAGTATTCCTGACCAAATGATTTGACGATGTAGTCTTTGGCGGCATTGATGGCAAGACCTGACAAGGTAGTGCTATCAGTACGCATATATGTAATGTGACCTGATTCGTATAGTCTTTGAGCGACAGTCATTGTCTGTCGTACACTGAACCCCAAACGCCGACTAGCTTCCTGTTGAAGTGTGCTGGTGGTGAATGGCGCACCAGGGTTGCGGCTACTCGGCTTTTGAGCAATATTGGCCACTGTGAAAGCGGCATCTTTAGCTGTCGTCAGCCAATCGCGAGTGACTTCTAAGTCTGATAATTTAGATTGGAGCTCAGCTGGTAAAGATTGACCTTTAGCGTCAAATACGGCTGTGACTTTATAAGAGCTTTCGGCGTTGTGATCGCGAATCTCGCGTTCACGCTCGACGATTAGACGAACAGCTACTGACTGTACGCGCCCAGCGCTCAATCCGGTCCGGACTTTCTTCCATAGTACCGGTGATAATTCGTAGCCGACTAGCCGGTCGAGTATTCGCCTGGCCTGTTGGGCATCGACGAGCTTAACATCGACGGTACGTGGATTTTGAATGGCGGCTTCGATAGCTGTTTTGGTGATTTCGTGAAAAACAATACGTTTAGTTTTGGTTGGATCAAGCTTTAGAGCCTGGGTTAAGTGCCAAGCAATCGCTTCCCCTTCTCGATCTTCATCGCTGGCTAGCCAGACTTCGCTACCAGCTGCGGCCTTCTTGAGTTCGCTAACGATTTTTCGCTTGTCGGCACTGACTTCATAATTTGGTTTGAAATCGTGCTCAATGTCGATGTTTAAACCTTTTTTAGGTAAATCACGAATATGGCCAAAACTACTCTTGACCACATAATCTTTGCCAAGGAACTTCTCGATAGTTTTTGCCTTAGCTGGGGATTCGACTATTACTAGATTTTTTGCCATGCGCTGATTAAGTATACGTCCTTTAGTTGCAAAGCGTAAGCTTACACGGGTTACAAATATATAGCAAGCCTAACATGTATATAAACATTAGCTGTGATAAGGCTTATAGGATGGTGATTTAATCGCTAATATACTGACCAAACTTATAGCCTGCCCAGATACCAACGAAAGATCCGACGACGCTCAGCAAAATACTCCAGCCACTAAACCAGTTGTTATGGGTCATCAGCGCACCAATCCAACCACCTAGCATTCCGCCTAGAAATATACCGATAGAAATCATTAGCTTCATGAGACAAGTTTACACCGTAACCAACAGCATTCCAATAACTTTTAAGCTCTTGATTGGTCAATGATGGTTAACTAGCCAGGACGTCGAATTAATATAAAGACCACTGGTTGGCGCCTAACGAACGAAGCAAGCCGCCGATCTCTAGCATCGTTAATGCTTGATTGAATTCGCTGACGGTCAGCTGACTCAGTTTGAGTAATTCTTCACCGTCATTTTTGCCCTGCAATATAAGATCGATAATGCGTTGTTCGTTGGCGTTGCGGCCGGTAGTATGCTGGGGTTTACTGTGGTGAGGCTTCAGATTCATGACTTGGAGGACGTCTTTGTAGCTGGTGACCGGTACGGCGCCGGCTTTTATCAAGTTGTTGGCACCAACCGAACTAACGCTAGTAATATTGCCGGGTACGGCCAAAACGTCTTTGCCCTGCTCTAGGGCGAAGCGGGCGGTGTGCAAACTGCCACTCTTAAGTGCGGCTTCGGTGATTAATATGGCTTGGGCTAAGCCTGCCACCAATCGATTACGGGCCACAAAATTCGACTTAAAGGAATATTCGATATCAGCATACTCGCTGATTATTGCCCCGCCCTGCTCGAGAATGCGGTTAGCTAAATTGATGTTAGACGCTGGATAGGGGTGGTCGACTGGACTGGGCAGGACGGCAACGGCCAATCCACCGGCATCAAGCGTTGCTTGGTGAGCGATGGCGTCAACGCCTAAGGCCAAGCCGCTAATAATCACAATCCCCTGCTCGGCTAGTTGCCCAGCTAATTTGGTGGTAACTTGCCGGCCATAAATTGATACACTGCGACTACCGATAATCGCTAAGCGTGGTCGCATGAGTAGATCTGACAATTTTGCACCTCGGTGATACAAAATTTTGGGTGGACTGGCTATCGCTAATAACGATGGCGGAAAGTCATCCGACTGCGGTCTGAGTTGATTAATATCCACTTTGGAATGATAGAAACATTTCCAAGTGCTGGATAGCCGACAACCAATTAGTTAATGATTGTTTAATCTAAAGCGGGCTAGACATAAGCTTAAGCTAGTTGCATATATCACATAAATATTTTAGAGTATTGACATTACGACATTCATTTGCTAAAATAGCAAATCGTGAGTCATGAATAATGATTCTTGTACCTTATAACCCCCATTCTAACTCCTGAAAAGTCCTTTCGAGGGCTTTAAGGAATCCGTTAGATTGTTTTAGAGCGTGCTAAACATAGGTTGTTACCCTCCACTTATTTCTTGGCAATTCGGGATTATACTCGGAAGCGCTCTAAAGCATACTAACCCCTTTAACTAGATCCCCTAACCGCAAGGTTACTGGGGTCCCCGATCAAAGCGAGCCTAAATGGTTGCTCCCGCAAGGGGGCAGACACGAGTCACTATATGTTTAGACTTCGATGTTTCGCCGGGGTGGGTTGAAGGGTGGGGCGGGAACTTCGGTTCCCGCCAA
This sequence comes from bacterium, assembly GCA_021783725.1. Lineage (GTDB taxonomy): Bacteria > Patescibacteriota > Saccharimonadia > Saccharimonadales > UBA4665 > JAJXTN01. The sequence continues at coordinate 60,299 of JAJXTN010000001.1, read as the reverse complement.
TAATAGACCGGCGAGCGGTGCCCACCCCCTCTCGTCGGTCTTTTTTTTGATTTCAAGAATAGTTAAATAATGAAGCTGCGGGTTTCGGTTGGTAAACGTTCGCCGTAGACATACTCACTTAAAATAGCGTTGGTTTCTTTGATAAGGTTTGGTAATTGCGCCTGCTGGTCAGGAGAAAACTTTTGTAATACGAAGTCGGCGCTGTCGATAGTCTCAGGAACTTTCGGCCCAATGCCGATTCGGACTCGGCCAAAATTTTCGTTAAGTAGTTTGATGACTGATTTTAGACCATTGTGGCCGGCGCTGGAACCACCAGTCCGCAAGCGTATTTGGCCAAACTCGACATCTAATTCGTCATGAACAACTAGCATATTGTCAGTACTTATTTTGTAGAAGTTCGACACCGCCAGCACGGCTTCGCCGCTCAAATTCATATATGTCGACGGCTTGATGATGATTACTTTAGTATCCCCAAGGCGGCCACTGCTCATTAAGCATTTAAGGTCTTTCTTATCGACCCAAGTTTCGAATTCGGGATTGGCAGTTACGAAAGCGTCGATGACCGCAAAACCGATGTTGTGACGGCTGTCAGTGTAGTCTTTGCCAGGGTTGCCTAAGCCAACTATTAGTTTGGTTTTATTCAGGCCCATACTATAAAACTGGATTGAGTCACTTACTTGGGGGCGTTTTTGCAGCCAAGCCATTACTTCTTGCCACCCGAGTAAGTCGGACTTTCTCCGTGTTTGTGGGTGATGTGTTTCTCGATGAACCACAATTGAATTGCCGTACCAGCGAAACCAAATTTTTCGCGCATCGAGTGTTCGAGGTAGCGCTTATAACTCCAGTGCAAGAATGAGGTATGACTTCCGAAAATCTTGAAAGCTGGGGTCTTGTTGTCGTCTTCTTGAACAATGTAGTTTAGTTTTGGGCTACGATTTTTGAGTCCGGCTGGTGGATGTGCATCGACTGCTTGGCGTAGCCATCGATTTAATTCACTAGTGGTAATTCGTCGATGGCGCTCGGCGTCGATATCAAGCGCTAGATCGAATAATTTGGTGACATTCTGTCCAGTGATAGCGCTGGTGAAGATGAGTGGCGCCCAAGGGGCGAATTGAAAATCGTGAATAATCTTGGGCGCTAGTTCATCACGACTAAAAGCCGTTTTGTCTTCGGTGCTATCCCATTTGCTAACAACTAGTACTAAGCCTTTGCCGGCATCTTTGACCATGCCAGCAATTTTTTGGTCGAGCTGAACGCCAATCTCGTTGACGTCAATCAGTAGAAATGCCAAGTCCGCTTGCTCAATAGCTGATAATGTCCGAATGACGCTAAAGTGCTCTATCCCCTGCCCGATCTTGCCTGGCCGGCGAATACCAGCGGTATCCATTAATTCGATCTCACGCTCTTTATAGCGAACGATGGTGCGGTTAATATCTCGGGTCGTTCCGGCTCGGTCGGCGACAACGGCTTGTTGCTTCTTGGCTAGCGAGTTAAATAGTTGAGATTTGCCGACATTTGGTCGTCCGAGGATGGCAATTCTTAAGCGATTGTCATCGTCCTCTAGACTAGCTTTCGGTATAACGCCGATCAAAGTGTCTAAAAGTTGATCGATACCTAGGCCTTGAGTTGTTGAGGTCCGAATAATTGGTTTAATGCCTAAGCGGTCGAAGCCGGCTAAATCGGCATTTTTGGTTTTATCGAGCTTATTGATAATTAAGAATACTGGCTTTCGACTTTTCAAGGCCATTTTTGCAACTCGACGATCATCTTCGGTAATCGGTACATTAGCTTCGACCATCACCCAGATGACGTCGGCACTGTCAGCGGCTTGAAGGATTTGCTCTTGAATCGTGAATTCGAAGTCATCTTCGGGGTTTTTCATGCCGGCGGTATCAACCAGCCAAAAGTTCTGACCATTATATTCGGCTTTGGCCATAATGCTGTCTCTGGTAGTACCGGCTTCGCGGGCCACTATCGCCTCACGCCGATCAAGAATGGTGTTGAATAAACTGGACTTGCCGACATTGGCGCGTCCAACTATTGCGACGATAGGTAACTTACTGCTCATTTACTGACCATTATAACAGATAAGGACTGTTGACAGAAGAATATTAATATTTCTATGTACACTATTTGTCGGTAGCGACTAGTCGGAAGTCGCCGACTGCCAACCCGGCCAGCTGGTATTCGCCAAAATCACTTCGGTGGAGTTTGGTGACGGTGTAGTTAAGGCGAGCGAATGTTTTGCGGATTTGGCGGTTCTTGCCTTCCGACATCGTGACTTGCCAAACGTTAGCTCGCAAGTGCTTGAGTTGTAGCCGGCTGGTGTAATCTTCGACCCGCACACCGTGTTCTATCTGTTGATGGTCTTCGGTCGTCAAAGCTTTGTCGAGTTCGACCTGGTAGATTTTTTGTTTGCCAAAGCTTGGATGGGTTAAGCGATTGGCTAGTGCTCCATCATTGGTTAAGAGCAGTAGCCCTGAAGAGTCTTTATCAAGTCGGCCGATCGGTATCAATCGATGATAGTCTTTAGGTAGTAAGTCGTAGACAGTCTTGCTGCCCTGTCCGTCGCGGGAAGTAACATAGCCGACTGGTTTGTTCAGCATGATGGTTAATGAGCGTTGTGGTTGGGATAGCTCCCGCCCATCGAGAGTCACGCTATCTCCGGTTTGGATGGTCTGGCCCAAAACTGGCAGTCGTCCATTGACCAATACCCTACCACTAGCAATGGCGCTGTCGGCTGCTCGACGGCTTAGTTCACTGGCACCGGCTACGAACTTATTGATACGCATTATTTAAGTATAAGGTTAAAAGTTCATAAATTAGAAGACTATATATTAATCTGAATCGTCTAAGTCTTTAAGTGTCTATAGAGCGATGTGGTTGGGATCAATCGTGTCCCCAGGAGCGGTACTGGACGTAGGATTGGCTGATGATTCAGCCGTGATGGGTGTCGTGACGGCAGGACTAGCTGGCGGAGTGATGGTGGTCGGCTGGGGGGCGCTAGTGGTAGCGCCGGTGGCCAGATTATCGGATGTATACACTACTGGTGGTGGAGGTGGAGCATTGGCCGCTATTTTGGCTTCTTCTAACTCAGCGAGCGTATTTATGTCTTGCTTGGGCGGTAAATCTAGTGGCGAAATAACTTTTTTGTGAGCAATCGCAACACTACCATTGGCGCTTGGTGCGCCCGATAGGTCATTGGGTACGGGTAATTGTTGAGCAGTCTGTGGCACGATGGTTGTTGGAGCGGTCGACGGCACATCGGTTTCGGATTGTGTTTCGGCCATCAAACTGTCAACCGCTTCAGCCATTACTTTGTCGTCATTTGATTGAGAGCTGGCTGGACCAATCTGCATCGAAGGTTGAACGGTGATGGTGGGTGTGGTGCCGACACTAGTATCTGCACTAGTGGCAGTCGGGCTGGCCGGTAGGCCGTTGACGAAATCTTGGATTTCAGCTTCAACTACAGCCGTCTCTTGGGCTGTTGGTTGGGCGAAATTAGCTTGTTCGACGACTGGGGTTGGAGCCGATACCGAGGCTGGTGAGGTGGCGTCAGTCACCGGGTTTACTGGTGGTGTCACTGGCTCGGTCGGGGGTGTGGCCAGTGGCTGATCGACGACAACTGGTGTTGGCGGTATTGTAGCTGGCTGGGCCATTACTGGCTCCGGTGCGACTGCCATAGCCGGCTCTGGAACGGACGAGGCGACCGGTGGCGTGCTCATGGCTGGTGCGTCGGTTGTGGGCGTAGGCACGGTGGCTGGAACTTCTGGGGTAACAGACTCAGGGTTATCTTGGAGTAATTCGTGGGCAACTTTGACAATGTCTTCTAGAGTAACCTGAGATTTGACTAGATAACGATCGGCCCCCAAGCGATCGGCTCTCTGCTGGTCGTCGCTTTGACCGAGAGCGGTCAACATGATGACTTTAACGTCTTTCAAGCCGTCGGTGTTGCGTAGAATATCAAGCATTTCGAAGCCACTGATTTTCGGCATCATGATATCGGAAATGATTAGATCAGGGTGCTCGTTCTTGGCTAAGACTAAAGCTTCTTCGCCATCACGCGCCGACACCAAAGTGTAGCCTTCGGCTTGCAGACGAGCTTCGTATATCTCGCGTAGATTGTTATCATCTTCGACTAGCATTATCTTTGACATGGTATGTATAATCCCTTGCGCTATATTATGCTTATGCTTTAAATATCATTGTATCACGATGACTATAAACTATTAATCGGTTAAACATCTTTTGCTCCAGAGCTTGAAGCTATCATCTGATTGGCTTTTTCGGTGCTTAGTCTCGGGAGATTGATATAGAAGCTACTGCCCTTGCCGACTTCGCTTTCGGCCCAGACACGTCCATTGTACAGTTCAATAATTTTTCGACAAATGAATAAGCCTAAACCTGTGCCACCAATCGTTCGAGTGGCTGAATTATCGACTCGATAAAATTTCTGAAATAAATGTGGTAAATCTTCGGCCGGTATGCCTGGACCGGTGTCTTTAACTGAACACTGGACAACTTGATTGTCGCCGGTTAGACCAATAGTGATTTTACCTTCATCGGTATATTTGACGGCGTTCTCGAACAAGTTGGATATGACTTCACGGATACGATCTGGATCGGCGTAGGTGTAGTATAGTGGCCTGACGACCCGTTCTCCACCTTCGGTCCGCCGGGCATTAATCGTGTTATTGGAACTGCCAACGGCGAATTCGACAAACAGACCTTTTTTCTCAGCTACGAACCTTAGATCGTTGGTTGACTGTTCGAGCAAGCCACCCAATTCGATAACTGCTGGATGGCTCGTCAATCGACCGTCTTCGGCTTTGGCGCTAGTCAATAAGTCTTGGAATAACTGTCCAAGGTGTTGAGTTGATGAATGGGCTTTTTCTAGATAGTCACGGGCCCGACTATCGATGGTCGAGACTTTATCGTTGAGGGCTAAGGCCAGATAACCTTCAATAGCCGCTACGGGCGTGCGCATTTCGTGGCTGGCGGTGCTGATGAAGTCAGCGCGTTGCTTCTCTTCGGCTCTTTGGGTTGTAACGTTGCGGAACACGGCGATGGCGGCTGTTACTTGGCCAGAATCATTTAACAAGGGGTTAATGCTGAGGCTGACCGGTACTTGTTTCTTATCTTTGGTCTGCAAGATGGCGTTGTCGTCATGGATAACCTGACCGGACCGAAAGATTTCGGTAAAAGGACTGACCTCATTGGGAATGACTTCACCTTTGTCATTCACTAATTGCATAACTTGGCTGTAATTGATGCCAGTGGCATCATCGACCGGCCAGCCACTGATATTAGCCGCTCCGGGGTTAAACGATTGAATTGTGCCCTGATCATCAATCAGGACTACCCCATCTTCAATATTGTTAATGATTACTTCAAATCGCAGGCGGCTATCATTCAGCCCTTTTACAGAGCCGGTACTACTCGATGAACTGGATTTTTGCCAAGGCAGTTTCATGCTAATTTCACGACGCTATGACACGTCGGCCCACACTAACGATCGTCATTGATGTTGTTTCATATATTCGCTGTCTATATTATCGGTGTTACCGCCAATTTAAGCAAGACACTTATGCTTGCCTTTAAGGAATTGACCTGAAAAGATAGTCTTATGAGTGAACAGCTAGTCGAAAATCTACGATATTTATCTTTTTCTGACCTCCGGCCTCGGGATAGTCTTCAAATTACTACCGGTATCGATGATTCAGCTTGGAAATATAAGTTTCTAGTTAACGATGTCGCGAGCTGGCCAAGTGGCACACTTCAAGCCACACCGCCGAATGGCATCGAAACTGATGTCATTCCTTTTGAGTTACATGGCAGTGGTCGTTGGACGACTCGCGAACAAAATCCAGTCCAAACTCAAGATAAAGCCTTCAGCGCTAATTACGATGGTTTAAGTGTCGGTAGCTTTTTATGGGGTAAGGTCATCGGCCAAACTAATCGGGTGGTTTTCGATCAGCCTGGTCAGGAAATAAGTGACATCGCTCTTACTCCATTTCGTGAAAATAGCATTTTGCATAGCCTTGGTAGCCAACTTGGAGCGATTAGCGTCAAACAGATAGTTGAGGGCCTGGCAGATAATAATCTTCCAACCTTGGAAGACCGTGAAGTCCGAGCCACGCTCGCCAGACTGATAAAACTTGGTCGAGTATCGATGACCCAGAAAAAAGTCCAACTTTTCGAACTGCTCCCCACTGAGTCTATCGAAGTCGAAGTTTCCCCTGCAGTATCGTCTAACTGAATAGTCTATTTTCAAATATATTTATAGGTATACTACTAAATATGCCAACTATAGTTATTTGCTCAAGTGCCAGCTTCTACAAACAAGCTGTCGGCGTACAAACTGAGCTTGAAAAACTAGGTTTCAAAGTCATTATTCCAGCCACGGCTGAACGCATGAAACAATCTGGTGACTACAACGTCGACCATTACAAAACCTGGTTTGGTGACGCCAATGATTATCATAAGAAAACGGCTTTGATGCGCGGTCATTTCGCCGAAGTCGAAAAAGGTGATGCCATCCTAGTATTGAATTATGAAAAGCACGGCACACCTAACTACATTGGCGGCAATGTGCTGATGGAGATGGCCGTAGCTTTTAACTCCAATAAACCGATTTTCATCTTGAATTCGGCTCCAACCGAATCGCCATTACTAGAAGAAATAATCGGCCTAGAACCAATAATCTTAAACGGCAAACTGGACGATTTACCCAACCAATACAGAGAGTTAACTCCTAAACATTGAAGACCGGGGATTAGTTAGAATCAAATCAATCTTAGCCACACTGATATAAGCGAATTATGCTGATAAATTATGCCACAAAGAACAGATAAGAAATTGCAATAGTTACATAGTTATTATATAATAACTTCATGATTGCCGCTGAAACTGTACACGTGGAAATTCTTCATGATAAAGATTTCGGGGTATTCCCCACAGATGATGCACATACTGCCCTAGACTACCTATCACGTATTGCAGGTCGCTTCGATGTAGTTAGAGAATCTAGGCTTATCCAAATCGCAGATGATCCATATTCAACAAAATCACCAACTTTTGATAATTTCCCATCAGGTAAGGCAGATATTAATATTGTATTTACGGGTAGGCCTATCGAATTTGAGCCAAGTCACCCGAAATTTATGGATGAGACTATCGCTCACGGACTTGCATATGGCGGTCTTGGGTATGATAAATCCATTGCGCTTGTAGATATGTCACAAGGGGCTATTCCCGGTAACGCAAAGTCTGTAATTGTTCACGAAATAGGTCACCTACTAGGTCTAAAACGCGATGGCACTGTTGGAGAAGATGGTGTTCACTGTGCACTTACAACATGTAATATGTCGCGCTATAACGAAGTTCAAGAGCGGGATATTGTGATGCGGGCGGCTAAAATTCATCAACGAATATTCAAAAAAGAAATCAAGCAAACGCGGTCAGATATATTAATCCCGTTTTGCGGAGAATGTGAAGAGCAATTTTCTATGAATGTGTATTACCGTCAATTAGCTAAAAGAGGCGTCAAGGTAGCGGAACGATTCCGATAAATTGCTAAAGAAGTCCGTTCACCGTTTATTACGAGAGTAAGTAAAAGTCCATTACAAAGTGTTCTAATTAATTGGTGAAACTTGTTGGGATTGATTGGAATCAGTTGATATTAAATTTGCAAACGACGTGCAATTTAGTTCTTTCTATTTGACGAGCGTTTTGTTTTGGCTGTTGACGATTTATCGTTCATCAGAATATAGATTAGAGCAATGAGTACGACTGATGTAATAGCGATGGAGATGTAAAAAGGCGCTACATTATTCTTCTCAACATACTGATCTGATGCCATGCATGGCATGTTGTATATCGCCCCAGGGCTGTAATTTGGAGCTGGTATCGTACCACCTCCACATAACTTGTAAACAATCTTGCCTGCATACGGTTTGTGCGCCATTGGGTATGTTACAAACATGGAGACGATGCTGAGCATCAATGCAATGACTAAAAAATTTCGTTTTGATATTTTCATACTTTTAGCATACCAAACAAAAAAAGCCTCGCATTCGAGACTTTTAAGCATATTGGTGAAGCTTGATGGGATTGATTGGGATCAAATTAGAGAAGAAATATTAGAATACGGAAAATTTGTATTGAATAATGCTCAGCCTAAAACTTCGCCTACTTCATAGTGTAATTGCAAAATGCCATCCCCACGATTATCGACAGACTTAAATAGTAGCCTTCTTGCAAAATTACTAGGAGCAAACAACGATTTACCTTGACCAACAATGGCAGGCTCCACATTCAAGATTACGTCGTTGATTAAATCGTCTTCCATGAAAGCGCTATTTAATGTCGCGCCTCCGGTCAGAAGAGCCTGTTTATGCCCTAGTGATTCGGCCAATTGCACAGCCTCCTTAGGTGAATGTACGACACGGAAGTTGTCGGGTGAAGTGAAGTTCTCGTCCGAAGTGACTATTATTCGGTCTGCGTTCACATCCATGAAACCGTAATCTTTATATTTCTCAAGAACAACTTCATACGTCTTACGACCAATCATAAAAACACCGGCTTTTTCTGCCAATTCGACAAAGGCATCCCAGCCGTCGTGAGAAAGAAAATCTTCATTATCGTCATTGTCAGCGATGAACCCGTTAACTGACATAGCCATATATAGAGTTACATGCATGTATTAGACCTTAACTCGCACAAATATCATCTCGTGTTCTTCATTAGTTGGGTTGTGAACCTTGTGTTTGATGTTGGCGGGGTACACAAAGACATCACCAGCGTGATATTCGTACACTCCGTCTTCGTCATGGACTTCCCCGTCACCTTTGATGACGACCATGATTTCCTCGATATCAGTGTGATCATGCCAGTCAAAGCTGTTCCCGCCAGGTAGGTAGCCATAGGTCATCGCTTCAAAGTGTGCACTTTTTAAGTGGTCGGGACTAGCAAATACCTTTCGCGCACCGGTTCCGCCGTGTGCTTCTTCTTTCTGAATTTCAGTCGAGTCTCTTTTGATAACTTTCATGAGCTAAAGTATAGCAAAAGTTGTATCGGGTCCGTCCTGCAACAGATAGGAAAAATGTGAATGATTAAATTAATAAGCCCTCCGTCGCTAAAGCTAAGGAGGGCATCCTACTTGATTGCAAATGTAAATCCTACGAAGCTTCAGCGAAGTAGGATGGTGACCCCTGCGGGGTTCGAACCCGCGATCTTCAGGATGAGAACCTGATGTCCTGGACCACTAGACGAAGGGGCCTGGTCGCTGCGCTCCATTTAGCATTTAGCAGAATACATGATGCAGATTGGAGTCAGCTCACGACATCTTATCATATCTGTTAATTAGGCTCCAAATTGCATAAAACCCAACTTTAGCTATTAGCAAATTACAAATGGCAATGATTTAGCAATTAGCCATTAACTATTCACTGGCGCAATTGCCAATTGTTAATTGCTAATTCATTGGTATTAGCTAATGGCTAATTGCTAATGGCTTTTGGTGATGATGGCGATGCCGTGTTCATGGTGCAGGTTGACGTTTTGGGTGCCGAAGAAGTCACTGACGGCTTTGGTCACTCCCGGTAGAGCTGGACGGTTGTAATCGTCGATGGTAATCGTTCCACCGGCTGATAAGCGAGGCCAAACTAGTTTTAATGAATCGATAATCGACTCATAGAAGTCGCCGTCCAGAAAGGCGTAAGCGATAGTGGTTGGTAATTGTCGGTCAGTTAAATCGGCGAACCAGGCTTTGGTGATGATTGGTAGGCTTAAATTGGCTTTTTGAAAAGTTTGGATGAATTGTTTCTTGCTGACCGTCAATTCACCGGCTTGGAATTCGATGCCTGCACTACTGTTATCGTCGGTAGTTTTAGCTGGTAAGCCGGCGAAGGAATCATAGACATAAAATTTTCGGTCAGCGCCCCGTTGGCTGGTGTCCAAAATCCGACGAATAAAAACACTGGTCGTGCCGATGTAGCAGCCAAACTCAACGATATCGCCGTCTATTCCCTGCTCTAGGACGGTCTCCAGCTCGCGGAGTACCACGGCTAAGGCTGGCTGATTAATTTGATCGGAGATTATCGGGTAACGCGATAATAGTTGGGCGTAGTGCATAGGTATAGGGTAGCAGGAATTGGGGACTAGGAAATAGTAGTTAGGAAGTAGGAATTTGAAACTAGGAAATAGGAATTAGCTATTAGCAAATTCCAAATGGCAATGATTTAGCAATTAGCCATTAACTATTCACTGGCGCAATTGCCAATTGTTAATTGCTAATTCATTGTCATTGGCCAATAGCTAATTGCTCATTGTTTTCGTGTTTACTACTCAAGGTCCTGAATGTTGCCAAAAGCGACCCGTTTCAGGATGACATTTTGCATGTTGGCCATGATTGCCGGCACGACCGTGAATTCACCGTAGCGGTCATTGACCAGATCGGCGGCTCGGGCTAGCGATCGATTATCGAGCCTAGAGTCATCAAAGAGACCTAGTTGCAGGGGTGTCGACGGATGCAAATTGAAGACCGTAACACCGATGTTGGTGACTCGAGCTGGTATCACGGCACTATTGAGTAAGCGCTGGGCGTTCAAAAAGATGTCTTGAGTGGAATAGATGTCGTTGCGGAGTTTTTTGGCTTGGGACCAGTATTGGCGATTTTCGAAGTTCATCCATAGCTGGACGCCACCACCAACGAAGCCAGCATGGCGCAGACGCCGGCCAGTCTTCTCACATAACTTCATTAATAATCTTGATAATTCTTCGGGGTCGGTGGTTTTATTGCCAAGCGCATATTGCTGGCCGAAGCTTTTGCGGCCGAAATCGACAGTGTCAATCTCAAAACCACGCAAGCGCAAATACCAATAGAAACCAACGATACTTTTGAACACTTGGTCCTTGAGTTGCCATAATGGCGCATCTAAAAATTGGAGTGGCGTAAAAATGCCAGCCAGATTTAACTTGGCTTCATAACGGACATTGATGCCCGGTAAATCGGTCAGGCTTAATTGGGCATAAACTTGGCGCAGGTTATCGGCTGAAATCATATCTAGCCCATCGGGTTTATGGAGGCCGGCGGCCAATTTGGCTAGAAATCGGTTAGGTCCGATGCCGACGTTGACGGTTACGTAGTCGCCCAAGGACTGTTTAATATCTTGCTTAATCTCCATTCCGACGTCGTGCAGGCTCTTGCCTAGTTGAATCGCCCGTGAACCGCGAAAATCGACCACGAATTCGTCGACCGACTTGGGCGTTACTTCATCGGTGTACTTAAGTAGTACTTGTTTGAAGCGACGGTGGGCATCGAAGTACTTGTCAGGGTCAGGCATCATGACGATGATATTACGGTCAATCAGGCGGGCTTCCCTGACGTTGACACCGAGTTTAATGCCCAAAGCCTTGGCTTCGTAGGATGAAGCGATGACAGCCCCTCTAGGCGTGTCGTAGGCGGCAATCGCTACTGGTTTATGGCGAATCAAAGGGTTGGCTTGTTGTTCGATGATCGCGAAACAACTATTGAGATCGATGTGCATAATCATCGGTTGGTTGTAGTTGAGCTGTAGATCCATCTAATTCAGTCGGCCAGTCCATCGCTGACGGTTTCTAGCTTCCAGTGCAGGTTGCTGGTGTTGAAATTCAATCGAAACCAGATGGTTTGGTCTTTGTCGACCAGTTCAAAGATATGATGGAGCGTCTGGCCGTCTTTAGCAGTGTGGTGGTAGCCGATTGCGCCAACACTGTAATCTTTGTTCTGCCAGTTGATGAGGTGCGGCAAGGCGATGCGTTTACGGGCTGAGTAGTACATAACTACACTGACTTCTTCGTTTATGGCTTGTCTCATATTTAATCCTTTACTTGGTTATTGGTTGGTGCGATATGTCATCTAGACCGTAGTGGAGAGATCCGTGGAGTAACCTTCTAATAGATCTTTCGACTTCGCTCAAGATGACAAGTTGAGGAGCTCTCGATAAGATCAGGATGATATGATTTAGGAGGCGGTTTTGGTATTGACCAGCGTCCAGTGTTGTTGTTCGTCGAGACGTAAGCGATATTGGTTTTGACCATCGCTGACATCAAATAGACGGACTAGTTCCTGTCCTTTGCTGACTAGATAGTGCATGCCAGATTCCATGAAGTTGTATTCACGGCCATCGAGTACCATCCGGCGTGGATAACTTTCAAAGCGTTGTTTGTTTGGGCGACTGCGAAAATAAAATGATGTGACTTCTATGTTTTTAGTTGCGTAATTAGAGATTTCCATAGTTCAAACTCCTAGGTTTTAGAGATAAATAAAGAGGCTGACGAGACTTTGTAGCTGTCAGAGAACGGGTTGGATACGAGCTTCTAGCAAGGACTAGTGACACCGTTCAGGGTCAAAGTTTTTAAGCTGGAAACTAAAGTTTGAACTGTGATGGAATGGCAGTGACCGAAGTATACCTTCCAGATTATAAGTCTGTGCGGAGGAATCCTACGAAGCCTTGGCGAAGTAGGAAGCCCACACATGGCTAATGCTTATTATACATAATTGTTGAGCCTCTGCTAGTCTCAAAATTTGTCATCTCGACTGCAATGGAGAGATCTATGGAGGGATGCTTCAATAGATCTTTCGACGGAGCCTGCCTCAGCCTACGAGGTGGGGCTCAAGATGACAGGTTGCGTAGATCAAGAGAGCATAGTTGGGATAATGATAGGGCTATTTGACGGTGTTGATGAAGTCGACCAACTCGTGAGGCGTCAGTTCGGCTTTGACGAGATAACCATCGGCTTGATGCTCGATATCGGCGCGGACGTCTTCGCGTTGTTCAAGGTTGGTGGTAACGATAATTTTGGCAGTCAGTGGTGGTACCCGAGCTGGATCGCGCAAAATGCGCAGGATCTCAATACCAGTAACATTCGGTATCATCAGATCGAGTAAGATTATGTCATAGACATTGGTTTCGGCGGCTTGCAAAGCTTTGGTGCCATCACCTATCAGAGTGACTTCATAGCCAGATTTCGTCAGAGCTCGAGTATATAGTTCGCCAATGAACACTTCATCTTCGATAATCAGAATTTTTCTAGCGGCGGTTGGCTGATCGCTAGCCGGAGTTTGGTCGGGATTCATGCTAACACTTTAGCAGAAATACAGACGAACAGAAATACAGTCAGCAGACAGCAGACGAACAGAATACAGATTACAGAGTAAGGATTGGCGATTAGCCAATTGCAAAGGGCCATTATAGTAGCAAGTAGCAAGTAGCAAATCGCTAACAGCCAATTGCTAATTCCATAGTTAATGGCTAATAGCTAATTCATTGCCATTTGCTACTAGCTACTAGCTAAATTGCCCTATATCCTGCCATCTGTTATCTGTTATCTGTTCGTCTGTCTCTTCTATCTTCGGTACATCGAGTGATTCTTGATCCAACCATGAGCCCCACGGACCATATCCTTGTCACCAGAGTGTTTGAGTTCCTCGGCTAATTTGGCGTAAGGCACCAGCGTGAAGCCAAAAGTGCTTCCCTCGCCTTCCTTACTGCGCACCCACAGGTTGCCGCCGTGAGCCGTAACGATGGCCTTGCTTAAGTATAGCCCTAGACCAGTGCCACCAATCTGAGCTCGATTACGATGGTCGCGGTAAAATTTGGTAAATAAGTTTGGCATAATACTCGATGAAATCCCCAGCCCAAAATCCTGAATAGTAGTCTCGACCATGCCATCTTGAGTCATATGGGCATCAATCTTGATAGTCGTACTCTGACCACTGTATTTGATGGCGTTATCGATGAGATTATTGACCACTTCGCGAACACTGAGGCTGTCGACGCCAACGGTCGGTAAATCAGGCGCAACATTGCATTCTAGATTGATGCCGCGCACTTTGGCTCGCAAGCTAATCATGTCGACAGCACTTAATAGCACTTTCTGCCAGTCAGTTTCCTGTAAGTGTAACTCTAGCTGGTCATTATCAACCCTGGCGACATTGAGGATATTGTTGACGAAAGCCGTGAGTTGCTCGGCTGATGAGCGCATCTTGAGCATAAAGTCTTGAATATCGGGGTCAAGTTTGCCCTCCAGCTCGTCTTCTAATACTTCAATATAACCCCTCAATAAAGTTAGCGGGGTTCGCAGTTCATGGACACTCAAAGCGATGAAGCTGACGGCTTGCTCGTCTTGACTGTACTGTTTGGTGTGGTCGAATAATACTAGCATAGTGTCCATTTTCTGAACATTGTCACGGTTATAGTAAACGGCTAGGTCGAACAACAGCGTTGGATGATTGTCGCGGATATTCAAACGGACTCTTTCCCAGCTGTTACTAGCGGTGGCTTTGTGTAATTTAACTTCTTTGAGCCATGTATCAAAAGTGTCCTCGCTGGGGAATGACATGTCAAGAATCATATAGACGTTTTTGCCTAACAGATCGGTGCTGGCGATACCGATGTACTTTGAAGCGGCATCGTTGACGAAAATAATCGTTTCGCTATCATCGAGAATGAATAACGGTAACGGCATATTGTGGGCCACGAAATTACGATTCATGTCCCTAACCGTCTCTTCACCTTCGGTGGTGGCGGTTTTGGCGACATCGCCCAATTGATAAATCTGACTAGTTAAACTAGCGACCAATTCCCTGCCCAATTTGACGTCTTCCAGCACTGGTGCGGCGACGCCGTGCTCAGTCGGGCTAAGATGCAAGACTGCTTGCCAGATAGCTTTGAGTGGTTGCAAAACATAATCGGCTGACAGCCAGCCAATCACTAAGGCCAAAGCCAAGCCTAGGGTTAGGCTAATTAAGGCCAGTAGACTGGTGTCGATGATGTAGTAGGTCTGGGCATACCACCAGATACCGACAATCAGTAAGTTTTCTAAAATTATTAGCAAAATTAGTCGATGGCGGATGAGATTGCGGATTTTGTCCAAATGATTCATGACTGTCTAGGGCGCAGATATTACGTCGGAAGTCTTGGCGACTGCCGTCAACCACGTCTGGCCGGGGTTGAGCTTGATGGTTGCTCCGTTGCTATCGGCAAATGTGATCTGGCTTGTACTACTGGTCTTGGTCCACGTGCCGGCGGTAACTAAACCGTCTTGAAATACGTAGACTGGTCCACTACCGATGACGCCGTAGGCAGAGTGGTAGCCGTCGGCTTCTAGGCTGTAGGACATAACTAGGGCAATCACGACTTTGGGCTTAATCTGGGTATTGGTATTGGCGTCAATGTGTGGCGCGCCGGCTTGATTACGCATATAGCTATTAGTGGCTGGGTCATAGGTGTAGGCGACGTTATAGGTTGGGCCGGAAATGTTCAAATTGATAGTTCTAGCGGTTGGGACTTTAGCTGGGGTTTCGGCTTTGCGCGGAAAACCGCTGTAACTACTGGTGGTGTAGCCTTTTTTGGCTTCCAACTGATTAAGCGTGGCTATCGCAGTGTAGACATTATGTGGGGCGGCTCGGGCCGATATTCGGTGGTAGTAGCTACCGTTATAGAACTGGTTGAGGTCGTGGACTCCCCAGGCTTGGATGTCACTTATGGCTTCGGGGCTACCACCGACGTGTGCGTAAGCGGCATCAAAACCGAGCAACCATTGCACATAGTATGGTCGAGCGCTACGGATTGGTCCGACATTATCTGGGGCCGTATCTTGATAAAGGGCTAAGAAGCGGGTTATGCCGGCTTCGGCGATGGCCTCAAACACGACACCTGCTTGACTGAGACCAGCCTGGGGTCGAGCATCGAGGCTGTTTTCGATCATTACACCGGTAACTGGGCCTTTGTTGACGCTAGGATCAACCTGCAAGCCGGTCAGGGTCGAAGCGACAGTAGTCGGAACGACAACTTTGGGTGCTACAATTACGACCTTCTTAACGACTATTGGTGGCTTGGCTTTGGGGTGAGCGTAAACCCAGCCACCAACTCCTCCGGCGATTAATAAAACAACAACCAATAAACTGAGCGATTCTTTTTTGCCGGGAGGCCAATGCAGAGCTAATTTTGATTTCCAGTTAGATTTCGGTTTGGTTGGGCTATCGGCTGTTTCTGGTGGATTAGTCTCGTCAGAAGTTGGGGCTTCTAATGTTTGGTCGGCGGCAACTTCTTCGGGTGTTTTGAAGACTTCATCAGATTGGGCTGATGGGGTTGGGTCGGCGGTGACTTCACTATTCCGACTGTCGAGTTTGTCGCGCAGTGAACCGCTGGGTTTGGCCGGTGGTTTAACATCATCAATCATAAAGTCTATTGTAACAATGCTTATGGCTTTATGCCCAATGTTTTATCTAAACCAACTCTATTGTCATTCCAGACTTGATCTGGAATGACAATAGACGTCCAGAATGACAGACTTCTTCACTGCGTCATCCCAGGCTCGACCTGGGATCCAATCAGCTGTGGCGCGCAGCGCTCCAAATTACATTTAGTTTAGATTCCAGATCAAGTCTGGAATGACAAGAGAGGCCGGCTTACGTTAGTTTGGATTCCAGATCAAGTCTGGAATGACAAGAGAGGCCAGCTTACGTTAGTTTGGATTCCAGATCAAGTCTGGAATGACACCGCAGTCACCTAATCCAAATGTCATCAAGTCTGGAATGACATGAAGTTAATTATTACTAAATTTTTATCAAAGGGCGTTGATTTGGCTGTTTAGCCGAGCTAGACTGCGATCTTTTCCAAGGACAGCTAAGGTCTCGGCTAGGCTGGGGCTAAACGGTGCTTGAGTGGTGGCGATGCGGATCAGGCTAAATAGAATACCAGGTTTCTGACCAGTGGTCGTGAGTAAGTCGTTCAGGCGCGAAGTCAGGTCATCAAGACTGAAATCACTCTGTTCTAGACTGGCTTTGGCTTGTTCGAGGTACGATTTGAGTTCTTCCTGCGATAGTTTAGAGAGTTGTTTGTTGCTGGTTATCAGTTCCGGATTGACTGGTAAGTCTATGAAGAAAAAGCCAGTTAACTCCGGCAACTCGGCTAAGAATTTCAGGCGTTCTTGAACTAGGCCTAGAACCTGTTGCTTGTAGTTATCATTGGATTGATTGGCTTCAGCTGGCCAATAGGCCGCACAAAGCGCGTACAGGTCATCCAAGGCTAGATTGCGAATGTGGGCGCCATTCATCCACTGCAAGCGTTGCTCATCGAACCTAGCGCCACTACGTTGGACGCGATCTAGGCTGAATTTATCGATTAACTCCTGAACGCTGAAAATTTCTTGCTCACTACCGTCATTCCAACCGAGGCTGGCGATGAAATTAAGCATTGTTTCTGGCAGGTAGCCGTCTCGGATGTAGTCCAAAACGTCTTTGGCGCCATCGCGTTTGCCGAGCTTCTTCTTGCCGTCAGGCGCCATGATGTGCGGCATGGTGGCCATGATTGGCGGCGTTAAGCCCAAAGCTTCATACAAATTCAAATAGTTGGGGATGCTAGCCAAGAACTCTTGACCACGAATGATATGACTGATCCGCATTTCGGTATCGTCAATGATGTGCGCGAAATTGTAGGTTGGGTAGCCATCACTTTTGATTAAGATGAAGTCATCGATGGTCTCGGGACCGGTGCTGAGCTCCCCCATAACAGCGTCGATTCGCTGGTAGGCTTTGGGTTCACTCTTGAAGCGTAGCGGCATTGTGCCATCCCAAACTGGCGGCTTGTCGGGGCGATGATTACGGTACAAAAATGGCTGTTTGTTGGCTTGAGCTTGGTCGCGGAATTTTTGCATATCTTCGGCGCTATAGGGGTCGGCGTAAGCTCGACCACTATCAATTAACTGCTGAGCCCAACGTTTGTAGCTGTCTAGCCTTTGGCTTTGACGATAGGGAGCGAATGGGCCTCCAATGTCAGGACCTTCGTCATAGTTTAGACCTAATGCTTTAAGACTATCGATGATATGTTGTTCGGCGCCTTCGACATGACGGGCTCGGTCGGTGTCTTCGATGCGTAGTACGAACTGTCCCCCGGTCTGGCGGGCCAACAGCCAAGCAAATAAAGCCGTTCGGACACCACCAACGTGCATATAGCCTGTCGGACTCGGCGCAAATCTGGTTCGAATCGGGCTGCTCATCAGTTAAGTATAACTTGAATCTATGACTTGCTGAAGTGAATAATGGTTCGGGCAGTTTAGTTTAAAGGCTGTTGGCAATGTCGAGGAGTTGTTGGTAGCTAAGTGAGCCATTGCCAGTGACGGTGTACCAGACGCCGTTGCTCACCCAGGTGGCATTATTCAGACCGTATAGATAGATGGTGCGACCGTTGCTGGTAACTGCCTGGAATTGGGGGTCGGAATTGGTCACTAATATGTCGCGTAAATTTGAACTATCCCAGTTTGACGGTTTTTCGGTAATCGTGTAGTTTCGACTATTGTCACTGTTACTGATAAAGTTGACCGCTACTTGACCAGGATTGGATGATATATCACCCAAACTAAAGCCGGATGGTTGATAAGCTGGCAAGCTGGCGGCGAAACCGGCTTTCGACGAAGCTGAATTTATTTTCAAATTGGCTAAATTCTGAAAGCCAACTATGCCAATCAGTATTAATAGACCAAAAGCTAAGCCACTGACTCCCACGATTCGTTTAACAACTTTTTGACGTTTGGATTTAGCAGGTTTGTAAAGTGGTTGTTGGTGCGACGTGGCCTTATTAATCGCTTCTTGCAAGAAATCGGCTTTGGGTGTGGCCTGGAGTTTGGGACTAGCGACGTGGCCTACTGTTTGTAAGGGACTTGGGCTGGGAGGGTTAAAAGCCAGTGGGCTGGGAGACAGCGGACTGCTACTGAAGCGACTTACGAGCGTGCTTTTTGGTATAGCCTTGGAGTGTTGAATCCGTCGACCATCAATATTGGCAATTGATAGTTTGGTTGGCAGGCTTACTTTGGGTACTTTTATGGGTGAACTTTTGCGCAATTTCTTGCCACTCGACAGGTTGGCTGGTAGCGGTTTCGACAGAATATCACGACGTAGCGTTTTGGCTGGTTGAGGTGCGTGTGACCGAGCGTTTGGCGCGACGGCATGCCTAGAGGGCGGGCTCTTAGTGGTTGACTTTTTGGTGGTTTGGACGGTCTTGTCGACACCGTCTATAGCCTTGCCAGTGCTGACATCGTAACGGTTACCATTTATTTCGATAATGTTGTTTTTTTTGCTCACAGTTTTACCCTATCACTGTTCATAAGATTTATAAACATCTTAAACCCTCTTGTGGTTACAAGCAAGTGCCTACATACTAGTAGATGCATTTTATGGACTATCTAGACCCGAAAAAACAATTTCGTCACCACATCATATTGATGGTTGGTTATGTTTTTGTCGGCGTGGCAATATTGTTCGCTACTTTAATATTGTTATATCAGGCATATGGCTTCGGCATCGGCGATAACGGTTCGGTGATTCAGAACGGTTTAGTTTTTTTCTCTAGCCAACCTACTTCAGCTCAAATATATGTCAATGGCACTAAAAAAGCTCAGACCAATTCTCGGGTGTTATTACCGGCCGGATTATATCAAATCAAATTGTCGCAAACTGGTTATCGAGATTGGTCGCGGAGTATAACAGTGTCGGGCGGGAGTGTTATACATTATGACTATCCGATATTATTTCCGACTAACTTAAAAACGACTAAACTGTCGGCTTACTCGACCCCGCCGACAGTCACTACCCAGAGCCCTGACAAACGCTGGTTATTGGTCCAATCGGCGACTTCGGTCTTGACTTACGATGTGTATGATTTGAAAAATCTGACCCAAGCCCCTAGCCAGATTACTTTACCGGCCAATATCGTCACTAGAGCCAGTAGTAGTGAAAGTTGGCAAGTACTAGAATGGGCCGATGATAACCAACATTTCTTATTACAGCACAACTTTGACGCCAAAACCGAATATCTATTAATTGACCGTCAAACAGTTGCTAATTCTGAGAATTTGAACAACGTTCTTGCGATAAATCCGACTAAGCTGAGCTTCCATAATAGTAAGTTTGATCAGTATTATGCCTATGATGCGGCCGCTAAAGCCTTGATGACAGTCTCACTATCGGCGCCTAAGCCGGTGTCGATAATCGATGGTTTACAAGATTATAAAACCTATGCGAATGATTATGTACTGTACATCACTGACACTAATGCTCCAACCGGTAAAGTACTGCTTGAGCTGTATAAGGCTGGCCAATCATCCATTATTCGTACTTTTACGGCTAACTCTAACTATCTGTTAAATATTAATGATTACAGCGGCTCGCTATATGTTACTGCTGGAGCAGTCGTCGATAATAAAATTTATGTCTACAAAGATCCATTGACTCAGCTTCGGCTCCAGCCGACTCACCCAGTAGTGCCAATTCAGGTTTTACACGTCACTAACCCTGATTATTTGAGCTTTTCGCCGAACTCCCAATACGTCGTAGCCGAACACGCCAATCAGTTTGCTATATTTGATATCGAGAATCGTAATGGTTATGACTATAACTTAAGCCCAGGGTTGGACAAACCCCAGATTCATGCCAGCTGGATGAACGATAGCCATCTGACTTATGTAGCCAATGGTAAGACTTTGGTTTTTGATTACGATGGCGCCAATCAGCAAGCTTTAGCCAGTGCTAGTGCTAATTATTTGCCGTTCTTTGCCCCAGACTACAAGAGTTATTATCAGTTCAATACTACAACTACGGCGACTAATCTTAATCAATCTTCACTAGTTGCTCAGTAGTCAGTCTATTATTTACGAGAAGCGACGGGGTTGGTTTATCCATCGAACAACCATGGCGAAAGCCAGAATTAATATGACTATCAAAATGCCTTTACCGACAGATGTTCTATAGTATCGACCCCATAGCGTTGGACCATTGCCCGGTAGTTCGGTAGGCGAATTAGACGTGGCTGTGACGCTGTTAGTGTTGGTATTGGTGCTGGGGTCGGGACTAATTTGCTGACCGACGACTACTAGGCGACGCAGGCTGGTGCCTGGCGGATCGCAAGTGATCAGTGTGGCAGTGGCTGTTTGACCACTGACTGGGCCTAGAACTCCAACCTCGGTTGGCTCAACGACTGTTCGACTGATGACTTTGTAGACGTATACCTTGCTGTTATAGGTTAGATAGAAAGTATCACCTGTAACTATGGTATGTAGCAAAACAAACGCGAACTTATACTTACCTTTGTTGAATATATTATTACTGCTATGGCCAAAAAAGGCGGCGTTACCATTTTGTCCAGGTACTGCGGTAGTCGGATAGTGAACTATGCCGTTCTGAAGGGCATTTTCGATGACTGCTTCGTCGGTAGATGTTTCGGAATAATTGACTGGTATCTCGACATTGATTTTAGGAATTATAACTTCTGGAGTGGCGGATGGAGGCACACTGGCGTTGCCAACAATTATCGGTGTGGCGGTGGCTGTTCGACTAGGTTGAATAAACGGCGCGATGACGACTTCGTTGAAGAAGCCAAACAAAAATATTAGAAGTACAACCGCTCCCAGACCTAGCCCAAATAATAGGGATTGTAGGTGATGTTTGGCCTGTAGTTTACCGCCAGCTGATACTTTATGACGAATAGTCGCCTGGACATCTTCAACACTTCTGACATCTTTAAGTCGCGGTGCTTTAGCTGATTTCGCTGGATGTTCAGAGTGGGCGGCTTGGTGTTTGTGTTGCGATAAAGTTTGAGGATCAGCGGCAGCTGGATTGGGCTGGCCGTTGATGGCCGACTGACTTTCGTAGAATTCTTGCCATACCTGATGCTTCTGGACATCAGTTAAGTCTTGGTAATAGTCATGCCAAGCGGTCTGGATGGTCGCCAGATCTTTGCCAGAATTACTGAGCTCATACATGAACTGTTGGTGTTGGCTACGATAATGTACGGCTTCAGATTCAGCAATTTCTTGGGTTGCCGACGGCTCTGCCTCATAAATGCGTGAAACTTTATCACGAATTAGATCGGCTGCCGAACTGGCGTCGGGTGTGACATTTAAGGGTGGTGTAGATCCGGTAAATTGTTGATTATGTTTAGAATTTTCGGCCATAATATTATGTAAGGTGTCTAGCCCTATAGCAGTAAGTATAGTACAATTACCCCTTGTAGCCTAAGAATATTAAGCTAATGGTTGGGTATTAATAATTCGGGCGAGTGGCGGAATTGGTATACGCGCACGACTCAAAATCGTGTTCCTTACGGATTGAGGGTTCAAGTCCCTCCTTGCCCACCATATAAAATGCCTCGGCTTATGCCGGGGCTTTTTATATGGTAGCAAAGATGGGACTTGAACGGGATTGCCAGTGGCAACTCACAAATATTCGCCTACGGGCGAATTTCTCGAGCCCACCTCAGCTCAGGTGATGAATCACTCCGGGCTTCCGGTCTTGCTAACTGCCACTGGCAGTTCTCACCCGCGACAGACCAACCTACCGGAATACGAGTGCCATAAAATGCCTCGGCTTATGCCGGGGCTTTTTATATGGTAGCAAAGATGGGACTTGAACGGGATTGCCAAAATGCCTAATCATCACCCAACACACTAGTACTAAGCGCTTCAAAGGTTTTTGAAGGTGTCTGCAACCACCAAACAGCACAACTGGTGGCAAAATTAACCATCGAGATGGGTTTAACTTTGGTGGTACTCACCTGTCCGGCGACAGCTACAAAAATATTATCCAAATGTTTTAGAACGATATTTAGATTATGATCTATCGTAAAATCATGAAGCAGTTCAATTATTTTCAAGAAATCCATAGTTGATGTAAAAGCTTTGGCGAACTTAGCTCCGGTAGCTAGTTTTTGCAATTGTGTCAGGTCGAGGACTAACAAACTAGAGGGTCTACTCAATAAGGCCTGGGGTTTATTGACGGAATAATCTAAAGCATCGCCACATATAGTTAATTGGCCTGAGTATTTTGTCAGTAATGATTCCAGAAGAATGGCGGTTTCGGAATTGTGGCCAAAATCACCAGCCAATAATAAGCCGTTACCCCAGTTAGCTAAAGCTAAAACTTCGGCTAAAGCTTTCTGGCTAAAACTGCCACTCGGTGTACTGGGGGCGTATTCACCAGTTTCGAACACTCGTCCGACTGTCGCCTGCAAACTGTCAGGTAAAAGCACTCGAACACTACCAACTCCGGCTTTTAAGGCTGACGAGTAAGCTTCAGCTGCCGCCGAAAAGCCGTGGGCGTTACCACCAACTACGACCAACTTACCGGCTAGAGCTCGATTCTCTGGTCGACTCCAAAGTAAATCAGGATAAAGCGGTTTATCGACCGTCTGTTTATGCCAATACGAATGATCCATCTCGGGGCTCCAGTTCATAAACCATATTTTTTCGTTCAATGACTATTTTCCAGCCACTACTTTGAGCTTTATCGAATAAGGGTTTAGTCGGGTTGAAGGCGATTGGCGTAGTCACCGATTCGAGCATTGGTATGTCGTTTTCACTGTCGCCGACAGCTATACTATTGTCCCAGCTAGCTTGATGCTCGGTGACCATTTTTTTGAGCTCTTCCGGCTTACGTTGGCTTAATAGAACGTCTTTCTTGCCGGTGAACTCTCCATTATTAGTGGCGTATTTTGATCCACGATAATCATCAAAGCCATAATGGTTGGCAATCATTGCCACTAACGGTGATGGTGAAGCCGAAATAGTAAATAATAGATAATTCTTGGTTTTGAGGTCGTTAATTAAATCTCGGGTATAGGTATAAACTTGATCTTGATATTCGGAAATGACTTTACTTATAGCCGTATCAAAATCGATGACTTTCATGCCGATAATCGCCCGGTCAACAATGGTGATTAACGCGGCTTCGTAATCACTGAACGAACTCGAGCTTCGCCGTTTTTTCCAGGTCATTCTAGCCTGTTTGGCGACCGTGAATTCTTGAGCGTCGATAACCCCCATACGTACCAGTTCGTCACTCAGAGCATGATAAAGCTGCCAACGGATTAAAGTCCCGTCAATATCGAACACCGCAAACGGTCGATTCATATATTTAGTGTAACAGATATCGGACAGTGGTCGGAGCCAAGTATGTCGGGATGAATGGCGGCATCGACGACTTTTGATTTAAGTTTGGCCGATACCAAAAAGTAATCAATCCGCCAGCCAACGTTACGGGCTCGAGCATTGGCAAAATGGCTCCACCACGTATAGAACCCATTGCCCTGTTTGAACATTCGAAAACTGTCTATAAATCCGGCATCAACAAAAGCCTGAAAGCCGGCTCGTTCTTCGTCGGTAAAGCCTTTTTTGCCACGATTAGGTTTAGGATTGGCTAGGTCGTCTTCGGTGTGAGCGACATTTAGATCGCCACAAAATATCACCGGCTTGGTACTTTCTAGTTGTTGGCAATATGCCAAAAAGGCTGGGTCCCAATGTTTGTGCCGCAGTGGGATGCGACTCAGGTCGTCCTTGGCGTTAGGCGTATAGACGGTCACCAGCCAAAACTTTTCGAATTCAGCCGCAATCACCCGCCCCTCGAGGTTGGGGTCGCCGTAAGTATCGCCGGTAACTTCGAACTGCTTAATAGTCGATTCCGGGAAGCCATTGATAACTTGCAAGGGTGCAACTTTGCTTAACAGCGCCGTGCCACTATAGCCTGGTTTGTCGGCCGAATACCAAAAGGCGTCGTAGCCGTCGATATCTACATCAATTTGCTCGGGCTTGGCTTTGATCTCCTGCAAGCACAAAATATCGGGTTGTTCCTTGGCTAGAAACGGATCCCAGAGTCCCTTATTGTTGACCGCCCGGATCCCATTGACGTTCCACGAATAGACTTTAATCATTTATAAGATGGCTTCCAGTCCAGAAACTCGAATCGAGAGACGTTTCAAATCAATATTTGTGTCAGTCACAACTGTTTTGACTGTACCGAGTTCCTTTGTTAAATAATCAAGCTGATGGTGTACCGGATTCAAATGAAAAGCTATGCGGTCATCAATGACTTCAACTATGGCTGATAATTGATTATCAAATTGCTCAGTTAGAACAGCGATTAATCCTGTAATATCGTCATTATATATTTTAGCCATGGTGCCTATCATTATATGCTGGTTAGCCAGAATAAGAAGCATAATTATTGCCACATTTAAGATTCGGTTAATTGTTTGCTAGACTAGTACTTTAGATGGATGCACATATATACAAGCGAGTATTACTCAAACTATCTGGTGAACAATTAGCTGGTAAATTTGAAGGTGGTATTGACTCTGACTTGGTGAGTTGGCTTGGCAAAGAAGTTAAAAAAGTTGTAGACGCCGGCACTCAAGTGGTGATTATGGTCGGTGGCGGTAACTATGCTCGTGGGGCGCAGTTGGCTGGTCATGGTATCGGTCGAGTGACGGCCGACAACATCGGTATGCTGGCGACCATGATGAACGCCCTAGCCGTGGCCGATATTTTTAATAATGAAGACGTTTCAGCCCGGGCCCTGACCAACATCACGGCCGATCAAGTAGCCGATAAGTTTACCCATCGCCGAGCCATATCTGATCTTGGCAAAGGACACGTAGTGATTGTGGCCGGCGGTATTGGTCGACCATATCTGACAACTGATACTGCTGCCGTTTCGCTAGCCCTTGAACTAGAGTGTGAAGTTGTATTGAAAGCTACCAAAGTCGACGGCGTGTACGACAAAGACCCTGAGCAATTCCCTGACGCCGCAAAATTACACACCATTTCCTTCCAAGAAGCCGTGTCCAACGATGCCATAAAAGTCATGGATAAAGCCGCCATGGGCCTGGCCATGGAGCACAACCTGCCAATCATAGTTTTCGATGCCCTTCAAGACGGCAGTATCGCCAATGCCGCCGCCGGCAACGCCGGCACCACAATTAGCTAAGCAAGCTCCACCTACTGGTCACACTTCGAACTTTTAGGCACTTGAAGACACTAATCAATTGAAGTAACCGAAGCTAGCGCCATTTTTACACTGTATCTAAATGCTGCAATTTCTTGTGCGTCTATATCTTTGAGTCCGACATCTCCGAATTCACCAAGAGTACCAGCTGTGCTGTCGGTAATATCGTAGATTAGACTCTCTCCGTCATCCCATTCGATCATTAGCGCTTCACCAGGTTCAGTATCTTCGTAACCTTCTTCTGCAAGATCAACAACAAAATGGGATATTAATACGAAACAGCCCTTTCGTACGTCATGTCCTGATTTTTCCCTTGAAAGATACCGAGTGACTTTAATCGTAGGATTCACATCTGAATCAAAAGGTGCATCCTCAGGGTCTAGCTCATCAAAATCAACGCCCCAGAATGCGAGTTCAATGGCGTCATCGAGGTCTTGCGGATTATTTATTCTGCTCTCAGGGCTCGACATATTTAAAAATTATCTACTAGTGTGAAAATTATGCAAGCATATACAATAAAAAAGACCCCTGATTAACAGAGGTCAAAATGCTTATGGCTCCCCCTACTGGGTTCGAACTTTAGGAAAAGAAGTTAATAGGGATGGCTGAGAGAGAGGGATTTGCCCCACAAGTCAAAATGCTATCGCATTTTGCTCGCGGGCCCGGCTCGCGGTCTCGCAGACATGCTCGACATCGCTCCGCCTGTTCAAATCCCCCGCGACTGAAGCAGTTCAGTCGCTTCACATATCAACCAAATAAAATACCCGATCATTGGACCGGGCACTTTATTTGGCGGAGAGAGAGGGATTTGAACCCTCGATAGAGTTGCCCCTATACCACCTTTCCAAGATGGCGCACTAGACCACTATGCGATCTCTCCATAATTAGCCTTAGTTATTATACACAGCCAACTTGTCAGCCGTGACAATCGAGCCGGTTAAATGCGTTATATCAAGCAAGAATACTATAAATCGCTTGCGGCCAGATGTGCTAAGGAGTTAAACTAGATGACACTACATGGCAGTAATTGAACTCGATAACGTTAGTAAACTATATGGCTTCGGCGATGCCACCACTTTGGCGCTCGACGAGGTCAATTTAACGATTGAAAAAGGCGAATTCGTGGCTGTCATGGGTCCTAGTGGTTGTGGCAAAAGTACTTTGATGAATATCATTGGCTTGCTTGATCGGCCGAGTCACGGTAATTATAAATTGGACAACAAGCCGGTCTCGCGATTGCGGTCTAGTCGAGCGGCCAGAATTCGCCGTGACACCATCGGTTTTATTTTTCAGTCATACAATCTACTCCCCCGCTTGAACGTCCTCGAGAACGTGGCTCTGCCACTTACCTATAAAGGCATCACACTGACCAAACGCCTGAAACTAGCTTCACAAATGTTGGAAAGAGTCGGCATCCAACAACGCGAATACTACATGCCGTCTCAGTTGAGTGGCGGACAAACCCAGTGTGCGGCTATAGCTCGCGCCCTAGTTAACAACCCGAAGATTATTATTGCTGATGAACCTACTGGCAATCTTGACAGCGCTAACAGCCGACTAGTGATGGAATTGCTGGCCGATATCCATAAATTGGGCAATACGGTTATATTTGTGACCCATAACCCCGAACTTACCCGTTATGCCACGCGAGTCGTATATATGCACGATGGCAGTATTATCCATGATGAGAAAACCGCATTGGGCCAAGTCGCTACACGAGCCCGCAAAGTACTGTATAACCTGCCCAAAACGACCGAGGAAGATGATCTGGCCGGTGTGTCAGTTCTAATGAAAGCTTTACCGGATAAAAAAGCCAGTCGTAAATCCAAGCGCAAGTCTTCGAAAAATGCCGATAAGTCACCAGCTGCCAAGAATGATCGGAAGAAATCATGAAATCATTGACTAGAGGCCATCTCAAAGCCGGAATAGACGCGATGCGCGGTGCTAAAGTACGCAATTTTTGGACAATGTTTGGCATTATTGTCGGCGTGGCTTCGGTTATTACGATTGTCAGTATCGGCGAAGGCATTAAAGCCCAAATCAGCAACCAGATACATCATTACGGTAAAGATTTAATCGTCATTCAGCCTCAACAATTGGTTAACAGCCGTAACGGCTCTATCAATCCGCTGTCGAGCTTTTCGGTCACAGCATCATTAAATAGTAAGGATTTGAAAACCGTGTCGGGTACGCACGGTGTGGGTGCGACCGCCCCACTGAGTGCCACTCCTGGAACGGTTAAAGGCGATCACGGCGTCTATAGCCAAGGTTTAGTGATTGGCACGACACCTGATTTACCAAGTTTGATTAATCAATCGCTGGCATTCGGTACATTTATCACAACTGATGATTCAGAAAACAATGTGGCAGTTCTTGGCCAAAATGCCGCCGATAAACTGTTCAATGAGAGCGTGCCTCTGGGCCGGACTTTCCTGTTTAGGGGCCAAGAATTTATCGTACAAGGTATATTCAACCAGTTTGACAATACGCCGTTAAGTCAGGATGCCGATTTCAACAGTGCCATATTCATTCCGTATGATGTGTCAGAGAATCTAACCAATAATTCGGCTCCAACTTTCGAAATATTGGCCAAACCGACTGATCCTAAAGCAACATCGAGTGTTGTAGCTAGTATTGAGAAATCGCTGAAAGCTGCTCATGGTGGTCAGTCGGACTTCACAGTCTTGCAACAAAGCCAGAATTTGTCGACCAGTAACACAGTGCTTGATCTGATAACCAAGCTGATTGCTGGGGCGGCGGCAATCTCGCTATTGGTTGGTGGCATCGGAATTATGAATGTTATGTTGGTGTCGGTAGCTGAGCGCATGCACGAAATCGGCATCCGTAAGGCCATCGGTGCAACCAATCGTCAAATCTTGAGTCAGTTCATGATAGAAGCTAGTTTCTTGAGTTTAACTGGTGGCATCATCGGTATCGGCGTCGCCTACTTGATAGACCTAATCTTGCGCTTAACGACTGATTTGCGACCACTAATAAGTTGGCAAATTGTACTGATAGCCACTGGCGTATCTTTATCAATCGGAATTATCTTTGGCACTGTCCCGGCTCTCAAAGCCGCTCGCAAAGACCCGATAGAAGCGCTTAGAGCCGACTAGGCGGTAAAGATGGCGTAGATGGCGCCAGCGCCGGCTACAACCATTAAGCCCGAAGTTGCCCAGCCGATAAACTTGGTTAGTGGTCGATTGGTCCACTCACCCATCACTTTCTTGTTACTACTAATTAGAACAATTAGCACTAGTACGACTGGGGCCACCAGTCCGTTGCCTATAGCAGAATAGATTAACGCTTTGATAGGGTTGATGCCGACGAAGTTTAGACTTAAGCCAACTAGCATCGATATAATGATTACTCCGTAGAAAGCTCGAGCTTGACTAAGCTTCTTGCCAAGACTGCCCGGCTTCATCAAGCTTTCAGATATGGCATACGAGCTCGAACCAGCTAATACTGGTATCGCCAACAGTCCCGTACCGATGATACCAATGGAAAATAAGAAGAAAGTTGCATTGCCAGCAAAAGGTCGGAGGGCTTCAGCTGCTTGTGAGGCGGTGGCGATATTGGTAATGCCTTGGGGATAAAGGACACCGGCACAGGCGGCGATGATGAAGAACATTACAAGGTTTGACAATAACATGCCTGACCAGACATCGATACGCATATTCTTGACGGCTTGCTTGTCAGTTCCTTGACGGCTGGCGATTGTTGTTTTGCCTTGGACGATCTGATCTTCAACTTCTTGAGATGTTTGCCAGAAGAATAAATACGGCGAGATTGTTGTACCCAAAATACCGCAGATTAGTAGAAGTTGTGTTTTGGTGTTAGTGAATGTTGGGATGAAAGCGTGTTTGAGTACTTCACTCCAGTTTAAATGAGCCAAGATGGCCGACAGGATATAAGCGAACAATACTAGCGCCAGCCATTTGAGATATTTGGCATAACGTTCATAGGGGGTGAAGATCTGCAGGCCGAGTAGCAAGATGGCGAAACCAATCACCAAAAAGCTATAACTGATTTTAGGAAATAACAGTTGAACAGCGGCCGACATGGCACCCAAGTCGGCTCCAATGTTGAAAGCGTTGGCCGCGAATAACAGAGTTGTACATATATACAGAACGCGTGGCGAAAACACCCGGCGGATATTACTGGCTAGCCCGCGGCCGGTCACTAAGCCTATACGCGCGCACATTTCTTGGACAACAGCCATTAACGGAAAACTGATGGCCGCCATCCACAGTAATTGAAAGCCATATTGGGCTCCAGCTTGGGAATAAGTCGCGATACCTGAAGGGTCATCATCTGATGCACCGGTTGTTAGGCCGGGACCGAGGGTGTGCCAGTAGCCTTTGGTGATTTTGACGGCTTTACCGTCGTTGAATTTTTTGCTAATGGCATTCGAAGTGTCGATTGATCTTTCGAGCATCTCGGCCGGAGCTTCGATGGTTTTGGTTAGCAGATTGTTTTTCATTAATGTTTTATGATCTTTATGTCGCCTGTTTAAAGCTTAAGCTTGATTATAACGCTAAATTATAAATAATGACCGTAATAGTACCAAAAATGCTTAAGAATTAAGCCGCCAATTATTAATAGCCACAGTATTAACAAATCCATATGATGCTTCCGCACCCAAGCGTAGATGGTCTGAGACTTGCCTTTGGGTAGCTTGATGAAGCCTTCATCGACATTATATAGACTGACGTACCAAAAAGTCGTAATAGTGATAGCCCAGACTCCCATGCAATAGGGGCATAAAGCATGAATGACATAGACACTGTGATAGAACAGCCACAAACAGAACACTACACCAAAAGCCGAACCGATGTTCAAGCCTAACCAAAACCAACGTTTGAATTTAGCCCCAGCGACAATCGCCATACCGATTGTCAATAGTATGGCGAAGGCTGATAAGCCGATGAATGAATTAGGAAAACCGAAAGCTGATCCTTCCTTGCTTGACAGCACGCTACCACAACTAATGATTGGATTGATATTGCAGTTCGGAATAAATTTGGGGTTTTCGAGCAAGGCAATCTTGTCGTAAGTGATCATGAATGAACAAATGATGCCAATCACACCGGCAATCACCAGAATATAGGGCAAGGCTTGCTGAAGTGTTAATTTTTTTCGAGTCATTGGGTACATTATATCAATAAATTTATTAGATGATAGTTTGCCCGCTATGCTTCAATCGGTTTGGCCAAATCACTGCCCTCGGTACCCATGGCGTAAGTTATTAAATCATCAGCATTTGCGTGCCATTTATCGATAACTGGCTGGACGACTCGCCAAGCCGCCAATACTTCTTGGCTGGTAGCGAACAGAGTGTGGTCGCCACGAATAGCGTCGACGAGCACCCGCTCATAAGCGTTCGGATGGCTGTAATCGTTGAAACTTTCGTCATACGAGAAATCCATATGGGCGGTTTGTAAATCGAGCGCATAGCCGGGCTTCTTGGCAAGTAGCTCGATCTCAATACCTTCATTGGGGCTGATGCGGAAAATCAAGCGATTAGCCGGACGGTCACCACTTTTGAAAGTGACGACGATTTCAGTTCGTTTCTCGGCTAGACCCTTACCGGTCCAAATGCTTATCGGTACACCTTGCCAACGGTCATTATTGATGTAAGTTTTGATACCGGCAAAAGTTTCGGTACTGGATTCGGGGTTTTCAACTTCTTGACGGTAGTCTTGGTATTGCCCGCGCACGGCATTAGGAGTTTCGGCAGTCATATCGACCGGCTGGAGATTGTCGAGTAGAGCCTGTTTGTTTTGGTGGATATGTAGGCTATCAATTTGTTCTGGCTGATCGATAGTTACTATCGCCAGTAATTGCAATAAATGACTTTGGATGAAATCGCGCAGAGCTCCAAGCGGTTCGTAGAAAACTTTGCGACCCATTATTCCGATCTGCTCGCCAGCAAAAATTTCAATGCTGGCAATATGTTCATGGTTCCATAGGGCTTCAAATATGGGATTTTCGAAGCGGAAAGTCAAAATGTTTTGGACGGTTTCCTTGGCTAGATAGTGATCGATGCGGAATAGCTGATCCTCATGAAATACTTTGCCGGTTTCATCGATTAAGTTTTGGGCTGAACTAAGGTCATAGCCAAAAGGTTTTTCGATCAGCAGACGGCTTTTGGCGTTGCCATGACTACAGCTACCGTTGATGCCGGCTTGGCCGATAAGCTCAACTATTGAGCCATATATTTTGGGTGGAATCGATAAATAGATAAGTCGATTCATACAGATTCCCTGCTCGGCTTCTATATCTTCTAACTGTTGTTTTAGGCGTTGGTAGTCTTCGAGTTTATCGAGGTCCAATTGGACCATGCGTAGTTGACTGAGTAGTCGCTGTTGGGCTTCAGTATCGGCTGGCTCGGTGGCTTCGTCGTGATGTAAATCTACGCCGTCTAAGAGCTGTTCATTGGTTATTGATTGTCTCGACACGCCGACGATGACAGTCTGGCTATCTAGCAAGCCAACTTTGATTAAGTGGAATAAGGCCGGTAGCAAATAGCGTTTCGATAGATCGCCACTAATACCAAAAATGACGATAATGCTTGGTTCGAGAGGTATTACTTCGGACATTATTTATTCAATTCGTGTCCACCGAATTTGTTGCGCATAGCGGCTAACAGCTTGGTGGCAAAATTAATTTGGCCGGTTTGAGAAGCTAATCGAACATCAAAAGCCGCTTGAATGCTGGGAAGCTCAATACCTAGATCTTTGGCGGTCTCTAGAGTCCAGCGAGCTTCACCGCTTTCGTGAACGTAGCCGTCGATACCATCTAGACTGGGATTCTCGGCTAGAGCTTGTTGGCTAAGCTCATTTAGCCAGGAAGTTATTACGCTGTGATGTTGCCAAACTTCACCAGCGGCGGCTAGATCGAGGTTAGTATAAGGCCCTTCTTTGAGAACCCGGTAGCCTTCTGCTAGGCTTTCCATCATGCCATATTCGATGGCATTATGGGTCATTTTAACAAAGTGGCCACTACCACTCGGTCCAAAGCGGTGATAGGCGCCTTCGGGAGCGGCTAATACTTGCAGTGCCGGTTCGACAGCTTCAAAAGCTGCTTGATCGTCACTGCCAACCATCATCGAAAAGCCGTTTTGATAGCCCCAAACACCACCACTGGTGCCGATGTCGATTAGTTGGTGTCCTCGGTCAGTAATTTGTTGATTTAAGCGTTTAGTATTTCGATAATCGGAATTTCCTCCGTCAATAATAATACTGTTGGCGGGTAGTAAGTTGAGCCATTCGGTCACTTCCGTATCAACAACTTCGGCTGGCAACATTATCCAGATGACTACCCGTTCACCATTAAAAGCGTCAATTACGGCTTGTTTGGTGGCGGCATCGACTGCCCCATAGCTTGCGGCTTGTTGGCGAGGTTCAGGACTACGGTTATGGGCGATGACATGGTGGTCGCTTTCAGCTAGTTTGCGAGCAATCTGCATGCCCATTCTGCCAAGTCCGTGGATTGCTATAGTCATACCGTACTCTCCTTAATCTATTAAATCATTATATACGTAAGCTTGATTAATTTGTTTAAGTATTTGAGCAGGTTGAACTTCAAGGCTGAGATTTTGTGACTTAAGATTATTGAGGGCTGGTAGTTTGGCTGGCCCGAACGCAAACACGTATGCACTATCGACTCGTCTTAAGGCCGCAAATGATAGAGTTA
The DNA here is from genome assembly GCA_021783725.1 of bacterium. Classification (GTDB taxonomy): domain Bacteria; phylum Patescibacteriota; class Saccharimonadia; order Saccharimonadales; family UBA4665; genus JAJXTN01. Next base: position 26,785 of record JAJXTN010000001.1, on the reverse strand, counting down.
AACGTTCGTAAGGTTTTGACGAGTAACCAACCACAAGATCAGTTTCCTCTTGAGCGGCTCGACTGTTGGGTAGAATGCCGGCGATATGTCCGTCTTCGCCAATCCCGAGTTGGGCGATAATGATGTCGGCTTGGTCGAATAAACTGGTTGTAAGACTCCGAAAGCGTTGCTCGGTATCATAAAATGACATATTCGGTTGCAGTATGTCGACAATCTGGGCTAACCCTGGTTCGAAACCGGCGTCCAGCAGTTGCTGTTGGTTGGAATCTTGGTGGTCAACCTCACCATAGCGTTCATCGGCTAACATTATTGTCAGATTCGCACTCAAGTCATCCGGAATTTGATTGATAATCTTTACGCTTAAGCTAATATTTGACCCGCCACTAACCAACCACAACACATGTCGATGGTTTATCAGGCTATCCCTGAGATGTTTAACGATGTCTGTTAGGCTGTCTTGGCTATTGTTTCGTCTAATAAACTGCACTTAGCAACTATACCAAACCTGCTGATAGTTGGCGAAGATTCGAAATGAAAACCGACAGCATGCTATCCTTGATATGAGACCCCTTATAGGGCTTTAACTATGACAACTATCACCAAACTCGTCGGTCAATATAAAAGCTCTGAACTCAAACACAGTTCTAATCTTTTGATACTCGCTCAGCTGATTAATGCTGGCGGATTATTTTTATTCTGGATTATCAACGCTCGGTTGTTTAGTGCCGATATTGTTGGTTTGGCGACGGCTTTTGTAAGTTTCGGTGTATTGACCGCGACCTTCACTAACCTCGGATTGCCCAACACAATTATCAGGTTTCTACCAAAATCTAAATATCGCGGTGGTCTATTTACGGCATCATTTATGTTGGTAGCTTTGGCTTCGTTGATCGGTGGCTTAGTGGCTTTGATTGTGGCTCGCCACTATGTCGGAAAACTCGAGTTCGTAACTGGCGAGTTGGGTTTGGAACTACTGATGGTTTTGTTGGTTATGTCAACAGCCATTAGTGCTTTGCTGGATGGAACCCTGGTGTCATTGCACAAAGGCAAATTAATTCTTGCAAAATCGATTATTACTAACCTCCCCCGATTAGTCTTGCCGTTCGTGGTGGTCGGTGCTGGGTTACGAGGGATTACGGCTGTCTATGTCGGCAGTTTGTTGGTCGGTATCGGCTACAACTCATTGATGATTATCGGTCGATTGTTGGCCGAACATTCACTGCGACCAAACATTACACAAGTTACAAAACATCGGGCATATGCGGTCAGTAATTATTTTGGCGGTATGTTCGGAGTATTGCCGGTAACTGTCGCACCTTTAGTCGTTCTGGCTAAACTGGGTCCGGCATCGGCAGCTTATTTTTATATGCCGATGATGATTGCCGCCTTAATGAGTTTAATCTGTAATTCGATCTCGCAAGCACTAATCGCTGACTGTTCGCAAACTGATGATGTGGCCAGTCATCGAGCGTTGTTTCACCGCGCCTTTAAGCACCAATACAAATTATTAATTCCGCTAATTGTTGGCCTGATGATTGCTGGGTGGCCGATATTGAGCATCTACGGCTCTGAATATGCAGTCAATGGCTATGTACCACTTCTAGTATTGTTGCTATCGGGCTTGTTGGTAGGTTTGAACTGGTTGGGCGATACTTGGCTGAATATTCAAAAACGGTCTCGCGATTATTTCTTGATGAACGCCTTTAATGCTGTGGCGGTAGTTAGTTTTGTTTGGCTGTTTGCGGGTCACGGGCTGGTGGCTGTTAGTTTGGGTTGGATGTGTGGTCAATTATTGTCAGCTAGCGTCTACCTGCTTGTTTTTGCCCGTAGCCAGCTGCTCAACTTTGTCATTAAAAAATAGCACCCACCACACCCTTTTCAGTCATCCCAGCCCATCCGTCATCCCCGACGTCCGTTGTCATTCCAGACTAGACCTGAAATCTAATTACTCGTTCGGTCATTCCAGACTTGATCTGGAATCTAATCACTCACATTGTCATTCCAGACTTGATCTGGAATCTAATCTTTTGTAGCTGGAGCGCCAGACGCCATAACCGATTGGATCCCAGGTCAAGCCTGGGATGACACGAGACTTTGGAACGTCAATTTGTTTGTGCTTGTCATTCCATACCCCTGTTGTCATTCCAGCGAAAGTACAGAATGCTGACACCATTGGTGTTCCTATCGTCACCCCAGTGAAAGCTAGGGCTGGAATCTCTAATCAACAAAAGCATTGCTTGAATATATGGAGTTCCCAGCTTTCGCTGGGATGACAGTGGGAGGGTGTTTGTCATTCCAGACTCCAGTGGTCATTCCAGACTCCTCTTGTCATTCCAGACTTGATCTGGAATCAAATCAATATTGGCGTGAAGCGTATCCGCTACGTCTGATTGGATCCCAGGTCTAGCCTGGGACGACATAGGGGTCTGGGATGATGAAAGTGGCCAAGGATAGCAGATTGATGCTAAGCCGTTGGAGACGACGAAATATTGTTATTCACTACTACGTTTGGTAGGGTGACTGTGAAGGTTGATCCCTTGCCTAGCGTACTTGACGCCGTGACTTTGCCTTTATGAGCTTGAACGATTAATTTGGTGGCGTAAAGTCCAATGCCAGTTCCCTGGTAATCATATTTGTAGGTGCTGGTTCCGCGGTGAAATTTGGTGAATAATTTTGGCATTTCTTCGGGAGCAATGCCGATTCCGGTATCAGAAACTTTAATAATTAAATCATTATTGATGGTTTGAACCTCAAGCGACACTCTGCCCGATTGTTTGGTGAATTTGAACGCATTGTCCAACAGATTTCGAACGACACCGCGGATGTTGGTTTTGGAAACCAGCACGACCTTTTGGCTGTCTTGAACCTGCCAGTTAAAAGTTATCTGCTTCTGTTCGGCCACCGAACTGTAAGTTTCATCGATACCCTTAAATATTTCATTAATCTCTATTTTATGGCTGGATAACGTTGTATTACCACTTTCGATGCTAGCGATAGTTAAAATGTCTTCTGAGAACGACGCTAGAGTCTTTAGGCCGCTTTCAATTGTGTCGAGCATGGCTGATACCTTTTCGGGTAATTCGGAACTCCTCAACATTTCCATATAACCTTCGATAATCGTCAGTGGTGTTCGTAAGTTGTGTGACGTAATCATAATGAATTCGTTTTTCATCGAGTCGAGCTCTTTGAGTTTGGTAATGTCGTTCTCTAGTTTGGTGGCCATTTGATTGACGCTTCTAGCTAGATCTCCAATTTCATCATTTCGAACATCACCAATATGATCAGAGTATTGGCCGTCACTGATAGCTTGTGAAGCTAAGCTGACAGACTCGAGCGGGATTAGAAATAGGCGGTTAATTAGATAGTAGGTTGCACCTGCGGCAATCAATAGTCCCAATAAAGAGAACAGTACTATGGTCTCTATTTCGTGTTTAATGCTTAATTCTAGCTCAGCAGTCGATATGCTATAAGCAACAGCAAATTGATGCTGACCGTTAGTGTCGAAATATGGTACTACTATGCGGGTGTCGGCACCGCTGGAATTTTTATAAACAGTAGTCGTAAACGCGCTGGCTGAAGCTGAATCGACTTCAACTGCACTGTTTAAAAGATTGAAATAGTTGGTTTGATCAGTGCCGACAATCGTTACATTCGAAATATTGGAATCTAGTTTAGTGAATTTTTGAACCTCTTCGCGAACTCGCAAAATCCCAACACTACTGTAGGTGCTGTAAGCGTCACCTATTGGTCTAGTGGCCAAATCTGAGAATACCATAGAGGCATTATTAAGATTGCGAGTTAGTGTAGTTCTGGCGTTTCTCAGAAGTACGATGGCTGTCAGAATGAAAATTATAGCAAGCACCAAACTGATTACGGCAATGAAACGCGACCGCAAGCTGAGACGATGTTTCGGTTTTAGATTATTATTCGGCAATTTATTCTTAGACCGCCCACATTTTAATGTTATTGCTGAAATTTCAGACTAGTCTATTTTTCGTAGACTTGCCAGAAATAAACTCCTATGGCTGTGCCAATCGTGTCACGAGCGTAGACGACATTAGGCGCGTTGGCCATAGCGTAAGCATTGGACTGGTAAAGCGGAATGGCTGGTTGGTCGGCTTGGAATTGCTTGGAGATTTCTTCTAGAATCGCCACACGTTTAGTTGGATTTAGTTCTTGCGAAGCCTGCAGGCTTAATTTATCTAGAGCCGGGTTGTCGTAGTTCGGTGAGCCGATGAATTGTTGGAATATATCGCTAGCGTCAACGTAGCTAGACGATACATTAGCATAGAACATATCAGTATTACCGCCGAGTGCGATTTTGACTAAGTTATGCTGATCGGATTCAGGATCTTGTTTAACTGTGACTCCAATGGCTGCCATGTTCTTGGTGACAATATCAGCTATCGTTTGAGCGGGAGTGTAGTATGTCAAAGTAAAACTAAAACCGTTAGGATAGCCGGCGTCGGCTAGAGCTTTTTTGGCGGCTACTGCCGAGTAGGTCGTCGATGGTAAGTTAGGGTTGTATCCGGGAATGCCTTTGGGTATGACTTGGTTGGCTAGGGTTGCGCCTGGTGAGTAGGCTTTAATTATGGCGTTGGCGTCGATGGCTTGGGCAATTGCTTGACGAACTTTAAGGTTATTGAATGGCGAACCCTTGCGCAGGGTGTTGATAGTTAATTGGGCAACTGAATAGTCGGGCAAAATCTTTTGGGCGTAGCCATATGAGGCTAGTTTGGCGCTAAAGGCTGGGTTGGACGAATCTTCCCTAACAATCTGAATTGATTTGTTCTGCAATGCCGGCAGTGGAACCAATTTCTGGTCGGTGTAACCCAAGAAGTCAACTTCTCTAGAATAGACATGACCACCCCAGTATTGATCAAAGGCTGATAGTTTGATGGCATCAGGTGTGTCACTTTTAAGAGTGTACGGACCGGTGCCATTGATGGGGTCATCTTTTTTGGTCGATGTGGTGTCGAAAATGAATAGGTTGGCTAATTCGTTGGCTAGAATTGGGTCGGGACCATTGGTAGTTATTTTGACAGTTAATGGATCAATGACAGTAACGGCTTTGATGGTCGAGGCGAAATTCTTGCCGTAGTCAGTTGGTTCGATGGCTTCGATACTTCCCTTGACGTCGCTAGCAGTCATGGTTTTACCGGTGTGGAATTTGACTCCAGGATGTAGTTTAAACACCCAAGTCGACGTGTCGGGGTTGGTCCAACTGTCGGCTAAATTTGGAACTATCGTAGTGTCGTTGACGAATTTGGTTAGTCCTTCAAACAGTTGTAAGTTGACATCAACTTGGAAAGCATCGTTAATGATGTTCGGGTAGTAAGTGTGGGGTAATGGGCTGAATTCGGCGACTTGCAGGACGGGTATGTCTTTCTTGACTGCAACAGCAGTAGTTCTTGAGGTTGTTTTTGACTTGTTGCCGATATAGCCGACTACTCCTAAAACAGCAATTAGTAGTAGGAAAATTAGGCCGTAAATTAGGCCTTTATAGCTACGGTTGGCTGGCGAAACGACTGGTTGATTGTTGATATTTTGATTGTCGGTTGCCACTGGAGCAGTTGACTCGTTGGTTGTTGAGGGGGCATCATCGGTGCTTACCGTTACTTCTTGTGGCTCGGGATTGGCCGAGGTGGTGCCATCGGTCATGGTCTCTTCAGCTAACGGTGAATCGGTTTCGCTGTTGACGTGATTGTCGGTTTCAGCTTTGGGCGCCGACGGCTCGGTGGGACTATCGAAGGTGGCTGGTGAGGGCTCTTCAGCACTGGCAGTACTGACGTCGTTGGTAGTGTTTTGTGAGGTTTTTACCTCAATATTTGCTGATTCGTTCGTCGCTTTTGAGTTTTGGTTTGGGTCAAATGCTGGCTTTTGGTTACCAGCCAATTTAGGCGATCGGTTTTCTTCGTCCATAAAGTTTATATACTCCTTATGGTTAATAAGATACTCTATTTTGTTGTAAATATGAACAAAATTGTTTAAAAATCTAATTTAAAAGCGTCTTTACAGCTAATTAGTTATCGGTTTGTCCAGAATTGCTGGGAACTAAGACCTGCTGAATGATAGTTTTGTAGATTATTTGTGGAGCTGGAGCGGCCACCGGTTTAGGTGGCGGGGCGACGACTTGAAAATCGGTATATGGCAACTTGGTGTAGTTATCGGCGTAGGCAACTAATCGATAAATCCCTGGTTTATTAAATAAATTGGGCCAGCTTGAAAAATTTTTGGTCATTGAACTGCCGGGAGTTATAGCAAACTGCTTAGGTTGACCGGTGCAAGCTGAGGTGGCGGCTGTGTCGTGAATTCTTTCCCAGGTGTTGTTAGACCATTGGTAGACGTGCAATGGCTCTTGGGGGCATTTGTTGACGATAGTAATCACATTAGTTAGGCCATTATTGATGGTGTATGATACGGTATCCCCGACCGTATACTTGGTTTTGGATGTGACGATATTAATCTGACCATTTGGAAAATCTAAGGTGTTCACCTTGATGCTTTGACGATAGACGATAGCTACGAAACCGGCAAAAATTAATAGGTAAATAATTGTCCAACCGATAAAACGTTTGCTCCGGTTGCGATGACGAACAATTTGATTTTTGGTCATGTTGACCCTGCCCTTCTTAATCGATAAATGATAGCTATGGCAACTGCCACGCCGAAAATTATCCACAAAATACGGAATATGCCGTGTGCTAAATCGGTGCCGAGATACAGCGCGTGGAAAAACACAAAAATCATAACTAAATACGATAAGAAGTGGAATAGCTTCCAAATCCGTGGTCGTTTATCAATCCATAGTAGTGAGGTTAGTATGATGGCTAAGATGCCATAGACAGCGAAAATGCCTAGAGCAACATATAATGACCCCAAGTGGTGTCCAGCGATAGTGACTGTACGATATTGGGAAGCATAAGGTATCAAAGCTTGAGCGATGGTGAAAGGTACGAATTTATCAAACAGCAGAGCTACGATATGAATAACTACTGATACACCAAAGGCCATGGCTATGGCCCGATGGGTTGCCCAGGCAGTTAGTGGTTCCAAAAACTTGAATGTGAGTCCGGTGATAAGACCGATACCTGACAACATTAAAGCGATTAGGCTGATGGCCGCAACGATACCGGCGGCTCGAGTGATGTACCATGGCCAAGATTGCTCAGTGCGGGTTGTTAGTCGTTGGGTGACTGACGGTCCTTGAACGGGGGTAACTAGGATGTCTGGAGTGCCACCGATAGTTGATGCCGTGCCAACAGCTGTCTTGGAGGCTGGGATAGCTGATGCGCTAGCTAGCGGCAGTGCGCCAAAGTTAATTGCTAGAACGCTGATCAGTATTAATGTTACGCTGGTTAATTTTTTAGGCATTGGCATGATTATAATTCAACGACTTGGTATCGTCTATATTTATAGCACTACCGAAATGAATAATGAAATTGCCGATTTTAGGACTGTAGCATTTTAGTAGTCCATCCTTTATGCCCAGATTCTCTAGGAATGATTGGCTTTGATTGGACCCTAGAATGATAGCGCATGACGATAGGACGTCGGCTTCGACAGCCGATTTGCCAAACACTGTCGCCATATAGCAATCACTATCGGCCGGTTGTAGATTGCGTGGATCGATAATGTGATGCCAGTGCTTGCCTTTATGAGTGCCACGCCGGATTGTAGTGGCTGAAGTGGCTGCGGCAAAACGTCGTTTGGTTGGGTGAATATATCCGACTTGGTCGGTCGGTTGGTTTTGGCCGCCGTCGATGACTACTGTCCACGGTCGGCCATCGACATCGATTCCCTGCCCGGTGACATCACCACCAATCGAGTACCAAAATCCCTTGATCGATTTAGGTAGATCAACATTAGCTAGTAAATCGGCCAAGTAACCTTTACCGCAACCGCCGAGATCTAGGGCTGTTCCATATGGGATTGACGCGGTAGTGTCGCCAATCTTGAGGTTATGAATATCGACAACTTTTCGGTTCGAATAGTCTTCTTGGGGGTCGTGTTTGTTGGCTGGAACATGGGACTGGATATAACCGGCTGATTGTAGGGCCGGCAAAATGAACGGGTTGTATAAACCACCAGTTTTTAGGCTTAGCTGTTTGGCGACTTGTAAGATTGACTTAAACTCCGGTGAGATGGTGATATCGAGCCCAGCTGAGCGATTAAACACTGATAGTTCACTATTAGGAATGAATCGACTAAATCGTCTTTCGAACTGGAAGATAACTTTCCATAGGCTATCGAATAGTTGATTGGCCTCGGTTTCTGATGAATCAGTCACCAAACATAAGGTGCAATCACTGCCGACAGCCAGTCGCGACTGATGATACTTATGTAGTTTCATAGACTAAGTACAAGTGGTGACACCGCTCGGACTGGTAGTACAGACCGGGGCTGGAGCTGGAATAATGATTGGAGTTGAGTTGACGACCGGTGCAGTAGTTGTCGGGGTCGGAGTGGCTGGTGTTTGATCAGCCGTCGGCGCCGTAATGACACTGGCTGAGGGCGGTATGGCATTCACTAATTGGTCGAGTTGTTTCTGGCGAGCATTAGTTAGCAAATACGGTGACGTAGCCGTCGGCTTCAAAACAGTTGTCGGCGGTAGAGTTCTTAATAAATCACTAACCATGACGACAAAACTACCCAGTACAACGCCTATCGTACCGAGAGCATAAACATTGGCTGGCCAACTACGCAGAATGCTAGTTTGTTTGGGCGACGACTGAGTAAAGGCTTCGGTCAACATTCTTGATTTGGGCACACCTTTCTTGGCAACGGTCGAAGATATGGCTTTCATGAATCCGGGAGGACCACAAACAAAGAATTTGAGCTCCGAATAGTCCTTAGCCGTAATTTTATCGAGTAGTTCAGGGGTGATGTGGCCTTTGATAGCGTTGGTCTCTGGTAGTTTGTCTATCGAACCTTCACCGACCACGAAAATTGTTTTCAAATTAGGGTGATCTTTATGGATGGCTAATAAATCATCACGGAACGGAATATCATCTTGGCTCTGGCAACTGTACAGCAGGACGACGTCGTTGTCGGCATCTAAACGCGCCAAATAGCCCATGATGCTCATGAATGGCGTGATGCCGATGCCACCAGCTAGTAAGACAGCTTTTTTGTCGCGACTGGCGTCGAAAACGAAGCCACCAAACGGTCCGGCGACGTGGACGATATCGTCTTTTTGGAGTTGGCTTAGTGCAGTTGTAAAGCGACCACGTAAGCGCATTCCAAATTGTAGAATATCTTGATCGGTTGGCGAACTGACGATTGAAAAACAGCGAGCCGGCGACAATTTGCCTTTGTGTTCAAAACTAATCGCCGCATATTGTCCCGGCTGAAACGCTAAATGTCTCTCTTGCTCGTCCCTCTGTAGAGTGATGAGTAGCGTTGACGGCGTGATTTTGGTATTATCTTGAACTAAATAGGTACGCATTGCTTCAACTAATTATACTAATGATTATAATAATGGCAAAATTGTAAACCTAGACGCCGATATTTTAATTATAATATTTTGAAACCAATCGCCAAGCCGACCAGAATGATAATCACACCACTGAGTAGTTCGCTATACTCCTCAACTTTACTGCCAAGTCGACTACCGAGCTCGATGCCTATAAACGCCAAACTAACACTTATGGTTCCAAAAATTACTGCCATTATTAATAGTGATGCATGATTACTGACCAAACCAAAACCGATAATCAAATTATCGATACTGATTGAGAAACCGGCGATGATAAGTTTACCCCAGCTTTTCGAGGCTTGTTTCACTTTCTTGTCATCGGTTTGTCGAAGGGCGGCAATAACTAGGTAGATACCGGTGCACACCAGTAGTGTGCCGCCAATAACATTGGCTTCACCGCCAATTAGTGATATTAGTTTTTGGCCCAAGATAATGCCGACAATCGGCATCAGAGCTTCAAATAAACCAAAGACTAAGGCAATTCTAACTCTTAACGACTTCTTTACGCCGCCTAAGCCGATGGCGATTGAGGCTGCAAAGTTGTCTAACCCGACCGATAAGCCAATCAGAAGCAGGGCGATTATATCGGACATGGATTAATCATAAACAATTTCATTACGGTGATGAAATAGTTTAGGCGGATTTAGTTGAGGCCAAGCAGTGTCAGCGTTTGCTTAACTATTGAAACTGTGTCTGGATTGGGCTTATCAGATGTTTTAGGAGAGTCTGCAAATTCGTTCAAAGCTTCGATAACTTCAATGTTGTTGAGATCGTTATCAAGCGCTGTCCGGACTTTTTCAATCATCAATTTGGCTGTTTGACTGTCGGCGGTGGTTGAAGTTCTATCGATAGCGGTTAATAATTTCCGAGCTTCATCGAGATAACCGGGTTGCCATTCGCCACCAATGCGATGATGATAATGCATCAAAGCCAAACGAATTTCTGGCGGTCGGTAGTCCTTAAGTAAGTCTTTGGCGAATACCAGATTACCCAGAGATTTGCTCATTTTCTCACAATCACTTAAAAGTGGCGCGACATGCACCCAATATTTTGCCGGTGTGTCTAAGCCCATACCTTGGCTTTGGGCAATCTCGGCACTATGATGCGGGTATATCAGATCACTATCGCCACCGTGGATATCTATGGGTAACCCCAGAAGCTCAGAGGACATTACTGAGCACTCAATGTGCCAGCCGGGTCTCCCCCGCCCGACGACGCTGTCCCATTGGGCCGGGTCGGTTGAGTCACTAATGGACTTCCAAAGCAGGAAGTCTAATGGCTGACGTTTCCCGGCTCGGTCGAGGTCACCACCGCGCATCGCTGAGAGACCTTTAAGCAGTCGCTGGCTATAACCCGAAAAATCTTCAAAGTCGGTACACTTAGAGACATCGAAGTAGACATCGTTATCGACATAATAACCGAAGCCACTATCGAGCAGTTGCTTAACGGTCATAGCCATTTTATTGATGTAATCGCTGGCTTTGGGAGCGGCGAATAGTGGTCGAAAATTCAGCTCGACCATGATGGCGTCAAACGATTTAGTTTCGCGCTCAGCCAGCTCGGTATAGCTTATGCCTAGTTCCTTAGCTCTAACATAGATCGGCTCATCGACATCAGTGATGTTGCGTACCAAGTGGACGGTATGCCCCAAATCTTCGAGTCGCCTCTGAAGCAAGTCATAGGTCATGAAAGTGAATATATGGCCTAAATGAGCCGAGTCATAAGGTGTAATACCGCAAACATATATGCTTACCGGATCGCTTGGTTCAAAGTTTACGTAGTCTTTTTTGGCAGTGTCATATAACTTCATCCCAACCATTCTACCCGATGCCTTAGCGACAATGTTAGAATATTGGCATGTCGCAGTTGAAATTTGGTGATTTGAAACCGAAAATAATCTTGGGAATCGCCGCCCATCCGGATGATTTAGATTTTGGAGCGGCTGGGACATTGGCCAAATTCGCCAAAGCTGGAGCTGAAATTCACTACTTGATATTGACTGATGGTAGTAAGGGTTCAGACCAGCCCGATATGACGCCTGCCCAACTCGTCAAACTGCGCCAAAAAGAACAACAGCAGGCAGTTAAAATAATTGGCGGCAAAGGCGTCGACTTTCTAAACTACACTGATGGTGAGCTGGAAATTACTATGAAACTAAAAAGTGATATCGTTAAAGTAATTCGTCGGGTCCGACCCGATGTGGTGGTAACCATGGATCCAACGATGGTTTATTCACCGGCCAGAGGCTTCATTAATCACCCCGATCACCGGGCGGCCGGCCAGGCGACGCTTGATGCTGTTTTCCCGCTTGCCCGTGATCATTTAGCCTTCCCTGAACTGTTTGAAGCCGGTTTATTGCCACACAAAACGGCCACCGTGTTACTAATCAATTTTGACCAAAATAATTATGTCGTTGATGTATCAAATAGTTTTGACATAAAAATAGCGGCGCTCAAAGCTCATGCCAGCCAAGTGGTTGACATCGATTTAGTTGAGAATCGGATGCGCGAGCACGCTGAGTTAATTGGTCGGCAGGCCGGTTACCAATTAGCCGAATCATTCATGCGAATTGATATCGCCGGTTAGGACGATTAAATTGTCCGTTGTAATCGGCTGGCAATAACTGCTAGTAAAGTATCGCGTCGCTGATCGCGATCACCATTGAGCGTAACGATCGATTCATTCGGAAGTAAGCCGGCGTGACTGTCTTCAATTTTCTTGGCCTCTTCTTCGGCTAATTGGAGAGATTTTTTATTGGACATACCGCGATGAAAAGTAGTTTCGGTGTGGGTGGCGATTGCCAATAATTGGACACGATTCTTTAGCCAAGCTTTTGAGTAGTCGGTGTCGGCCCGCAAATCTTTGGCATCATAATCTGACCTTGGATCATGATGGACTTTGCGGATGGTCTCGATGAAGGGACCCTTGCCACTTATTATTACAGGCCTTGGGATAATGATGCCAGAGTCGAATTCTGCGTCGCGTCGAAGCAGCTCCAGTAGCTGGTAGCCTAAAGGGAAAGCGTCTTGAATGCGTTGCATGATTTCCGATTCGATGCCGATGCGTAGTAGCTCGTCATCTTGCTCAGACATGTTGTCCGAGTCTTTGAATTTATCTTCGGCTTTGTACTTGTCGGGTGCCGGTACGGTTATATATGGCATTATCAAGCGATCATTTTGGAATCGACTAACACCGTAACCATAATCGTCGTGCTGGTCGTCGGCTAAGCGGAAGCCTTTAAGATGTTTTAGCTTGCCATATTCGAGGTCGGTCAAAAGTGTTCTTTTCCCGGAATAATCAGGACCACTAACTATTGCCACGAAAGGCACGCGGGTTTGTTCAGGCAACGGTCTAGGTGTAGTAGAGTGAACGATTTCAGACATAGTGTACAAATATACCATAATAGTAAACTTTTGTAAATAGACTGACAGCACAATGAGCCGTTATGAGTTTTCCAATTCAGCTTGGAGTCTAGCGAGGTCCAAGATGATAAATAAATGATCTTTCTGATTAATTAGCGCTGTTTTCGATAATGATTCGATAGCGCGACTAGCTGTTTCACGGGTCATGTTAGTACAATCGGCGATATCTTGATGGGTTAACGGTACGCTGATGATAGTGGCGCCGGCTTGTTGCTCACCAAATCTTTCAGCCAGATAGATTAATTCGGCGATGACTCTTTCTCTGGCCGACCGATTTTCCAAGGTTTGAATTCTCTGTGTGTAGACTGCGATAACGCTGACTGCTTGTTTTAATATTTCTTGAAATAACCAGCGATTCTTGGTCATTGCCGAGCGTAGCTTGTCCTTGGGAGCTCGTAAAACCGTTACATCCGTCATGGCAGTGTAATACACGCCAGTGGTATGGGCACCGTCTAGGGCCCAAGGCAAAGGAATGAGCTCGCCAGCTTCGTGGATTGACAACAATTTGGATTGGCCGTCGGAAGCTATCGAGTAAGCTTTAACGAAACCGGACTTAATCAAAAAGACGCCGTTCGGTTCGTCAATCCCGTTGATGATAGTGTCGTCTTTGGTGTAGCTGTTTTGTAGTCCGTCCTTAAAATGAGCGACTATGCTGTTGTTTTTGATTTTGCGACTGGAAAATCTCGACAGCTTGAATTTGACCATAACTTACATTATGTCTCAAGCACCTAAAAGAGTTCGTGACATTTCGCACAGAATTATTATTTGTAAGGAGTTAAGCTATTAGTTGTTAGGCTAGATATTAGAATGTAAACTCATATAATTGACGTTTTCATTAAAAGGGCTAGGCCGTGTTCTATAAATTAAATTGAAAGGATTGAGACACCATGTCACATTCATACCATTTAACTAAGAGCCGACACCAAAAACATCCAAAAGTGCACCACAACTTTTATTTGTATAGCATATACCAGCCGCGTGACGATATATTTTCGGAATCAGTTGACGGAATGGAAGCCGAATTGCTGCAAACTAGTTTTAGCCAAAAAAGACGTTTTAGGTTAAATGCCCAAAAAATGCCACAGTAGCTGTAAATAATTAGTAATTTAAGGGGTCTTAAATATTGAGGCCCCTTTTATATTGGTGTTATGGTTGTTGGCCGAATAGCTCAATGGCCTCGCCAGCCGTCATGATCGATGTGTTGATACTTAATGTTGAGTAATTGGCTGATAATTCATCTACTGTAGCCCGTAGAGCGTTCTGGTATTGGGCTAAATAGAACGGCGAGTTGAAGCCCCAAAATTTTTCGTGATGCTGACCTTTGAGCTGCCTCTTTATGATTCTTTGGCGAATCACTTCGTCTGGTGCATGCATGAAAACTATCTTATCGGGTTTCGGCTCATCGGAAGCTTGCCATTCATCGACGATGTCAGCAACTGAATAGTCACGAGCACTGACTATCCGTCGCATAGCCGCATGGCTAATAGCGGTGATAAGCCCCGAGCCTGAGGTAGCAACCGGATGTTCGGTAAGCTCATCGCCGACCAATTTTTCAAATACCAAGTTTAATTTATCGAAAAGCATTTCTCGACGATCAATCATTTCAATAGTAACCGGTTCTTCGAGATGATCTATTTTGAATTCGATTGATTCGGGAGAGCTAGACGGAGCTAAAGGTGTGTAACCAAGCCTGCTACTTAAATTATCAATCAACGTTGATTTACCGGATCCATCAACGCCCATAATCAACACTAACTCATGAGGATTAGTCATAGAATAAGCTAATAATACAATAAACAAGTAATTATAACAATAATATTACTTCTTATGATTATTATCTGTTCCGGTTGTTATTGAGTAAACGGAGGTGAATTATGCTATTCTTGGTGGCCTTCATGAAAAACAATAGATACGATACAGCCAGACCGCAAACCATATAGGATCTACCGCTGTTTGGTACTATTGGTCATCATGTTTACCGTTGAAAGGGTTCAGTACGGTGTCGACGATATGTTCGGCCTGCTCGGAGAAGCTTAGCCGTTTGGCTTTGGCTTCAGTGATTTTATTGTGCAATTTATGCATGGCTGGGTGAACCTCAAGTTTTGATACCAGTAATTGAAACTCACTATCCAAAGCTTCCAGCTCATCGTCAGTCAAATTCTCTAGACCTATGAATGTGTCGCGGGCTTTTTTGTCAGCTGTAATCAGCTCATTTAACTTAAGCCTAACGGCTTTACTGTCCCGGTTCTGGGTATTTTGAATCGAAAACACCATTAGGAAAATCACTACGTCAGTAATCACTGTAATTGCTATCATCCAAGTATCGGAATAACCGTAGTAAGGGCCTAGAGCCAGCCATATTATTACTAGCCCAATAGCTGAAGTAAAAGCCGTCACCGAGCCGGCACCTCGTGAAATTTTGATTGATATTTGGCTTAAGAAATTTTTAATATATACATTATACCAAAAGCGGGATTGAACTTATCTTTGATTAATTGGTTAGCTTGAAACTAGCCAAAAAAGTATTGAAACTATCAAGGGTAACTCGCTGACCATTGACTAGATTGAGGTCCTTGCCATATATGACATAGACTTTATCGTTCTTGGCTAGGGCTGTACTGAAGTAATGGCAATCAACATTCTCTATAGAATCAGTTCCGGCAACGTCAGTAATGATCGCTGGCAGACCAATGTATGTAGTCAGCTGGTCTGTGGTCGGGTTTGTCCCACAAGAAATATTGGCGTCGTTACGACTTTCCTGAAGTTTAAACAGCGTGCTAGTCGTAACATCTTTATTAAAAGTAAAAACATCAACTCCGTATTCTCCAGTGGCGGCCGACGTTAAGTAGGCTGTCGAGTGGAATACAATGGCTTGCCCACTGTCAAACAAAGTCGGGCTACGCTTGGTTGGCAGGAAAGTCACTTGATAGTGATCTTTTGTGGATATGTACAAACAGCCAGTAGCAGGCGAAGTGCCACCCGAGCATTGGGCGTTGTCGAAGTATTTATGACTGGCCGATACACCAGAAGTGGTGCTGTGGGTCCTCCCCAAACCGACAGTCAACATGATTAGGCTAAATACGATGAATAGCAGACCTAAGCCTAGCTCTCGTAGAGAAAATCCCCACCACGGTTGGCGGTTTTCTTGATACTCAAGCTCACCCTGCCGACTAAGTTTATAGAAAGCATACATGCCATAGAATGACATAATGGCGGGGATTAACGGGATTAAGCTTTTATACTGGGTCAAGGATATCACGCCACAAATAAACAGAAAGACACCGATGAGACTACCCCTAAATTGGCGAACATAAGTTCCGCCATACAGAAATACAACTCCAAATATCAAACTGGCTATGACAGCCAAATTTATTTCCGAACTACCAAAGATGGTTACCAGACTAAATAAATTTGCAAACACCGAATGAGAAATCGTCGAATACGCAAACAAGAAAGCGAACATCAAACCATTGGCTAGCCATAACCAGCCGAATACTTTATTCCATAGACCGGCTCTCCGGATAATAGATCTATACTTATCTGACTGTTTTATTTTATTCATAGTGACATTATATCAAGTCTATTCAAGCTAAATGAAAATTTGGGTTAGGTGATATCCGGTGAAGCAATACTGGATTAATGTTGGGTGTCTGGTAGGCGAAGTCGATGTCGGTCTGAGTAGGAGTGAGCTGATTGGCTAATCGGGCGTTTTCGGTAGCTAAACGTAGGTTTTCGCGCTTTAAGCCTTCAATAGATTTGGTATCCACCGAATGATTCTTCGCCATAATTCTCACTTGGTCAGCCGTAAGTCATCACATCCGATAACGTTCGCTATGTAATATTTTTTGTTCTCAAGCAGACTTGTATTTGTTAGATGCTTTGTTGAGACTAGACCGCAATTATCATCTTTGCTTTTATTTTTGGTTTGTTGAATGATTATCCAACAGTTATATCGATTGATTCAATCTGTGATTATGGTTCGATGACGAGAGTGATGGCTATGACTCCGTACTCGGCTTCGTCGGCTGGCGAGTAATATTGATAATATCGGTCGATGGCGTCCTCGACGCTATTAGCTGAAGGTAGAGCCGATTTGAAATACACCGCGCTGAACAATTCGGCAAATGATTCGAAGTATAAAAGCTGGGTGATGCGAATGACTGCTTGGTCCGGTTGTGATTCGATAAGCTGGCCATGTTCCCAGATGTCCTCGCGTAAACTGA
Organism: bacterium; assembly: GCA_021783725.1. GTDB lineage: Bacteria > Patescibacteriota > Saccharimonadia > Saccharimonadales > UBA4665 > JAJXTN01. The sequence goes on along the minus strand of JAJXTN010000001.1, from coordinate 9,662 downwards.
GCTTGTCACCAACTCTCAGCTTGATGAACTTAGGTTTACCGAGCCGGACTTCTATTGTTTTGCGCCCAGCTAGTATGTCGGCCAGTAAATCTGATGTGATGCCAATTTCTTGCATTAAATTATGATAGCAAAAATCAGACATTAGCCAAGTTATTGAAAGTTTAGGATTGGAATTGGGGTTTAATCAAGGTTGGCTTGGTTGATGTTGACGGCGGTGGCTAGTCTGGAGGCGGCTTGTTGGAGCACTCCTGGGGCGCATCGGCTATCCTGGCACAAAAATGTGGCGTCCGGCGGCTCAAATACGCCTTCCATATAGCATTTCAAAGCGTCGGTCTCGGGTAGCAGATTTTCTGCCAGAAGATTGCGGCGCCATCTGACGCAGGCTCGAGCACCCGTGATTAGCGCGACATCAAAATCTGTTTGAGTTACAGCTTCTCCAGGTTCTAGGGTGATATTAATTTGGTGATTCTCAGAACTTTTCATAGTTATATTATATAATTTATGGATGTCAAACGCAAGCATGAACATAATTTACCGATTACGAGCTGTGAGTTGTGTCACAGACATGGAATTGATTGATGTTCATATTATTAACTTAGTAACAAACAGATAATACAAATAAGGATGTTGGTATGAAACATGTTGTGGTCGTTGGTGCAAACTTTGCTGGTGCAACTGCTGCACTGGAAATTAAACGCAAACTTAAAAATGACGTTGAAGTGACAGTTATCGATCGTCAAGAAAATTCACTATATTTCCCTTCCTTAATTTGGGTGCCAATTGGGCGCCGAGAAGTCGAAGATTGCTTAGTGCCGCGCAGGCCAGTTTTTGACAAGCGGGGCATAAATTTTGTTGTCGACACGGCTGTAAGTGTTGACCCCGACAAGCGAGAGGTCGTGACACTTAACGGGAGCAATACATATGACCAGCTTGTCATTGCCACTGGTCCCAAACTCAATCGAGATATCGTTCCTGGCGTAAGCGAACATTGTAGTTATATTGGATCGGTCGATGGCGCCCTAGAAACAAGGGCAAAACTTGAGGAATTCAAGAAAAACCCGGGTCCAATAGTTATCGGCGCGACCCAGAAAGCTAGCTGTATGGGCGCCGCTTACGAATTCTTATTTAACGTCGAGAAATGGTTGCGTGAGCAGAAAATCCGCAAACAAGTCGAACTGTACTGGGTGACACCCGAGCCTTATCTTGGGCATTTCGGTATTGATGGTATGCCACTCGGTGAATTCTATTTGCGTAAGTTTATGGATACTTTTAAAATTCATTATCGAACCGAAGTCGGTATCGACCATGTAACAGCTGATGAAGTCGTATTGAGTACCGGTGAAAAGTTGGCCAGTCGTTTCACGATGTTGATGGTACCATTCACTGGCGTCGATTTCGTGACCAACTCGCCAAAGTTGGAAACGCCCGATAACCATTTCTTATCCGTTCAAGATAGCTATCAACATGCTAAATATCCGAATGTCTGGGGTGCCGGATTGGCGGTAGATGTTAAGCCACCTTTCGCGCCCGGGACTGTGCCTTTCGGCTCACCGAAGACCGGCTATCCGAGTGACAAGACTGGCAAGATAGTGGCTGAGAATGTTGTCAAAGCACTACGCGGCAAAACTAATTTCAAACGAAAACCATGGGGTAAAATTGCCGGCTTGTGCGTCATGGATGCTGGCCACAAAGAAGTCCTACTCGTTAGCAATTCTTTGTTCAAGCCACGAATATTTGCACTAATGGTTCCAAATGTCTTTAATGATTTCAGTAAGATATTCCTAGAGAAATATTTCCTGTGGAAACTCCGACACGGCTACTCTTATTTACCGTAACCGATCTCGAGATAACAATTTTAGCCAATATCATGGATGATATCTAAGATTTCTGGGAATTGCTTGTATTGTGGGCCTAGTTCGGTGTTGAAATGTCCTTGACCTTCGAATTTGATTAACTTACCTTGGGTCTCCTTGGCTAAGTATTCGGCGTGCTCAATCGGACAATACGGATCATCGTCGGAATGAATAAAGATGAATTGTGGGCAATGCTGTTTCATGGATTTGAAATCAAATGGTTCGACGAACAGTCCATCTAGTGCGTCCCAGCCGATATTATTTTTGAAGGCACTAACTAACACGGCAGTTTTAACTTTAGTATCTGTCGGTAAATTCTGGAGTAAATGGAGTATTTCGACAGCGCCCGAAGAATGGCCTATTAGCACGGCATTTTCATCAAATATAAATTTATCATTGGCTAATAGAAATTCGGTATAGGCTTTAGCATCTGGCGTGTCGGAGTTCGGCAATTGCGGTAGCCAGACTTCATGGCCTTGACCAATCAGTTTGCCTTTTAGCCACATAAACCAATTGGAGTCAGGTGAACCGTCGGTTCCGTGGAGTATTAGATATCTGTTCATATGATAGTTTATTGGTCTTCTTGTTTGTCGAGTATTTCTTCAGCCGCTTGGTCATCAGCCTTTGCTTCGGCGGTTTCGTTCTTGTCCTCTAGTAGAGCGACAACAATGTAGGCAAATATAAATGATATTACTAGCGCTAAGAGTAAGAATAGGCCAAAACTATAACCTTTGCGTTTGGCGATAACGGCCGGCCAAAAGGCCAAAGCGACCCATAGAATTATTCCCAAAATTGCATAAAATGTGATCATCGATATCCTTTCAATTAACTTAGCGGCTAATTACATTATGGCACTTTTATGAGCCCAACCTAGCATTGAAGTCGATAGATCTTATCTAGTTATCGGTGACCAGAAGCATAATTTGTAACCGTCGGGATCTTTGACGATGAACTCACGGTTGCCCCAGTCCCAATCTTTTGGTTCAGTAGCTGGCTGGATACCTTTGGCTTTAAGTGAGTTATATGTAGTATCGACGTCGTAACAAGCTAAGTAAACGTACATTCCGCGGCCCTTCTCTGGCGCCATTGAATCTTTCGAAAACGTTTCTTCGTCGCGCATGTTTACTAGTATGATTTTGAATCCATTTAGCGAAACGGTTGAATGGGTGTCATCGGATTCGACTATGTTGAAACCGAGCTTGGCATAGAATTTCTCTGATAGGCGATTCTCTTGAACCCAGAACAGTAAATTAGTTATCTTCATATTCATTATTCTGAACCACTATTAAGTGTTTTCAAAGTCATATACACAACAGCAATTAATGAATGCAAAAGTCCTGATTAGGAATGGGTTTGGTTTGCGGTTAACGTTGGAGAGCATTGCTTAGCAAAAATCATTTTCGGAGGTAAAATGTCTATATGACTAAAACTACTATCGCTGAAGGTGTTGTTCACAAAGTTCCGCATGACTTGTATCAAGCTCTGATTGCCGACGAATCGGCTCTAGAGCGCTGGGAGGATTTGACTCCCCTAGCCCGCAATGAGTGGATCTGTTGGACGATATCGACCAAGAAGCCGGAAACTCGTCAAAACCACATCGACCGAACGATCACTGAACTATTAGAAGGTATCCGTCGCCCGTGCTGTTGGATGGGCTGCAACCACCGCTAAAACCATTTTTTCAGCACCTGACCATCCTTACTTATTTGATTGTAAGATACTTAAAAGGTCTGCGCTTGTAGCCGAGCTTAACTTAGTCGGACTCGCTACTCAGCAAATCCATAGTTGCACTTTCTATAGCTGACTTAGAATCGCTATAATTTGTACTTGCGAATGCTTGGTAGGCCACTTCTTGTTGTTGGAGGAAGGAATATCGTTTAATTATTTCGCCGATTGTTTCGCTAAGCTCCGGACTGTAGGCGCCACAAACATCAACTAGATCTGAAATCTCTTTCACATCTGAAGGCTGAAGTGAATATTTTGCATTTACGAGATCGTCTAGCATTAGATCTAGTTTTCTTATCCCATTGTTTATAACTTGGCGATGAACGCCGTCTACTCCATTATAATTGGAGAGAATGTAGAGGGCGGTACGCTGATCCTTGTTGTTGGCCTGACCATCATGAAGCAGTAAATCATAAATATTAACTGCGAGCGTTTGGCCAAATTCTCTAGCCCACTTTCGGTACTCATATATAGCTTGATTCTGTGTAATCGTTTCGGTGTGTCGCCTGACTACTTCAGCGGGCTGTATCACTTCGTTGCCAAAGATTATGCCAGGCTTGCCATGTACTTTTTCCATGTGGCCCTTGAGCGGATCTCTCTGGGGCGCGATAATCGCTAGCCATCTGAGTAAAGGTAGCCCACGTAGATTCATGTGTTGTTCATCGCTATTGATAAGTTTTCCAAGACCTATGTCGGTAAGTGCCTTGTATAACGCCATTGAACCAGACTCGGCATAAATATTGTCAGGTTCAATATAGCGCAATGCGATAGAGATGATTGGATTATACTTGCAAAGCTCTTCAATAAGCTCATTCGACAATGCTGGTTTGCGTTCAATATTATTAATTGTCGGGAGCAGGCTTTCAATGATTCTTTCTTTAATAGTGTCCTCAACTTCTGCTTCAGAAATTATGTCTTGCATAAAACTTAGCCTGCTGTCTTTTGTCGCCAGAGCCATCCTCTGGGTAAAGAGTAGTTTTAATACGTCCGACTTCAATATGTCCTGCGAGAGACTTGGATTTTGCTCAAGCTTATCGACGACAGGCAGAAGGTCATCTGAATCCGCAGGGATAATATTCAATAGCCTCCCGACAGTTACCGTCATAAAGTATTTAGCGACGTCATCGGCAAATATTTCGCCATCACTTTGTAAGAGTTGTTGTCGTAGATGGGGGATATCATTGATGATTGTTAATACCGCTTCAATTTGTGATCGCTTATAGTCCGGATCATGCTGCATTCGATATTGTTGAGCCTGAGCATGGGCCATCGCGACAAAAATTTCATATTCTTCCTTTTCGGCTCGTAAATTTTTGCCAAAATCTAAATAGTTTGGCATTAGACCTCCGTATGCAATCGGTGCATGTGGATGGTAAAGGTTGAAGCTCTCGGCATAGACCGGCACGATGTTGTGCCAAAAATCGTGGTTGAAATATATTGCATGCCCTCGGGCTAACATGTCTCTAAGTAGTGCATTGGGGTGCATTGCCAAGCGGGAGTCTTGCATAAGTAGTGGCCACTCGATTTGAAACGACTTGCCAGACTCGTCCATACCTACAACATGTAAAAAACCGAGACTAGTGTCGAAGCCGCTCCTTTCGCTCGTGGAAACGGCCTCTATAAATGGCTGGTATTCGCCTATTGAGTTGGCTATCATGCGTCTTGGCAGATCAATCGGCACCGATAGTGAATGGTGCGACCCCGGTAGACTATTAATATTTTTTTGGTAATTACCGTCAACTGACCCAAGTAAAGCGCTGGAAGTAAATATATTCCAGTATCGTGGCTGTATCATCATTAATGTTCTTAGCGTCATACCGTCGGTTAGGGCACCGGCTTTGCGCAAGAATGATTCGGTATACTCAAGATCGGCCTTGCGAATGTCAAATTCTTGGTTAACAAATTCATCGGCATTCTTAACATTATTAGCCTTTCCTTGGTAGCAACGAATAATTTCCTTTGCAACAAGCGCCTCTCTGATGACAATGTTTAGTGTTTTAATATCCAATTGGCCATTAGATCTTAGTCTAACTTCTTTGGGGATGACATTGGCAAGATTTCTTAAGGGTTCATAGATATTCCTTATTAGCATATCTGCGTAACGATTGGCAGATAATGGTAAGTGCTTGAATTCAGGCATTGCCGAGACCATCTCTAGACTTACGTCAGACGGTTCTGTGCCGGGCTCGGCATTTAAAATCTTGTCTATAAAAGATTGATGTTTTTCATCAACAAAAATTTTAGCTAATAAGCCTAAGGTTTCTTTGCTGTCTCGTTTTTCAAGTGATTGCAAAATTTGATATAACTCGGAGTGTTCCAGCGTGATTTCTCTCGTTTTTATATCTATGACGTTAGCATTAGCTTCCTTCAGTCTTATGGAGTTAAGTACTTCGTTGGCCTTGCGAACCGCGGTTTTAGGGTCAATGTTCTCTGTGTCGACATTTACAATCTTGATTCCAAGGAACCCGCCAAGTTTTCCTCTGAAGGCGTCAATTGCTTTCCAGTAGGCTGCGCCACGATTGATGGCCGTGTCGACCGTATCGAGACCGCCTTCACGAGGGCCCCTGTCTATCACACGTTGGAGGGCGGTAAATGGGGAAACTTCACATATCACAATGCCATCAATTTTGATGCCTTCTTCTTCGAGGAGCCTGTTCAGTGGTTCTATCTCCTCGGGTTTCTTGGGTAGACCATCGAGGATGATGCCTTTACGCTCATCCCTAGCTTTTTTAATGGCCGGCCTAACTAATTCGATAAAGAAATCTGGGCTACCAACGGGTTGGTTGTGTTCTTTATAAAGTCGGTCTACATACTGACGACGCTCATCATCTGGGGGTAGATCGCGTGAAATCTGGCCAACTGAGATATATTCCATCCGATTTGACGGAGTATTGGACGAAATTGAGCTAACTCAAAATGAACTTTCTCGACGTAAACTATTACCGCTACACGTGCTTATTCGTGACCGTTCAGAATAGTCTGAAGTTCACTTTGGTGTAGTTCAAGAAGTTTTAGTTTTTGACTTGCGGAATCGTGTATTGAAAGTAGCGTTTCTTGATTTTCAATATGTTCCGCAAGTTTTTGATTACATTCAGTGATTAGCTCATTATTTTTTTGTACCATAAAAGTGTAAATACTTTCAAGCTCTTCCTTATTTAATGGTAATTCTGAGGAGTATGCCGACATAAAATCAGCGATACCATGCATGTCTATTCCCCAGGTTTTTGTGACATAAATTTGAGTGAGCAGAACGGCTATATCGTATGCCAGGTATCCGTATTTTGCATCATCGAAATCGATTATGGCATTCACCGCATTCCGATCGGTTGTTAGGAGCACGTTCTCTCTAGTTATATCACCATGAATTATTGACCTGCGAAGTTTTGTCTTATTTAATGTGGAAGATATTGCAAGGTCTGAAGACTTGTATTCTAAGATATTGATATGTGGATTAACTGATTCACTATCTTTTAGGAGAACAGCATGTAGATTAGATGTTATGCGGGCTAAATCACGCGAAAGTTCTGGCGATAGCTTACTAGATATTTCTGTCCATCCGATAGCTACCCCTTTACAGAACGTATATAACACTGCGTATTTTTTGCCTTGCTTACATACTAGGTCACCTTCTCTGTTAAGGATTACATGAGGAACAGGCGCTCCTTGTTCAGCAAGATAGTTATGTAACTTTGCAATACTCTCAGCACGCGTGTAAATATTATAATATTTCAGCACTGATGACGTATCGCTTTCGGAAATCACAATGAATGTACTCTCGCCCAAACCTACAGTAGCCGGTTTAATAAGTTTGCTTGCCAAACCATATCTATCAGATAGCAACGAAGAAGCATAACTGTCAATCATAAGCTCATGTTAGCACAATTCGTCATAGATATTTCAAGATGATTGTAACGGATTTGGATTATTACTTCACTAAACTATTCAAGGTTAACTGCATAGCTTTAATGATGAGAATTATATCCTGACTAGCAGGTATAAGTCAGCAGAACATTACCTGATTTAAAAGTTCTAGAATCTTTCAGAGTGAACTGAAGTAGTCTGTCTGTGCCGCCAAATAGTGGCGTGCCCTTGCCGATAATAATCGGGTTAATCATAAGTCTAATCTCGTCGAGTAGACCAGCTTCGATAAGCGTAAGACATAAGTTCGAACTGGCCAGTACGGCGATATCTTTGCCTGGTAGACTTTTAAGTTCTTGCATTTTCTCGACTACATTTGTGCTTGATTCGACGTTTTGCCAATCGGTAATTATTGGTTTTCTTGAAAATACGACCTTTTTGAAGCTTTTCATTCTGGTGGCCGTACCAGGTTCCATTTTAATAGCTTCTTCAGATGGTCAAAAATCAGCCATCAATTCATAAGTCCTTCGTCCAAATATTAGTGTATCTGTTTCGTCGAGTTGATTATTGGCAAAATCGGAAAATTCTTGGCCACCGGCATTATGCCAACTTATATCGTGATCTGGGCCTTCAAAGTAGCCGTCGAGCGTGACCATCATAAATAGAAACACTTTTCTCATAAACTTATAATATCAAAGGATTATCACTTGACCGAGACGTGCTTAAAGCTAAAGCCTTTTACGAATAGCCATACTGCAAGGAACAACTCGTTGGCAATGATCAATACCAGAAAATAGTCGACTACCGGTATGCTATGACCGAAAAGTTTCAATCCAGTCGATAGGGCTAACGCGGTTGTCCCTAGTAGGCCCCATATAGCTATAAATCGGGGAATCAGCTGGCTAAGATATAGTAAATAATAGAAGATAAAGGCGCCGAGTATGAAGGGCCATATCTGGATGTGGTCATATATCGTTCCTCTGGCGCTGGGAGACATAAGGAAAACAAATCCGGCGATAATCATCAGCAGTCCTTCAGCTAATTTCAGTCCCAGATATATTTGCGTAACCGGTCTATTGAAGGGTTTAAACAAAGGGTACATCAATACAGCAATCCCGATAACCGACAAGCCGCTGACTGCATCGGCGAGCAATACGGGTAGCTTTGCTTGGGTAAGACCGCCAACCAAAACACCGTATGCTAGCAGAATCATGATTCCGACATAAACTGCTCTTCGCTTATCGGAAATATCGATTGTCATTTTATTGTCGCCACTTCCAGGCGGACCAGATAATCGCTAGCATGGTAAAAACTTCGATTGCCCCCAAGAAATAATAATGTAGCTGTGCCGAGTAGCTACCTACAACAAATACAATTGTGATTAGGCTGACGATGATATTCGCCCAACGATTTACAGTTTGATTTAGCACTCGTGATAGGAAGATCATAGTGATTGGCAACACCATCATTACCGCCGCCCCCAACATAAGTTGATCGACAGGAGTTTTGCCGGCAGTCTTTAGCACTTCTTCTTGAGCTCCTGGTATATATAATCCAAGAACATCTATGGTAATCATCAGAAACATTACCGTAGTCCATAGGGTCGAAAGTCTAGTCTCGACGTCAATTTTTGCAGTATCGATGATTGCTTTCACGTACAGCCTTTCGATATCATTTTTACAGCAACAGTCTATCAAACAATTTTCAAGTTCGATATGAATTTACTTACAAACAAATAGCTTTAGCAGATCTGATTATGCCCCCCTAGCATGCGTACTTCGCAACTATACAGAGCCGGGACCGTTTGGAGAAAATGGACAATTTTCGGACACGCAGGTTTCTCGAACAGAAGCTGCGTCAATAATAAACTCAATACCACAACCAGCAAGTCTTGCAATTCTTTGTTGAATCTCGGCATGTTGCGCGACGGTGCGATCAAGCGCCTCGGATAGCATGGCAGCCGAAGGCAAATGCGAACGCTCAGCATTCCGCTGCTGGCCAGCATCAAATATTTCGTGGACAGCGTTTCGCGTTTTCGAGCATAACTCACCTTTACTCATATACTTATGATAACACTTTCAGTATGTTATGTCAATTTATTGTGGAGGTTCACTACATGAGCGCCACTTCGTTAGCTTCTAGTTTGGCTTTGTATTCATTGGGTGTCAAGTAGCCTAAGGCCTTATGTGGCCGGTAAGAGTGATACTTAACTAACCAGGCATCAAT
>JAJXTN010000008.1 GCA_021783725.1 bacterium | reverse complement strand
AATTAGCCGTGCCACCCAAACCCATGCCCGAGTAACTGGCTAGTGAAACGTTCTGAATGACAATCATTGGCTCTATTATACCCTTAAAATGCAGGCTTGCACTGTTATTGTCCCTTAAGGTACTATGGACTATATGAGTGATATCGCACCGTTTGTAATTTTGGGACAACAGCTTAAGCGAACTCGAGAACAATCTCATCAAAGTTTAGCTGAAGTTTCTGGTGCTGTTGAAATCGAAGAAGCAGTTTTGGAGCGAATTGAGGCCGGCATTGAACGTCCTGCTGAAGATATCCTACTATTGTTGATAAGTCACTTCGGAGTCCAAGATCATGAAGCATTGAGGCTGTGGCAATTGGCCAGTTATGATTCTGATATTCCAGAACAATTACGGACAGACGTTGATTTAATCAATGGCTCTAAAATAGTCATGCTAATGGCTCTGGATATGAGGACGATCTATAGCGATGGCATGACCATTGATGCTAACAAGCATGGTCTGACTCTACAATTTTCTCAGACCAGCGGTAAGAATGCTTCTAACCCAGTCGCTCGAATCGGTATGAGTTATGAACAAGCCGAAGATGTCATGAACCAAATAGCCCAAGCTATGCTCAAGCAAAAGTACAGTGGTGATCATTTATCTTTATCAGCCGGCGAACTGCCCAGTCGACCCAAAAACCAATAATATTACCGTAAGCATAAGTTGTTTTTTGATAGCGTAACTGCTAGCATTAAGGCAGTTGAGGCTATTAATAAATGACCAAAAAAATAAAGACAATTATACTAGTAGTGACTTCAGTAGCTTTGCTAATATATTGGGGAGCTCTAGCGGTCACTAATACTAAGTACCAACTTATTAATTATTGGTGGCAGGCGTTCTTGGCGGTTGCTGCAGTCTTGTATGGAATTTTTGGCTTGTTGTCGGCTAAACATTGGAGCTGGCTAAAAAGTGGTGTCGGCAAGAGCGTATTTTCTATATCTATCGGGCTAATATTATGGGGATTCGGGCAAGCCGTTTGGACGTACTATGTAATTAAATATCCTCAGCAGCAATCACCCACAACTCATCTTATGGACGTTCTATATTTTAGCAGTTTACCGCTTTGGGCGTATGGAATATTTATATTAAGCAAAGCTTCGGGAGCACGTTATGGTTTAAAGGGGCGGTGGCCAAAGATTTTCGTTATAGTTATGAGTTTGGTAATGTTAATCGTCTCTTATGTTATTTTAGTTAATGTTGCAAGAGGAGGAACGATATATTTTCATGAAGGCAAAAGTTTTTGGGACATATTTTTTGATCTTGGCTATGCCGTAGGTGATGTCGTAAACCTTATAATGGTTATGACAATCTACGCATTGTCGTGGCGTTACTTAGGAGGACGTTTCAAATTACCAATTATTCTGATACTTGTAGCATTTGTGTTATTGTATGTAGCTGATTTCTGGTACTCCTATCTAAATGCCCAAAATACATATTACAATGGCGATTGGGTCGACTTAACCTACTTGCTTACCATAGCTACTTTTGGTTTGGGGCTTTGTCTACTTGATCCATCGGACATTCGAGAGGCTACTAATCTAAGCGATCACCTTGTCTCGTCATCGAGTAATCCCAATATTACTGACACGTCAACTTTTGATGGGGGTCAAACATAATGCAGCCTTTCGATAAACCTAATCTTTCACCGCCAGCCCATAATCCGACGGTCGAAGACGCCATGGCAACAGGGACTAACCTAAGTCCGATACCAGCTATTACGGTCGAAGCGGTTACGCCTACTCCAACCCCTCAACCAACTATTCCGGCACCAGATACGATTTCCCAAATTGCTAATCAGCCCAGCGGTCAAGATATTACCATGAATGAAGTCTATGCCATCATTTGTTCACAGATCATTAAAGATCAAGCCAAAATTATTGGTGCTTTGTCTATCGAACAGGCTTCCCATATCAACGGCTTGGCGGTTGATCCGCTCACCTATAACTGCGTATTGTCTGGTGACGGCAATAAAGTTCTGGAGGATTTAGTCAACAAGTATCGTGAGTTCTTTGGTAATGCGGCAGTCGAAGTTTGTCGTGAAGCAGCGTCTAGGTACGCCTCTCGATTACCAAATGGGCAAATGCCCGATATGTTAAAAGCTTATCAATAATCCTGAGTAGCTTATGAGTAACCCCCAAACAATTAGCCAGCAACCAACAGTTGACGCATCTGTTCAATTGGTGGCCAACCAAGACATTCACTATCCATTACGGAAAGATTTTGAACGTATCGCTCAGCGAATGTATACCCAAAACCTGGCATTGGCCCAGACCAATCGGACACTATCAATCCTAAGAGATATTGATATCCTGATTCTCGAGCCTGGACGAGACTTACAGCAACTTAGTACTGCACTGTGTAATGCCATAATTGGTTCTTCGCCCTATGCCATGGTGTCGATATTATCACTCAATCGATATAACGAACATTTTATAAATCTCCAAGGACACGCGTTTAGTACGATGCTTCAGCAAAGCGGGCTGGCTGATAATAACGAAAATCTACTGGCCGGTTTATACATGACTTTGGATGGTGATTGGTTAAGTAGCAAAGAGCGTAATCTCGTACTCGACCTCGATAAATTAGATAAACTAAAACGCGTAGAAAGCTTGGGGCTTGGTGCTGGATTGTCGGGCACTCTACAAACTATCCGTGAAAACTACAATGTTCAGTCCTTCTATTTAACCAAGCTGAGAGCTCGCGAGAACTTAACTGGTGTAATGATTATTGGTTTAGAGGAAACGATGCCCAGAATTGATGACATCGAATTAATTGAAAGAGTAAGTGAAACTGTCGGTATCGCTCTCGATAACCGCTTGTTATTTGAAGAAAACCAAAGATTTTTAAAGCAGTTGCAAAATAGCAACGATCATCTAAAAGAGCTTGATGAGGCTAAGGATGAATTCATTACCATGGTAAGTCACCAACTGCGCACTCCATTGACCAGTATGAAAGGCTTTGTGAGCATGGTTCTAGAAGGTGACACTGGACCATTGAGCGATCCCCAACGTCATATGTTGCAACAAGCTTTTGATAGCTCGCAACGCATGGTGTACTTAGTGGCCGATTTGCTGAATGCTTCACGGTTGCGAAGTGGTAAGTTCGTGATTATTAATCGACCAACCAACTTACCAAATGTCGTAGAGAGTGAAATCGACCAACTCAAGGAAGCCGCGACCATGCGTAAAGTCGAGTTAAATTTCGTCAAGCCAGACAATTTTCCAATCATCATGTTGGACGAAACCAAGATACGCCAAGTAGTTATGAATTTTATCGATAACGCGTTATATTACACTCCCAGCGGTGGCCGAATAGACGTTGTCCTGCAAGTTTCAGATACTACCATCGAATTTACGGTTAGCGATACTGGTATGGGTGTACCGAGTGGTGAACAAGAAAAGCTGTTCTCGAAATTCTATCGAGCCGGTAACGCTCGTAAATTGCGACCCGAAGGCACTGGCCTAGGTCTATATATGGCCAAAAAAATTATTGTCGCCCATGGCGGAGCGATATTATTCAAAAGTATCGAAAATCGAGGTAGTACTTTTGGTTTTATCTTCCCCAGACAAAAAGTTGAAGCTACAGCCGAGCAAATCGCTTCGGCACCCCCAACCAACATCCTCATGCCTAGTCAGCTGGGTGATAAATAGTTATTTTCTACCTTTAAAATCGTGTTTGAGAATGGTGTAAGCTAGTCGATACGTTACGAAAGCTAGTGGAATTTCACAGAAAAAGGCCAAGACCATTGACTGGATGAAGTCGTAGCCTTTATGGGCGGTAATAACGTCAAACCAAGCATCCATCACTAGCATCGTGGCCGTAATCGTGGCCGCCATGATTAAATATTTGGACTTGATGATAGCTAGCCAAGCTGTGGTCGCCATGACTAGCGATAAACCGATATCAAAACCGACCCAGGCTACATCCCAGTGATTAGATAAATTGTTTGGCGGAAGTTGAAAGGCTAGATACAAATTCCACGGAATAGTAATGGCTGTAAGTGTCGCAAATAGCACCCCCACCCAATAGGGTGAATACGGATGAAAACGATTATGCTTAATTACCACGCCTAATTATTACCAAGCAGTTGAAGATTGCGCAAGTAGCAGTTGAGATTTTATAAGCTTAGACTAAGCTAATCAGGCATTGGGCTTAGGTTTTGCACGGGTTAATTACTTAAGATGAATTTGACGCCGAGAAACAACAATTTTTAGGATTTAAGTTTGCCTAATACGTCGTTAAGGGTTAGAAACATGGCGTGCGACCACAGTAGTGGTGAAGCTGGTGGTCCGGCTTTTTCAACCCATGACTGGTAAGTTTCTGGGTGAACTAGGTTTTGGGTTGATTGTTCTGGCATCCACCCATTGCTTTTGGTGTGCTCAATTATCCAATTCAATTTTTGTTGGGCTTCTTCGGTCCGACCGATTTTTTGGTAGTACCAACCCAACATACTGGTCAGCAATAACCATTCTCCACCACCGTAATAAGTGTCGTCAAGATTACGATACACTCCGCCACTGGGGCTGATAAGGGCGGTTTCGATTTTTATTAATATCGGTGAAAAGTCCTTAGGCTCAATGGCGTCGAGCAAGGCGCAGATAAGTAGGCTGGCATCAATCCGTTCGGCGTTCAAATCGATAGCCTGTTTAATAGTTTCAGCTTCAGGGTGATTGATTGCGTGCAAGCCAGCATAAATGCAGGCTAGGGTAGCGGCATGTATGCCGTTGCGTTCTTCCCACCAGTCATAACATGGTTGACGCCAATTCTTTACTAGGTAGCTGACCGATAAGTCTATGGCCTCATGGTATTTGTCGATAGATCGCTGATGGCGTTTAGTATGACCAGCCAGTGCCCATAACCAAGTGCCAAATCCATCGAGCTGAACAGGTTCCCAGTCGTCGATCACTTCTTGTCCGTCGAGGTTAAATCTAGCGTCAAGTAGTTCGCCGTTATTGATTTTTTCTCGTCGGCCGACTATTACCCCAAAGCACCAGTTGAAGAAACGCTCAGCACTTTCAATATTGCCCGATCGGCTCATGGCGTCAGCAATAAATGACCCATCTCTAAACCAACAGTATTTGTATGAATTGTATGTCGGACTGGCTGGATAAGCGCCATTCGGTGCTTGGGCCGCAGCTATTAGCTCAACACTTTTAGCAATTAATGAATTGTTAGTTGAATCGATACTAGAATTATCCAAAGCTTTATCTAAACTCCAAGTTGGGTGTTTGTCGTACATAAGGAGTATAACAAAATCTGTCACATCTGTTATTTACTGACAGTGGATAAGTCTATTTACGACTGGGTTTATAATATATGTACAAGGCTTAATAAACACCAAACATCATGACAACAACTTTAGGCGTGGCGACACAATTAGATTTTGAACCGTCATTGGAACAACGTATGGCTAATGAAATGGCCATTGATCCCGACCAATTCGTGTACGCGGTGGATGTATATAATCGCAAAATCGTTAATATCCGTGGTTTCAGAATCGGTGGTCATATGGTTGTGACGGGCCGAGTATTCAATCGTCCAGAGCCAGCCTCATTCTATTTTGAAATCGACGACACTAGAAGACAGCCGTTTAGTGAAGACACCATTACTATGCTCGGGCAAATCGCCCTTTCCAAGCCGGCCGTCGAGAGTTGCGGATTGTAGTCTAGGTTCGACCTTCAAACGGTCGACGCCAAAGCCAGGAGTTTAACGTTAATATATAATCTTATAGCGATTATTTAGCTGTAGCTACTTTTGCTTCCAGCGGTAGATAGTTGAGCGATGTACACCGCATCTATTAGCCACCACTTGCAGTGATTGGCCTTCGTTAATGAGTAGTTTTAGGGCGAAAGCTCTCGCCCTAGGTAGGTTAGGGTTGATAGAATAAGCCATGGTAGGCTCCTTTCCTTGTAATTATTTAGTAGTAACTACAGTTTAGGTTGCCTACCTTTTATGTTGCAAAGGTGTTGAGTTAATACGCATAGCAAATCTGAATATCAACACTCGCCAGTTTCACCTATCGGGTCGTACCCGATAGGTGAAAGATTTGATCTTATAAATAGCAAAAACCCTCCATAGCTGATCCGAAATGGGTCTGCGACGGAGGATGGTGCACCTGGCAGGATAGCAGACTAAAGTCCTTCTTCGTTACGGCGTGCTCAGAGCGAGCTCTTGCGTGCGTCCTCGCTACGACGAACCTGCGACTACTGTATTATGCATTCGCATAATACAAGTCGCCGATCCGATCTTGCCGACAGACCACGAAAAAGCCCCAGCAATAAAGCTGAGGCTGTTTCGTGGTGCACCCGGCAGGATTCGAACCTGCGACCCCTTGGTTCGAAGCCAAGTACTCTAATCCGCTGAGCTACGGGTGCATATTAACGTCTTCTATCTTATCAGACAAGTGAAGAAGACGGTAGTCAGTTAGGGCTAGTGGTGGTGATGTGCGTGATCGGACATTGGCTTATTCATCATCTTTAACATCATTGGTCCGCCGGTACGCAGAAAACGTAATACTAACCAGCCGGCCAAAATCAGGAACAATATATTTAGATATGAAGTGTAATTTAGCGTAATGCTTTGATTGATTACCATGGCATTACGATCGTGTGGAGTTAAGTGTAGTATGGCAAATATGATTTCGACGAGGTAGCCAGCGCCAGCCATGGCAATGTAGAAAATGCCAAATATGTAGGTTGCCATTTTGAGACCATAGTACTTATAGTAAATTCTTAAAATTGGGAAAATGATAAGATCGGCGAATATGAAACTGATGACACCACCGAAACTGATTCCGCTATTCCAAAGTACAGCCGCCAGCGGGATATTACCGACACTACAGACGAAGCTGATAACAGCAATTAACGGACCAATCAGCGGCCCCCAAACTGCTGATACTAAGGGGTGGGCAGTGAAAAAGAATTTTTCAAACCAACTCTCCGGCACCCAGGCGGCAATTGCTCCAGCGATTAGTAACCCTAGCACGATATCTACCCAAACACTCATCCAATCCATGACGAAGTAGTGGCTGGTGGCTGTTTTGCCTTGGTCGGACTTAAGTTTTTGCCAAATTGATCCAGGACTGGTTAACGACATATCCATACTGGCGTGGCCTTCCATTTTGCCTGGAATGTTCTCATTAGCATGTCGCCAAGCTTCGGCGTGCAGTCGAGGAGTAATAAATCGTTTAAACAGGACGGCCATAATCCCTATCATTAAAGGGCCACCAATGAATTCGGCCAGTGTGAATTGCCAACCCAACATCACCCACATAACTATGCCGAGCTCGATAACCAGATTGGTGCTGGCAATTTCGAAAGCCATGGCGGCTGTAAAATTGGCGCCTTTGCGATAAATTGATCGAGCCAGAGCAACGGCGGCATACGAGCATGATGACGAAGCCGCTCCTAAAGCCGTCGCTAAAGCTAGGGTGCGTGGTTTGTCATCGGGCAGTAGTTTGGCCATTTGACGGTGCGATACCACCGCCTGGATAGCTCCTGATAGACTAAATCCCAGTATCAGCGGCCATAGTATTATCCAACCCATTGCAAGAGCCATTGACAGGGCATGCCATATAAACATTACAATTAATCCTTAGCTTAAGTCTTTGCGTTTCTGCTCAAACTCTTTCTTGTCGATTTCACCCTTAGCGTAACGCGATTTCAAGATATCCAGTGACTGGTCGTTGCTCTTGACGTTATTATTTTGGTTAAGGTAGCGGACAATTAAGACAATGCCGAGTATGACTAATACCATGAATAACATCATGAATAACATATCCCATCCGTTATTACCGTAGCTTCCTCGTCCCCAATAATCGTTCATCATAATCTGCCTTTCTTATTAGTTAATGGTTACTTGCCTCGAACATTGGTTAGTTCATAAAGGCTAAGTAACTCATTAAGGGCGGCCGACTGCACAACTTCGTCATCAGACGATAATTTATCAGGTATGTGGGTTCGCAAGTGATTCTCAACAATTAACTTGTTAAGTGAGCTCAGTGATTTCTGAATGGCGAGGTTCTGGGTGATGATGTCAGTGCAGTAGTCTTCATTGGCGATCATTTTTTCTATTCCTTTAAGTTGGCCTTGAAGAATCTTGGTCCGGTGTAAGGCGCGACGTTTAATATCAGCTAGCATCTAACTACTGTATACCCCATAGGGGTATACAGTCAAACCATTAAGACAAATTAATCGGAGACTCTGGCGATCGGTTTATTAATACGATTCAGAATTAGACCAATCAGCCAAACTGCCACGTAGTAACCAATTATCGCAAAAACAATCGATCCAATAATGTCAGCTAGGTGATGGACGCCGGCAACAACTCTCGATAAGCCAACGGCTAGAGCGACTACAAAAAGGCCGATGCCGGCCTGGCGGTTGTAATTGAAGACTAGAATCGCTAGGAAGGACGTAAGTAGGGTGTGATCAGACGGGAAACCGTTGTCGGCTGAATGCGAAAAATAGGGAGTGAAGTGACCAACTACAAAAGGTCTCGGGTCATAGAATAATTTACTGCCGAGTTTGGCTAAGGCGAGCGTTAGGATAGCGCCTAGGATAGCTTGCAATATAAATTTTCGTTTGTCGTTGCGGACAAGCTTTAGCCAAATGACCAGGCTAACAACCAGTGATATGAGCAAAAAATATTTAGCGATGATTATGACGAGTTCGTGCATCATTACAGTAGTTTACGCTACTGGATTGACCAAAACAATGCTTATAGTAATCAATTGGAGGCGACTACATTACTATTTTTTATTTGATGATTTACTACGAGCCCCGTGCGAGCCACCAAATATTATGCTGATGCCGATAACGTAGCCGAAATTATACCAATTACCAATATTGGGTGATTGATAAATTGTGATGGAGTGGGCAAACAGACTCCAAATAAATGTTGGTACGATGAATATTCCGTGGACCAACCCCCACCAAAAATTAGTGTAAGGCGTGGGATAGGTGTGCGGAATTACCGTTTGGGCATACCAGACAAATAAACCGAAAAATATTCCACACATCATGATTACAAACAGAATTATCGACCCGATCATTGTCTTTGACGGCTTGGGTTTCATGATTCTAGCCTACGGCTTTGGAATTAGATTTTTGATAGGTAAAGCGCCCGGCGCACCACAGTAGCGTGCCAGTTCCGAATATAATAGCAATTAGTACCAACAGCCAGCCTACTATCGGTATGATGCCAACGACGCCGATAATCAGGGCACCGAGCAAAACGGCTAATACGCGGTGTGTTTGGGGCAGGAGCCTGCTACCCAGTAAGTACATTGCCGTCGGTAGGCTTAGCATGAGGATGCTTGACCATAGCAAAACTAATAGTACGCCAAACGGAATGCCGATGACTGTAATGAAAGCCGTGACAATGACGGTCGGCGCTACGAACATTGCCGCTAAGCCGGTTAGGGCAATGTAGCCAGGTTGTTTGTAGGCGTTAGACTGTATTTTGCTAAATAACCTTGGGAATAAGGCTACTAGTATTACTGACAGAAATGCCAGAGATACTACCCAAAAGCCCCACCATAACATCGCCCAACCGAACCAAGCTGAATTATTATAATAGTAGGTTGTTTTGGGCTCATGATACGTGGTGGTACCAGCTATTTCGGCGCTAGCTGTTTTAGTCATGGTTTGCGGGCTGGTATAGTCAATGTTTCCACCAATCTTGGCGGCCGAAGTTAAAGTTAAATCATTGCCGACATTAGCCACCACATCGCCATTAATCGTGCCGTCGATTATCGCGTTAGTCGCGACCAGATCGACATTGCGGCCAATCGATCCATCTAGCTGTAGTTGTTGGCCAACAATAGCGACATCACGCCCGACCGACGATATACTATCGAGAGTGACGGTCTGGCCGACGACCGTAGCATTATTACCGACCTTAGCACTTATGGTGACAGTCTGGCCGGCAACTCTGATATTGCCGTTGACAGTTCCATTTACCGTGACGGTCTGACCAGCGCACAGGACGTCGCCGTTGACTGTGGCATCGATGGTGACAGTCTGGCCGGCACAATACACATCACCATCAACTGTTCCGGTGACGACGACGTTGGTGCCAAACTTATAAATCGTTTTGGTGGTTGAGCCTTGGGCTGTCGAGGAGCTATTGGCGTACACAGCACCAACGCCAATGCTGAAAACAGCCATGAATACCAAACCAATAATTGATAATTTAGCTAATTTTCGGAGTTTGGATAATATCATGGTCTTGCCTCCTTTTCGGAATTGGCCGGAATCTATAAATACCATCACCCAAGAGATAAGCCACATCCCTCACTCATACAATTGTAGTCGCTTCAAACAAGCCTGTCATTGACGCCAATCACTCCTCAGAACATTTAGTTGTTTAAATTGTGCGTTAATGGCAGGTGAAGTTAAGATGCCATAACTGGCCTAGAAGATTAGCTGGTTTCGACAGCTTAACCGTCGCATTTTTAGATATTCAAATTTTCGCTACTGGATTAAGATAGCCGAGTCGTAGGAATGATTTGCAGCGCGCCACTGAGCGCGTCTAAAAATTCGGCTCTCTCTAGATGGGCCGGCCGATCAGAATACACCACAGGGTCTGAATATAATTCACCCCTATCTGATTCAGTAATTTGGCCAACGAGATCAAATCTATCGGTCGAGGGATTATAACAATAGCTGCACATACTGGAGATGCCGCTGTTCGAATAGGATATAGTTAATTTGGGAATTGCTGTATTTCCTAAACTAAACACGTACCTCCTCCCAGAGGTCAAAGGATTTAAGCGTTTGATCATATTTGAAAAACCATCGGAGCTTTCGTCATTACCATCCAGAAGCTGTCCGACAGTACCTTCTTTTGTAAAATATATACTAATAGAGTCTAGTTGACCGCGATCATAGCCAGTATCTATCTCTACGTAATTATTAAACGAACCAGATATGAATAATCTGACCATAGCTTTCATAGGCACAAGGTCGTTATTTGTGCCGGTGAACTCGACCCTGAAATCATGTTTTACATCAAGACCATTACGATTTATAGTTTGCTGCCACTCTGTAAAGTTCTTAATCTTACCAAACCGCGATTTCCTAATCTCACCTGGCCGCGGAATTTTTTCGTCAAATATGTGACAGTACGGACCGACCAGTCTGTCGATGTCGTCATGTAGTTGTCGACGATTCATTTCTTGATTAATGAGAGTCTCGACTGGAGTATCAAGCACTGAGGCTTCAAGTATTTTTGACTGATCGTACAAAGCAATTTGTCCTATTGCATCAGCGTTGGATTTGTATTGTTGCCTAACTATAGTTAATTGATCAGGAGTTATATACAGTTGGCCATTTTCGATTATTGCGCCGCCACTCAAAAATGCGGCGTCACTAATAGTCCTTGACATCTGGATAGCGTCAAGCTCCGATTGGGCCATAACTGCCTCAGGTTTCATAAATAATAGAATAGCACATAAATATAGTTTAGTCAAAATAGCGCTATCAAATATTTCACCGATTCTTGTACGGGTGTGACTATTGAACTTACCTGGTACAGAGATGACCCTTTCTAGGCATCGCCAGTCTCAGAGGGGGCGTTGTTAATATTAGGCGTAATGAATAGCCAGTAGCCTGATAGAATATGCTTATGAATATAGCCAAAACTCTAAAATTCAGGCGTGATAAGCGGTGGCCACAAGGGGCGATTGTTTATCAAATATATCCGCGGAGTTTTTTTGATTCTAACGCTGATGGTATCGGTGACCTCCCGGGCATTACCGCCAAGCTTAAATACCTAAAAGATTTAGGCGTTGGGGTCATCTGGCTATCACCTTTTTATACTTCGCCAATGGCAGATTTTGGTTATGATATTGCCGACTATTGTGACGTCGATCCGATCTTCGGAACACTTCAAGACATCGATAAATTAATCAAATCGGCTCACTCCAAAGGCATTAAAATCCTAGTCGATTTAGTGCCCAATCACTCCTCAGATGAACACGAGTGGTTTCGCCAATCAAGGCAAACTCGGGAAGGCAAGTACTCGGATTGGTATATCTGGAAAGACCCTAAAGCTACCGATAAGTCCGGTAAGCCTGTGCCACCCAATAACTGGCTGGATATATTCACTGGCGAAACGGCCTGGGAATGGGAGCCGGCTCGCCAGCAATTCTACTTGCACAGTTTTGACGTTAAACAGCCAGATTTGAATTGGGCTAATCCCGAAGTTCGCGAAGCTATCAAAACTGCTATGCGCTTTTGGTTGGATAAAGGTGTCGATGGGTTTAGGGTCGATGCGGTCCGATTTATGGGCAAGGACCCAGACTTCAAAGATAATCCCAAGAACCCACTCTATAAACCGGGCGAAGGCTCAAACTATAATTCAATTAAGCATATATATAGTCAAGGCTGGCCAAGTCTATACGGCTATTTGAACGAGATGGCCGATGTCCTCAAAGAGAAACCTTATCAGAAATCATTGCGCTTCATGGTGACCGAATCGTATCCTGAGACGTCCGAACCGGTCAATGAATATCTGGAGTTTTATAAAGGCATGGATCCGAAAGTGGCAGCGCCGTTCAATTTCGAAGGTTTGGGATTGCCGTGGCAGGCCGAACCTTGGCGCCAGTTTTTGGCAAAGTTCCACACGGCTTTAGACGATTACAGCCCGTTATGCGTAGCCAGCTACGCTTTTGGTAATCACGACCAACACCGTTTAGCTACTCGTCTCGGTGACCCGGCGGCTAGAAGCGCGGCTGTACTACTTCTCACTTTGCCAGGTATGGCCTTCATCTATAACGGTGAAGAGATTGGCATGAAGAATGGTAAAATCCCGCCGTCCTTGATCAAAGATCCAGCCGCCAAAGGTGGTGCTAGTCGCGATCCAGAGCGTACGCCGCTCCAATGGTCGTCGGCCAAAAACGCTGGTTTCACCACCGCCGATACGTCTTGGTTGCCAGTGAACAGTGATTATCAGACCGATAACATTCAGCTTCAGACCAAAGATCGATATTCGTATTATCGGTTGTATCAAAGTTTGGCCAAGCTTCGGAATTCGTCTAAGGCATTACGTAAAGGCCAACTAAGTGTAATTAATACTGGCCATCAGTCAGTCTTGGGTTACTTGCGCACCCAAGGTCGCCAAAGCCATTTAACCCTAATTAATTTCTCTGAAGTAAGCGTTGAGATTAAATTGCCCGATAGTATTAAGATTGGCCGCTTTCAAATATCTTCAGACGCCGAAACTAAACACAAGAAAACCCCAAACAATCATATCCAACTATTGCCCTACGAAGCAGCGGTTTTCAAAACAAAACATAAATAGTTCTGAGGGTAGCTTGCCACCCCGCCGTTGATTAATTATTATAAACATTTTTGAAACGGACAAGGATAGGTTTGGACATAAGTGCAATGAAGAGCCTTGATCATATTATGTTGTATCATGAGACTATCTACTAACAGAGGAGGTGCAACTGTGTTGAAAGAATTCAAGCAATTCATTATGAAGGGTAATGTGGTTGACCTAGCCGTAGGGGTTGTCGTTGGTGTTGCCTTCGGGGCGGTGGTCACTGGCTTAGTCAAAGATTTAATTACGCCATTGATTGGGGCGATTGGCGGCAAGCCAGATTTCTCCGGTCTGACATTTACCATCAATAATAGTAAATTCTTGTACGGTGATTTTATAAACTTGCTCGTGTCGTTCCTGACGATAGCCGTGGTCATATTCTTCTTTGTTGTAAAGCCGCTCAACAAGCTTCAGGAGCGGGCGGCTAGGAAAAAAACTCCAGAAGATTCGACCGAAAAGAAATGCCCCGAGTGTTTGAGCGAGATTCCTAAAGCCGCAACAAGGTGCATGTACTGCACAACCAAAGTCCAATAATAAGCCATGTACGATAGCAATGGTCTAGCGTTTACGCTGCCGCAACAAGTAAAAAATCTGGGCCTATTGCTTATCGCTAAAAACCACTAGTCGGCCAGAGTAGCTGCGTGAAGCATTATTCCATACCCCTTCGCAAGTTATGAGGTTGAGGTGGGCTTTGCCGTCGCTAGAGCTGAAAACAGTTTTAGCATCATCAGTTTTGCCGAAAATTCTAAGTTCACTAACGATAAAAGTAATGGTTACACCTTTCACGTCTTTGATATATATGCTGTCGCCTTTTTGTAACTTATTCAAATGATCAAAAGCCGCTGGCAGATTGTTTTTCCAGCCAAAATGTCCGGCAATTACCGCACTACCGACATCACCGGGGCGTTGGCCTAGGTCGTACCACGCTACAGTGCTAGGATCTTTCGTTGTAGCCATCTCGCCGTTCGCCGTAATGCCTAAGTATTCAATTGCTGAATCTACCTTAATTTGCGGTATTATGAGGCTTATGGGAAGTGAAGCAAGTATCGGCTGAGAACTGGAAGCATGAACAGTTGTCTTGATAGGTATTGGTTGATTGGTTTGGGCGGAGGATTTGATAAATATGAAAACTAGCAGTGGCGTCAGCGCCAATACTCCAATCGAAACAGTTATTAAAGTTCTTATCGAACAGATTTTCGCATACATACTATTTTCTAAATCTCAATCTGTCTCTAGGTAGTAAAGTCTGGACTAGGTCGAGCGCTTTTTTGTCTGTAGTAAATAAAAGACAAGTGAACCTACTCCAATGCTTACTAGTGCTATGACGCTCCAAGGTGTTTTAGTTTTTTCTGGTGCAAACCCAGCATTTGGTAATTTAGGGGTGACTACAGCTGTGGATCCGGATACATAAGCTGTCAGACAGGCTGAGCCTGTTATGATGTTAGAATCCAGCGTCACAGCGCCCGTTTGAGCTAAGGCCCGACCATTCAAGCTAGCTCCAGTCTGCAGGCTGATAGAAGTAGAGGCAAGAATATTGCCGATTAATGAAGTATTGGCACCAAGTGTCGTGGAGCTAACTTCACGCCACCAGACATTACAAGCATCACCGCCCACGACATTGGCAGTACCTGAAGTGATGAGTGTGGTTGCTGACTTAAAAATCCAGACGCCTGAGCCGCTGAGGGTAAGAGTACCGGATAGTGTGAAAGCGTCGGCACAGTATACGCCGGCTACTAGATTGGACCCGACTAAGTCTTTAGTTCCGGCATAGCTGGTGTCACACGCTTGATCGATGAAACCGAAAGCGGCCGTGTTGGCAGTCTGGGCGGCTAGGGCATCTGCGGCGTTGCGGATAGTGCCGGGAGGACCGACGACACCCGGTGGAAAGCCTGTCGGTGCGCCACCAGTACTAATGCCTAAGTCACCGGGCATTGTAGTGCTACCAGTGTTAGTAACTGTTGTATTGCCTAAGACCGAATAACTACCCGCTGTGCCTAGTGATGGCGAAGTGGTCGCGAACACCGTCGATGAACCCGTTAGCCCGACAATACATAATATCTCAACAGTAATAACTAATAGTTTTTTGGATAATATCATAATAATTTAATCGATTTTTCAATACCCTTCGTTAATTATAAGTGTACTCTCTTTATGGACTTAAACCTATTCTGGGATTGTCCATGCAAATCCTGGAATCAAGAAAAGACTACCTTTTCGTATTACTTGATCCTACGAAACTTTGGTGATGGCAGATTAAAGTTTGTTATTTGAAACTTGAACGTATCTTTGGTAGGCAAGGATTGACCAAAAAATAGCGTTGAGCAGTGCCATCGCAAATGAATACCATAAGTTAAGGCTAAAAAATACGATAATCTCGGGCACTAGAAATAGAGCTGTCATTACACTAGTAGTCATACGAGGCTTTTGTATGCCAGTCAATGAAGGTATTAGGGCGACATTAAATGCTAGCACGCTAATAGACAAAGCGATATCATGCCAATTATTCATCACCTAACTATAACAAACTACTCCTACAGAAGTCTGTTTATAATGCTTATGCTTGAAAGGCCTGGGTGTATGCGATTGCAACCAAAATTAAATTTGCAGGCTCTGAAACGCTTGACCTAAAGTAAGTGTAGCCGTAACGAAAAACCATGCGAAAGCCACCAAAACTATACTCAAACCAAAAAAACCAAACCAAATCCATTGTTTTTGTTTATACGACTGCCAACAACCATATATTAAAATACCGCCATTAATTATAGCCACAATTATGCTGATATAGTAATCTAGCTGAAATCTAGAATTCAAAAAATGATTAAACGAATATATAAGTTAAGCTGAACTTATTGCAAAAAATATAAGTTCTTTAATAAATATGCTAAATAGCGAAGTCTGGTTTTTCACTTAACATTAATTTAACATACGCGGAAATGGAGGGCCAGGTGGGACTTGCCTCGTCGGCAAAAGAAAATTACTTTTGCCAAGCAGACCCCCATTGTATATTTTTACAGATGCTACAGGAAATGCTTTCTGGCAAAGGCTATGCCAGATCCGGTTTTAAGGTATGATTCATAATCTTTGGCGAGTTTAAGTGTAGTAAAAGCTGAATAACTAACCATCTTCCAGGGTCTAAATTTATTAGTATGTTTGCTTTTTCCTGAATTATGGTCCGTAATTCTAGATTTTAAGTCAGTCGTGCATCCAGTATATATCTGTGAATAGTTGATACTTCTTATAATGTAGACGTAGTACATAGTTTAAATAATAAGCCCTCCGTCGCTAAAGCTAAGGAGGGCATCCTACTTATTTAAGAATTACTTAATCCTACGAAACTAGTGCCAATGAGGATTACAAATCCTACGAAGCCTTGGCGAAGTAGGATGGAGGGCCAGGTGGGACAACGCACGACGGCACTCATGCTCGGAGCCGGGGCTCCTGCGCGTGAGTTTGTCGACGACCCCACGACATTACGCATATTTTCTTTGCAGAAAATTTGCTATGTCGTGTCTCCAAGCCTCACTTGACTCAGCCACGAAAAAAGACCTACACACGGCAGGTCTTTTTTCGTGGAGGGCCAGGTGGGACTTGAACCCACGACATTCTGCTTAAGAGGCAGACGCTCTAACCAGCTGAGCTACTGGCCCGGCTTCCCGCAGGGAGGCCGGGCTGGCCCCCTAGGAGTCGAACGGGTTGTGAAATGTACTTTTCTGCGATAATCCGGCTAACTAATACAAATTCCGGAATTATTACAGATATTCGATTTCCCCCCTAAGAATCAAATCGTTTATGCAGTGCGGCTCTGATACTACTACTATTTTTAACTTGTTTTTCACGCTTTCTAGCGCTAACAACAGTTGTATAAGTTTCGTAGTATGCGAGATTTAGTGGTCTGCGATACGATGTAGAAGGAACATTACCTTGTTGATGTTCATTCAGTCTTTTCTTAAGGTTCGAAGTCGAGCCGTAGTAGTACCCATTATCTATTTGCGAATACAAGATATAAAAGTAGTACATACTAAGTATCTCAACGAAGAAACTTTAACAAATTACCTCTGTTTTGGCAAGCATGAGATGACCATAACCGGTATGTGCTATGATACAGATAATTATTAAGATCAAACAGGAATATAATCATATGGACAGCCAGAAGACATTTGAATTCAACGGTAAAGCTGGTGGATATTTTGTAGTTTTCTTAGTAAGTTTGATTGGTGCTTACATCCCATTCTTCGGTTGGGCTTGGTCGTTCAACTTTACTAATGCTTGGGTAGCTAAAAATTCCAAAATTAGCGGAAAGTCAGTTTCTTACAACGCAGAATATATTGATACTCTAGTATTCTTCATTATCAATACTCTGCTACTAGTCATAACTTTAGGAATATATGTATTTTGGTTCGTTCCAAAGAGTTACCGGTACATCGCCAACAATATGGCTATTGTCGATAGCTCAGCGCCAGCACCGGCTCCAGTTGCTCCTGTTGCAGTACCAAATCCTCCACAGCCAACGATTGTCCAGTAACTCTACCTCTGTTACAATAGCTTAGTGAAAATACTTAATGGCCGGGAATTGGCCGACTATATCAAACAACGCCAGGCTCACACTGTTCGCGGTTTGATTCAGGCCGAGGGCATTAAGCCTAAGCTGGCGATTGTCGTAACCGTCGATAACCCGATAATTGATTTATATGTCCGCCTAAAACAGCAATACGGGGCTGATATTCAGGTTGATGTCGATGTTCATCGAGTTAAACAAACAGAGGTCAGGGAATTACTTAACAAGTTAAGTAACGATTCAACGATTCATGGAGTGATCGTCCAACTGCCTTTAGAAGACCCCAGCCAAACCGATGAAATTGTTAATCTGGTTGCACCCGATAAAGATGTTGATGCCTTAGGTTCTAAGGCTGAATTTGAACCAGCGACACCTATGGCGATTATGTGGTTACTGGCTGGCTATAACATCGACTTGAACGGCAAACAGGTACTTCTGGTTGGTCGTGGCAAATTGGTCGGCGCGCCATTAGAAAAAATTCTCAAAGCTTCTGACGTCAATGTCAGTGTGGCTGATCGTCAGACCAAAGATTTAGCTGAAGTCGTCAAACAAGCTGACGTTATAATTACGGCTACTGGTAGCCCAGCCATTCTATATGCCGATATGATTAAGCAAGGCGCGGTAGTCGTTGATGCTGGTGTCGCCAGTGAAGACGGCAAAACCGTAGGTGATGTGGCGGCTGACGTTTATGACCGTGATGATTTGACGATTACTCCAGTTAAAGGCGGCGTTGGACCGTTAACCGTTTGTGCGCTGTTCGAGAATGTGATTCGATCGGCCCGCCTGGTTGCTGACAAACAATAATATGAAAATTGGCGTTTTCGATTCAGGCGTAGGTGGTCGATCGGTCGCTCGGGCGATTGGTCGAGCTCTACCCGACGCCGTAGTTGTCACTCGTGAAGACCGGCAGAATTTGCCGTATGGTACCAAAACGCCTGAACAGTTACTAGTTTTAGTTGAACCGATTTTGAGTGGCATGGCAGCAGAAGGTTGTGACCTTATCGTCATCGCTTGTAACACTGTATCGACAACCATAATTCGTGAATTACGGGCTAAATTTACAGTGCCGTTAATCGCTGTTGAACCAATGGTCAAACCAGCTGCTGGCAGTTCGAAGGTCGGGATTATCGCTGTCTGTGCGACGCCAACAACCCTGGCTAGCCGTCGTTACAATAGTCTGAAACGGCGGTTTGCCTATGGAGTTGAAGTCCTCGAACCTGATTGTAGCGATTGGGCGACGATGATTGAGGCCAATCAGATCGATCATGACGTAATCGCCAAACGTATCACCGAAGTATTGGACAAAGGCGCTGATGTCATTGTCCTCGGCTGTACCCATTATCATTGGATAGAAGCTGAAATCGTGGCGCTAGCCAAAGGTAGAGCCAAAGTTTTGCAGCCAGAACCAGCGATTATCAATCAGGTTAAGCGAGTGCTTGGACAGCTGACTTGAATTGATCGCCTCGATCTTTGTAGTTTTCGAACATATCAAAACTGGCGCAGGCAGTCGATAGTAGAACGACATCGCCATTTTCGCTGGCTTTACGGGCGTTAGCGACAATCTCGGTCATGTTATTGCCACCGGCTTGATATTCGTGAAAACCTTGGTCGTCCAGTGCTTGACGGATTTTATCGGCTTGTTGACCAATCAATAGCACTTGTCGAACGTCGCTGTGAGCGACCACATTAGCTAAAGCGGTAAAGTCAGCACCTTTATCCGACCCCCCCAGAATGATGACTTTGGGTTGAGCAAAGGCTTGAATAGCGACAATCGCTGTGTCTGGCATGGTGCCAAAACTATCGTCATAATATTTTACCCCATCAAGCTCGCGGACTAGTTCTAAGCGGTGTTCTAAGCCACTGAAGCTAGTCAGTACGTCACGCATGGCCGGAATGTTCTGGGTAACTTTCCATACGGCGGTGACGGCTGCGCAAACATTTTCCCAATTGTGCCGGCCAAGTAGTTTTAGCTCACTGGTGTCACAGATAGTCTGATCGTCGATTTGAATCCGGCCATCTATGACTTGTCCACCCGGGAAAGCCATGTAGGGTATTTTCCAGCCTTTACTAGTACTAGCGATGCGGGTCGAGATTTCATTATTGGCGTTATATATGGCAATGTCGTCGCTAGTTTGATGCCGAAATAGTTGGCTTTTGGCATTGTAATATTCATCGGTGTCGGCGTGCCAATCCATGTGTTCGGGAGCGACCATTAGACAGACGGCAATATGTGGCGATTGCTGTAAGTCGATGAGTTGGAAGTTGGCCAGTTCTAGAACTATCCAGTCGTCGGCTTTAATATCATTTTTTAAAAGATCAAGGGGCGGAATGCCGATATTGCCACCCAAATGGACGCGGTAACTAGAGGCTTCCAGCATTTTGGCGATTAGACTGCTAGTAGTGCCTTTGCCTTTAGTTCCCGTAACAGCGATGATGTTACGACTGGGGGCCACTTTCAAGAATTCATTAGTGACGGTCGTTACTTTGTCGAGAATATTTGGACTATTCTGTTCGACGATTTCTTTTGGTTTAACACTCGGACTACGAACTATCAGGTCGAAGCGGTCCAAGCGATGCAAATAATATATGCCCAATTGTTTTTGGGCGGTTTCTGGCAGTTGCAGACTTTCATTACGGTCGCAAATAGTGATTTCGTTATCAGCCGTGTTCCAGTATTCGTAAGCTGAGCGGCCTTGGTCACCATAACCAATAATTGCGATTTTCATATTACTGATAAGTATACCTGAAAATGGGAATTTGGAATTTGGAAGTTCGAATCGACGACATCGACAATTAACCATTAGCAAATTACTAATGGCAATGATTTAGCGATTGGCGATTAGCTATTGGAATTGCCAATCGCTAAAAGTTAATTCATTGGTCTTGGCTAATAGCTAATTGTTAATTGTCTTCTATTTGGCCAGTTGCTTTTTGACCAGTTCGGCAACTTGACGTGGAGTCATATCGGCTTTAAGGATTACACCACTGACATTCAGGTGCTTGATAGCCTCAGGTATTTCTTGCTCGCCCATGTTGGTCAGGATGATAACCTTTATATCTTTGCCCCAAGGAGTTTTACGCATAGCTGTCAGCATCTGTTCGCCGGTCATTTCTGGCATCATCAAATCCAGTAAGATAATGTCCGGCTTCATGTTCTCGCTGAGCTCAAGGCCTAATTTGCCGTTCTCAGCGGTCTGGACGCTGTAGCCTTCAGCTTCAAACTTGAAGCGGTACATTTGACTAATAGCTTGGTCGTCTTCGATAATCGCGATTTTAGTCATAATATTTAATCCTATGCTAGCTTGTATATTAAAACAATCCTATTTAGGGCTGTTCGGCTAGGACCTCTCCGACCATTACAGCTACTTCTGACGGAGTGTTCTGAGCTTTGATCACGTAACGGCTAACACCAAGCTCGGTCAGACTCGGTGGTGCGTCATCTTCACCGATGTTAGTTAGAACGATAACTTTGATATTTTTGCCCCAATCAGTGCGCCGGATTTTCTCCAGTAATTGGTCACCAGACATTTCTGGCATCATTAAGTCGAGTAGTATCAGGTCTGGTTTAAAGTTCGAGATTAGCTCATAGCCATCTTTACCGTTATACGAAAACTGGACTTCGAAGCCACTTTGTTCAAGTTTGAACTTGTACATTTCAACTATCGACGGTTCATCTTCGATAATGGCAATTTTACTCATAAGACAATCTTACGCCAGTCGCGCATACCGCACAATCTTTTCCCTCAAATTTCATTCACAGAACCCCACGCCT
The DNA here is from genome assembly GCA_021783725.1 of bacterium. Classification (GTDB taxonomy): domain Bacteria; phylum Patescibacteriota; class Saccharimonadia; order Saccharimonadales; family UBA4665; genus JAJXTN01. The sequence goes on along the minus strand of JAJXTN010000008.1, from coordinate 32,619 downwards.
CACAAGGTCTCACCTTGAAATACGATATCAAGGTGAGACCTTGTTGAATGTGCTGGGAGAAAAGTTGGCTAGTTCGTGTTTGATGTTCTGCAGAGTAGATGCGTAATCGGCGTAGTCATCGACGAATTGTGCATAGTTTACACCTTGAAACATATTGAGGATCCGGTCAGGATTAATCCAAACTGGGTGGACTTGGGATATGTAGTACTGAAAACTTGAATAAGCATAAGTTTTATAAGATGGTGGATTTAAGTGAATATAACGACTAATGTGCATTAGGTATGTTTCGTTTAAGATTGATGAAGCTTTGAAAACGCTTTGGAAAAGGGTGCCCACACGTTTATGGCGCTTATTGAAATACATAGTATATGCGGTAATGGCTGATTGCATGAACAGATGTAAGGCATCTAGATCACTCTTCAAATATAAAAGCATGTGGAAGTGATTGCCCATCAAGCAGTAGCATAGCAGCTCTAAGTCTTGATTAAATTTACGATAATATGTGCCGTCGGACTTAATACTTTTGTTTGTTGGGTCTAGGTGACGAGATATTATGCTGATTAGTTTCAACCGGTCCAAGTTGTCAATAAAGATTAGTTGTTTTGCCACGCCCCGGTTATAGACATGATAGAAGGTGTCCTGACTGTAATGTTTAACCACATTTCTTGACGGCATAGCCTGATTGTAGTGCCTAGTGTCCTTCTTTCAAGTTGAGACCTTGAAAATTAATAATTATTTCATATTTAATAACAACCTATGATGCATAAGGTCTCACCTTGAAAGAAGATATCAAGGTCTCACCTTGTTGGGTGGGGAGAGGAGTTCGGAGACGGTGTTGGCTAGTTGGCTGGGGGTGGTGTGGGCTTTGACGATGTAGCGATCAACGTTTAGTAGTCTTAACTTTGAAGGTGCTTCATCACGACTAATATTTGTTAGAATGATTACTCGAATATGGCTACCCCATTCACTAGATCGCATTTTCACGAGCATCTCATCACCGGTCATTATGGGCATCATTAAATCAAGATGAATGAAGAATAATGTCGGGTTTCATGTTTTCGGATAGGGCGAGCCTCAGTTTACCGTTTTTCGAAGTTTGCATATCGTAGTCCTCGGTTTCGACTTGAATCGATACATTTGGCTAATCGCTTGGTCTGCTTCGACAATCGTGATTTGTGTCACATGACAGTCTTACGCCAGTAGGGCATACCGTACAATCTTTTCGTTGGGTTTTATAGATATACCAGCGTGTTGTATAGTAGGCATTGATATGGGTCATAAAAATCTAGTACTAACCAATCCTAGCGATAGTTATCCAAAGTTCCTGAAAGCCGTCGCGACCAAAACCAAATCGGCTAACAATGGATTAATTGCGCCGATAGTTATAAACATGGATTCTAAAACTGGCGCTAATCAGCTTGAGAAATTGCTGGCTAGCTATCCTAATGCTGAAGTTATCGATAATTATGCCGAACAATATGCCGAGCTATTGCTAAGTACTCATGCTCATTTGTATCGAGCCAACTATGACGTTCAAGTTGCATCAATCGCTGATATGTTAAACGAACATTACGCCGGTAAACAGGCCTGGCAAATTGGTTCATGGGTGTATTTTCCGTGGAAAAATCAACTGATTCACGTATTGGCGCAAGATGATTTTGAGGCTTTGCGGACAATTCGCAACCGTGATCTAATCACCGCCAAAGAACAAAAGAAATTATTCGATCTAGACGTTGCGGCCTTCGGGATGAGTGTCGGCAGTGCCGGAGCCTTGGTCATATCGATGAGTGGTATATCGCGTCGGATTAAGCTGATCGACGGCGCAGTGATAAGCGGATCTAACCTAAACCGGATAATGACCGGTGTATCGAGTGTTGGTAAAGGCAAATCAACGGTCATTGGCCAGCAAATTTACGAAATGAACCCGTATTCGACAATTGAAACTTTCGATAAAGTGACCGCCGATAATATAGGTGAAATACTTGATAAGCCCTGGAAAGCTAGTTTAGCGATTGATGAAATCGATGATATCGAAATGAAAGTCAGGATTCGTTACGAGGCCCGAAAGCGCCGAATTCCAGTCATTATGGCGACTGAATTGGGCGATACTATAATGCTAGATGTTGAAAGGTTTGACCTCGAACCCGAGCGTCAATTGTTCCATGGGATGATTCCAGGTATTGAAGATTTGATCGAAAAACCTTTGGAAAATTATCGGGAGTGGACCAAACACGCTGTAAGCATCATTGATCCTAACAATATGACTATTAAAATGCAAAAATCATTGCTCAAGATTGGAACGACTATCGTTACGCACCCACAGCTAGGCTCAACAGTTATGATGACTGGCGGTGTCTTGGCTTTCGCGGCGAAAGCTATAGCTTTAGGCCAACCATTGAAATCTGGACGATATGTAATTTCGCTAGAGAAAGAACTACTAGCCGATCATCAAACTCGTCGTTATCGTCGCGATCACAAAAAACACACTAAAGTTCTCAAGTCGGCCGTTAGCTCAATGTAACTATTTCGTCTAGGTCAACTCTAGGCGAGTATTGTCGATGATTGGAGCCCTTGCCGATGCGTATCATAGATAAAATTCTTTGATTAGTGCCAATCATTGCTTCGACGTCCTCATGGTAGTTCGAAGCTTCGACTATTGCTCCAGAGGTTGCTTGGCATAGGCCCAGATCTTCTATGATCAAACTAACCCGCAAATAAGCCCGACCGACATCTATCCAGTATCTAGTTAAGTCACCTTCGGCGGTAATGGCAATCACTGCACTGGCCGATAGCCAGCGTCGTCGTTCGAGTTTGACTTCTAGTGGCAAACCTATGCCTAAGCGCATTAGTAGTGGCTCAAAAATTGCCACGAAAAGCGGAATGTAAAGACTCTTGACCGCAATACCACGTTTATTCTTGGACCAAGGCACCACCAGGAATCGGCCTAGTTCGTTACGGAAGTCTGGACTACTGATGGCTAGACCGATTCCGTGACTCGTTAGATTAGCTATTTCTTTTATCTGATTAATATCGCTAATTACATGTATCTCAGCCTGCAAATCTTTACTAGCCGACTGGATATAGCGTATGGCTTGGTTGGATATAGCGACTGGTTTGTAAATGCTACGGTCGGTGGCTCGATGTTTTAACAGATAATCAATAGTTTTATCGGTGAATCTTTGGGCTTTTGCCGATTGAAAATTAATCGTCAAGCTATCATCCTTGAAGGTTGATAGCTTGGCTTCTAGTCCTTTTTCAAGGGCGACTAAGACAATCGCTTCACAGAATATGCCAATACCAATAATCGCTTGCCGGCCGGTTGGGTCACCGTCACCCAAAGTGTACCGTCGATCGACAGATACTTTTAGACCCTGGTCAACGAATTCTACTAACCAAGCTTGGGTGTTGTGCACCGATGGTGATAGCCTAGCGAGCTCGAGGATTTCGAATAATTGGTTGCGGAGTACAGGTACTGTTGATTTATTCATAGAAGTAATTAGAACAACGAATCATTAAAAAAAGATTTATGTATATCACCGTTTTATATTATGCTTAAGGAGTTGCAGTAGCCCTTAACACCTAAGCTATAATACCAGAATGGTCACTCAAAACGACATACCCAATTCTCATAACCTGACAGACACCGTTTCGTGGCGGACTTTTAAAGAATTTGATAACCACGAGTTTATTATTGCTCTAACAGATGAATCCAGTGGCCTAAAAGCGTTTGTTGGTGTCCATAATACCAATCGTGGTCCGGCCTTAGGCGGCACTAGATTTAAGACGTATGTCGACGAATCCGCCGCAATGCGCGATGTTATGAACTTATCCAGAGCTATGAGTTATAAATGCGCATTAGCTAATTTGCCTTACGGTGGTGGCAAGGCAGTGATTATGGCCGATGACAGTCTTGACCGACAACAAGTATTAACCGCCTATGCTCGATTAATCGAAAAATTACGTGGGTTGTTCAAGACCGGAACCGATGTTGGTATAAGTGATGCTGATGTCGTCCATATGGCCGCCTCAACCAGTCATATGCTTGGAGTTGTAGCCGCAGATAGGGGCGAGTTGAGTACATCGAAAGTAGCGTCATTGGGGGTATTCTATGGCATGAAAGCGGCCTTGCAGCACCTCTATAATAAGCCCGATTTTCAGGGCAGAAGCGTAGCTATTAAGGGTGCAGGCAAGCTGGGCGGTGAAATTGCTCGATTGGTTACGGAAGCCGGAGGCAAAGTGTACATATCAGATATTGTCGAAGCCGCTTGCCACGACCTCAAAAAGCAATTGCCATCAATCACAATCGTCGATAATGATGACATACACAAACAACCAGTTGATATATATTCACCCTGTGCTCTCGGTAATGAGTTTAATTCCAAGACAATTCCACAATTGAATTGCCAGGCCGTGGTTGGTGGGGCCAATAATCAGTTGTATGACAGCTCGGCCGGCGATCAGCTGCACGCTCGCAATATATTGTACGCACCAGATTACGTAGCTAATGCCGGCGGTTTAATATACGTCGCCGATGAACTTGAGCCAGGAGGCTTTGATAAACGGCGAGTACTAGAACGAACTTCACAGATTGAATCGACTTTAAGCCTAATTTTCGAAGATGCTAAAAGTCAGAATTTACCAACTTACAAAGTGGCTGATACGCTCGGTTTTGAACGAATGAACGGAGTGGCCCGTGAGTAGTTATAGCTTAAAACTATTCAAAAAAGCCGCCAAAGAATTACCGGCTTATAAGTCATTTTTGAACCAAAATGGCTTTAAAGCCGACACTGTTTCGACCGAAGTTGATTTTCGAAAAGTGCCGATAACTAGTAAGAAAAACTATCTGGTCCCTAATAAGCTTGATGATTTAGTCTGGGAGTCCGACCGAGCGACGGCTTTATTGTTATGCGCTACATCAGGTTCTACTGGCGATCCGTATTATTTTCCGAGAAATGATGAACTAAGCAATCAGTATTCGTATGCTTTGGAAGATTTCATCAAAAGTTCATCATATGGTAAAGGTCGCACTCTAGTAATAGTCGGCTTCGGTATGGGCGTTTGGATTGGTGGCGTAATAACCATGCGGGCCTTTGAATTGGCAGGTGCCAGAATGGCTGAACCATTGTCGATATTGCCAGCCGGATACAATAAAGCCGAAATCAACAAAGCATTAAGAAAACTATCACCGACATATGACCAAACTATTATCGTCGGTTATCCGCCATTTATTAAAGAGTTAGTTGACGATGCCCCCAAAGAAAATATTGATCTCAAAAAATTAAATATCCGCTTCTTATTCGCAGCCGAGTCGTTCAATGAGACTTTTCGTAATTATGTATGTGAAAAAGCAGGTGTCGGCAATCCAATCTTGGACACGCTGAATATCTATGGATCGGCCGATATTGGTGCCATGGCCGGCGAAACGCCACTGAGTATTTTGATTCGACGTTTGGCTATCGAAGATCCACTGCTTTATCGTGACCTGTTTAATCAGATAGAACGAACACCTACGCTAGCCCAGTTTAATCCTAAATTTATCGAGTTCGAAGCGGTTGATAACGATGTTGTGCTAACGGCTAACGGCGCATTACCGCTAATCCGCTATTCGATTGGCGATCACGGTGGTGTGATGGATTTCCAAACCATTCAAGCCAAAATGCAAAAGTATGACATCAATCTAGAAGCTGAGATTCAAAAAGCCGGTATCCAGAAATTAGTTAAACGTGATCATCCTTTCGTGTTTGTCTATGAACGCGCCGATTTGTCGGTGACTTTGCACGGCTTGAACATTTATCCTGAGCACATCAAAGAGGGGCTGTTGAGTCCCGATATGACAGACTTTTTTACCGAACGTTTTACCATGGCTACCAAGTACGACGTTCACCACAACCAGTTCCTGCAAATTAATATTGAAATGCAAAAGGACGTGGCTGATTCCAGTAAGCTAAATAAGCATGTCAAAAAATCCATTCACGACAGTCTAGTCCAAAGAAGTTCGGAGTTCGCCGAAGTCGCAAAAACGCGCGATGCAGATGAATTAATCCAGATTGTCCTCTGGGAAAATGGTCACCCGCGTTACTTTTCACCAGGTACAAAACAAAAATGGGTAGAAAAGCCTTAATCGCTTACAATATAAGCATTAGCATTAATTAGTTCGGTATTAGGTAGGTATGCTCGAGATAATATTTCTTAGTCTAACCTGTTTCCTGAACGGTCTACTTGGCTTAGTGGTTTATACCAAGAACCCAAAAAGTACGACTAACCGCTTATTCATCATAATGATTGGCACATTTATACTGTGGTCAATAGTCAATTATTATTCACTTCATCCAATATTATTTTCGCAATTAATCTGGGTAAGGCTTGTTTTATTCACCGCGGCACCATTGTGTCTAATGGTTTACCTGACTTTTACCGTATTTCCATCCCAATCTTTTGAAGGCTCAAAAACACTTAGGTTGTTGGCAATCGTTTACACCCTTATAGTTATGTCGCTGACACTCACGCCCCTAGTATTTAGTAGCATAGTTGTTAAAAACGGTTCTGCCAGCCCAACTGTTGAACCGGGAATCGCGTTCTTTGTGTTGCTGGTAGCTGGCATGCTGGGGGGTGGTATATGGAATTTGATAAACAAATACCGACATTCAACGGGTAACACCAAACTTCAGTTGCGTTTTGTGTTAGTGGGCATAGCTGGTACTTTTGGGCTGATATTTATCACCAATCTATTGCTTGTCATACTATTCAAGAATACTTCATTTATTGCCTATGGATCGTTCTTTACCCTGATTTTTACTGGAGCTTTAGGTTATGCTATCGTCAAACATCGACTGTTTGATATTCGACGGGCCGCTACCAGAGGCTTGGCCTATTTATTTACAATTTCATCGCTAGCTCTGGCGTATGCGTTCACCGCTTTTAGTATAACGTCGGTAATTTTAAACGGTAATACATCTAAGAATGTGACCCAGTTGGTTAACATCGCTATCGCGCTTGCATTGGCATTTTCGTTCCAGAGAATCAGACAATTTTTCGACAGAATATCTAATCGTATTTTTTACAAAGATGCATATGATCCTCAAGAATTCCTTCACAGCCTGAACCGAGTGCTAGTGACCCAAGTTGAACTAAAACACATATTAAGTCGCAGTATTGCGGTAATTGAAGGTAATTTGAAATGTGAAAGTTGTGCTTTTGTTATTCAAAAAACCCAATATTTTCCGATGCGCGTTATCGAGAATCATGATAGTAAATTCGAGCATGAAGACATACTGCGATTGCATACAAATATCCACGACGCTCATCAAAAAGTGATCGTATCTGACTATCTTGAAGGCAAAGATGCTGAACTAGGTAAACTCTTAAATAAGGAGAATATCGCAGTCATTGCCCGCTTGTCACCAAACCTGAATTCGGTATCAGAATACGTCGGTGACATTATGTTAGGACCAAAGAAAAGTGGCGATCCTTATACTCCGGAAGATGTTAAGTTGCTAGAGATAATCGCCAATGAACTAGTGATTGCTATTCAAAATGCTTTGCGTTTCGAGCAAATAGAGAACTTTAACTTAACTTTGCAGGCTAAGGTTGATGAAGCTACCCGTAAACTGCGACGAGCCAACGAGCGGCTGAAGGAGCTGGACGAGTCCAAAGATGACTTCATCAGTATGGCTTCGCACCAGTTGCGGACACCGCTGACCAGCATTAAAGGCTATATCAGTATGGTGCTGGAGGGCGACGCCGGAAAAGTTACGCCTATGGAGCGCGAGATGTTAGGTCAGGCATTTTTCAGTGCCCAACGGATGGTCTACTTGATAGCTGATCTGTTGAACGTCTCACGCCTTAAAACCGGGAAATTCATCATCGAAAAAACTAAAGTTAATTTGGCTTCGATGGTAGTTCAGGAGCTTCAGCAATTGAAAGAAACTGCCGAATCAAGACAGCTTAAGCTGACTTATGACAAACCGGCTAATTTCCCAGATTTGATGCTTGACGAAACCAAAACTCGCCAGGTGATTATGAACTTTGTCGATAATGCCATTTATTACACACCGGCCGGAGGGCATGTCAATGTCCGTTTAATAGATACGCCAACGACTGTTGAACTGCGAGTAGAAGATGATGGAATTGGCGTGGCTAAAAGCGATCAACCGCATTTGTTCACTAAGTTCTATCGGGCTGGTAACGCGCGTAAAGCTCGACCAGATGGTACTGGGCTGGGCTTATTCATGGCCAAAAAAGTGATAATTGCCGAAGAGGGCACTTTAATATTTGAATCTGTTGAAGGCAAGGGGAGCACCTTCGGCTTTATCTTTAGTAAGGCTAAGGCTGGGGTGGATACCTCGAACGCCGGTTAGAAGTTCGAATTTCGAAGTTGGAATTTTGAATTGTGAGGCTGGTCGTTTTGGTGAAGGTATTGAAGGCTTGCACCTAGGGGTTTCTATCGGTACCTCAGCTATTGTACGGGTTGGATCCCAGCTTGTGCTGGGATGACACCGCTGAAGGTAAAGTATGTTTAAATAATTCTTAAAAATTTAGTTGGTGGTAAATAATCAGAGTAAAATATGAACATATGAGTAAGCAAAGAAGTGATGAATACACTGCTTTAATCTTGGAAGATATACATGGCATGTTCGCTACTTTAATTGAGGGCCAAGAATCTTTGGCGTACTTGCCGGCGCGAATTAACCAAATAGACGACCGATTGTCAGTAATTGAGTCCGATGTTCGTACGATAAAACTGGTTTTAACTGACCACAGCGGCCAGCTTCTTAACCATGACTCCCGATTAGTCAATCTCGAAACACCTTAGATAACTTATGGTGCGATGTTTATCATTTCCGTCTGGACTGGAACTGTAAGCCTGAAAGTAGACGGTGCTTCGCGTAACAATTGATTGGATCCCAGATCAAGTCTGGGATGACTGGAGTTAAGCCGGGGATACTGGACGTAATACTGGAATGACTGGAGGCAGGCCTAAGATGACTGGAGGCGATAGTATTATCTATCGGGTCGTACCCGATAGGTTGGTAAAAGCATTAACTTTATAGGGGTGAGCATATTGCTTATGGTATCAAATGTGGTATTGCTTATTGACAATTATAAAAGCATGTGGTATTATAAAGTCAACCTGCCTGAGAAGGACAGGGTGGAGTCACTAGAGTGAAATAATCGATTGACGATTTTTCGCGAAAGTGGAATTATCTAACTAACAGCAAAACAGGGTGGACCCTCAAAAGTCATTAACGCTAATCGGGAGACCTGTAATAGCTATGAACATTATTAATAAACTTAAGCAAGTTGCCAAAGTCGGACTTGTGTTTGGCGTATTCGCCGCCGCAATCGCCGGTGTCGGAATTGCTACTAATCATTACACGCCAGCGGCTGCCGCAACAATCTGTGACAAAGTTAATGTTATCTATTGTGGTATTCCTGGTTCAACCACCAGTACCAAGATTACCAATTTTAAACACGATTACGATACCAATAACACTGGTTTTTCAGCCTATCATGACGTCCAGACAATCTTCAATTACGTCGGTGCCAACAAAAGTTTAGTCGACACCATGACAACTTCTAACACAGTTGTCGGCGCTGTTCATCGCAACGGTAACGTTACTGTCGGCACTAAAGTTATCGCCACTAACGCTTGGGTAGCAGCTCGTTTCAGCGTTTCCGGTGCTATTCACATCCCTGGCACCAATGCTTACTTACGCTCTACCACGTCTTCTTTCGCTTACGAGTCAGAACCAGCTATCATCCGTCTAGACTCCAAAGGTAACATGTTGTTCGCCGCTATCACGACTTGTGGTAACGCTGTCCGGGCAACACCCGTTCCTCGACCAAGCTACACCATCACCAAACAAGTTGCCGTTAAGGGTAGCACGGCTTACGCCACATCAGTCAACGTTACACCTGGTACACATGTTGTTTACCGCATAACTGTTGCTAGTACTGGTAACGCTGCTGTCACTAACTTGAATGTTAAAGATAAACTGCCAGCTGATGTTGAGTATGTCGCCAACACTTTGAAGCGTGACAACACAGCTGTTAGTACATCATTCTTCAGCACTGGAGTTGTAATCAGCTCTTTGAAGCAAGATACTAGTACGGTTTTCACTTTTGAAGGCATCGTTGGTCCTAAAGATACTGTTGAAGTCTGTACTGATGAAACTCTACCTAACACTGCCAGCATGACGGCTACCAGCTTACCTGGTGCCAGTTCAACCGCTACAGTTAACAAGAAGTGTTTACCAAAGCCAGTCTACGCTTGTGTTAGTCTAACCGCTGATCAGCTTAGCCGAACTAGTTTCAACTTCACTGCTAAGGCTAGCGCTAGCAACGGGGCCGTCATTAGTGCCTACAACTTCAACTTTGGTGATGGCACGACTAATACAGTTGCCACAGCTGCTGCTAGTACAGTAGTTGGTCACAGCTACACCAACCCCGGCACCTACAACGCTAACGTTTCGGTAACCATCAAATTGCCAGGTTTGCCTGACAAGACTGTGACAGCTCCAGCCTGTAACACGACTGTTACTGTTAAACCAGCTCCAGTCGCTGAATGTACTGATTTGAAGCTGATCCAAGACACCACTAACCCTCGTCTAATAAACGTAACAGCCACCTACACGGTCGCCAATGGCGCCAGCCTGACCAACGTCAGCTTCAACTGGGGCGATGCCACTACTACTGACAATGGTCTAAACACCAGTGCTAGCCACACTTACCAAAAAGATGGTAGCTTCAATGTCGTCGCCACCCTAAGCTTCAGTGCCGCTTCAGCTAGCTTGCCACAATCGACTTGCTCGGCTCCAGTAACAGTTACGACAGTTATGCCTACTTGCGACAACCTGACAATTGATGTCAATAACGACACCAAGACAGTCATTGTTCAAGGTCTAACTTTCACCGACAACAACGGCGTTTACCAAACCACTAGTCTAGACTGGGGTGACAGTAGCCCAGTAGTTACAGCCAGCAATATCGTTGGTCAGAGCCACCAATACTCGGCTAACGGCCCGTACACTATAGTCGCTACCACCAATTTCATAGTCAATGGTCAAAACACAGCTGTTACTAGTGACGCTTGCCACAAACAAGTAAGCTTCACGACTGCGCCTCCAGTAACTCCACCAGTAACACCTCCAGTAACTCCACCGGTTACTCTAGTCAACACTGGTCCTGGTAGCATCGCTGGTTTGTTCGCTGGAGTTGCCGCTATCGGAACTCTTGGATACCGCTTCTTCCTAACCCGTCGCTTAAGTTAAATAGCTCGGCTTACATAGCCGGCACGTTCCGAGCGAAAGCCTCCAGTCCGCGCTCACTGTACCTAAATAGTACAATTCGCTTACGGGCTTCGGCTTTCATCTCGGATCGCACTCGGCTATGTAACCCTAAGCTTAATCGAATAGAGGCTTGTGGATAAACACTAGCGCAAATGTCAAAATTGTGCTAAGGTTAGATAAGTTGATAGAGCACTCGTGACTGACCGCTCAATACAAAAAGTATCTCCGAGAAACCCCCTTACTATTAGTAGGGGGTTTCTCATTTCTCATCTGTTATGATAAGATAAAACCGCTACAAAATATTTAACAATTAATAGATTTATCATTTAACAAATTATTTACAAATTTTCATTTCACCAAATCCTATACGAATGGACTAATGTAAAATAGTAAATAATTTGTAAAATGATAAATGCCAAATGTTAAATGGAGCGAAGCGACCACGGCCCCATCGTCTATCGGTTAGGACATCAGGTTTTCATCCTGGCAAGAGGAGTTCGACTCTCCTTGGGGTCACCATAAGAGACTCATCAGCTAATGATGGGTCTTTTTTCATGCTTGCTAAGGTGTAAAGTGCACTTAATTTAGGCGTTCGAAATTTATTTGTAGTGAGGTCGTATTCTAGGCCTTCTGGGAACACTAGGCGTTGGTAGATAATTTGATGTTCTATCGAGGCGTTACTCCAAATCTTTGGTGCGTTCGACATAAAACGCATAGCGTAATCGATTGCATCAGTTTTCAGTTCTGACAATGACCCAATAGCTGTTAGGTCTTCTTGTATAGTGTCAGACTCTTTCTTTATTTTCGCAACGAGGTCTTTCTTCTCATCTAGAGATATATCGCCCGAAACAAACGCTTCTACCGCTTTATTTCTTCGCTCTGTAAGCTGTTCTAAGGCCTTGTGGAGCTTCTTCTGCTTATTGCCTAGGGTTTGTGTTTCGTCACGCCAAACACGTACAATTATCTCTTTTAGAAACTTCTCCATATCAGGGTCAGGAGTTAGTGAGGCAAGTAGGTGTAGGAATTGTTCGTGAAGCTCTCCTGATTGCACAGATGGGATATGGCAGTGTGAACAGTGGTAACGTGGCGAACGTTTACCTGAGCCACCAACAGGACTACTGCCTGTAAGTGGTTTATTGCAATTCGAACACAGCATAAAACGCCTCAGAGGAAATTCAGGGTTATTCTTCTTATATGTAGCGGCAGTATTCTTGTTACTTCTCAGTAGCTCTTGATTGCGGTGGAAAACCGCAGGGGTAATGATGCCTTTGAATTTTGAAGGTATAAGCAGACCCTCTGTGTGGCGGTTTTGTTCAAGCCCTGCATAGATAGGGTTACGAAGCATTTTGCTTAGTGCTTGTATCTGCATGGGTTTGCCCTTAGCGGATTTTAGCCCTATGCTCTCACACATCTTAATTAAGCCAGCGATAGTATGAGTACCTGTTGCGTGTGCTTCAAGTACGGAAGCCACCTTATCGGCGACCCCCTCTACTGGTGCAAGCGTAGAATTTTCTAGTACATCCCTCACGTTTTTTAGACCATGAGGTGCCTTGCTCATACGATAGCCCTTTTTCGCTTGGGCTTTCATATTATCTTTTACTCGGACAGATTTCATCTTATTGTCATGCTGAGCGAGTACAGCTTCAATGTTCTGTATAAGCTCCTCGTTCACGCTATCTTCTAGGCTTGAGTTGATGTTCTTGTACTCAATTCCTAATTTATGCAGGAGGGTGCGTAGTGCGAAGAAGTCTGTGGCATTGCGTGTGAGACGATCCGTCTGGTAAGTAATTAGGTAATGTATGCTTCCTTTGTTTGCTTCTAAATACGCTAGCATTTCTTTCATTGCAGGACGGTCTAGGGTTTTAGCTGATACACCGTCATCGTGATAGATTCCTTTAACCAGTACATCATTGCGTGTTGCCCAGTCCTGACACAACTTCTGTTGCGTATCAAGGCTTGCCCCTTCGACTTGTTTAGTAGTTGATACACGAAGATAAATAACTGCTTTTTTCATAGTGTTGTTCCTGTACTTATTATATTAACATTATTTTCAACGTTTTTCGAACTAATATACGTGCGAATAGAAACTCTCACTACTGTTTCAGTAGCTTGTATCAACGCTTCTAGTTCTTCTTTGGTTAGGTTTTTTGCTTTTTGCCCAAGTAGCTTACGAGCTTCCTTGACTGTTATGACCTGTTGGTCACTGATATTGTGTGGTGCATAGGGCTGTGCCACGTTGGTTCTTTCTTGAACCACGAGAACGACTTAGTGTCGAACCCCCACCTAGATAGCCGTAAAGGTTAAAGTGTCTGACCTGAAATCAAAAAACGTACCAGGTCAGCCAGCTTCAAGTTCACTACTTAAAACCGTCTGGTGTGGTACGTTTCATGTTTAATTATACGCAACCAGAAGCATTTTGTCAAGTATATTTTATGGTTATGTTAATTCTGTATAATTAGAACAGAGGTATCGTCGAAAACAAAGGAGTAAATATGGAGATAAGAAAAGCTATGGGAAGAAAGCCTACAGTCACCTATACAACCATGCTAAGGCTTGCAGATGCAATACAGCACAATAGTACAATAAGCGAGGCTTGTCGCTGGACAGGCATAAGTCGTACTACTTTCTTCTACTATATGCGTAACAATGAAGTGTTTAGGGAGAAGATGCTGGTGGCAAAAGAAAACCAAAATAAGGTGGTGTTTAGTTTCTTTACACTTACCTAGAAAAACCGTAGATTTTGAAACGATTCCGCAGATTTTAGCGTTAAGAAAGTAACATGAATAAATGAGCAAATGGCGTTAGTAGGTGTAAACCTGGACGAAAAATTCAGAGACGGTAATGCAGTGTATAGAGTCTCAATAACATGAACCGACTTTATTGCTCTCAGGACGCATTGAGAGCTTATAGGACGGGGTTTTAGGTGTAAATTGAGTCGTAATTGCTCACTAAGGTAAGTATACTTATTTTATGTGGTTTGCACTCTCTATTCTTGCATTGCTTATGTTGTCTGGCAGACGTACCGCCGAAAAGAAGGCTGCGACTGGTATAGACAGTATGGCGATGGCTTGGCTTCAACAGGCAGTGGCATTACCGCTTATTGTTTTGACGCTTTTCTTTGCTAGATTCTATTGGCCTAGCGAACTACCCCTTTTATTCTGGGAACTTATGGTTATTTATGTATCCCTTCAGGTTATATATCTTTATTGTTATTACAAAGCCATCTCCATCGCTGACATAAGTTTTGTTGCACCTCTTATGACTTTGTTCTCTGTTGGGAACATGATTGGGGCTTACATTATATTGGGTCAAGTGCCATCACTATCTGGTGTTATCGGATCAGCTTTTATTATTTCTGGGGCATGGATAATATCCCGTGCGAAAAAGCATGGTGATGCCGAGTCAATAACAGCTCATAAGAAAGCTCTCATACTAGTAATAATTGCAATTATTGTTTGTAGCATCTTCTCAAACATAGAAGTAAAAATGCTGGAAATGAGCAATCCAATAAGCTACAACTTCTACACTTCAGTTCTGACGGTGCCTTTTGTAATTCTAGTTACAGTGATTATTCTAAGAAGCAGAAAGCAAAATGGTTTAATCTATTGGAAGTCGGTTAATAAAAGTGTCAGAAGCCATGTATGGCCTTTAGTTATCGTTGGAGTAACTTACACTGTAAATATGTTAGCTACCTATCAGGCTAAAGTGATTGCCCCGAATCAGGCGTATGTCGGTGCTATAAAGGCAGCTTCCGTAATTCCAGTAGTTATTCTAGGGGTACTGTTCTTCCAAGAAAAGGTATCACGAAAACAATGGCTTGGTATCGGTTGTATGCTGATAGGACTTGCTCTGATTGCTCTTAATGTTTAGCTGTGTTCGTGTCTTAATTAGGACAAATGACTGATTATTGCCAAGGAGGACCAGAGTAACGAGTGGTCGTACTGAATACAATTTCGTTGTCATCAAAGACATGACGTGCTGGTATCAGTGCTGATGCAGATTCCATTAGACCGTCAAAGGTTTCCGTATACGAATCACGAGTTTTAGATGCCTCACTAAGTGCCTCGATAACACTGTCTTGCATAGGGTCTGGGTTGCGTGCTAACAGTTCTGCAATGGCCTTTGCACTTTCTACTGCCTTTTGGTTTCTTAAATCATAAACGGCATTAGCGGCTAAGGCTATTTCATAGCCCTGAACCATCTCATTGTGTTGCATAACGGGTAATTCTTTACTCATGAAGTATATGATAGCATATCTTTTAATAAAAAGCAAGTGTTTGTAGTGTTTCAAGAGCCGTAAAAGCTAGATATTGTATAATATAGATATAGGGGTTGTTCAATCTTGTTCAGTCACTAGCTCACTTTAGATAATAAACGGCAACTCGACCAACCAGCACAGGATATAGTTCTACTCTAAGCTAGAATGTACCCTGTCGCTGTTATAGCTCTCATGTAGCTGTATACCTCAAGTAATTCATTACAGATTGCGTTCAATTTCGACTTCACATAGTTCACCAATTAAACAGCTCATCTGAATAGATGGGCTTTTTAATTGGTTATTGTAGCGAGAGCCGAACGTATGAGTTCAGATAATTTTGCGGTTAGCAAAAATATATGACGAACCCAAGCAAACCTTCCGATAAAATTATAGTTTGCCTGGCGAGAAGCTATACTCTCCTTGGTGGTTCTCGAAGAGAACCGAACTCCGATTGAAGTGAGCAAAGCGAACGGGGAGTTCGTGTAGCGCCTGAGTCACTTTAGGAGTTTCCGCCAGCCGGCGGATCCGAGTAACGAAGAAGCGTATATAGGGAGCAAAGCGACCGCTTTCCCTTGGGTTTACCATATAAAAGTTACAGATAAGAATTGAATATAAAACCTGGCTTTCTATTATTTGTAAACAATCCCGATCTGTTAATTCATTTGATTCCCCTATGCGTTTAGACTGATTAAATGCAATTTATTGACTAAATAGTCAAGTATGCTATACTTTAATTACTGCACCTCGTTTGGACGAAAGTTCTCGCGAGGTCTTTTTTGTTAGAATAAGGGCATGAGACGAATAGTACTTATCGATGGAGAGAATTTTGTATATGGTATTCGTCATATGCTTGGGAGCGATGCCAAAAAAGCACCTCGTTCGGCGGTTGAAGGCTTTAACTTTAGAGGTCTACTTGAAGAATTACTTGCCGATAATTTACCATCTGAAATATTTTGGTTCGGCGCAAGATTGCGACTTTATGAACAATCGGATGAATTAAAGCGTAAGTCTAGCGATGCTATCAAAGCGCAATCCAAGTTTGTTAATCAAATCCAGCAACAGAAGATTAGCTTTATTAAAGTCGGTTATCTACGAGCCAGAGAATCTGACCCTTGCGAAAATTGCTCACATCAAACGTGGAAGTTGGCTGAAAAAGGTGTTGATGTAGGTCTTGCAGTTCGAATGGTATTGGAGGCAAATTCCGATACTGAGATAGTAGTGATTAGCGCTGATACCGATTTACTTCCAGCATTTATAGCAGCAAAAAAGCTTGAGGCGAAGCTTCTACACATCGGCTACGAAACCCGTCCAATCTATGCATTAACTAAGGCTTCTGACATATCAAGGACAATTACCTTACCGCTTGTTCAGAAATACAAAATCTAGACAGTAAAGTGTTCTAATGTAAAATTTCATCCCCTTCATTAATTAGGGCAGTAGGTTTTGGCATACTGGCCGGCTAAACTGATTGCTGACTAAACGGCGAGGTTTATGATTTTGACGACTTCACTGGTTGGGCTGGTTTATGGGCCTGCAAATAAGTACTTATACCATTTACGATGCCTTGGGCTTGTTGGCTAACTCGGTCGCCAGCGTTGGCTTCGGCGTCATTACTAATAAACAGACTTTCAATAATTATTGAAGGCATTTTTGCTCGCATCAACATACCATCTTCAAACTGCATCGGCGGCGTAATCGGTAAAGCCAGTTCTGCGCCGGCAGCATTGGCTAAAGTGTTGGCTAACTCTTCATCCTCTGGCTTATATTGCAGAGCTGTGGAGTAATCTGGTCCGCTGTCAGTATATGAGTTCTGGTGTATAGACACCAAGATGGTCGTTCTTTTGGCATTACAGAAGTTAACCCGATTGGCATTGTCTAAAGTTTTGTCGGTGGTCCGAGTCGTATAGACACCATAGCCTTTTGCTAGTAGTGCAGAACTGACTTTTTTAGCTACGGCTAGATTGACCGACGCTTCGGTTAAATTACCGTTTTGGGCTCCCGGGTCATTACCGCCATGGCCGGGGTCTAGACACACCGACTGCAAGGGAAGGGCTTTGATAGCGGCGTCAGCATGGCCAGTACTATGCATTAAGCTGAGCTTTGTTAGTAGTAACGCCATGAAAATAAGTAAGCCGAACTTGACCAGTCGGCGGACTGATTTGGGTTTGGGCCGTGTTTCGTATAACTGCTTTCGAGCGTAACGTGATTGTCTAGGTCGCATTTTTGTTTTTGTTTATCAATACTTAGAATACTACCAAATCGGCTAAGTGCAAATAGTTGCTTACAATTTTATAATATGAAAAATTGGGTGTGTCGACCGCATTAGCAATAGGTTTTAATCAAAAATACATGACCAAGAAACCTGAAATCCTTATCATCAAGATTTATTCTGAATATATAGCTTAATTCTAAAGCCTATTGCTGATAAGATAAATCCATGGATTGGTTATTATTCATTATATTAGGGCTAGTGGCTGGTGCGGTTAGCGGTCTAGTTGGCATTGGCGGCGGTCTGGTGGTAGTGCCGGCTCTAGTGATGTTGTTTGGCTTTAGTCAGAAAATGGCTCAAGGTACGACCTTGGCGATGCTCATACCGCCGATCGGCATACTGGCGGCCTATACCTATTACAAACACGGTTATGTGAATATCTATGCGGCCGGTTTTATCATCATTGGTTTTATGATTGGTAGTGTGATCGGTGCGCATTATATTTCTAGCTTTTCTAATGCCACGGTAGTTCGAATATTCGGCGTCTTCCTGTTATTGGTGGCCTTGCGAATGCTCATTACCGCCAAAACTTAATCAGTTACTCAGGTGTATTTGTTATGATGGGGTCATGGCAGTAAACAAACTATTTAGTGAACGACTGGAGATGTGGCTCAAATCAGATCAGCCGAAAACATTAGCCGATCTAGTGGCGGTATTTAATGAAAAAAGTTTCGCCGTCAGTTTTGTGGTGTTATTAATTTTGCCAGCTTTGCCATTGCCGACTGGTGGCGTGACTCATATTTTTGAAATAATCGCGATATTGTTGGCGTTGGAGATGGTCTTCGGTCGAAAAACTATCTGGTTACCGAAGCGCTGGCTCAAGAAGGATATATCAGCCATTGCTCAGCGCAAGGCTGTCAACTACATGATTGCCAAATTAAAATGGGTTGAAGCCCGGTCGAGACCACGCTACAAACACATCGTCGTCAACGAAGCTTTTCTGAGATTAACCGGTGTGTTGATTATCGTATTCAGTTTAACGGCGTTTCTGGCGCCGCCATTTACTGGTCTTGATACTTTGCCGTCATTGGCGGTCGTAGCTATATCGTTAGCAATTATTTTTGAAGATTTGTTGCTGTATCTAGTCGGATTGGTTTTCGGCGTCGTCGGTATCATTACTGTCCTCATTCTGGGAAGTGCAATATTTAATGCTTTTAGTTTGCTATGATGAGGAAATGCACACTGAAATCGAAGCAAAATTTTTGGACATTGAACCGGAAACACTAAGGGCTAAATTAACGGCTTTGGGCGCGACTCTGGTTAATCCGGAAAGACTTATGAAGCGCAAAAATTTTGATTTCGAAGATGGTCGATTATATAAAGTTAACGGTTGGGTACGAGTTCGCGATGAAGGCGACAAAATAACCGTATCTTATAAACAATTAAATGATCGGACTCTGCACGGTACTAAAGAGGTTAATGTCACGGTAGATGATTTTGATCAAGCTTGCGACTTTTTGTTAAGCATCGGGCTTAAACAAAAAACTTATCAAGAAACCAAACGTGAAAGCTGGATTTTAGATGGCGCCGAAATCGAGATCGATACGTGGCCATGGGTCCCGTCTTATGTGGAAATTGAGGCTAGCTCCGAAGAACATGTTAAAAGTACAGCCACTAAGTTGGGGCTAGACTGGAGCAAAGCATTACACGGCAGTGTGGAAATAGTTTATCAAGCAAAATTTGACGTGACTGACGCTGACGTCGATAGCTGGCAAGAAATAACTTTTGTTGATACACCTGATTGGCTTGAGGCCAAGCGGATAATAAATTAATCAGCCGGTTAGTCGCTCCGAATGATATAGTATAAACAACATGGTTGAGCTTAAACGGAGTTTTGGCGTAACAGGGAATGAAGAACAAAACTAAAGCTTGGTTGATTGCCTTGGGGGTTATTGGGTTAGCTTTAGTTGCTGGCTGGTCGTTACGTAATTATAATTTCGCTGTCCTCAATCCTAAGGGTGTGATTGGATTCCAGGAACGTCGTCTAATTTACGAAGCTCTATTACTTAGTCTGGTGGTCGTGATACCGGTGTTTAGTCTGACATTTTTTATAGCTTGGAAATATCGAGCCAGTAATACCAAAGCTAAATATTCGCCCGATTGGGACCACAGTCGAATCATTGAATCTATCTGGTGGGGTGTGCCGACCATCCTGATTGTTATACTTTCGTTCATGGCTTGGAATAGTAGCCATGTCCTCGACCCGTATAAAAGTCTGAGTTCAACTACCAAACCTTTGACGATTCAAGTTATTGCTCTGCAATGGAAGTGGCTATTCATTTATCCCGAGCAACATATCGCCAGCGTGAACTTTGTCCAGTTCCCAGTTAATACGCCGATTAATTTTGAAATTACTTCCGATGCGCCAATGAATTCGTTCTGGATACCCCAACTCGGTGGCCAAATATATGCTATGCCGGGCATGACCACTCAGCTTCATCTGATGGCTGACCAGATCGGTAACTATCGAGGTTCATCGGCCAATATAAGTGGTCAAGGTTTTGCTGGCATGGTGTTCACGGCCCGAGCTAGCTCATTAAACGATTTTACTAAATGGGTCGGTATCGCCGGGAGATCATCACTTAAACTCACCGAACAGCAGTACCAGACACTGCTCAAACCGTCCAGTAATAATCCAACTAGCCTCTATTCAGCACCTGACGCTGGGTTGTATGATAGGGTGGTATTGAAATATATGCTTCCGGCTTCCGAACTATCAGCCTTGCCACCGGCCTCGTCAACTAACACCGGAGTTTATTAGTATGCTACTCGCCAACCTATTAGGTCGACTGACGCTTAACGACTTTCCGCATAATCCGATTACCGCTGGAGCCGGGGTTGGTATCGTACTCGGTGGTTTAATGGTTGTTGGTCTACTGTTTTATTTCAAAAAATGGACGTGGCTATGGCGCGAATGGTTAACGACTGTTGATCCCAAGAAAATAGGTGTCATGTACTTGATAGTGGCCATCCTAATGCTGTTAAGAGGTGTCGTCGACGCTGGTATGCTCCGTCTCCAACAAGCTACGTCAGTTGGTAGCTCGCACGGATTTATAGATGCCAATCAATTCCAACAAATATTTTCGGCTCACGGTTCAATCATGATCTTTTTTGTCGCTATGGGCTTGATGTTCGCCATCATTAATCTGATTTTGCCACTGCAAATCGGGTCGCGCGACGTGGCTTTCCCGTTTATGAATGCCACTAGTTTTTGGCTGTACTGCGCCGGCGCTTTATTAATCAATATGCCACTAGTTATTGGTGAGTTCTCGGCGGCTGGCTGGTTGGCCTATCCACCACTTTCCGAAACCGCCTATAGCCCCGGTGTGGGTGTCGACTATTGGATATGGAGTTTACAGATTGCTGGCATCGGTAGTTTACTATCAGGCGTAAATTTCCTAGTCACAATCTTTAAATTACGAGCTCCGGGCATGACGCCGATGAAAATGCCACTTTTTGTTTGGAGCATTATCGGTGCTATGGTGCTGGTGATTTTCGCTTTTCCGATCCTGACGATCACTCTCGCTTTGTTAGCTCTCGACCGAACTCTAGGCATGCATTTCTTTACGGCTGGCGCTGGTGGCAACGCCATGATGTATGTCAATCTGATATGGGCTTGGGGCCATCCTGAAGTTTATATATTGATTTTGCCGGCTTTCGGTATATTCTCGGAAATCGTATCAACCTTCTCCAGTAAGCGACTGTTTGGCTACACATCAATGGTTTGGGCAATCATCGCCATCACGTTTCTGTCATTTAGTGTTTGGTTGCACCATTTCTTTACTATGGGCGCCGGTCCAAACGTCAACGCCTACTTTGGTGTCATGACGATGATTATAGCTATACCGACTGGCGTCAAAGTATTCAACTGGTTGTTCACGATGTATCGCGGCCGGATTCGTTTCAGCGTGCCGATGATGTGGTTCTTGGGTTTTGTGGTGACTTTCACGATTGGCGGTGTGGCCGGAGTGTTAATGGCCGTTCCGCCGGCTGATTTCCAACTACACAATAGCCTGTTTTTGGTCGCCCATTTTCATACGATGATAATTGGTGGCGTGGTGTTTGGCTACTTCGCTGGCCTTACTTATTGGTTCCCGAAAGTATTTGGCTTCAAGCTCAATGAACGCTTGGGTAAGTATGCATTTTGGAGCTGGCTAGTTGGTTTTGTACTAGCTTTCGTGCCACTTTATATATTGGGAATAATGGGCGCTACACGGCGGATGGACCATTATGAAGCTTCTTTGGGCTGGCAGGGGCTATTCATTGTCGCCGGCGTCGGAGTGTTGATAATTATGTTGGGGATTGGCTTTTTGATTTTGCAATTGTTGATAAGCATCAAAGACCGAAAACATCACCTCGAAACTACCGGTGATCCATGGGGTGGCCGAACTTTGGAGTGGTCAACCACTTCGCCAGCTCCATTCTATAATTTTGCGATTATTCCACAGGCCGATCAGCGTGATGCTTATTGGGCCAGCAAACATGCCACTAAGCCGTCGGTCAAACCTCACTACCAAGCTTTTAATATGCCCAAGAATACTCCGTTTGGTATGTTTATCGCTGGTGCCGCCCTGACGTTTGGTTTTGCGGCAGTTTGGCATATTCTATGGTTGGCAATCGTGGCCCTAATCGGATTGATTGGATTGATAATCATGCGCACTACCTATGACGATAGTGAATACACTGTGTCGGTTGATGACATCGAGCGACTGGAAGCTCAGTCTAAGGAGCGTTTCGCATGAACGAAGATGTATTAAGCGTCGAATCGTCAGTCAAGTCTAAGCAACTAGAATTAGCCGCTGACGATAAAACGATTTTTGGTTTCTGGGTTTATCTGATGACCGACGTTGTTCTGTTCGCCACTTTGTTTGCGACTTTCGCCGTGCTGAGAAACAATAGCTTTGGCGGTCCAACTGGCGGCCAACTATTCAGTCTGCCTTACGTTCTAGTTGAGACATTAATACTATTGACCAGTAGCTTTACTGTCGGTTTAGCGATACTAGCCGCCCATCAGCAATCAAAAGCCCAAGTACTGTTTTGGTTTGGCGTAACTTTTTTGCTCGGCTTAGCTTTCCTGAGCATGGAAGTCAGTGAATTCCGTCATTTGGTGATCGATGGCAACAGTTGGCGCCGCAGTGGCTTTCTGTCGGCGTATTTCACGCTAGTCGGCACTCATGGTTTACACATTACTGTCGGTTTAATCTGGATGGCAGTGTCTTTCGGGCTGATAATCAAACGCGGTTTAGGCCGAGCGGTTATCCGACGCTTAACTTTGCTTAGCTTGTTTTGGCATTTCCTGGACATTATTTGGATATTCATTTTCACCATCGTATATTTAATTGGAGCGGCTAAAGGTTGATATGAGAACTAAATTAAATACCGATAAGCCAAACATCACTAACTATGTTATGGGCTATGGTTTGTCACTGGCTTTAACTTTGGCCGCATATTCGCTAATTCGAATCCACCTCAATTCAATCCATACGATACCTAGCGATTCGATACTGTATTATTTGCTGGCTGTTCTAGCGATTGTTCAGCTTCTCGTTCAATTAGTATTCTTTATACATTTGAATCGTGAGACAAAACCCAGGCTCAATATTATGGTGGCGCTGTTCGCTGGTTTGGTAGTAGTGGTGATTGTCTTTGGTTCGTTATGGATTATGTCTAACTTGAACAATCACGGCATGACACCCGACCAAACCAACAACTTCATCATCAAGGACGAAGGGATACATTACTAATTTGAAGTTGCTAGGAGCTTATTATCGACTGGCAAAACCGGGGATAGTCTATGGCAATGTGATGTCGGCGGCCGCCGGTTTTTTCCTAGCCTCTCGGGGTCATATCGACTACTGGTTATTGATTGCTTTAGTGGCCGGCATCGCGCTAGTCATTGCTTCAGCTTGCGTCATCAACAATTATTTAGACCGACGAATCGATGCCAAAATGGTCAGGACCAGTCAACGAGCTTTAGTGGTTGGCTCAATACCGGTCAAAAATGCTTTGATTTATGCCCTGATTTTGGGCGTTAGCGGATTCGGATTATTAATTGCCTACATTAACTGGTTGACGGTAGCCGTCGGTATTATCGGCTATGTCGATTATGTAGTGGTCTACGGCATTGCTAAGCGCAAAACCGCTTATGGTACCATTTTGGGCAGT
Organism: bacterium; assembly: GCA_021783725.1. Taxonomy (GTDB): domain Bacteria; phylum Patescibacteriota; class Saccharimonadia; order Saccharimonadales; family UBA4665; genus JAJXTN01. The sequence continues at coordinate 8,639 of JAJXTN010000008.1, read as the reverse complement.
ATCTCAGGCTCTGCGTCGCTAGTCGCCGGCTACACAGCAGTGACCGGCAGTCTAGATCTAACCGCTTGGCTACTTTTCCTGATTATGGTTTTCTGGCAAATGGCTCATTTCCACGCCATCGCTTTATATCGGCTTGATGATTACTCAGCCGCTGGCTTACCGGTTCTGCCAGTCAGGAAGGGCCAACAGTCAACTAGACTAAGCATCCAACTATACATTTTTGGCTTCATAATCCTCACAGTTCTATTAGCGGGGGTTGGTAAGGTCGGTTATGTATATTTGATAGTTATGTTTATGGTTGGTTGGCTGTGGTTTTTGGCTAGCTTGAAACCAGCAAATGATTATAGTCTATGGGCCCGGCACATATTCAAATTATCTTTGATAGTATTGCTAGTTTTTTGCTTACTACTAATGCTTAGTAGCTACCTGGTCTAAAATTGGCGATAGCTAAACAGTCGATAAGTTATAATGTGGACATGAAAAAACTTCTTCCATGGTATTCAGCTGCCATCATCATAGTAATAATTTTTGGCACAATCTATGTAGTCGCTCAACAACTTCAACGTCGCGATGCTAACTATCCGCAAATTCAAATCGCCGAAGATACAGCCATTGAGCTTAATCACGGCCTTGATCCTAGTAAGTTGGTGAGCGGAAAAGTCGATATGGCCTCCAGCCTAGCACCGTTTGTGATTATCTATGATCAGTTCGGCAAACCACTGGCTGGCTCAGGCTACTTAAACGGCAAATTGCCAAAAATGTCGCTCGATTCACTAGTCGCAGCCTCCGGCCAGCCATACAGTTTCGTAACTTGGCAACCTGCCAATAATGTCCGAATAGCCGCCGTGACCGTAGCGACTAATAAGTATTTTGTCACCAGTGGCCGTTCATTAACTGAAGTCGAGAAGAACGAAATTAATAGTATGCAGTTATCAGCTCTCGGTGGCTTAAGTGCAATTTTAGTTATATTGATTTTATATGCGATTACCGAGCAAAAGTATTCGACTACCAATCAAAAAACTTCTAAGAAGTAACCACTAACAGTTTGCTATCTCTGGTTCGGCATATATAATGATAGGTAAGTATTAACTATTTCTGGTGGATTAATCAAACATGGACACAACCGATACGGCACCAAATGTGCCGCTAAAGAAATTCAAACGGACTAAAATCATTGCCACGCTCGGCCCGGCAAGTGATAGCTATGAGACGATCCTTGGCTTAATCCAAAATGGTGCTAACGGCATCCGACTTAACTTTAGCCACGGTACGCACGAAGAACGAACTAGACAAATTGACTGGATCCGTAAAGCGTCTAACGCTTGTGGTAAACCAGTAGCTATTATCCAAGATTTACAAGGACCGAAAATTCGTCTGGGAGATTTCGATGGTGTTGTCACCGTTCAGAAAGGCCAAGCCTTAAGTTTTGGCTACCAAGCCGACTATGCTAAAACCGGACACTTACCAACACAATATGATCTTAGCCAGAAAGTTAAACGTGGCGAACGGATTTATCTATATGACGGTCGAGTTCGAACGATTGTCTCCAGTGTCCGGGACGGCATCGTCTACGTTCACGCCGATAACGCCGGCATATTGATTAAGCGTAAAGGCATGAACTTGCCCGATACTAACTTTGAAGGTGACATTATTACCGCCAAAGATCGAGCAGACTTAATTTATGGGTCGTCACAAAGTATTGATTATGTGGCACTCAGTTTTGTCCAAACCGAAAACGACATTTATAGTCTCCAAAAGCTGTTGCACTCGATGAATAGTCAAGTAAAAATTATTGCCAAGATTGAAACCAAAGCTGCTGTCGATAATCTCGAAAATATTGTCAAAGCGGCTGATGCCGTGATGATAGCTCGTGGCGACTTGGCTGTCGAAACGCCTGCTGAAAGTGTGCCAATCGTCCAGCGCCGAATCGTCGGTTTGGGGATTCATTATGTCAAACCAACGATTGTCGCAACCCAAATGTTAGCTAGCATGACCGACCAGCCTGAACCGACTCGAGCCGAAGTCTCGGATGTAGCGACGGCCGTCATAATTGGCGCTGATTGTGTCATGTTGAGTGACGAAACAGCCAATGGTAGTTATCCATTGGAAGCGGTCGAGACCATGAAGCGCATCGTTCGTTATACTGAATCCCATTCACCACTTAAAGTCACTTTTCCTGAAAAACGCCCTCATTCTAGGCAGTTAGCTATCTCGACTGCCATATTGAGTCTAGCTGAAAATATCGATGCCAAGGCCGTCGTGGCCGAAACTAAATCCGGCGCCACGGCTTTGCAAATCGCCGCCTTACGACCAGCGATACCAGTCATTGCCGTTACTAGTGACCCGATGACAGCCCAACATTTAGCCATAGTTTACGGTGTTAAAAGTTATATTCGACCAGCCCATTCACTAGCTGCTAGCAAACTCACAGATTGGCTGGAACTAAATAAAGTATTGCATCGAGGTGACATCGTCGTTACGGCATCAGGTAAATATCCCGGTGTTGTCGGTACCACTGACACCATTAAGATAAGAGTGGTAGAATAATGCTAATGGTTTGCATGAATTTGTTAACTTATAGATGCAAATTTATAAACGGAGATCGCTAGAGCGATTCTCGGGGTGGGATGTTTACCAAGCAAACAATTCGTGATCTTGACCTCAAAGGTAAAACGGTTCTACTAAGAGCTGATTATAATGTTCCGCTTGAAGATGGCAAAATAACCGATGACTATCGGATTAAACAATCTTTGCCGACGATTAATTATTTGCTCGATCAAAATGTTAAATTAATTATTTGCTCTCATCTTGGTCGGCCTAAGGCTTACGGGGATGCTAGTTGTAGTTTATTCCCGGTCGCCAAACGCCTGAAGCAGTTGCTCGATAAACCAGTCGAGTTCGCTCTCGATTGCGTTGGTCCGGTAGCAATTAAAGCTGCTAACGGCTTGCAACCAGGCCAAGTATTATTATTGGAAAACTTGCGCTATCATTCCGAAGAAGAGGCCAACGATGATGCTTTCGCTCAACAATTAGCTAGTTTGGCGGAAGTGTTTGTCCAGGACGGCTTTGGAGTGGTTCATCGGGCTCATGCTAGCACGGTGGCCGTAACTAAACATCTGCCTAGCGTAGCCGGGCTATTATTGGCCAAAGAAGTCGACACTATCACTAATGTCATGGCCAACCCTAAGCGTCCATTAATGGCAATCATTGGTGGAGCGAAAATCGCTGATAAGCTAGATATACTCAATCGATTTATTGAAATTGCTGATTTTGTGGCAGTTGGCGGAGCGATGGCTAATACTTTTCTGGCCGCTCAAGGGGTTGAAGTCGGAGCTAGTCTATTTGATGCTGATGAATTACCGACTGCCCGCGAGATTATACGTAAAGCCGAAGACGCCAGCAAACAACGACAGTTTGTTTTTGCACTACCTCATGATGCCGTGGTGTCTCATAAGATTGACAAGACTGCTCCGACCAGAATAGTTGACTGGACTGCTCACACCATTGCTGATATTGAGAATTATCCTAAGCGACCACCAGCTGGTGCCAGCCAAGTTCATGAACATGAGCGCATCTTGGATATTGGACCTTTCTCTGGGTCGTTCATTGCCGGAGGTGTCCAATTGGCCAATACTGTCATCTGGAATGGAACAATGGGGGTCACTGAGACGACCGGCTTACAAGGACCGATCGGACCATATTCTCACGGTACCGAATTGATCGTTGAGGCTTTATTGGGCGAATTTGGTCATCGACCATTTACGCTTGTTGGTGGTGGCGATACTGTTGGGTACGTCGAAAATCGGAAGTTAGTTGATAGCTTTGATCATGTATCGACTGGTGGCGGTGCCAGTCTAGAATTGATGGGTGGCAGAAAATTACCTGGAGTTGAAGCATTGATGGACAAACATAATGTACAATAAACCATAAGAACTATGAAAAAAACACTAATTGTCGCTAACTGGAAGATGCACCTCAACACCCAAGAGGCAAGTTTACTGGTCCATCGTCTGGATCAAAGAATCAAGGTTCACCGTAATATTGAGATAGTTTTGGCTCCGTCGATGCTTAGTCTGCAACCACTTAGTATGGAAATTGACCGTCGTAAATTTCGATTGGCCGCCCAAAACGCTTATTATAAAGACGAAGGACCGTTTACTGGAGAGGTGAGTTTCACGATGCTGTCCGAACTGGCCCATTATTGTTTAGTTGGTCATTCGGCCCGGCGTATTTATTTCAATGAATCATTGGAAGAAGTACGTGATAAAGTTCAAGCCGCGGTTCGCAACAAAATAGTGCCGATTTTGTGTATCGGTGAAACCAAAAATGAACGGGCCGCTGGTGAAACCAAGCGGGTGATACATGATCAACTAACAACAGCTTTATCGAATCTGACCAACGAAGATCTTGAGCAAGTCGTCATTGCCTACGAACCAATCTGGGCGATAAGTACTTTTGATGGTGAGATATCTAAACCCGACGATATGCAGAGAGCAATTGAATTTATTCGTTACGAGATCAAAGAACTTTACGGTGAAGCCATATCCAAGACCGTCCGAGTACTTTACGGCGGAAGTGTCGATAATCACGACGCTACCGCTTATCTATCATTGAAAGGTTGTGACGGTGTATTGGTCGGGGCTGCCAGTTTGAATTATGAGCAATTTACTGGAATAGTTGAAGCCGCCTACAGACTTCATCACCGACAGGGCAAAGACAATGGCTGAAGCGAAATCGAACTCTAAACAAATAATGGACGTCGCTCGCCCTGGTACGTCGGCGCCTTCGGCGACCTCTAAGCCGGTATTGGTTTCCAACCGACCAATGCTTAAGGACCCTACTATCACCAAAGAAACCGAACAGGCCAGTGATGTACCTGACAAAGAAAGTTCTAGCCGTGGTCCAGAGAAAGGTCAGCTGGTCGTAAAACCGCTAGAACCAACTGAAGACAAACCGAAAGTCACCAAAGACGATGAAAAATCAGCTGTACCAGATGCTGAGCCGGCCGAAGAACCTGCGCCTAGTCAGCCGATTGAAGCCGATGATACGGTGGAAACGCGTGACAGTCTGGATTCCGAAGAAGAAGAGTCACCCGCCCAGCAGACTGACGCCGAGGCTGATGCCGCCGCCAAGGAGTTAGCTAAACACGATGAGGAAATCGAGAAACTGACTGAATCCAAACGCTACTATTTGCCAATCAATGCTGTTAACGATCAAAAAACCAAACGCTTTATAATTATGGGAGCCGTTCTAAGTCTAATTTTGATCGTGGTTTGGCTAGATATTGCCCTTGATGCTGGGCTAATAAAACTCAGTGGCATTAAAGCAGTAACCCACTTTTTCCAATCTTAATTTGGCCTATCCTACAACAGTCATTAGGCGTTTACTCTGCTAGAATAGTTAGGTGTTAGATCAGCTATTAATCGGGCTTAATCCGGAACAACAACGGGCCGTCGAAACCACCGAAGGGCCATTGTTGATTCAAGCTGGCGCCGGTTCCGGCAAGACCAAAACCCTGACCCATCGCATTGCTTATTTAATAGCTAATCATAAAGCTACCCCATACAACATTCTGGCCGTAACTTTCACCAACAAAGCCGCTAAAGAAATGCGTGCCCGAGTAGCCGAATTATTATCAGCCAATGCTGATGACCGTGGGTTTATGCCTTATATGGGGACTTTTCACGGTATTTGCGTTCGTTTACTACGGCAAGACGGCGAGCATGTTGGTATCTCCAGAAGTTTTGTAATCTTCGATGAAAGCGATCGTCTGGCGGCTATCAAGCGGGCCAGTAAACAGTTAATGATTGACGACAAAGCTTTCCCGCCACGCGTAATCTCGGGCTTAATTAGTAGTGCTAAGAATGATTTGGTAAGTCCTCAAGTTTACGCTGGCATGGTGTCTAGCCCGGCCCAGAAAACTGCCGCTCAAGTATATCCAATTTATGAATCGGTTCTCCGCGAAGCTTCAGCTTTAGATTTTGATGACTTGATAAATCGAACGGTTCAATTGCTCGAAACTCAGGAATCTATTCGCATCAAATGGCAGGATCAATTTAAGTACATCATGATTGATGAGTATCAGGACACTAATGCCGCCCAATATAAGCTAGTTAAGCTGTTGACCAACAATCAGCACAATATTGCGGTTGTTGGTGATGATTGGCAAAGTATTTATAGCTGGCGCGGAGCAGATTTCCGAAATATATTAAATTTCGAAAAAGATTATAAAAATTGCACAATCATCAAACTAGAACAGAATTATCGCAGTACCAAGCACATCTTGGACGCCGCCCACGCCGTAATTACTAAAAATGCCCAACGTAGTGATAAGAAATTGTGGACTGATTCAGGTGATGGCCTGCCGGTTCAATTATTGCCAGTTGGCAATGAACGGGCCGAAGGTGAAGCAATTATCAGACGAGTCCGTAACGGTATAGACGGTGGTCAACGAAGCTACCGAGATTATGCTGTGCTGTATCGTACCAATGCTCAAAGTCGATCGATTGAAGAAGCGCTGGTCCACTACGGTATACCATATCGAGTGGTCGGTGGTGTGCGTTTCTATGATCGCAAAGAAATCAAAGATATCGTGGCTTACTTGCGATTAATTTTTCAACCTGATGATTACGTCAGTTTCGAGCGTATCGTCAACATCCCAAGTCGAGGCCTAGGGGCTAAGTCTTTATCGAATTTCTTTGCTTGGCAGAGACAAAATCAAATGTCTTTGACTCAAGCTTTGAACCAAGCTAATCAATGTCCTGATTTGACACCTAAAGCTAAACAGAGTCTTAGCGAACTCGGTGATATACTCGATAGTCTGCGAACAATTAACGATGATACTAACGTCAATGGCCTGATTGATTCATTAATCCGACGTATCGATTATTTGCATTTTATAGATGATGGTACGACTCAAGGCGAAGCCCGGGCCGAGAATGTTAAAGAATTGCTAAGTGTGGCTCAAGAATATCAGGATGCTGGTTTGGCTGGATTCTTGGAAGAGGTGGCTCTAGTTAGTGATTTGGATGGGGCTGATTTTGATGGTGATGCTGTTACATTGATGACTTTACATGCCGCCAAGGGTCTTGAATTCCCAGTGGTTTTCATGACTGGACTCGAAGAATCTGTCTTCCCGCACTCTAGAGCTTTGTATGATCAGTCGGAAATGGAAGAAGAGCGTCGACTGTGTTATGTCGGTATGACTCGGGCTCGCCAAGAATTGTATATGATCTATGCTTCCAGTCGACTGCTGTATGGCGGCGTTCAGCATAATCCGCCGTCGCGATTCTTGTCAGAAATTGATAGCGAATTCCAGGCCTTAGTCGGCATCGAACCAACTTTTAACTTTTCTCCTGTAATGCCAACTCTATCTAACGGCTTCCAGCCATCAGCCAGCGGGCTACCTAAGGAGCCACGCTATGTGCCGGAACTGGTCGAAGGCGACGGTGTCCGACATCAACTATTTGGTGAAGGTACGGTCATGGAGATTGACGGCGAAACAGCGGTCATATATTTCAAAGGCAAAGGTACACGCAAGCTGGATATCAGTTTTGCGCCCCTAGAGAAATTATGAATAAACTGTGGCCGTTAGTTGGCCTACTAGCATTTTGGGTTACTTGGCCGATTAACTGGATTTATTTACGAATCGGCAGTCGAACTAGAGTAATAGTGACTCACCAAGACAAAATACTGGTTGTTAAAGCGTGGCTTGGTAATGGTCAATGGGGTTTGCCGGGTGGTGGCCAACATCGTAACGAAACGGCCCTGTCGGCTATTCAACGCGAATTATTTGAGGAAACTGGTATTCATATAGCATCAACAGATTTCAGTCCAATCGGCGATGGCAGGGGGTCGATTAACGGAATGGGCTATAAATACAGCTTGTTCAAGGTTAATTTAGACAAGCTACCTGAGCTGAAACCTCCAGTCGGTGAAATAACGGCTATTAAATGGTTAAGTCGGTCTGAACTACTGGCTGATAATCCAACTTCAGATCTGTTGACGATGCTTGACCGATGGTCGTAACAGCTAGATTTTGCTACAATTAAGTAACATATACAGCGAGTGAATCATACCGATAACTGAAAGCTGAAAAGTGATTTATTTATGCGTAGAAAATTTTTGAAACTACAAGTTAGGTTGAAGCGCTTCCGTCGTGTTCGATTGCCACGCCATATTCGACGTTTTAAAATACTGAGTCGCCACCCTTACGCTGTGCCGATAATCACTTTCGCTGTACTTATCAGTCTAACGACCGGTATTTACGCCATCGCCAAACAGACCAATTCATTACCGACAGTGTCAGGTTCGAAACTGGTAATAGTGGCTCATGATCATATTGTTCAGACCGTGCCAGCGCGCGCCAAAACTGTTGGTGAGCTGTTGAGTAAGATGCACATTCAACTTGGCCAGGGTGATGTCGTTGAACCAGCGATCACTACGGTTATCAATCAAGATCAATTTAGGATTAACGTTTACCGGGCACTTCCAGTTGAAATTATTGATGGTGCCAATAAAACGTTCACGTTTAGCGCCGCTACAACCCCTAGGTCAATTGCTGCGCAGGCTGGCAGTACGGTTTATCCCGAAGACATCGTTACTAACAACCCAACCCAAAATTTCTTGTTGAGTGGCTC
>JAJXTN010000015.1 GCA_021783725.1 bacterium | reverse complement strand
GTTGTCATCTCGAGCGCTAGCCGAGAGATCTGTTTAGTGTACTTATATCTATCGGTATAGATCTCTCCACCTTGGTCGAGATGACATACTGCTAGTTTGACGGAGTATCTACACCTGACTTAATCGCTAACCACTTACTACGCGGGCATTTGTGTGACCAGCTGGCCCACTGCTCCCGAAAATCACCGAAGTTTTCCGGCTCGACCCACAACAACTTTTGATCGTCAGTTATGCGGTCGGGGAAACGGATACCATTGAGGTGATCAATTTCATGTTGGAAAATGCGAGCCGGAAAGCCAGAATAAGTTTCGTTCACTGGCATACCGGCTCGATCTAGCGCTTTGATGGTGATTTGGTCGGCCCGTTCAACGATGCCACAGACTCGATCAGTCGAATAGCAGCCCTCGCGGTCAAAATTAGTTGTCTGACTAGCATCAACAATCTCCGGATTAATATATACCCAAAAGTCGATAGCACCGCCTAGACCATCAGCGTTAACACCGACAATGATGATTCGCTTATTTACACCGACTTGGGGTGCCGCCAAACCGACTAAAGTCGGTCGGTCAGGATTACCCTGCTCACCTTTGGCAATCGCCAGCATGGCATCGATAATTGATTGCATGCCAATGGATTGCACATCGGCCGGGGCAATTCTAACAGACGCTTCGTTCAATAGCTGACTGTCAGGAGAGATTAATCTGAGTGGTCGTAGTTGGTGGTCGGCCGGTTTAGCCACGGCGGCTACTTCTTGGCAGTTTTAGCAGTTGGCTCGGCTGATTCGTCGCTATCGTTAGTTTCGTCGTCTTCAGTTTCATCAACCTTATCGACTAGCGCTAATGACACGACGTGATCGCCATCATTGAGACGCATAATCCGGACACCTTGAGTAGCCCGGCCAAGCGATGGGATGTCTTTGAGTCCCAAGCGAATTGTCTGACCATTGGCCGAGATGATGATGATTTCTTGAGTATCATCGATTAAGCGCTTAACGCCGACTAGCTCACCAGTCTTTGGATTAACTACCGCTGAACGAATACCGACACCACCACGAGCGTGAGGCGTGAATTGGGCAATCTTGGTTCGCTTACCGTAGCCAAAGCGACTTATCACAAATATGTCACAGCCTTCTTCTACGATGTCCATACCGATAACGTGGTCGTTTGGTCGCAATCGTATGCCTCGGACACCTCGACTAACACGGCCCATTGGACGTGCATCTTTCTCATGGAAGCGAATAGCTTGGCCGAGCGAAGTCGAAATCACGACTTCGTTATCACCGCTGGTCATTCGAATCCATTTTAGTTCATCACCTTGGTCAAGATTGATAGCAATCAGACCACTGTTACGGACATTCTGATACTGCTCGAAAGGTGTTTTCTTGACGACACCGCGAACGGTACACATGATCAAGTTAGCGGCATTATTGGTCTTGCTAACATTGATCACACTACTGACCGTCTCTTCCGGTTGTAATTGTAGTAAGTTAACTAGCGCAACACCCTTAGCATTCATGCCAACCGCTGGCACTTCGTAAGTCTTGAGTCGGAAAACTCGACCTTTATTGGTAAAGAATAGTAAGAAATCGTGAGTTGAAGCGTTAACGACGTGTTCAATGGCATCTTCTTCGCGCGTCGTCATACCGCGACGGCCTTTACCACCCCGCCCCTGCTTCTTGTAATCAGCTATCGGACTGCGCTTAATGTAGTTGGCGGTAGTCAGCGTCACCACTACTTGTTCATCTGCGATCAAATCTTCGTCGCTCATTTTGCCAAGTTCAGAATTTACTACTCGAGTGCGACGTTCGTCACCATATATTTTCTTCAGCTCCAATAATTCATCACGAATAATTTTACGGATTTTCTTTTCGTCAGCTAGGATGGCTTCGAGCTTAGCGATTAACTTCAATAACTCAGCCAATTCATCTTCAATTTTCTGGCGCTCTAGCCCAGCCAGCGTGCGTAACTGCATAGCTAGAATGGCTTTGGCTTGGATCTCGCTGAGATTAAACTTCTTAATCAAGTTAGCTTGGGCTTCATCGGTCGTCTGTGACGCCCGAATGACGGCTATCACTTCGTCAATATGATCTAAGGCAATCTTTAGACCTTCGAGAATGTGCGCTCGCTCACGAGCCTTCTTGAGCTCAAACTCAGTGCGACGACGAACAACGACAACACGGTGCTTGATATGCTCACTCAAGATATCTTGTAGACCCAAAACTCGCGGCTGAATACCATCGATCAAAGCCATCATGTTGAAGTGGAAGCTCTGTTGCAAAGGTGTCATCTTGTACAGCTGGTTCAATAACTTCTTGGGGTAAGCATCTTTCTTTAGATCAATCACGATTCGGACAGCGCCACGAGCCGTTTCGTCGCGTAAGTCGCTGATGCCGACTAGCTTCTTGTCACGGACTAATTCAGCGATTTTCAACACCAAAGTCTCTTTGTTTAAAGCGTATGGAATCTCGGTGATGACGATTTGGTGACGGCCTTTAGCGTTCTCTACAATCTCGGCGATACCACGAGTGACAACGCCACCACGGCCAGTAGCATAGGCCGTGCGAATCGAATCTTTGCCATAGATTACACCACCAGTTGGAAAGTCTGGACCTTTAACATGCTGTAATAAATCGTCGAGTGTAGCACTTGGATTGTCGAGCAATTCGACTTCGGCATCAACCAACTCACCTAGGTTGTGTGGTGGGATATTGGTGGCCATACCAACAGCGATACCTAGTTGTCCGTTTAACAACAAGTTTGGCAATTTAGCAGGGAGAACCGTCGGTTCACGAGTCGTTCCGTCATAGTTATCGCGGTAGTCAACAGTCTCTTTATCGATGTCAGCTAATAGCTCATCAGCCAGCCGTGCCATCTTGGCTTCGGTGTATCGATAAGCGGCTGGTGGATCGCCGTCCATGCTTCCAAAGTTACCCTGCCCATTAACTAACATATAACGCATTGCCCATGGCTGAGCCATGCGTACCATGGCGTCATAGATTGATGAATCACCATGCGGGTGATATCGAGCCATCACAGCACCGATAACGTTGGCACTTTTACGGTGACGCGCACCACTGCGCAGACCGTCTTCGTTCATACTATATAAGATGCGGCGATGCACCGGCTTCAGACCATCGCGTACGTCAGGTAGAGCTCGATCAATAATCACACTCATCGAGTAACGCAGGTAGCTGTCTTCCATGACATTCTCGACCGTCCGACGCTCGACGATACGCGAATGTTCAGAGTCTAATACGTCGTCAGCCAGAGCTACACCACGGCGACGATCTTCCATCGATACTTCGTGGACGACGTCGTTATTGGGCTTCTGCTCGGCCGGTAGGTTTAATTCAGCTTCATCAAAAATTTCTGGTTGATCATCCATAAATATTTTCCATTTCGCAATTCACATTTATCAATAATTTATCATTTACTATTTCACAAACCTTTAGCCCTGCAGTTTGATAAATGTTATCTGAAAAATAAATGATAAATGATAAATGATAAATGATAAATTGCATATTAGATATCCAAATCTTTCACAAACTTGGCATTAGCTTGGATAAAACTCTTACGCAGTTCGACTTCTGTACCCATTAACTTATTGAAAATCGCGTCGGCTTTCTCGGCATCATCAACTTTGACCTGGACTAGGACTCGCTTCTCAGGGTTCATAGTCGTTTCGAACAACTGTTCGGCGTCCATTTCACCCAATCCTTTGTAACGCTTCTGTTCGACAAATCCAGCTTGTTTATAGCGTTCGGATTCAGACTCAATCTTGATACCAGCCTTGACCCGTTCAGCTATCCGCTCGTCCAAAACTCGATCGAGCTCTGATTCATCATATATAAACTCACTGGACTTACGTCCCTGTTTGACTAGCTCAAATAGTGGTGGCTTAGCCAGGTAGACGTGTCCACCGTCGACAACTTCTTTCATATAACGGAAGAAGAAAGTCATCAGTAGCGTGCTAATGTGGCTACCATCGACATCAGCATCGGTCATGATGATAATTCGGTCATAGCGCAAAGCTTTAATATCGAATGATTCTTCAATCCCAACACCTAAAGCTTTAATCAGACTGACGATTTCATTATTGGCCAACATTTTGTCCAATCGAGCTCGTTCGACGTTTAGCACCTTACCACGCAGTGGTAATATCGCCTGGCTTTTGCTATCACGGCCAGATTTGGCAGAACCGCCGGCCGAGTCACCCTCGACGAGATACAATTCAGAGTCTTTAGGATCTTTGTTCGAGCAGTCGGCCAATTTACCGGGCATGCTGGCGCCATCAAGGATACCTTTACGCAAGATATTGTCGCGGGCGGCGCGGGCGGCTTTACGGGCGCGGGCGGCTAGTAGCGCCTTACCGACTATTTTGCGCGCTACAGCTGGGTGTTCTTCAAGATAATAATTTAAGTATTCAGCCAGCACTGTCTCGACGTAACCGCGAATCTCTGGATTACCCAATTTGTTTTTGGTCTGACCTTCGAACTGTGGATCGGGTAATTTGACCAAGATAATCGCTGTCATACCTTCACGGGTGTCTTCACCGCTAAGGTTTTCTTCTTTCTCTTTCAATAATCCGTTCTTGCGAGCGTAGTCGTTGATGACTCGAGTCAGAGCCGAACGAAAACCAGTTAAATGCGTACCACCGTCAGGGTTCAGGACGTTGTTGGCAAAAGCTTTTATCGTTTCGGTGTAGGCATCGGTATATTGCAAAGAGATTTCTACTTGAACATCGTTGATAGTTTTATCAACGTAGAAAATATCTTCATCGACGGCTTCACGACCAATGTTCAAGTGTTTAACATAACTCTGGATGCCACCTTCAAAATAGAAGCTATAGCGCTCACCGGTGTTCAAGTCCTCAAGGCTAGTGCGCAGACCTTTAGTTAGATAAGCGGCGTGACGCAAACGATCGAGGATGGTTTCATAGTTATAATCAATGACTGGGAAAATCGTGTTATCGGCGTAGAAAGTAATCTCGGTGCCAGTCTGATCAGTCTTACCGATTGGCTTCAAGTCACCTTTTGGCACGCCACGTTCATACTCTTGCTGGAAAACTTTGCCGTCGCGACGGACAGTCACGATCAGCTTGGTGCTCAAAGCGTTAACGACGCTCGAACCAACACCGTGAAGACCGCCAGATACTTTATAACCACCGTCGCCAAACTTACCACCAGCGTGCAAAACGGTCAGTACGGTCTCAACCGTACTTTTGCCGGTCTTAGGGTGAATATCAGTCGGAATGCCTCGGCCGTTGTCGATAACGGTTATACCACCATCGGGTAGCATCTTCACCGACACTTCATTGGCGTGTCCAGCTAGAGCTTCATCAATACCATTGTCAACGATTTCCCAGACTAAGTGATGGAGTCCTTCGATACCGGTACCACCAATATACATACCAGGTCGTTTACGAACTGGGTCCAATCCCTCAAGTACGGTAATCTGGTCAGCCGAATAGCTATTCTTCTTATTTGTTTTGTCAGCCACTATAAATACACCTCTTAGTTTGCTTGTTGTCCCACTAGACTTTTATTATAGACGAATCTAACACCACTGACAACCACGTGGGAGGAATGAGGAATGAACCGCACCGCCCATATTATAGCTTCATTCTAGCTTCATCATTCTTTCTCCCCCCTTCCCCATTCATCATTCATCATTCCCCCTTCCCCATTCTTTCTTCCCGCTTGCTTAATCGGTTATGCTCATGGTTAAATTAGCTTGGTCCATAAGCAATATAAACAACGATTATGTTCGAAAAACTTCTATCATTACTACCCTATAACCCCAGCCTGACCCATCAGTTAGCTTTCTATTCAAAGCGCATGCGCGAAGAAGCGGCCATCCGTCGCATCGGCTTGGTTTTCATCGTACTGGCATTCTTGGTCCAGTTCTTTGCTGTCCTCAACCCACCTCAACCGACAATCGCCAACTCAACAAGCGATTTAATTAACGGTGGTTTCACTCTTCAATCGCAAGCCGTAGCCGACTGTAAAGCCAATCTCAATCATTACCAAACGATTTTGGCAAACTACGGCGTAACTTGTAACGATGTCGCTAATGCTACCAGCCAATCAATCAAATCTACGGCCTACAACAACCAGCTCTACACCTTGGGCTGGAACCCCGATGGAGCTTACAACTACAGAACTCACAAACCGACCAACGAAGTACCGGCCACATTAATGGGTATCAGTCGACCGCTGTATTGGCACTTAGTGTCAAACCAAGACCGCAGTGCTTATTCGACTTACACCGTCCTAAAATTAACTAGCAGTTCGACTCATCGACTGTTTTATATCTTGTATCACTGCGGCAATTTAGTCTCAATCGGCGTGCCGCCGGCCATTGGTCCTTGCCAATATAATGCCAGCTTACTAGCCGACAATTCGGCTTGTCGTCCCGCCCCTTGTCCTTTAGATCGCTCCATCTACATCAATAGCACCGCTTGCAAAGCCTGCCCAGTCAACATTAGCATTTTGAAATCCGATGCCCGCTGTGTCGTCTGCCCCAACCCCCGTTATCCAACCGTCAGTGCATCGAGCCCTTTGTGTAAACCAGTTTGTCCCTACAACAACGCCTTTGATGTCGGTGACAGCGCTTGCAAGCCTTGCACCGCCTCAACTAACAGCGCTGATGCTTTAGCTTGCGTTGTCGTCAGCAAAACCGCCACTGACCCAACCCAGAACTTCCCAGACGCCAATAATCAGACCGCTCAGCCAGGCGACACTATCATCTACAACCTGAATGCCAAAAATGGCGGCCAAGCGGTGGTCAAAGCGTTTGTTATGCAAGAGAATCTAAGCGATGTTTTGGACTATGCGACAGTTGTCGACCTCAACGGCGCAACTATCGAACCCGCCACTAGTGAAGTCACCTGGCCAGCCGCTGATATCAAACCCGGTGTCACTTACAGCCACACCATAACCGTCAAAGTCAAAGACCCGATTCCAGACACACCAGTGTCAATCTCTGACGGCAGTCACTTCGACTTAATCATGACCAATGTTTATGGCAACACTATCAATATCAACGTACCCGCCAGTCCAGTCAAAATCATCGAAGCGGTCACCACTTCTACCCCGACTTTGGTTAATACCGGCCCAGGTACTAGCCTGTTCATCGCCGCTTCGATCGTCATTGTGGCTGGCTACTTCTTTGCTCGAGCCCGTTTATTAGCCAAAGAGAGTTATATAGCAATTCACGAAACGGCCGGAGCTTAAATATGTCTGAGAAATTTATAATCAATCGAGAACATCAAGAATACTTGCCAGTCCCCGACCGAATTGAAGCCTTGCCGACAGCCGAACAAGCCGAAGCCTTACGACCTGGCGAGCCAGACCCGTCCCTGAAAGCAGAGCAAGCCCGTACAGCCATTGCTGAGACCACAGCCGTGGAAAATCCTATTCAAAAGCTAGAAAAGGCTGAGGAGTCTGCAAATGCCTCACAGCCAACATTTATCGATCGTAATTTAAGACAAATATCGTTAAGTCGCGAGCTAAAGCAGATTAGGCGTCGTTTACCAGCTAATGATCGAGTCCTTAGTCGAGTCATCCATCAGCCGGCCATAAGGGTAATTAGCGACACTACCGCCAAAAGCCTTAGCCGACCGTCAGGCCTTTTAGGCGGTGGTCTCATGGCTTTCGTCGGCACATCCGGCTATCTATACCTAGCTAAGCACATTGGTTTCACTTACAACTATGTTATTTTCTTCGCCCTGTTCATCGGCGGCTTTTTACTCGGGCTACTTCTGGAACTAGTGGTCTGGAGCTTAACGGCTCGTCGGCACCGACAGATGTAAGCCTAGCGGCAGACGAACAGACATAACAGACATAACAGATAACAGATAACAGATAACAGAATACAGGGAGGCATCAGATCACAGACTGTCAGACGCCGTAGTCTGTTACCTGTTATCTGCTCCCCATCTGCTTGTCTGTTGTCTGCTTCCTGTTTGTCTCTGCTCTACTCTGCTTTAGGCGGTTCAGGCTTCTTATCCTCAGCCTGATGGAATACACCTTCACGATCAATATAGATAGTATCGTCAGTGGCTTGCTGTAGATTGACATGCCCGGCGGTCTTTGGAGCAGGATTACCAATTGGGAACTTCGGTTTACTGTCCAGCTGATGCTTCAGCTCGGCGGCTATCTTATCGACTTCTTGACTGTCAATGGTATCACTTGAGATGTTGCTAGGCTCCGGAATGGCAACTGGTTGGGCGGGTGGCACTGACGGCATCGGGGCGAACGAAGGTCTATCAGCTGGCATCGGATTGGGCATATCGACTGGGGTAATAGCTGACGGTGTGGCAAATGCTGGCGCCGGTGAGGCCACGATCGACACCGGATGTGGTTGCGGGTTAGTTGTTAATGGCGGAGCGGTCGCTTGTCCGGCGGTTGATACGCTAGCTGTGGTTGGAGCGGCCCGACGCTTGTTCAACCAATCGTCCAAGAAAGATGGTGCGCTAGCTGGAGGTTTGGGGCCGGCTGGCTGACTAGCCACAGCGGTTGGCCAAGCGGCCGATTGACTACTGGCGCCAAAAGGCGAAGTCGCCAAATTAGGCACTGGCTTAGGTGGCTCAATGGTCTTCATTCTGGCATTGATATCTGACTCGACTTGGGCTTTTGGACGACCATACTTTGCGGCTGACAGCTGTTTCAAAGCATCGGCCAATTTCGGATTAGGCGTACCCAAAGACGGTAAAGTCGCCATACTGAATGGTTGGGTCGGGACGCCCGATATCAATGTTCGGACGATAGTGTTGTAGTTCGGTACCCTGAGCAGATCGTCACTATCAAATATCGGCGAGAAGTACTTGCCCAGACTCTCGACATCATTCTGGCCAATCCGGAACGACACGATAGTACCCATATTACCGAAAACGGCATCGCGAATTTCCGGTGTTAGCTGGGTCGTAAACTGGTTGGCGACGATTAGGTTCAAGTGATATTTACGAGCTTCGGACATGATAGTCGCAAAGCTGTCAGTCGAGAAGTTTTGAAACTCATCAACATACAACGAGAAATCAACTCGCTGATCTTCTGGTATGTTCGAACGACTCATGGCCGCCGCCTGGAATTTCATCACGAACACCATACCGAGCAATTTGGAATTAAGTTCGCCGGTCCTACCCTTGCTCAAATTAACCAGCAGAATTTTCTTGTTATCCATGATGTCGCGCAAGTCAAAAGCGCTCTCGGTTTGACCAATAATGTTGCGCATCATTTCGTTGCTTAGGAAAGCGCCAAACTTACTCACGAACCAGCTAACGACTTCACCAAAATCATTTGAACGCTGACTGACTGGCATTTCTTTTTGCCAAAATTCCAACACATTTTGGTCGGTAACATGTTGTAACTTTTGCTTCACAAATTGCGGATCGCGGAACAATTTCGGAATATCGACGAATGTACCACCGTTAGGGTCAGCCATAATCGTCAAAGCGGCGTTCCTGAAAAGGTGCTCATAACGCGGTCCCATGATTCCTTGATGTTGTGGGTCATACAACTTGTACAACATATTTAAAGCTTCTTGGATTAGGAAATCCTTCTGATCGGGCGTGTCATATTCGAACAAATTAAGACCCATCGGGAAGTCCATTTCGGCTGGCGAGAAGTATATGACGTCCTCTGTGCGCTCTTTGGGAACCATGGCTAACAGTCGCTCGACGACGTCGCCATGAGGATCAACGAATGCAAAGCCATTGCCACTCAGCATGTCCTGCAGAGCCAAATTCTCAAAGAATGTCGACTTACCGGTACCAGTCTGTCCAACGACATACATGTGACGTTGGCGGTCGTATAAGCTAAGTCGGATTGGCTTTTTGGCACCTCGGAAGACGTTATAACCCAGTAGTAGACCTTCTTCTGGTATATTGCGCGGACCATCCACCTGCTTAGATTCCTGACGAGTTAACTGGGAGGTGGGGATACTCCGCTGATCAGGAAAATGGAAGAGCGTTGCTAGCTCAATGACATTCAAGATGTCTTGCTGATGGTGTTGAGGGAAAAATCGCATGATATAAGCCGTAATCAAACCGTCCATGTCCTTAGCTGGAGTATATTTGAAGCCGTTCTTACCTGGCGCATCATATAGAGAAAAGCTGGCGACGATGTTGCTCAAGATAGCCTGTGAACGCTGAGAAACGTTGGACGACACGACAACCCGGATCATCACTTCAAAGCCCGGATGGCTAGTCTTGTCATCTATTGAATTGACTATCGTTTGGTCGAGATTGGATAATTCCGGCTTCTTGGCATCTTCTTTGGACTCTGGTGGCTTAACGAAAGCTACAGCTAGGTTCTTGGCTAATGCGCTGACCCCGGTCTTCTTGTTACCGTCTCGTTTCTTCTTGGCCACCTCTGTAGCTCGTTCGCGCCAACTACTGTGGGCTGGCCTGATCAAGAATTGGATGGCCGCTCCATCTTCTTTACCTAAAGTCGACATAGCGTTAAGTAAGGCTTGCATTGGGTCGCGTTTGAGATCTTGATAGGTCGCGATCGGATAAGCGAAATGCTTCTTAAGTGTCAGCTCGCCACCGAGAGTACCATTAGTCTTACCAACTTCGCTGAAGATATTGTGTTCAGCTACTTCTTCCAGCTGAGCGGTTGGATAAGCGCTGGTGATGGCCTGCTTAACAACATCTAATAAGGACACCGGCACAGCCGCGTAATAATAGATGAAGCCGTTGGTGCCAATTATTTCAAAGCCGAAATGTCGTTGACCATAAAAGTTATTTTTGAAGCCCGACTTGTAGGTTCCAGCAATAATATTGTAGATAGTTTGGGCTTTGCTAATCGTCTCGTCAGTCACGTCACGAACGTCTCGACCATTGACATCAATATCGTCACTTAGTGGTGGCAAATGGATGAAAAGCGGTACGATTTTTAGCCCTCGTTCGTAATTTTTTTGTTCACGAAAAATGCGACGGGCTTGCAAAAATATCACTGGCGCCGCCACCATTACTATCATCAAGATGATGAAAAAAACTATGATTAACGTTGACATTTTTACTGCTCGCTTATTTTTATTGACTTATTGTAGCGCTGTTTCAGGTAATCAGCCTTGAACACTGTTATTTCGGCACTTTGCTTTCGAGGGTCGTCTCTGTTACTCTCAACTATTTGCTTGGCCTTATTGACCCATTCTTTTTCAATCAAATCCCCGTCATCTGCTGGAATTTGCACAACAGGATTCGTAGTTGAGGATACATCATCAGTTGGCGCTGGAACTTGGCCTTGAGCTGGATTAGGCTGGCTATACATAGCCGGAATTGGTGGTGCTGGCATGGTCAATCCAGCCGACCGATTAGCCGTGTTTGGGGCAGTTTCTTGGTGGCCATTTAGGCCTTCCGGAGCACCGGGCATGGGTGGCAAAGGCTCACCAATAGGCGCTGGCAAGTTAAGCCCAAGATTTTCATTTCCAGTTGGATTCATGCCTACATTATACAGGCTAGTGCTCGAGACTTCACCATATATATATTTAGTTTCAGTTGCTCCGAATTAATCATCCTAATTAGTCCCGGTCGTAGTAGTTAGACTTCTTGCTCGAGATTTGCCGTAAGATAGATACAAATACATGATAATCGCCAGTGGTACCACGACCAACAGATCTCGAGCAGTTAACTCACCCATTGACTGCAGGCCAACTAGCCCGGCAACTACTATGGTCCCAATCAGTGAGAAACGTCGAGGTTTAGACCCCAACGCCAAGCCATATAGCTGAGCTATCAGATACAAACGGTCAAACAACACATAAATAGTGGCGACAATCAGTAGAAAACCAACCATCAGTAAGATTGACGATACTCGATTGGGATCGGTAAGCATGAAAAAAGCGCTATCAAGCGCCAGAATCCCTAATAACAGTGATAATTTTGATTTAAAGACTATTTTTTTAAGCATGTGTGAGGCTTCTATCTATTTTTGACTGACTAATATACTCCTTTTATTGAAGTAAAATGGTGCTGGGGCGATAAATCCGCTCCTAATATAAGAATATTTAGCGCTTATCGCCCGCAGCTTGACTGACCGCTCTCATGGCCGATAAGGCCAAAAAGAGCGATGTCCGGATTACTCCGTTGGTAAGCACCTGCCGCTGACGTATCAGAGACCGCCCCCTCGAGGGCTTCCTAGCTTCAGCCCGCTCTTCGGGTCTGATAATTGTTGAATTGTAGGTTTTTGTTTTGGTGACTTACGTTTATCAATCTAGCACG
Source organism: bacterium (assembly GCA_021783725.1). Taxonomy (GTDB): domain Bacteria; phylum Patescibacteriota; class Saccharimonadia; order Saccharimonadales; family UBA4665; genus JAJXTN01. Next base: position 2,409 of record JAJXTN010000015.1, on the reverse strand, counting down.
AAATCGAGTATAAGTCAATCCGCTTGTGGCTATATCGATCGGCTTCATACCATAACTAATGTCGATAAATGTTTGCATTTCCCTAGCTCAAATCGCCACCAATCCGAAATCAATATTTCAATCCAAGGTCCCAAATATTACGTTAATTATCGATATTTTACTGCCTAAATGGTCAATATATTTAGTACCCAGAAAGCTATTGCTGAGTGTTAGCTGAAAGTTATGCACAGCTTTATGTATCAATTAAGCATAATTGTTATTGACGGCTTAAAAGGTATTTTATAAGATAAGGATGGTACTTGAGTAAATTAAGTACTCAAAAACAAAAACGCTCTAGAAACAACGGCTTCTCGCAAGCCGTTGTTCCATAGAAAAGCCTGAAACAAAACACCAAACAAAAGCAAACAAAAATCTTAAACTATTCTTAAAACACCTTGTCTTTCCCGGGGCAAGGTGTTTTACTTTGCCTGAAACCAATGGTTCGCTGGTTCGCTGGTTCGCTGGTTCGCTGGTTCGCTGGTTCGCTGGTTCGCTGGTTCGCTGGTTCGCTGGTTCGCTGGTTCGCTGGTTCGCTGGTTCGCTTCTGATTGTAAGGGCTACTTGGGATTGTCAACTATAGAACTATGAAACTATACGACTAGCTTACTAGCTACCAGCGCACTAATCAGATTGGGGTTATCATGAGCTCATCAGTCCAAAGTATCATCGCCGCCGGATCATCTGGGATTGTCGTTGATATCGAATGTCACTTATCAAATAACCTGCCGAACATCGTGATTGTCGGTTTTGCCAACAAAGCTGTCGATGAAGCCAAAGAACGTTTACGTGGCGCCTTTGCAGATAGCCATATCGAGCTACCTCGCAAACGCATCACTGTTAATTTGGCTCCAGCCGACATCCCCAAGGCTGATAGCGGTTTCGATTTGGCGATTGCGGCCGCTATTTTGCTAGCCAGTGAGCAAGTTCCGCCAATTTTTGATAGTCACCAAGCCTTCATCGGTGAACTGGGCTTAGACGGTAGCACCCGGGCGATTCGTGGCATCATCGGTAAACTACTGCTTGGCAGATCTAGAGGTATTACCACTTTCTTCATCCCTCGAGCCAATGTTCGACAAGCTCAGTTAGTTCCCAAGATAACCATCATCGCTGTCGATAGCCTACAATCGCTATACAACCATTGCCACGGCTCTCCACGGCTAAAATCGATAAATACTGGCGATGGGCTATTTGAGGCTAGTTATAAGCCAGCCAATGATGGCGTCCAATTAAGCGAAGTTGTTGGGCAGGCTCAAGCCAAACGGGCGCTAATCATCGCCGCCAGCGGTGGACATAACGTTTTCTTCACCGGACCACCAGGTACTGGCAAAAGCATGTTGGCCAAAGCTCTACCGTCGATTATGCCGCCACTCAATCATGAAGAAGTCCTAGAGATTACTCATTTACATAGTCTGGCCAGCCACGACTACGAACAAATCGTCCAGGTGCGCCCCTTCCGAGCACCACATCACAGTGCTTCGCATGTCGCGGTAATCGGTGGTGGCTTAAGCTTACGTCCCGGTGAGATTAGTTTGGCTCATCGCGGAGTCCTCTTCTTCGATGAGCTACCGGAGTTCAGTCGGCAAACCCTCGAAGCCCTCCGACAACCACTTGAAGACCGAGTGATAAGTATCGCTCGCGCCAAAGAGACCGCCGACTTTCCGGCCGATTTCATATTGGTAGCGACGGCTAATCCCTGCCCTTGTGGCTATTATGGCACTAGTGGTACTTGCCGCTGTCTACCCCAACAGATACTAAAATATCGCCAAAAACTATCTGGTCCGATCCTCGATCGCATCGATCTATTCGGCGATATCACTGAAGTTAACCACGAAAAACTGCTTAGCCAAGGTTTGGACGTTGAGTCTGACAACGATATTCGCCAAACGATAGCCTCGGCCCGTCAAATTCAAGCCAAACGCTACCAACAACTGTCTAAACTCAACGCCGATATGACCAATGCCGATATTAAGCACTTCGCTCAACTAGAAGTGACGGCCAGTAGCCTACTAAATTCAGCGGCCAGTCGACTGAATATTTCAGCTAGGTCGTATATGCGCACCATCAAAGTCGCTAGAACCATCGCCGACCTAGAAACCTCAGCGACTATCACCTCGGCGCATATATCGGAAGCTCTGGCCTATCGGGGGCAGACATACAAAGATTAGGAAGTAGGAAGTAGGAAGTATTTAATCGTGCTTGAGGTGCTCAGCTATTTCCTAATTTCTAATTACAAATTACAAGTAGGTTTGACCTCTGACCCGACATCTGTTAGAATGGGCTAACGTTAAATCAATAATTAGCGGGAGACAGATATCGCCAAATACACCCGCCTGAATAATGACATTCGGGCACCCCAGCTCAGGGTAATCG
>JAJXTN010000014.1 GCA_021783725.1 bacterium | reverse complement strand
CAGATTGCTGAACTTTTCGGTTGAAACGCCTCAGCAAGTTCTCGGCAGACTCTTTACTGTCTTTACGGGTTACCTGTATCATTGCCAATAATTGTACCTGACAGGGGTGATATTTGCAACCCCAAAAACAAAGGTAATCTATTAACTATTAGCAAATAGCAAATTACAATGCCTTAGCAATTGACAATTATCAATTGCTAAAAGCAAATCGCTAATATATTGCCATTTGGAATTCGCTATCCGCTAATCGAGTTTGGTCTCTAGCCAGTAACGCGTTTTTGTTGAGTTGTGCGTTGTGATTTCAACACAATGCTCTGGAGTTCACGAAAGATTGGAAATTGCTTATTGGTCGAGTAGACTTTGGTGTTTCCCTGTCGTTCACTGATTAAAAAGCCGACTTTCTCTAAGCGCTTCAATTCGCGCTGAATATTGCCGGCGTCTTCTTTGATGAGCTTAGCCAGACCACGGACGTGGGTCTTGAAATCAGGATATTTAGCATAAATCACGATGATTTTGCGTCGCACTCTGGATGTGATAAATACGTCTAGCATGTTTCCCCTATTGTTTTACGAACAACGTTATATGGTAGTATAACTAGCCCCCGAAACTTTAGCAACCCATTTTTGTTTGAATAACGTTATTTGGCTTTTATCACCTATGTTTTCAAATATTTTTCTAGAAAATCCGGTTCAAACTTTTCGACTATTAGTTTTCCTTGATTTAATCGACGATCTAGCTGGACTAGCCGTGAGTTAACCCAAGATTTTCGGTCACTAGCCACAAGTTCGCGACCGACGATAATGCCCGATCCGTCACTAGAATTAACTTGGGTAACTAGATATAGTACTTCTTCTTCCGGCGGATCATGAATGTCCAGCGTTTCCAATCCGCCAACTTTAGGCACATAACCTAAAACTACTGCATAATCGTCAGTCGTCAAGCCACTAGCTACATAATGCGGGCCGTCGGTGTCAAACCGACTGATGATATCTCGTGAATCGTCTAAAACTAATTTACCAGCTCGCATTTCTAACATGTCTTTTTGGACTGTATATATATGATTGGTCGATATTTCGTACATAAGGCTAGAATCTATTAGATAAATTATATTATATCATTTTTTTACGTTATATACAATTAAACGGTTAGCGTTGGTCTACTCTATACTAATAACTATGTACTACTATTTGGTTTGGGTCAGGAGCAATCGTTATCACGGTCACGAACCGTTAACTTATGCCAATGCTCAGAAAATTGATACCGGTAGCGTCGTCCAAGTCGAATTACAAAAAGAACTGGTGATGGGCTTTGTTAGCGGTCCGACCAGCCAGCCAAAATTCAAGACCAAACCAATATCGCGGGTTTATGATTTGCCACCCCTGCCTGCTAGTCTAATCAAGCTCATGCAGTGGTTGCAGGTTTACTACCCCGCTCCGCTCGGTTTATTGACTCAACAACTTATTCCATCAAACCTACCAGAAAAACAACTTGCTAAAATCGCCGAAGAATTTACCGAGCCTGATTTATCTAAATTGCCAAAACTGACGGCCGAGCAAACTACTGCACTGGAGGCCATGCAAACTTTCGACAGCTATTTATTGCACGGCATCACCGGCAGTGGCAAAACTCGCTTATATATTGAATTAACCGCCGAGAGCTTAGCCAATGGTCAGTCGGCAATCATTTTAACGCCTGAAATTAGCCTGACTACCCAGTTGGCTAATAATTTTCGCAAGATTTTTGGCAATCGAGTTATAATCATGCATTCCCAGCAAGCTCCGAGCGAACGTCAACACGCTTGGCTCAGTGCTCTGAAAGCCAAACAACCAGTGATTGTCATTGGACCACGTTCAGCGTTATTCTCTCCAGTACCCAAACTCGGTTTAATAATTCTCGACGAAGCCCACGAAGCCGCCTACAAACAAGAACAAGCCCCTCAATATCAATCTGGTCGAGTAGCGGCATACTTGTCTAAGCTTGCTAGGGCTAAATTAATCTTAGGTTCTGCGACACCATCGGTCAGTGACTACTACCTAGCTGAGCAAAAGCACAAACCAATTATCAATCTGTTATCACTTGCCCAACCGAACAATCACCCAGCCAGCGAAATAGTCGTCGTCGATCGCAAACAACACGATTTATTTAATCGATCATCGCTACTCAGCCAACCGCTAATCGATGCTATGGAAGGCGCTTTGAAACGAAAGGAACAAAGTCTGCTGTATCTCAACCGGCGCGGGACAGCCAGATTAGTCATGTGTGAGAATTGTGGTTGGCAAGCTAATTGCCCACACTGTGATTTGCCACTGACTTATCATGGCGATAACCACTCTTTGCGTTGTCATAGTTGCGATCATCGCGAAACTTCACCCAGCAATTGTCCAGTTTGCTCCAAACCAAGCATCCTATTCAAAACTGCTGGTACCAAAGCCGTCGTCGAAGAAGCCCAACGATTATTTCCATCGGCTAGAGTCGCTCGCTTCGACACCGACAATTTAAAAGCCGACCGCTTCGAACAACACTACGATAGTGCCCATGCCGGAGATATCGACATTCTAGTTGGCACTCAATTACTCGCCAAAGGCTTGGACTTACCTCGCTTAAGTACCTTAGGTATTGTTTTAGCTGATACCAGCATGTACATCCCTGACTTTTCGGCCCAAGAACGTACTTATCAATTAATATCTCAGGTTTTGGGTCGCATCGGTCGTGGTCATGTTGCTGGTCGAGCGATAATTCAAACCTACCATCCCGACCATCCAGTAATTACCGCCGCTTTAGCCGCCGATTATCAAACTTTTTACGCCACTGAACTAGCTAGTCGCCAGCAATTTCTATTTCCTCCTTTCTGTTATTTATTGAAAATTACTGTCCGTCGGGCATCTAGCAAAACCGCTGAATCAACGGCCGAAAGTATCAAGCACACTATCGAACAGGCTGGTTTCCGTGTCCGCGTCGAAGGACCGGCACCGTGTTTTTACGAACATTTCCAGAACAAGTATCAATGGCAATTGGTTATCAAAGCTGTTGACCGCTCGGAATTATTAAAAATCATCGACCAACTACCGGCCAATTGTTCATACGATATTGACCCAATGGATCTGCTCTAACATAAAACATGTAGCATGCGGCATGTGCCATGTTTCATAGAAGTATCAGGTTGCAAGTTTTAGGTAGGCCCAAACACGTCGAAGCCATGCTACCTGCTACATGCTACATCTATGCTACATGTTACATGTTTCATAGTTCGACCAGAACCTTCACCCCAAACCCGACTTAAGCTATACTTATCTGAAGTTATGACCAAAGACAATATTATTGCCCTGCCCAACCCGCACTTGCGCCAGAAATCGCAACGTGTCGGCGTTATTACGCCTGAGATTATTCAGGTGATTAAAGACATGGAAGCGGCCACCATCAGCTGGGATGAAAGTCGTGAGCATGAAGTTGGCGTGGCTTTAGCTGGAGTCCAAATAGATCGTTTATATCGGATAATAGTCGTCCGTAATAATTATGATGACAAGAACGATCAAACTTTCACCGCTTTCATTAATCCGACAATTACTAAATTTAGTGGTGATATCATTGAAGATTATGAGGGCTGTCTGAGCGTACCGACTATTTATGGAAAAGTTCCGCGCTACAGCAAAGTAAAAGTCAAAGCCATCGACGAAACGGGCAAAGAATTTCGGATTACGGCCGAAGGCTTCTTAGCCAGAATATTTCAGCATGAAATCGACCATACTAACGGCATCGTTTTTATTGACCATATCAAACACAACCCAACGGCGTTTTATCGACTTGATGACGACGGCAAAATGCAAGAATTAGACTATCAAAAAGACGTTGAACACAATAATCAATTATGGGCCGAGGACTAGAAGATGTCCGCCAACAAAATCGTATTCTTCGGTAACGAACGGCTCGCTACCGGAGTTAAAACTACCGCCCCCACTCTACAAGCTTTAATATCGGCCGGTTATCAAATCGTTGGCTTAGTGATCGCCCAAAGTGAAATTGGTCAGTCCCGTGAGGCTCGTGAACCGGAAATTGTTCAAATCGCCAAAGATCACCAAATACCAATTTTCCAACCCTCGAAACTGCGCGATATACATGATCAGTTATCAACTTTACAGGCAGACATTGGTGTATTGGTGGCGTTCGGTAAAATGGTCCCTCAATCGATAATTGATTTATTCCCCCGCGGAATCGTTAATATTCATCCCTCATTATTACCCAAACACCGCGGGCCAACACCCTTAGAAAGCGCCCTACTACATGGCGATCAACAAACTGGCGTATCGCTAATGCAATTATCGTCAGCCATGGACGCCGGACCAGTCTATGCCCAAACGTCAACCGTCCTATATGGTCACGAAACCAAACAAGCTTTGGCCGATTTATTAATTAATATCGGCAAAGACATGCTGATCACCAACCTACCGGCTATATTAGACGGTAGCTTACAGCCGGTAGCTCAGGATGAAACCCAGGCTGAGTATGATACTTTGATAGTCAAAACAGCCAGCCAGCTTGATTTCAATCAACCAGCCGAAATATTAGAACGTCAAGTTCGAGCCTATACCGGCTGGCCTCGTAGTCGAACAATTGTAAATGGTATTGAAGTAATTATTACTGCAGCTCATACTATCGATGGCGTTAATGTACCAGGAAATTTATGGGTTGGTACTAAACAATTTGGTTTCTATACCTCTAAAGGTATATTGGTTATTGATCGGCTTATTCCAGCTGGGAAAAAAGACATGGATGTCGTGTCGTTTATGGCAGGCTACAAAATAAAATAATTAGCGATTAGCAAATGACTATTAGCTATGAATTGGCCACTAGCCTTTAGCAATTGATAATCGCCAAACGCTAATTCATTGCTACTAGTGAATTGATAATTGCTAATTGTACTGCTGCGGACCAGCCGGTGGCTGATGATCGGGATACGGAGATGGTGGCGTTTGAGTTGGTGGCTGTGGTGTATACGGACCAGCTGGACCAATAGGTGGCGATTGATATTGTTGCGGTTGTGGCGCTGGAATGGCTTCTACGGGCTGTGGTTGGGTTAGCTGAACAGCATCTGGTTGAGTTGGAACATTAGCTAAAATTTGGGGGGCTGACTGGGCAACTTCGGCTTTCAGCTTATCGAACTCTTCTTGAACGATATCTTTATAATTCGGAAAGTTGGTCTCGAGCCATTTAAAAGCTCCGGCGTCATCCTTAGCCTCGAAGTACTGTTCAAATTCATCAAGTTGTTGATTAGACATTTGGTCAGCCAAACGCATACCAACCCTCATTTCTAACGTTTCATATATATGCTTAAGCAGGCTATCCTTTTCGTTGGTTGGCAAACTACTTAAACCGATTTCATCTAATAATGCAGTGTCGATTTTGATCATCTATAGGTTCCTTAACAATCTGATTGTATCACAAGAATTGCAAACTATTACCTGATATATATTTGACTGTCAGCTTTTGATTATCTAGTTGATGTCTAATATCAGAGGCTACGACTGACTGTCTGTCGGCTAAACAGTTCTATACGGTCACCCTCTACTAAATCAATCTTCTTGGGAGTGCTCAAACTCATACCACACATTTCGCCTTCAAACACTTCTTTGGTTTCTGCCGGGCCACGCTTAAGTCCGGTAACTTCAACTTCAGCTAAAGTCTCTTTGTCGCGCACGATTCTAGCTAATGCTGGTGCCGTTAATTTGCCTTTAGTCACTTCTCCACCGCAGATAATCTCTGACTTGGTAGTTTTGAAAATACCTTTGACTACCAGTCTGCCTAGTTCTGTTTCAACAATTTCTGGTCGCAGTAAAGTTGTTAGTTCGGCCTTCACATCATCGATCAATTCATAAATCACTTTATAAATTCGGACGCTAACTTTGTCGCGCGAAGCTTGTTGGCGACTACTGGCGCTTAAGTCAACATTAAAACCATAAACAATAGCGTTACTAGTGTGAGCCAATAACAGGTCGTTCTCGCCGATAGCACCGACACCAGAACCAACTATTCGGACTGAAACCTCATCAGTATCAAGGGCTTTTAGACTGTCAATGACCGATGTTAGCGATCCTTGAACATCAGCCTTAATGATGATATTCAACTCTTGCATTTCATTATTACGATTAATCAATCGAATCAACTCGCTACTACCGATATCCAAGTGGCCACCACTGGCTTGTTTTTGGCTTGCAATAATGGTCGATTGACTACGGGCTTCTTTCTCGTTGGCTACGACCGTAAAATCATCACCAAACTCCGGTAAAGTTTTGAAACCAGTTATCACCACTGGCATTGATGGTGTCGCCGCTTTGATCGGTTTGCCGTTAGTGTCTTCGAGGTTCCTGATTTTGGCATAACTACCGCCAGCAACGATAAAGTCGCCAGTTTTGATAGTTCCGGTTTCCACTAAAGCGTGAGCCACCGGACCACGGCCCAATTCCACATGAGCTTCAATGATTAACCCCTTGGCCGGACCATCAGTATCAGCTTTGAGCTCTTCAACATCAGTCACTAGTAGAATCATGTCCAACAGTTCAGGTATACCGGCTTTAGTTTTGGCGGAGACTGGTATTAGAATCGTGTCTCCGCCCCACTCCTCAATCAATAAGTCTTGTTCGGATAATTGTTGCTTGACGTGGTTTAGGTCGGCACCTTCTTTATCCATTTTATTGGCGGCGATAATGATTTTGACTCCGGCTTTGCGGGCAAAACGAATCGCTTCGATAGTTTGTGGTTTGATACCGTCATCGGCGGCCACTACGACTATAACAATATCGGTTAATAAAGCCCCATGTTCACGAATCGCTGCAAACGCTTCATGACCGGGTGTATCGAGAAAAGTAATCGTTCGTTTGTTGTGCTCAATCTGATAAGCCGAAATATGCTGAGTGATACCACCAGCTTCGCCTTTAGCGACATCGGCACCTCGAATCGCATCTAGTAGTGATGTTTTGCCATGATCGACATGACCCATGACAGCCACTACCGGTGGTCGAGCTTTAGCATTGGCACTAGCCGTTGGCTTAGTATGTGTAGGAGCTAGTTGTTCTTCAGCGACTTTCTTCGATAGACTAACACCTAGGCCGAGTTCTTCGACGATAATTTCGGCTGTATCGAAATCAATCCGTTCGTTAACGGTCGCCATCACACCATTCTTCATCAACTCACCGATTAACCGCGTAACCGGAATAGATAACCGTTCAGCCAGGGTGCCGACGGTGATCATATCTTCTATTTCGATTGTGGTCGTTTGATCTTCGTTCATTTCGTCGACTCCTTTCTGGCTGAATGCCGGTTAACTATCAATCTACATACTATTTTTCGGTTTTTGGTTCAGCCTTGGCGCTAGCTTTAGCTGGCTTTTTGGTAGCTGGCTTAGCTTTAGTCTTGGCCTCTTTGAGCGACAAAGCAATTTTGCGGTTTTCGGTATCAATATCTAGTACTTTGAATTGCTTCTTTTCATTAAGCTGGAATAGTTTCTCGGGGTCAACTGTCTCGTCATCGCTCATTTCTGAAACGTGAACTAGAGCTTCAACACTTGGGCTTAATTGAACGAAAGCGCCGAAAGGTGTAATCCGAGTTACTTTACCTTCTACGAAGTCACCGACTTTGAAAGCTTTGACCTGCTCTAGCCATGGATCTTCGCTCATCTGTTTAAGACTAAGTGATAGTCGATCGCGGTCAATGGCGATGATCTTGGCTTTGATAGTGTCGCCAACTTTAACGTAATTACGAGGGTTATCAACCCGCTCCCAAGATATTTCAGAAATGTGGATTAAACCTTCGATGCCATCAACATTGATGAATGCACCGAAATCGATAACTCCAGTTACGATGCCTTCAACGACATCTCCAACTTTGAGTTCAGAGAATCGGGCTTGCATGTCATCTTTAACTGCTTCTTTTTCTGAGAAAATCAATTTGTTATCCTTGCGACTAACATCGAGAATACGGACTCGCAAAGGAATGTTGGTCAAAGCATTAAGCTTCTGTAATATTTCATCCTTGTCAGCTCCCGACACTCGAGGATAATGACCGGCCGCCAGTTGTGACACCGGCAAGAAACCGCGGATACCTTCGAGTTCAACTAGTAAACCGCCACGATTGGCGTCATAAGCGGTTATTTCAATAATTTCATTGGCATCAACTACCCGTTGCAGTTCATCCCAACCACGATCCTTGACCGCTCGCTTCATACTTAATAAAGCGTGGCCTTCTTCCATCTCTGGGTCAATCACACTGACGGTGATAGTCTGGCCAACTTCCAAAGTTTGACCATGGCCAACTTCGCGGCGCATAACTACACCGATGCCTCGACTACCTAAGTCGACCCATATTTCGTTCTTTTTGATTTGTGTTACTAGACCTTCAACAACGTCACCGGTGTTGAGGCCGCCGATTTCACTGCTAGCTAGCAGTTCATCCATAGTTAGTTCTTTTGACATGTTTCTGCATGCCTCCTTGTAAGTATATTTCCGGCAGAAAACCCTTAGAGATGTCCCGTAAGCACCTCTCCTTAAATTACTGCAAGATTAGCTGTATTGTATCTGATAAACAGATGTAAGTAAATAGCCTTACGCAGTAGTTGGATAGTCGAATAGTTAGATAGTGATATAGTTTGCTCGGAATTTGGGTAACTATTAAACTATTCGACTATATAACTATCCAACAATATAACTATATAACTATATAACTATCCAACTATTAATTTGTGTCGAGCGGCACGGTCGGGGTAAACTTGCAGTATGTATATAGGGGTTGATATCGGTGGCACCAAAACACTAGTCGCAGTACTAGACGCTCACGGTGTAATTATCGAAAATATCAAATTCCCTACCCCTAAAGATTATGATGAGTTCTTGGAAGTCTTGGAAGCGACAGTCCAACAATTCAAACATCAAGATTATCAAGCGGCCGGCGTCGCCGTTCCCGGTAAATTGGATCGCGACAAAGGTTTAGTCATCAGTCTAGGCAATTTGCCATGGCACAACCAACCTATCCAAGCCGACTGTGAAGCCATTCTGAAATGTCCGGTAGTCATTGAGAATGATGCCAAGATGGCTGGCTTATCGGAATCAATGCTACATCCCGAAGCCCAAACCGTTTTATATGTTACTGTCAGTACTGGCATTGGTACGGCAGTTGTTCAAAACCAGCACCTCGACTCGGCAATGCTTAAAAGTGAAGGTGGCCATATGATACTACCCTTCAAAGGCCAGTTGGTGATGTGGGAGTCTTTCGCCTCTGGTAAAGCCATCTATGAGCACTTTGGCAAAAAAGCCATGGACATCGATCCGGCCGATTCCAAAACCTGGAGTTATATTGCTCGCAATTTATCAGTTGGTATGTTCGAATTAATCACCGTTATACAGCCCGATTTAGTCGTTATTGGTGGCAGTATTGGCACTTATTTCCACAATTTCGCAAAACCGCTCAAAACTGAGCTAAAACGCTATGAGACGCCATTCGTTAAAATCCCTCGAATTGTTCAAGCCGAACGACCGGAAACCGCTGTTGTCTACGGTTGTTACGATTTAGCTAAGCAGGTTTTTCCTCATGCAAGCCATCATAACTAAAATCAACCAGCGCTATCCCGAACTCACCTACAAATCCGGCGATCAATTCTTTTGGTCACCCGAAACCCGCGAGATATATTACAATCAGGCTTCGACTAATCAAAATGGTAACTGGTCGTTACTGCACGAAACTGGGCACGCCTTACTTCAACACACCAATTATCAAGCCGATGTCGAATTGCTCAGACTAGAGGTTGCGGCCTGGGAAAAAGCCCGCGAATTGGCTAGTTGGCTTGGGTTCGCAATCGATGAAGATCATATTCAAGACTGTTTGGACACCTACCGTGATTGGCTGTATAAACGCAGTATTTGCCCGAATTGCCATACCAAATGTCTACAACAAGATGATAAAATTCACTATCGCTGTTTCAACTGCCATACCATCTGGCGAGTCAGCACTAGCCGCTTCTGCCGTGCCTACCGGAGCACCAAGGACATCCCACAAACGGCTAAAGTTTTCGACGCGTGAGAGACTGTAGACTGTAATGATTTTGCTACTGTCTACCCTTATTAGGAATGCCTTTTGCATTAAATAACCCCCGATCATATGATCGGGGGTTATTTGGCTTCACCTAAGGTTATTAAGCGACTTTTTTGGTGCGACGACTAATACGTCCACCTTTAGCACCAGCTAAACGGGCTAATTCGCGGTTAGCGAAAAAACCACCAGTACGTCCGAGCTTACCGCCCTTAGCACCGATCTTTGCGTAGAAATCTGCGCCATATTTAGTCTTGTTAGTTGTGGCAGCAGCTTGGCCGCCGGCTTTTGTTCCAGCCATAGTGATAACTCCTTATTAATTGCCTCTCGGAGAAACAGAAAGGTCCCCCTGCCTTTTACGGCATTGGAACCCTCATAATCTCTCTCGAAATTAAGCTTATGATATCACGCTATTGTTTAATAGTCAATAAGCTTGTACTTAAATGTTTATATCCGTTATTACACTTATGTAATCTCTTTCCTGTCATTCCAGACTTGATCTGGACTCTAATTTTAGATGTAGTTTAAGGCGCCCCTCTTTATGATTGATTGGATTCCAGCTTTCGCTGGAATGACAAAGCATTTTGGTCATGGCTAATTTAATATGGTATCGATATTTTTTTGTGTCATTCCAGACTTGATCTGGAATGACAATTCGTAAATGCAGTAATGGGTCCATAGAATGGCTCGGGAAAGATAAAAGCCATCCTTTCGGATGGCTTTTATATAATTTGGCACCGTGCTATTTTCCCAGGGGTGGACCCCAAGTATTGTAACCGCTACGAGGCTTAACTGCTGTGTTCGGCATGGGAACAGGTGTTGCCCTCGTGCTATGGGCACCAAGCGCGAATTTCATTCGCGAATTTACATTTAGCAATTCACAATTTTCAATAAATTAGCTATTTGCGATTTCACAATTAAAACCCTGGCTTGGTGTCCAATACAAAAGTACGGATGAATATGTATTCGTAAAGATCAAAACAATTAAACAAACTGCTTATCGGTGCTTGAAAACTCGATTAGCATTTAACAAATGACGAATAACAATGCATTATCTAGTAGCTATTAGCCATGATGCGACTTAATCGCTACTTGGTAATTGCTACTGCATTGGTCTTCGCTAATTGCTCATTGCTAATGGTCCTGATGGGCACCAATAACTAGTCAATTGACACTCTGTTTCCAGAACGCATCCATCGAGTGCTCAGTGCCATTTATTGGTGAGGATCGAACGCAAGCTGTATAAAATACTGCTGGCGTCGAACCGGAACCAAAAATGCTGCCGAGTGCCGAAGCTCTAAGCCAAATCTGGCTATGCCAGTTTTGGAATGGAGCGTTGGATGTGTTCTGGTCGTAAAAAGTCATTGCCTCTATTAGTACGCTTCGGCTACATATGTTGCCATACTTCCACCTTGCGCCTATCAACCTGATCGTCTTTCAGGGAGGTCATAGGGAAATCTAATCTTGAGGTCAGTTTCGCGCTTAATATGCTTTCAGCGCTTATCTGGTCCGCACGATAGCTACTCAACAATGCTCTTGGTAGAACAATTGATACACCAGCGGTGCGTTCAACCCGGTCCTCTCGTACTAGGGTCAAATTCTCTCAAATTTCCTATCGTCCACAGCGGATATAAACCGAACTGTCTCACGACGTTCTGAACCCAGCTCACGTACCTCTTTAACCGGCGAACAGCCGGACCCTTGGGACCTGCTCCAGCCCCAGGATGAGATGAGCCGACATCGAGGTGCCAAACAGCGCCGTCTATGTGAACTATTGGGCGCTATAAGCCTGTTATCCCCGGCGTAACTTTTATCCGAAAGCGCTGCCGATACCACATTCATGTACATAAATGTACGGACAGCGGAAAACTTACTCCTACTTTCGTACCTGCTTGGGTTGTCGCCCTCACAGTCAAGCTAGCTTATGCGTATACACTATCACTACGATTTCCATCCGTAGTTAGCTAACCTTTGAACGCCTCCGATACTCTTTAGGAGGCAACCGCCCCAGTTAAACTACCCATCAGACACGGTCCCAGAACCGGAATTTGAAGATCAATATCAAATAGTCCAATAGTTATATAGTCCAATGGTTTAATAGTTACCCAGAATCTGGGCCAACTATATCACTATCCAACTATGCGACTATCAACTACTCAATTTGCTCTGCAAATTGCGGTCCTGGTAAGACCAAGATCGTAACAAGGGTGGTATTTCACTGGTGACTCGACCAAGGCTAGCGCCTCGGCTTCAAAGTCTCCCACCTATGCTACACATGTTACGACCCAAATCAATGCCAAACTGTAGTAAAGCTGCACGGGGTCTTTTCGTCCTGCTGCGGACAGACGGCATCTTTACCGTCAATGCACTTTCACCGAGCTCTTCGTCGAGACAGTACCCATATCATTACGCCATTCGTGCAGGTCAGAACTTACCTGACAAGGAATTTCGCTCGAATCTGTTACAACCTAAATTAATAGGTGCTGTATTAGTTTCCCATACAGTCTCTATGTCGCCATAAAGTTCGGACTATATCTTGCCACTTCGTTAAAAGGGCTCTGACATGTAGTCTCTGAGGGTTTTAAATTCGTCGCTTACGTCGGTTCATTGTTGATGCTAGGTCACGAATAGATTGTAAGCCGACTTCAGTTAGATGCTCACCTTTGCTCATTGCCTTCACTACTTCACAAAACACTAGAAAATCTTGATGTTTTGCAGATTGTAATGAATACTGCTCGAAGAAAGGGATTATCTTATTCTGAATATCACTTAAAGATCTAACGCAATATCGGTGAAGATTTTCACGATGATTATCAGTTCGTCTATTCTCATAGATAGTACCGCAGTCGAAATAACTTTGCAGTTTTTCAAGTACGTTCAAACTTTTAGCACCTTGGGTAACAACAAACTCAGGAAATACTTGAAATCCTAATTTTGAGGTCACGTTCTTGAAAATGCTTATTGAATAGCATCCTTCACCATCAACGAAACCAACGATCCACCACGGATCTAATCTTCCCTGCTGATTGTCTGCACGGATCTGATTGTCACTTGGTAAAACGACATCCATCTAAGGAATTATTTTACCATAGTACAGTCCGATACTCAGGTGTTCCAGCATATAGTCAGATTTTCTTCCTTAAACCTCACTTCTGAGGGCAACTGGAAGGGAGTCTTTCACTCCACTAAGGCAACGATTTCACCTTAGGACGGTTATAGTTACCGCCGCCGTTCACCGGGGCTTCAGTTCAGAGCGTAAACTCATCCCCTTAACCTTCCGGCACCGGGCAGGCGTCAGCCCGTATACATCCACTTTCGTGTTAGCACAGACCTATGTTTTTGGTAAACAGTTGCATGGGTTCCTTAGCTGCGGCCCCCTCACTCTATCAACCACGATAGAGGAGTTTTAGGAACAATTTATCAATTTTCAATTCACATTTATCAATTACTTATCAGATATCGTTTACCATTTCTGAAAAATGAAAATTCTGTCAATAATTTGTTAAATGAAAAATCGTTAAATGAAAAGTGTCCCGATTGGGTCAGCTTTCTTCTCGATTATTCTCGTTAATCATGTGTCCAAGAAGTTAAAAACTTGGGGTCACTGATTGTCCCTGTTCAAATATCAGACATCGCAGGTAGCAGTTCCCAGAAATTTATCAGATATCAGACTGTCAGATTTATGGGTCTGTCGTCTGCTATCTATCTTTATCTGTTCATCTGTTTGATCTGTTGATCTGTTAACTGAACAAGCTTGTTTTCCTGAAAAGAAAACTGGCTTACAAATTGCTCTCCACTGTGATTAACACAGTGAGGGGGCAGGCCTTATTCCGAAGTTACGGCCGCTTGTTTGCCGAGTTCCTTGACGAAGAATCACTCGTACACCTTGGTCTTCTCGACCTGAGCACCTGTGTCGGTTTGCGGTACGGATAGTACGAAACACGCGTTAGGTTGCTTTTCTAGTCAGCACTTTCACCGGAATTCAACCAAAGGTTGTTTCATTCGTACCCATTTCTGGTACTTAGACGGATATAACCATGAATCCGCTCCAACTAATATGCCGCGCACACCTAACAATTTTGCACTAGTACGGGAATATTAACCCGTTGTCCATCGCCTACGCTACGCGCCTCGGCTTAGGACCGACTAACCCTGGGACGATTATCGTGGCCCAGGAAACCTTGCTCTTTCGGTGGGCAGGATTCTCACCTGCCTTATGGTTACTCATTCCAGCATTCTCACTTCCTCACGCTCCACCGGACCTCGCGATCCGACTTCAACGCCGAGAGGAACGCTCCTCTACCGCTCACGCTCCGCACGAGCAAGTCCAGATAGTCGTATAGTGGAATAGTTGGATAGTAGCCCCTGAATCCAGGTAACTATACAACTATAAAACTATCTTACTATTGAACTTGTTTGTGCGGAGCGCAAACCCATATCTTCGGTGCTATGCTTGAGCCCCGTTACATTTTCCGCGCAAGATCTCTTGACGAGTGAGCTGTTACGCACTCTTTAAATGAATGGCTGCTTCTAAGCCAACATCCTCGTTGTTTAAGAAATCTCACCTCGTTTCCCACTTAGCATAGACTTGGGGACCTTAGATGATGGTCTGGGCTGTTTCCCTTTTGAGCGACGAGCTTAGCCCCGCCGTTCTAACTGCCGTAGTTCCGCATGTGGTATTCGTAGTTTGTCAAGGGTGAGTAATCTTACGACCCTCA
>JAJXTN010000007.1 GCA_021783725.1 bacterium | reverse complement strand
TGCAATTTAGTAGTTGGATGAATGACTAAGTTATTCATAGAGTTTGGAAAATTCATCTGGTACTTTCGACTCAAAGACTTTTCTTTGACGACTCGGTAATGTGATCTCTAGACTTTTAGCGTGCAAATACAACCGATCGGCCGGTTCGCCACCATATAGGCTATCTCCTACGATCGGATGACCTAAGTGCTCGAGATGGACGCGCAGTTGATGTGTACGACCAGTCGTCGGTTTGAGCTCAAGAGTGCTGTAGTTGCCGTCAGATTTGATAACCAGGTATTCAGTTTGGGCGGTTTTACCATTGCTACCGACCCGAAAAGTCTGCGGTTTCTTGGGATTCCTCTCGATCGGCATTTCAATTAAGGCCTGCAGAGGGTCTAGACTACCCTTTACTACCGCTTGATAGACCTTCTTAACTTTACGTTGGGAGAACTGTTTCTGTAACCAGCTGGAAGCGGCTTCATTCTTGGCACATATCATGACGCCACTAGTGGCCCGATCAAGCCGATGGACAATACCAGCTCGTTCACCTTCAATGCCACGCAAGCGACTTTGCAACCAGCTGGCGACTGTCGCTTCGGGGTTATAGGCGCCTTTACTGTGACTTAGGACACCTGACGGTTTATTGATCACTATGCAATCGTCGTCTTCGTATATTACTTGAAGCTCAATTTCTGGCAATGGTGGCTGAGCCGACATCTCAAAATCTATGATTATTTCATCAGTGGGACGTATTTTATAACCGGATTTAGTAACCACTTCGCCATTAACCTGAACAATTCCCGAGTCGATAAGTTTAGACACATGGGCACGGCTAAATTCCGGGAGCTTAGTGGTCACATAATGATCTAAGCGCTCGGCTCGCGATATTTCTAAATTACTCATTTCTGAGATCTTAAACCAACAGCTTGTTGAACTTTATAAAGCTTCTGAAGTGTGACATTGCGAAGTAGAAATTCACTTTCTTCTAGTTTGTGCCATATGTCACGCTCATTGATGGCCGCCATTTTACTCTGAAATTCAGCCAGGAATTCAGCCACTTTATCACTAACGGCCGATTTGAGCGGACCATACTGGGTCTGTCCGATAAAGGCTTGTTTGTCGCCACCTAGCAAACTTAAGATATCCAACAGATTAGACACGCCAGGCCTAACGGCGTAATCATATTGAACTTCGCTTAAGCCGTCGGTAGTAGCGCCCATTATCTTATTACGTGCCTCTTCCGGTGTATCGGTTAGAAAAATTACACCTTTACTACTGTCATCGCTTTTACTCATTTTCTTGGTTGGGTCTTGAAGATTTCTAATTCGTAATCCTTGGTCTTTATTGAAGAATTGGTGCTGTTCGGCAACCGGTTTAGGCACAACGAATAAATCACCAAATTTGGAATTCATCCGCTCGGCAATATCACGCGTAAATTCCAAATGTTGAGTTTGGTCGTCGCCAACTGGTATATATTCGGCGTCGTACAGTAAAATATCTGCCGCCATTAACACCGGATAGTTGAATAGCCCAACGCTGACTCGATCATCTATTATAGCTTGTGATTTATCTTTGAATTGAGTCATTCGGCTTAACTCTCCAAAACCTGTGAAGCAATCCAGTATCCACGTCAATTCGGAGTGTGCCGGGATATAGCTCTGTCGATAGATGAAAACATTATCATTATCGATGGGCAGTCCAGCGGCGATAAATAGTTTAAGGTTTTGCTTGATTTGTTCCTGAAGCGTATTGTGATCTATTGGTGTGGTGAAACTATGTAAATCGGGCACAAAGGCATTAATTTGATATTCACCGGCTTTAGCACGAGCTAAATCAACTATCGGTAGAAGGGCGCCAAGATAATTACCTAGGTGCAAATCATTATTAGCGCGCAAGCCAGTCAGTATTACAGGTTTAGTCATTGTCATTATTATACCTTATTCTAAGCAAAGTATGGGTTGTAGCGAATACCATCTTGAGCGGTTCGTAGTTTAGGTAATTCAACTGGTAGGTCGTCATGGCCTGTGACCTGTGCAATAACCGCCGACCGCCTAACAGCTTGCTTGGCTAAGATAGACGCCAGTATTTCGGTTGGCTGACGATGATCGCCTAAATCGATTTCTATCTGTCTATTTTGTAAAATTGCTCGGGCTTCGTGATTGTCCATAATGTATTCCTTGTTTAGACTTATAAAAAAACCGCCTGTGGTGGCGGTTTCTTCAATATCTTTGGTGAGTTAGCTAAAGGCACAGAACAGACCGCCACGGGAAGTGTCGGTAAACCAATATTGGTTGTTCTGAGTAGCTAACATATGACCTAACGCTTTGTGAACTGACGTTGCTTACGAGCGCTCTTAAGACCAAACTTCTTACGTTCGCGTTCGCGAGGATCACGACCCAACAAGTCAGCCTTCTTAAGTGTAGCTTTCAGGTCTTCGTTCATAACTGTCAAAGCTTTGCTGATACCTAAACGGATAGCTTCGACCTGGCCATCATGACCACCGCCGGAAACAACGACGCTAACATCATATTTGTTAACTTGGTCGAGAGCGATAAACGGTTCTTGAAGCTTAGCCAAGAGGTACTTGCTATCTGCAAAATATTCGCTAGCCGGCTTAGCGTTAATAGTGATAACACCTTTACCACCCATTAATCGAACTCGAGCCGTAGCGCTTTTGCGACGACCTAAAGCGTAGAAATATGTATCCTTAGCCATTATTTGCCTTCCTTAACTGAATAGACTTCAGGTTGCTGGGCAGTGTGTTGATGTTCACTACCGGCGTAGACTTTAAGTCGAGCCAAACGGCCATCACGAAGTTTGTTGACTGGCAACATACCACGGACAGCTTTAGTTATAGCGAAAGTTGGGTCACGCTCTAGTTTATCGCTCAAAGAAGTTTCCTTAAGACCACCTGGGAAATCACTGTGTTTGTAATAAATCTTCTTATTAGTTTTATCACCCGTAACGACAATTTTCTCAGCGTTAATAACGACTACGAAATCACCGCAATCAATATGCTTAGTGAATTGAGGCTTGGCTTTACCGGTTAGAAGGGTTGCAATTTGAGTCGCAACTCGACCCAAAGGAGCTTCAGAAGCATCAACCACATACCATTTGCGGACTACATCGGTTGGCTTAGCGCTGTAAGTTTTCATTATTTAGTCTCCTTGGCTGTTGGTTTCTTGGTAGTGGCAGGTTTCTTGGCGACTGGCTTTTTAACAGTAGCGACTTTTTCAGTCTTAACAACAGCTGGTTTTACTTCTGCCTTTAGATCATCAACGAAACTAACCCGAGCCAGTTGAGCGTTATCGCCGCGGCGCATACCGGTTTTCTCAATACGCAAGTGACCACTGTCGCGACCACTAAGCTTAGGAGCGATCTCATCAACTAATTTATGAGCACTAGCGATAGTCTGTAAATCGCTAATGACTTGACGACGGTTGTGCAAATCACCTTTTTTGGCTTTGGTGATTAGTTTCTCGACGTAGGGCACGATTTCTTTAGCTTTTGGCAAAGTAGTTTCTATTGATTCATACTTAACTAGCGAATCAGCTAGACCCTTCATCAGAGCCCGACGTTGATCGGTTTCTCGGTTAAATTTACGACCTTTGTATCCGTGACGATGCATTAGGCAGTCCTCCGGCCTGCAATTAGCAGGTAGCAATTAGCAGGTAGCAATGAAGTAGCAATCGAAGTTTGGCGATTTGCTACGACATTGCCAATTGGTAACTGGCAATCTATTGACAATCGGTCTTTGCTAATAGCAAATTGTGTTGAAGAAGTCATGTCTATAGCTCCAGCTCTGCCAATTTCTCTTTAACTTCATCAAGAGCTTTGCTTCCAAAACCTTTGAGGTCGCGGAGTTCAGCGTCATTAAGTGCGAATAAATCCCGAATAGTATGAATATCGTTATTAATCAGCGCATTAGTGGTACGAGCCGATAAGTTCAAGTCTTCAATTGATGTATTCAAGGCCGTAGTCTCTTCACCCAGCATTTCTCCACCGAATTCGGAATCGTCGCCACCGTTGGTCTCGGTTTCAGCTTCAACAGCTACGATGCGGGTTTTGCCAGCTAAAGCAGTATATTGATTTACCAGTATTGCAGCGGCTTCTTCGAAAGCATCCTCGGGAGTGATAGAACCGTCAGTATCAACCGTGATTAGCAGTTTATCAAGATCGGTTGCTTGGCCAACACGAGTATTTTCGACTTTGTAGCGCACGCGTAAGACTGGGCTAAATATGGCATCGATAGCAATCATATCACTAGCTTTTTTAGCTGTACCTTCTTCGATAGTACGATAACCGCGGCCAACTTCAACGCTCAAGTCAATAACAACTTTGGCTTTAGGGTCGTCAATAGTCGCAATTACGTGCTCAGGGTTAACGATTTCGACGTCGGCGTTGGTCTGTATGTCTTTAGCGGTGATTGAGCCTTTGCCGGTTTTAGTGATTCGGACGTTCTGGGTTTCAGTTCCATAAACTCGGAAACGCACTCCCTTAAGATTAAGCATGATATCAACAACGTCTTCTTTGACACCAGGTACTGATGTGAATTCGTGAGTTATACCTTCAATTTTGAAAGAAGTTACGGCCGCACCAGATATACTAGACAATAATACTCGACGGAGACTGTTACCCAATGTCATTCCGTAACCACTGTGTAGTGGTTCGACAACAAAAGTTGCGCTAGTAGCGCTGTGTGCGTCGACGTTTACGAGTCCTGGTGTGTGAATAGTATTTGACATGCTGCTTCCTCCGTTAGCGTGAATAGTATTCCACGATTAGTTGTTCATTAATATCTACTTCAGCGTCTTCACGGGCAGGTACACCAGTAATGGTGACAACTACCTTTTTGCGATCGACTTTAAGCCAGCCAGGGATCTCTGATGGTGCTGGGCTGGTGTCATCAAGGCGTTTGAAATATTCAGTCTGAGCGCTGTGCGGTCGCAAGCTTAAAATGTCTCCGGGTTTCATGCGAATCGATGGGATATCAACTCGAACGTCATTAAGTAAGAAATGACCGTGTGACACCAACTGACGGGCTCCACGGCGACTTGGTGCGAATCCGGCCCGATAGATAACGTTGTCGGCTCGTTGTTCGAGTAATTGTAATAAGACAGCTCCAGCTTGACCTTGTTTGCGCGATGCTTCTTTCATGAGGTTGCTGAACTGCCGTTCGAGTAAACCGTATAATCGTTTAACTTTTTGCTTTTCGCGTAACTGCAAAGAGTATTGGCTAGCCGATCCACCACGACGGCCACGACTTTGCTGGCCAGCGCCAGGCATACCAGAGCGTTTAACTAAAGCTTTGTGAGCTTTGGGGTGAAGAGCATAGCCTTCACGTCGACTCATTTTTACGATAGATTGAGTATCACGTGCCATGAGCTAAATCCTTCTTGCCTTAGATGGTCGAACGCCACCGTGAGGTACGCCGGTGACATCTTTAATGCTTTCAACATAAATATCTAAACCAGTCAGTGCTCGGACAGCTGAATCGCGACCTAGACCGATGCCTTTGATGATTACTTCG
Source organism: bacterium (assembly GCA_021783725.1). Lineage (GTDB taxonomy): Bacteria > Patescibacteriota > Saccharimonadia > Saccharimonadales > UBA4665 > JAJXTN01. The sequence continues at coordinate 51,434 of JAJXTN010000007.1, read as the reverse complement.
GCTCGGCTAAAGCCGTATTGTTGCTTAGCGATTTGACCGGCTCGTTCAGCGGCCACTTGAGCGGCATAAGCCGTACCCTTTTTAGAACCGCGGAAACCGCAGGCTCCAGCGCTACTAGTTGCTAGAACATTACCACTATTGTCAGTAAAACTAACTATTGTGTTATTGAAGGTTGCTAGGACTCGAACTTGACCGCTAGCCACAACTCGCTTGGATTTCTTGCGCTTAATCGGTGCTGTAGCTGTGGTTGTTTCAGTAGTAGTAATTGGTGTAGTAATTTCGTCTGCCATATTAAACCTTAAGTCTTAGATGCCACCTTCTTGGCTGTGCCACCAACGGTGACTTTCTTACCACGACGGGTACGAGCGTTAGTCTTAGTTCGTTGACCACGTGATGGTAAGTTAGCTTTGTGCCTTAAACCACGGTAAGAATTAATATCCTTTAGTCGCTTAATGTTGCCGCTAACGATTCTTTGTAATTCACCTTCAACCAGTAAATCAGCATTGATAATATCTTGAATGCGAGAAATCTCAGCATCGGTCAAATCTTTAACGCGTGTGGTTTTCTCGACTTTAGCTTTTTCGATAATTGTCAAAGAAGTTTTGGGACCAATACCATAGACATAAGTCAATGCTACCCAAACTTGCTTCTCAGACGGAATTGTAACTCCGGAAATTCGGGCCATATTAAGCAGACCTCCGGTCAGCAATTAGCAGGTAGCATTTATCATTTATCAATGCAATAGCATTTAGCGATGGGAAATTGAAATTGGTAATTGATAATTGATAATTCATTGCAAATTGATCATTGCTAAATGTTAAATGGAATGACGAAGTCATGATTAACCCTGCCTCTGCTTATGCTTAGGTTTGAGCTTGTTAATAACATAGATCCGACCTTTACGGCGGACTATTTTATCATCAGGACTTATCTTTTTGACACTGGCACGCACTTTCATGCGGATCATGCTCCTCTTCAGCGATGACTCACTGCTCTTAATATTGATTAACTTTTGCGGTACGTTATCCGACCCTTCGTAAGATCGTAAGGCGTCAACTCTACTGTAACGCTGTCACCTGGTACGATGCGGATGAAATGTTTCCTCATCTTACCGGCAACGTGAGCTATAATCTTATGGCCGTTTTCGAGCTCTACACGGAACTGAGTCCCTGGTAGGGTCTCGACGATTGTGCCCGTCAGCTCGATAACTTCTTTATTTGCTGCCATAGATATAACAAGGCATAATTATAGCAGGTCCCACAACAGTTTGTAAAGTGTTTTATTACCTTAAAACAATTTGACGTGTTATGGGATTAACCGTCAAATCAATATTATCACATTAAGACTAGTTTTTGGAAGATTTCTTGCGACCGATGCGAGGTAGAAATCGTAGTCTACGACCGCCAGTAGCGGCCTCTACACCGGTTGTTGACTCATAGAAGAAGTCTGGCTGGCTATATTGATCGTAAGTCACCATAAGGGCTCTAGATTCGACTGATCGCAATGTCTGTAAGGCTACCGATACCAAGATAAGGACACTAGTACCGCCAATAGTAATACTAGTATTAACGAACACTTGGGCAATTATCGGAGTAATCGCTAATAACCCCAAGCTTAGAGCTCCGAAAAATGTTAGACGATTAACGATTTTGGCCAGATATTTTTCAGTTTGCAATCCAGACCTGACACCCTCGATAAATCCACCCTGTTTGTGCAAGTTCTCGGCAATTTCATTGGAGTTAAAAGTAATGCTGGTATAGAAGAACGTAAAAGCAAATACCAATACGAAGTAAGTCAGTGGATAAATATAGGCTTTCCACCCTTGGGTAGCGAAAGTCGACGCTGAAGGCGTTTGGAACCAAGTAGTTAAGTTCGAGCCGATATGGGCCAAAGTCGCACTATGGCTACTAGACAATAGCTGGCCAGCAAAACTTGGAACGCTCAAAAAAGCCACGGCAAAAATTATCGGAACGACACCAGCGGTGATAAGTTTAACCGGCAATATGGTCGTTATACCTCCATAAGTTCGATTGCCCTGAACGCGTTTAGCATAATTAACCGTCAGGTTACGCGCCGCTTCGTTAAGCATTACAACTATCCAAGTCGTCACTAGCACAGCGGCGGCAATGACCAGACCATAGATTAAAGCGCCTTTATTGACTGGCAAATCCCAGCCAAATAATTGCCAGTGATTAGTTTTAGAGATCACTGAACTGAAAATGCTAGAAATGTTCGACGGTAACCGACTAACTATACCGACAGTAATAATCAACGATATACCATTGCCAATGCTTTGCTCGGTAATTAACTCGCCCAGCCACATCAATAGCATTGAACCACCGGTTAGCGCCGCTACCATTAATACCCATTGCATGAATGAAGAGTGAGCCGTAATATCTCCAATACCACCAATACTATTAGCTGCTTGTCGGATCAAATAGATCGAACCAATTGATTGAATAATAGCTAGCGGAAAGGTCAAAATACGAGTATATTGGTTGATTTTTTTCTGGCCGAATTCGCCTTCTTTGTGCAGAGCTTCGAGACGCGGAATCGCCTTGGTCAAAAGTTGCATGATAATCGAGGCGTTAATGTATGGACCTAGTCCAGCAATCATTATCGAAAAGTTTTCTAAGGCTCCTCCCGACAGTACGTTGATAAAGCTCAATAGTTGAGGCGTATTGTTCGATGCGAATAAATTCTGAAGTACTTGATGAAGCGTCTCTGGGTTGGCCAAAGGAACTGGGATATGAGCCAGTATTCGGAAAATAATCAAAATCCCAACCACAGCCATAATGCGTTTGCGCATATCTTTATGGCCCAACGAACGTACGATGATTTTCCAGTTCATGATTACCCTTTAATTCAGTTCGCTCTATTTAATCATATTTGGCACAAATATTTAAATTTGTTAGCCAAAATTAACAGATAACTTTTTAGTTTTTCTTGGTGCTGGTTTTGACTCTAGCTAGGCGATTAACTTTTTCGAAACTACCGCCGGCTTGCTGGACTGCGGCAATGGCGCTTTCGCTAGCGGTTGGCAATTTGACAGTAACTTTCTTGGTGACTTCGCCTTTAGTCAATAATTTAACATTGACGTAAGCGTTGCTGATCAGCCCGGCTTTACTTAGGGTTTCGGCGTCAACAATCTTGTTGGCGAATTGATCCAATTGTCCAGTATAGACAACTTCTGGTTTGAGATGATGGCTACGAAAGCCTGGCAATTTAGGCAACTGTTGCATTAATGGATTTTGGCCACCAGAAAAACCTGGGTTCTTCGATGAACCAGTACGAGACATCTGACCTTTAGTACCACGACCAGCAGTTTTACCTTGGCCAGCGGCGATACCACGCCCGACGCGGTTGGCTTTCTTGGACTTAGTTAATTTCAGATCGCTGTATTTCATTATTTCTTTCCTTCAGCAAGCTTGGCGTTATTCTTGGTAGTAACCCAATCCTTGGATGGAGTTAAGCTTTGAAGCGCGGCGATTGTTGCATAGGCAGTGTTAGTTTTGTTGGTCGAACCCAATGACTTGCTTAAGGCGTTCTTAACGCCGGCAACTTCCAGGATAGTTCGAACAACACCACCAGCGATTAAACCAGTACCAGGGCTAGCTGGCTTAAGTAGGATTTTAGCTCCACTGACTTTTGATTCAATTTCGTGCGGTAACGTGCCTTTATAGAGCGAAACTTCAACAAAGTGCTTCTTGGCGACTTCAGTCGCTTTAGTGACAGCGGCGGTAACGTCAGCTGCCTTGGCGCTACCAATACCGACACGATGTTTGCGGTCACCGACGACTACAAGAGCTCGGAAACGGAAACGACGACCACCTTTAACTACTCGGGCGACCCGATCAACGTGCAATGTACGCTCATCATACTGCTTCTCTTCCTGGACCATTTCAGGGTTGCGACGACGACGATCTTGATTGACATCAGCCATGATTAAAACTCCAGTCCTGCATTACGAGCTGCTTCAGCCAAAGCGGCTATACGACCGTGATACAGTTTACTGCCTCGGTCAAAAACAACATATTTAATTTTCTTAGTCTTTGCCTGCTTGGCAATTTCGGTACCAACCCAAGCGGCTTGTTCAACTCGAGTACCGACTGTTTTCTTACCGATAGTCGAAGCGTGAGCCAATGTCTTGGAAGTAGTGTCATCAATCAGCTGAGCAGTGATATGCAAGTTGCTGATACTAATGCTTAAGCGTGGTCGTTCAGTCGTTCCGCTAATCTGCGAACGAACGCGGTGCTTGCGGAGCTGACGATTGTGTAATTTGTGGGCTAAATTATTCATGATTATTTGTCCTTCCCGCTTTTGCCGCTTTTACGGATGATGCGTTCACCTTCATACTTGATGCCTTTGCCCTTGTAGGGTTCTGGTTTCTTGAGAGCGCGGATTTCTGCCGCAACTTGGCCGACTTGTTGTTTACTGATGCCACTGACAGTTATGGTGTTCTGATCAATAGTAGCCGTAACTCCAGCTGGCATTTTATAAATAACGTCGTGCGAGAAACCTAAGTTCAATTTTAAATCGGTACCTTGAGCGGCAACACGATAACCAACACCGTTAATTTCTAGCTTCTTAGTGAAGCCTTGGCTGACGCCTATTACCATGTTGTTGATTAAAGCTCGCATCAATCCGTGCTTGGCCCGAACTTTGGGCATATCGTTAATCCGCGAAATTATCAAGTTGTCGGCTTCTTGTTTAACACTAATCTCCGGCATTGTGAACTGCTTGAGAGTTCCCTTGCTACCAGTAACGGTTATATCAGAATCATCGACAGTGATTGTCACACCGCTCGGAATGGCGATCGGTAGTTTTCCTATTCGACTCATATTATTATCCTTTAATCCTTAATATACTTTACAAATTAATTCGCCACCAATATGAGCTGACTTGGCTTGATCGCCAGTCATGATACCCTTACTGGTTGACACAATAACTAGTCCACGACCACGTTTAACAACTGGGATTTCCTTGCTATTAACGTAGTAACGACGTCCGGGTTTGCTGATGCGAACAATTTCGGTAATGCGAGCGTTGGTGTCTTCGCTGTTAATCCGAATTTTCAATACTTTTCCGACTTCGGCATCGGCGACACTGACGTGATCTACGAAGTTACTGGCTTGAAGCAATTTAGCAACTGATTCTTTGATGCTAGAGTGCGGCAAGCTGACTTCGTTTTTATGAACGGCAATCGCGTTGCGAATTCGGGTAAACATATCTGCGATGGGGTCTGTAGATGTTGTGCTCATAATATCTCCTACCAGCTCGATTTCGTTACGCCAGGGATTTCACCCTTGCTTGCATGTTCACGGAAGCTAAGACGACTTAGGCCAAATTGGCGCATGTAACCGCGCGACCGGCCTGTCTCGACGCAACGGTTTGTCCGACGCGTCGGACTACTGTTACGAGGTAATTTGGCTAAACCTTCTAGATCACCCAATTCCTTAAGTTCCGCGCGTTTGACAGCGTATTGATCAATCATTTTGATTCGTTTAGCATCTCGGGCGACGATTGATTTCTTAGCCATTACTTACCTTCCTTTTCAAAAGGCATACCGAACTTCTCTAGCAGAGCTCGAGCATGTTCCTTTTGCTGACACTTAATTACAAATATTACTTGAAGACCGTGAGGCGTGGTCGTTTCTTCAAAAGTTAATTCGGGGAAAACTGATTGATCAGTGAACCCGATCGAGTAGTTCCCCTGCTTATCGAAAGCTTTGGCACTAACACCGTGGAAGTCACGCAATCGAGGCATAACAATGTTAATCAATCGATCGCTGAATTCATACATTCTTTCACCGCGCAAAGTTACTTTCAGGCCAATTTTGTTGCCTTCGCGTAACTTAAAACCCGCGATAGAATTCTTGGCAATAGTAGCTACTGGCTGTTGACCGGTGATTTTGCGTAGGGTATTAGTGGCAACTTCCATGATTTTCTTATCATCTTTGGCTGTACCTAAGCCACAGTTAACTACGACCTTTTCCAATTTAGGAACTTGGTGAACATTAGTTAACTTCAGTTCGTCTTGTAGCTGTTTAACAATCTCAGTAAAGTATTGCACCTGCAAACGAGCTGAATTATCGACAGCTTTTACGGCTTTAGTTGCTTTAGTAGTTGTAGCCATTACTTAATGTCCTTATCTGTTGACTTGTAGTAACGAGTTTTGACACCCTTAGCGTCAAGCTTGTAACCAATGCGGCTAGCTTTCTTGGAAGTTGGTTCGACTATCGAAACTTTACTAACCCAAATCGGCTTAGTAATCTCAACGATGGCACCTTGAGGATGCACTTGGTTGGGTTTGACACTTTTCTTAACAATATTTATGCCCGCAACTGTAACTTTATTTTCAGTTGGATGAACGGCGGTAATTTTGCCAGTTTGGCCTTTGTGCTTGCCGGCTCGGACAATAACTAAATCGCCTTTTTTGAGTCGGATTTTAAATACTTTCTTAGTTGTAGGATTAGTCATTATAGAACCTCCGGAGCCAAAGAAATAATCTTGGCATAACCTTGATCGCGCAGTTCGCGAGGAACTGGGCCAAATATACGAGTACCACGAGGTAACTTATCGTCACCAATAATCACAGCGGCGTTATCGTCAAACTTGATGGTCGAACCATCTTTGCGACGAATTTGGTTGCGAGTCCGAACGACTACAGCTTTAACAACTGACTTTTTCTTGACGGCACCACTGGGGCTGGCTTGTTTAACAGTTGCCACGATGACATCTCCAACACCGGCGTAACGGCGTCGCGTGCCACCAAGAACTCGAATACACAAGATTTCCTTGGCACCACTGTTGTCACAGACGACTAATCGAGATTCTTGTTGGATCATTTGGCTGTCTCCTTGGTGTCGGCATCAGTCTCAACATGCTTCGACTTTGAAGCAACGTGATTAGTCTCATCAGTTTTGATAACTTTCAGCGAATCTTCACGCAAATTAGGCTTTTCGATAATGCGATTGAGCTTGAAATGTTTACGAGCGCTGATTGGTCGAGTTTCGACGATTTCAACTTTATCACCGTTCTGGGCTTCATTTTTCTCATCATGAGCCATGAACTTAGAACTGACGGTATATTGTTTGCGATATAGTGGGTGGGTTTTGCGAGTCTGTACTGTAACTACTATAGTTTTATCAGCTTTGCTAGACGACACTATACCGATGATAGATTTAGCCATTACTTGGTCTCCTTGGTTAGTGCTTCGCCTAGAACAGTCAGCATTCGAGCTAGATCTTTGCGCTTTGAGCGAATGATCCGATTGTTCTGTAATTCACCCATGTGTAAACGGCGTTTTAGTTCGGTGATTTCTTCACGCATTTTAGTGCTTTCGACAGCCAATTCGGTAGTTGATAGCTTGCGGATATCAGTGACTTTCATCTTATGAATCCTCCCGCATCAAGAACTTAGTTTTAACTGGCAACTTATTGGAAGCCAAGCGCATTGCTTCACGAGCAATTTCTTCGCTAACACCTTGCATCTCGAACAAGATTGTACCGGGACGAACTTTAGCCACGAAGAACTCAGGACTACCCTTACCGCTTCCCATTTTGACGTCAAGCGGCTTACGAGTCACGGCAATGTGTGGGAAAATTCGAATCCAAATTTTGCCACCTCGCTTGATGTAACGCGTCATAGCTTGACGTGAGGCTTCAATCTGTCGGGCAGTAATCCGTTCATTGCCTTGAGCTTGCAGGGCGTAATCGCCAAAAGCAATGTAGTCGCCACTGGTAGCAACGCCACGGATCTTTCCTTTGCGAATTTTGCGGAATTTAGTCCGCTTAGGCATTAACATTACTGAGCTTCTCCCTTATATATCCATACTTTAACGCCGATAGTACCGGCTACGGTTTGTGCGGTCACTTGAGCATAGTCGATATCAGCGCGCAGAGTGTGCAATGGCACACTGCCGGCGACTTCTTTTTCGCGACGCGACATTTCAGCGCCATTCAGACGACCGGATACTTGAATACGCACACCTTTGGCCCCAGCGCGCATGGTAGCGGCGGCTGTTGATTTGATAGCTCGACGGAAACTCATCCGGCGTTCCAGTTGGTGAGCGATGTTCTCAGCCACTAATTTGGCGTATAAATCAGGCTTTTTAACTTCTTCGATATTGACTCGGACTGATGTTTCATAAATTCGTTCAATAGCGTCTTTGAGTTCAGTTGCACCTGTACCACCACGGCCAATCACGACACCAGCTTTAGCTGTCGCAATCGTCACAGTGACTAGGTTAGGCGTGCGGCTAATTTCAACTTTGTTGATAGCTGCTCGACTGCCGAGTTTGTTCTGGATCAAACGGCGCACAGCTAAATCATCATGCAAGAATTTAGCATAATCACGCTTATTGACGAACCATTTGCTACGCCAGTTTTTGTTCAATTGCAGGCGATAGCTGATGGGGTTAACTTTTTGTCCCATTATTTTGCCTCTTTCTTAACAGCAGCTTTAACTGGCTTCTTTACTTCACGAACTTCACCGTCAACAACAACTTTAATGTGACTGCTACGGCGTTGGAATGGCAAGGCCCGACCGTGAGCGGCTGGACGATAACGCTTCAATCGTGGCCCATGAGTCACAGTAATCTCAACAATCTGCAATGTGCCTGGTTTGAGATTGTGATTGTGCTCAGCATTGGCTTTGGCGCTAGCGATGACTTTACTAACTGGCAAAGCTGTTCGGCGTGGAGTATGTTCAAGTATCGTCAAAGCGTCTTCAACGCTTCGACCACGAACTAAAGCCGCCACAACAGCCACTTTACGAGGGCTCATTCTAACTCCTTTAGCGATTGCTTGAACTGCCATAATTAAGCCTTTGCACCTTTCGCCATTTTGCCACCATGGCTACGGAATTTACGAGTTGGGCTGAATTCACCAAGTTTATGGCCAACCATATTTTCAGTAATAAACACCGGAACATGAACTTTGCCATTGTGAACTGCAATTGTGCGACCCACGAATTCTGGTGAAATCGTACTACCACGAGCCCAAGTTTTGATAATCGTACGGTCGTCATTACCAAGAGCATTAACTTTCTTGGAAAGTTTGAAATCGATGAATGGTCCTTTTTTGAGTGAACGTGACATGCTTATTTCCTCTTAGCCAAATGACGGCTTCTTACAATAAATTTAGTAGTACTCTTACGTCGACGAGTTTTGAAGCCAAGAGTTTTCTGACCCCAAGGAGTTTTGGGTGCAGCACCATGATCTTTACCACCACCAACACCATGTCGTCCACCGTCTCCACCGCCATGTGGGTGATCAACGGCATTCATAACAACTCCACGAACACTTGGTCGTTTGCCAAGATGACGATTACGTCCAGCTTTACCGATTTTGACGTTCTGATGCTGCTCGTTACCAATAACACCCAGGCTAGCGGTACACATCTCGTTAATCAAGCGTACTTCACCACTCGGCAAGCGCACTTGTGCGTAACCGTTGTCACGACCCATTAGTTGTGCGCTGTTGCCAGCACTTCGAACTAGTTGGGCGCCACGGCCGGCTTGCAGTTCAATGGCGTGGATAGTACTACCAACTGGAATATTCTTGAGTGGTAAGCGGTTGCCGACATCGATCGAGACTTCGTCACCACTAGTAATGACTTGGCCAACTTGCATACCATTGGCGGCCAAAATGTAATGATAAATACCATTAGCTTCTTTGATGCGAGCAATACGGGCACTACGGTTTGGATCATATTCAATGTGCTCAATAGTAGCCGTGATACCGGTAGCCAAGTTGAAATTAACTAAGCGGTAAAACTTACGAGCGCCACCACCCTTGTGCCGAGTCGTGATCCGACCTTGATTGTTGCGGCCGTTACCGCGACGTTTAGCCACCAATAATGAACGCAATGGTTTCTTGGTAGTAATGGAGTCAAAGTCCTGAGTAGTCATGCCACGACGGCCAGGAGTCGTTGGATTGTAAGCTTTAATAGCCATTACTTGGTCTCCTTGTCGTCAGCTGATTTTTTAGTCAAAGGTAAGTGTAGTCCGCGCTTAGGCTTAGAATCTTTAGCCGCTTGCTTAGTTACAGCTTTATCAACTTTTTCCTGAATAGCATCCTGTTTCTGCTCAGCTTCTTCAACGGCATTGAAGAATGGCAGACTGTGACCGTCTTCTAGGGTGACATAGGCTTTACGAATATCATTACGATTGCCGTCAGCATTGACCATGCGCTTACCATTAAGACTGATGATTCGCTTGGCTTTACCAGAAATATTAGTCGTGTTAACCGACTGGACTTTAACTTCAAACTGAGCTTCAACAGCTCGGGCAATAGAGTGCTTGTTAACATTCTTGTCGACTTCAAAGACGTAAACTCGCGAGTTACTCAAGGCGTAGGTTTTCTCGTTCAAGCGAGGACGCAAAGTGATAGTTTTACTCATTATTTAGTCTCCTTGCCCAACCAGTCACTGACTGGAGCTAGAGCTGAACTGGTGAACAAAATACTATCGGCATTTAATATGTCGAAAACATTTAGATATTTGGCGGCTACGACTTTAACTTCTGTCAGGTTTTTGCTAGCTCGAGTTAGTTCAGGTGATTTGTGGTCGACGACGATTAGTACATTACGGACGGCACTGACTTTAGCTAATAATTTGACTAGATCGCTAGTTTTGCCAGTCTTGATTTCTAGAGCTTCGATAACGCTAACTTTACCGGATTCAGAGGCTAGGCTTAGAGCTTGGCGAATAGCTTGGCGCTTGGATTTAAGATTAAGCTGTTTGGTGTAATTCTCTTCGCCGGTTGGACCAAAAGCAATACCACCACCGCGCCAAATAGGGTTACGAGTCGAACCGAAACGAGCTCGGCCGGTACCTTTTTGCTTCCAAGGTTTCTTACCACCACCGCTGACGAGACCACGAGTTTTAGTTACAGCTAAATTTTCACGACCATTTGATAAGTAGGTAGTGTAAGCCAATTTCAATAAATCATGATTCTCTGGAATGATACCAAAAACTTGCTTATCAAGTTTGGCGGCAGTAGTGGCTTTAGTGCCAGTCTTTGTATAAGTTGCGATCGCCATTATTTGACTCCCTTAACAAGCAGAATGCCTTTGTTTGGTCCAGGCACAGCACCGGTGACACCAATGACGCCACGTTCCATATCGACCAAAGCAATCTTCAGATTGCGGACAGTGATTTGCTCGTGACCAAGTTGGCCGGCCATGCGTGTGCCTTTGAAAATGTGCTGGGGGTACATTGAACCGATTGAACCTGGTTTACGAGTATCGCCTTTACCACCGTGAGTTTTGCGTTGACGGTGGAAGTTGTGGCGACGAATAGTACCAGCCCAACCCTTACCTTTAGTCAAACCGGTAACATTAACTGTGTCGCCGACACTAAAAACGTCGGCGCTGATTTTGCTGCCGACGTTGAGTTCTTCAGGTATGTCATTAATGCGGAATTCACGAATAATCTTTGGCATAACCTTAGCTGATTTGACATGACCGGCGACGCTTTTACTAAGCTTCTTGGCTGTTTCGGCGCCGACTTGAATGGCAGTATAGCCGTCTTTTTCGTCAGTCTTGTGATGCAATACTGTGTGTTCAGAAACGGATAGCAAAGTGATGGCTTGAACCACACCATCATCTGCGATGGTGCTAGTCATGCCTAGTTTGCGGGTAATTAAAGCTTTCATAGGTGTTTCCGTATCAATAGCTGACATAAAAAATCTTGGTTACAAGTGGTTTCTACCTCTGTTATGGGCAGACCTACTTAGTATTCCAAGTACTTGTCTTTCAAAGATACCGTAATAGAGTAGCACTTATTGATTACTCCTGTCAATGCGTTGCTAATTCTACAATACGTTTGGTCGATAATTTATTGCCAACATTTCAATTGACTAGTACTGAGTTTTGCAACAGATAGTCTTTTCAATTAACAAGTTAGCGGCTTTCTGGGGAGAAATACGGCCTTCAGGTATCCAAAAAGCCATTTCTCCTAGCTTTGCTTGAAGTTCTGGACAGCTTCGACATGTTAGAGGCAATTCGGCACGAATAAGATCGCCCGGTTCTAAACTGTACAATTCTACCGGCCGATTTAGTCCGCTCAACTCATGGCTTAATGGTCTATTGTCTACACTTTGAGTCATATTATGTCTCCTTATAAAAAAAAATCGCCCAATTGCTTGGGCGATTCCGCATTAATGAATAAGTCTTTGTTTATGTCTGATCATATGCATTCAATACTAGGTTGTAATATAGCTATAGTCAAGTAGTTAATGCTTACCAGGTATGATTACATCTTGATTTCAACGTCACAACCGGCTGGCAGTGACAAATTCATTAATGAATCGATAGTCTTGGGTGTTGGTTCAAATACGTCAATCAAACGCTTATGAACACGCATTTCAAATTGTTCACGACCTTTTTTGTAGACGTGTGGGCTTTTGATGACTGTAAAAGTACTGCGTCGAGTTGGCAATGGAATCGGTCCGGCTAGGCTAGCGCCGGTGCGCAAAGCGGTGTCAATAATTTGCTTGGCGGCCTGATCGATGACTTTGTGGTCATAGGCTTTTAGACGAATCCGAATTCGTTGTTTCACTTCTGGTTTGGCGTCTGCCATAATCATATCTCCTTACCGATCGTTATATCGGTCGTTGCTGTAACATGCTCGTCAGTGTCATTCCGACCGGAGTGGAGGAATCTCGTACATCAACGAGATCCTTTGGCTTGGCTCAGGATGACCGCCTGGCGGTCACTTTTAGTCAGCAAAATTAGTTGTATAAGCGGATTATATCTGTTTTAATGACTTTTTTCAAGCTTAGTTACCAATAAGTAGTTAGTATGTACGCGATGCGTCCGGTACAAGTGGTTCACTAGAAAAACGATTCACTAGTAATGCAGCAACTCCCGGCAGTCGTTCACAGATATTTACCGTCATATTACCCTGTTTATCTATGTTCAAAGCGCACTCTCCAGACCTACGACAGAATAATTGACCAGATTCTGTTTGTAAATAATCGACCGCTTCTTGACCGAAACCATGATTTAAAGCTTTATTAACAAAATCTACAGTGCAAGGAAGCTGATTTTCATTTGCCATAATTAACTCCGATACTTAATAGCTATAATTAAACAACTCAACTCAACTTAACCGATAGTCGGGTTGCACGAATACGATGTATGTCGCTATTTAAAAGCCCCTTGTTTATCTGAAGCCATTTCCACCGCCCAAGCCAAATCACGGTCGTTAGACATTAGATCTACTAAATCTTTAGGGTCTCCGGAAATTGCTCCGGCCAATCTACTAAAATCATCGTAGCCCTCGGAGTGATCATATATTTCTAGATAGCTAATTCTAACGTCACGATCACCGTAATTTCTAAAAGCGACTGCTCCTAGTTTAAGGGTGTAGCCAATTGAAAAACATCGCTCATAACCTTCAGTAGTGTTGTGAGGCGGTCCATAAAAGTGAAAATATAATGATTGTTCGGACATCTAACATTCTCCTTATAATCAATAATCTTGGCAACTTTGATATATGTCATATCATACTACCGGGATACTGGATATCAAAAAGCTCCGATTGCTCGGAGCTTTTTGACAATCAAATACTAGTTAACTATTTGATGATTTTAGTAACAACACCGGCACCAACTGTGCGACCACCTTCACGAATAGCGAAGCGTAGTCCTTGCTCCATAGCAATTGGAGCTAGCAATTTTACTTTGAAAGTAATGGTGTCACCTGGCATGACCATTTCTTTATCGGCTGGAAGTTCAACTTCACCGGTTACGTCAGTCGTACGGAAGTAAAACTGAGGCTTGTAACCCTTGAAGAATGGTGTGTGACGACCACCTTCATCTTTGGTAAGGATATAAACTTCACTATCAAATTCAGTGTGTGGTGTAATGCTACCTGGCTTAGCCAAAACTTGACCGCGCTCGATATCATCACGCTCAATACCACGAAGCAAAATTCCAACGTTGTCACCAGCTTGACCTTGATCAAGATTCTTCTTGAACATTTCGACACCAGTTACAACGCTTTTAGTAGTTGGTCGGATACCGACTATTTCAACTTCTTCGTTAACTTTGACGATTCCAGCTTCAACACGTCCAGTAGCAACTGTTCCACGACCCTTGATAGAGAAAACATCTTCGATAGGCATCAGGAAAGGCTTGTCGAGTTCGCGCTTAGGTTCAGGAATGAAATCATCCATAGCTTTGACGAGTTCCATAATGGCCTCTTCGTTAGCTGCATCGCCTTCTAGAGCTTTGGTAGCTGAACCTTTGATGATTGGGCAGTTACGGTCAAAACCATTCTTTTCGAGTAAATCGCGAATTTCTTCTTCGACTAACTCAACCAATTCAGGATCAGCCAAGTCCATTTTGTTCATGAATACCAAAATTGAAGGAACACCAACCTGGCGAGCCAACAAAACGTGCTCGCGTGTTTGCGGTAATGGACCGTCGTTAGCGCCAACAACTAGAATGGCGCCATCGATTTGAGCAGCTCCGGTAATCATGTTCTTGACGTAGTCGGCGTGACCAGGCATGTCGACGTGAGCGTAGTGACGCTTTTCACTTTCGTATTCTTGGTGAGAGGTGGCAATCGTAATACCACGAGCGCGCTCTTCTGGAGCGTTATCGATTTGGTCATAAGCGACCGGTTTGTTGATTGCGCTTGGCAATTTCTTAGCCAAGACAGCCGTGATAGCGGCGGTTAGAGTAGTTTTACCGTGGTCAACGTGACCCATAGTTCCGACGTTGACGTGAGGCTTACTGCGATCGAAATTTTCTGCCATGTAGTTAGGCTCCTTGATTATTTAACTAGTTAATTGTTGTATGCATGCGGATATTAGACCCCACACAGGTTACCGAAGACAGTATAGAGAAGAATCATTATTTTGTAAAGACTTACTGAGAGCTACTATTTATTATTATTTAAGAGGTGCTCGTCGAGCATTTACTAGGTTTTCCATAGCATTATCAGCTGTCATCTCTAGCTCACGACGTTTAACATCCAAAGTAGCTGATTGCAAGCTGCCGGCACGGTATTTAGAAGATAGATGTTCGGCTAATTTTTGATTAGCAAGACGACTAGCAAATAACAAATCGGCATCATCTGGCTTTTGGTCAGCGAAGCCAATAGCAGTCAGATTGGCTTTAGTGTCACCGATACTTGAATTATAGACTTCTGGTAACTGGCGTCTTAAAGCAAACCTTGCAATCGATGCTCGAATTGGCGCTTCTTGTTTAAGTGCCTCGAGTCGATTTAAACAGCTTTCAAAAGTAACCATACCGGTCTTGATATCACTATTTACGGCATTAATTCCCAGCCATTTGATGGCGGCGATTTCGCCCTTGAGACCTGATGGTCGAGCATCTAATTCAGGCGGTCGAGCAAAGCGCACCTTAATGCCCAGTTCAGCCACTTCATAATTATTCAGCGCCGTCGGCAAGTCATCAGCCAGCCGTTGTCTAGCTTCTAGTGTTCTAAAACTAGTCGGTGGTTTGTCGATACCGGCTAAGGCTGTAAACACATCTGGATGCAACTCCATGATTCTGGCAACTGGTGAAGTGGTAACAATTTCACTCATATTTTTAGAAACCTATTTAGCGTTTTTGGCAATGATAGCTTCAGCAACGTTGTTCGGAACATCAGCGTAGTGGTCTAGTTCCATGCTGGAACTGGCGCGACCTTGAGTCGAACTTCGTAAGTTAGTAGTGTAGCCGAACATTTCACCCAAGGGTACGAAAGCTGTGATTTCTTTGATGCCAGCACTCAGGTCTTCCATGCTTTCGATTCGGCCACGCTTACTATTCAAATCACCGATAACATCACCCATGAATTGCTCAGGCGTGACAACGACGACTTTCATGATAGGTTCAAGCAATACTGGGCTGGCTTTACGGACACCTTCCTGTAACGCCATTGAACCGGCTATTTTGAAGGCCATTTCGTTGGAGTCAACTTCGTGGTAGCTACCGTCATATAATTCGGCTTTAACATCAACCACTGGGTAGCCGGCGATAACGCCGTTGGCCATGGCTTCGATAATTCCCTGCTCAACTGGTTTGATGTATTCACTAGGTACAACACCACCTTTAATCGAGTTAATGAATTCAAAGCCGGCACCTTCATCATTTTGACTGATTCGCAACCAAACATCACCATACTGACCACGACCACCACTCTGTCGGATGAACTTACCTTGGACTTCAACGCCCGACTTGCGAATCGATTCGCGGTAGGCTACTTGAGGTTGTCCAACATTAGCTTCCACACCAAACTCGCGCTTCATTCGATCAACAATGATTTCAAGGTGAAGCTCGCCCATTCCACTGATGATAGTTTGGCCGGTTTCTTCATCGACGCGGATTCGGAAAGTCGGATCTTCTTCAGCTAAGCGTTGCATAGCAACACTCATTTTTTCTTGGTCGGCTTTGGTCTTTGGTTCGATAGCAATCGAGACTGGTGGTTCTGGGAAAGTAATGCTCTCCAACACAATCGGATGATCAATATCACATACCGTATTACCGGTCGTCGTGCCTTTGAGGCCAACGATGGCCGCAATGTCACCGGCACCTACTTCAGTCACATCTTCACGCTTATCGGCTTGCATTCGGACTATTCGACCAACTCGCTCGCGCTCGCCGGTTGAACTGTTCAACACATAGCTACCCGATTGCAATTTACCAGAATAAACCCGGAAATAAGCTAGTTTACCGACAAAAGGATCGGTAGCAATCTTGAATGCCAGACCAGCAAAAGGCTCAGCTTCCGAAGGTTTGCGCTCGATTTCATCACCAGTTTTCGGATGAGTTCCCCATGTACTACCCCGGTCTAATGGACTTGGCAAAAATTCATTAACGGCATCTAGAACTTTCTCAACTATCACGCCACGGCCATCACCACCAGTAACAGCAAAGAATTTACCGCTTAATACGGCCGTACGAATAGCTTGTTTGATTTCGTCGACACTAAGTCCTTCTTCACCGACTTCAAAATACTTCTCGAGTATGGTTTCGTCTTCAGCTACGGCATTTTCAACTAGAAGTGATCGAGCTTTGGTAGCTTGATCAAGCATGTCAGCTGGGATTTCACCTTCAACCAGCTCGTGGTCGGTAAAGTCTTTGTAGGTGTAAGCTTTCATACTGACCAAATCGACAATTCCATTGATTGACTGTTCAAAACCAATCGGTAAGTGAATCGGGAAAGCGCGCTTAGTTAAGCGAGCGTGAATCGTATCAAGAGACTTATAGAAGTCACCGCCAGTTTGGTTGATTTTATTAA
Organism: bacterium; assembly: GCA_021783725.1. Taxonomy (GTDB): domain Bacteria; phylum Patescibacteriota; class Saccharimonadia; order Saccharimonadales; family UBA4665; genus JAJXTN01. The sequence continues at coordinate 34,175 of JAJXTN010000007.1, read as the reverse complement.
TAAAACAGATTCGAGGTACGCCATACTTATCAGCCTGCCGCCAAACGGTTTCTGACTGACTTTCGACACCCATTTTGCCGTCGAAAACCACGCAGGCGCCATCGAGTACGCGCAATGACCGCTCAACCTCGACAGTGAAGTCAATGTGGCCGGGCGTATCGATAATGTTAATCTGATGACCTTTCCAATAGCTGGTAACCGCCGCCGACACAATCGTAATACCACGTTCGCGTTCTTGGGCCATCCAGTCAGTAGTGGTCTCGCCTTCATGAACTGCGCCAATTTTGTGCTTAAGGCCAGTACGATACAGAATACCTTCTGTGGTAGTGGTTTTACCGGCGTCAATGTGAGCAATGATACCAATGTTACGAATTTTGTCGATTGGGGTTTTCTTGTCTGCCATATAGTTCCTTATTTAAAGTTTAGTCACCGTTATAATCTGATCCAAAAAAATGTTCGTTGGCTGTAGTTTGTCGGCGGATAGCGCTGTCATCGGCGGCAGCATACAATTCTTCGACAGCTGTCATAACCAAGACTTCATTCAATTTAGGGTTTCGACAGACTAAAGCACCGATATTACCATCATTATCAGTCGGTGTGCGAACTATGTCGCCTTGTTTATCGATACTGAATCTGTCATTGATAGTTGTTAAATCTTGGGCCAGCACAGGACCTTTGCAATTCCGGCTCATTCCTTCCATACCTGCAAGTTCACAGTCTTGACATCTTGGCGGTCGATTAAAACTAGCAACCATAATTTTGGCTACTAAGTCCTTGCGAAGTGAGCAAAAGCACGGTTAGCGTCAGCCATCTTGTGAACATCTTCGCGCTTACGGACGGCGGCACCCTGACCATTATAGGCATCCATCAGCTCAGCGGCGATACGATCTTCCATGCTAATACCTTTACGAGCGCGGCAAGCAGCCACAAACCACATAGTAGTTAGGTGGTTCTGGCGTTGACCGCGAACCTCAAAAGGTATCTGGTAGTTAGCACCACCGACACGACGACTGCGGGTTTCCATGTGTGGTTGAATGTTTTTCATGGCTTGATCGAAAACTTCCAGGGGATTATCAACTTTTAGTTTAGCGGCGGCTTTTTGCATACCACCATAGACTAAACGTTCGGCGATTTGTTTCTTGCCGTGCAACATAACACGATTAATCAAGCGCTGGACAGCCACACTTTCGTATATTCGATCAGCTGGAATGTCACGGACTAATGAAGCGGTCTTTTTACGAGGCATGGGTATCTCCTTCAAATGGATGTACTACTTTATCAACCATAATCGTTCGGGCAGCGAATGCAGCAAAATCAGGCGAAATATTAGGAACGAATTCAATAATCCGGTCGGCGAACATATCAACATCGGATTGTGGCGCATCTAGTGCAGGCACAACGATACCAGCTTGACGCAGATAATCAGGTGTAAAATTGGAGTTCATTATTTGCTCGCTTTCTTAGCGCCGTACTTAGAACGACCCTGTTTGCGGTTCTGAACACCTTGGAGATCAAGCGAACCACGAACAATGTGGTAACGTACACCTGGAAGGTCCTTAACGCGACCACCACGGACGAGTACCACGGCGTGTTCCTGTAGGTTATGACCTTCACCACCGATGTAAGCCCAGACTTCATAACCATTACTGAGACGCACACGAGCGACTTTACGTAAAGCTGAGTTCGGCTTCTTAGGTGTTTTGGTGGTAACTTTGACACAGACACCACGTTTGAATGGCGCTGGTTTCTCGTAATTACGAGTTTTGAGGTTGTTAGTGACGCGTTGCATAGCGGGCGACTTGGTTTTAGTAGTCACCTTGACACGCGGTTTGCGCACTAACTGATTGATTGTTGGCATTAAATCTCCTTCTACGGCTGCAATCTGCTGCTTCGGGAAGCATGCCTACTTCCTGGCTCGGACTGCTTATATAATGTGACTATTCTAACAGATTAAATCTAGCTTCGCAAGCGCCAGCCGACTTACAGATGACAAACAATGAGACACATCTGTCTGATTTCTGACATCTGTAAGTCTGTAAGCCTGTTTTGTCTGCCTAGGCTTCGACAGGTTCACCGATGATCTGATCGGCTTCGGCTTCTAGCTCATCTACTTCAAGGTCTTCTTCAATCTTGACGCCTGTGCCAACTGGAATCTTACGACCCAAGATAACGTTTTCCTTCAAGCCATATAGTCGGTCGACCTTACCACTAGTAGCGGCGGCAATCAAGACACGAGTAGTATCTTGGAAGGAAGCGGCACTCAGGAATGAATCAGTACTCAATGAGGCCTTGGTAATGCCCAGCAGTAACTGGTTGAACTTAGCTGGTTGCTTGTTATCAGCTACCAATAGTTCATTAGCTTCAGCCACTGCTAGTTTACTGACAATATCACCGGTAACGAAGTCACTGTCACCAGCTTCTTCGATTTGGACTCGGCTAAACATCTGGCGAACTATGATCTCAAGGTGTTTATCAGATATGTTCTGACCCTGAGCGGCGAAGATGCGCAAAATTTCGTTCATGATGTAACGCTGGGTTGGCTCAACACCTTGCAGACGGATCAAATCATGTAAGTTTATCGAACCGTTGGTCAAACGCTGTCCAGCGATAACTATTTCGCCATCGCTAACAAACAATTGTTTGAAGCCCGGAATTTCGTAACGCACAACACTCTGAGCGGTTGGCGTAATGATGACAGCCTTATCAGTTACTTGAGCTTTACCAGACATCGGCGCCACTAGTGGCTCAGATGCGTCTTCTAGAGTGGCCACAACATCACCAACAGTTACATCAGTGCCGCTACGGACGTGCGCTTTGCGTTCACCGAGTTTAAGTGTAACTTTCTCTTTGGTATCAGCCGTAACTTGAACGACGTAATGATCGCCTTCTTCCCAAGTGTTAGCTGTACCGGCGATCTCAGTTAAGTAAGCTTGACCTTTAGGCGTGCGAACTTCGAACAACTCTTCAATACGGCTCAAACCTTGAGCTGTATCGTCGGCCAAAACAGCGCCACCACGGTGCTTACTGTCAAGGCTAAGCTGGGTACCTGGCTCACCAATACTCTGAGCGGCGATAACGCCAATCGGGTGATGGTCAGCAACGATTTCGCCAGTGGCTGGGTCAACACCATATGATTTGCGCGACACGCCACGAACACTAGTACCACTTAAGGCACTCATGATCTTGACTCCATCGATGGTTTCATCGGCGCCAATCTTATCGGCGATTTCAGCAGTGAATAGTTCACCCTTCTTGATATGACCTTTAACGGTTTCAGCCGCGAATCGACCTAATAGTCTCGAAGCGTAGCTAACACCAATTTCTTCAGCGTCAGCTCTTAACATTGCGAAACCAGAGTCAGTAGTGTCGTCATCTAGCGTAAATACATCTTGAGACACATCTACCAATCGTCGAGTTAAGTAGCCCGCGTCAGCTGTCTTAAGGGCGATATCAATCAAAGCTTTTCGAGTACCACGAGTACCAGTGAAGTATTCAAGTGGGTTTAAGCCCTTGATATAACCAGATTTGATTGGCAATTCGATAGGTTGACCAGATGCATCCGACTGAACGCCAAGCATACCGACGGCGTTTTTCATCTGTGAGATGTTACCACGAGCACCAGATGTAATGGCGATAGCCATCGAGCTGTCACGGTCAACCATTTGCGTCGCCAATAAATCTTGAACATTGGCATCAACTCTAGTCCAGTTCTCAACGGTTAAGCGGTAACGCTCTTCATCGGTAATGAAACCTTGGTCATACTGGTCAGAAATGGCGGCCGAACGTTCTTCACCTTTTTCGAGCAAATCGTCCATACCGTTGATTTCTTCGAAATCACCCATACCCATACTTAGTCCAGACTGAGTCGCGTATTCAAAACCGATATCTTTTAGATCATCGGCTATCAAAGCGGTCTGTTCTTGGCCGTACTTGGCATAGACTTGTCCCATAACTTTTTGCAGACGCTTCTTGGTCATAGCTTCGTCTTGGAAGTCAAAATCTTCGGGGAACATCTCATTGAATAGAATTCGTCCCAAAGTCGTATCACGAACTTGGCCACGGAATGGCAAACGTACATAACTCTGGAGAGTGATCACTCCTGCATCTAAACTCATCAAAGCTTCGTTCAAGCTAGACAGAACGTGAATGTCGGTTTTGTCGACATTCGGACGATCGTATGTCAAGTAGTAACAACCAAGGACGATATCCTGCTCAATGTGCAAGATTGGCGAACCGTCAGCCGGTTTTAGCAAGTTACGGTTAGCGGCCATGATTGTGCGAGCTTCTTCTTGAGCGGCGTCACTAAGTGGTAAGTGAACGGCCATTTGGTCACCATCAAAGTCGGCATTGAAACCTTTACAGACTAATGGATGGAGCTGAATCGCTCGGCCTTCAATCAATACTGGCTGGAAGGCCTGAATACTCAAACGGTGAAGTGATGGAGCACGGTTCAATAACACGTATTTGCCTTTAATCACTTCGTCCAGTGCATCCCAAACGACCGTCTCACCCATTTCAATTAAACGAGAAGCGCTACGGATGTTGTGGGCTTGCTCACGAGCAATTAGCTCACCGATGACGAATGGTTTGAATAATTCTAAGGCCATCATTTTCGGTAATCCACACTGGTGGATTTTAAGTTCTGGACCAGCCACAATCACTGAACGACCGGAATAGTCAACTCGCTTACCGAGTAAATTCTGTCGGAAACGACCTTGTTTGCCTTTGAGCATGTCGCTCAAAGACTTCAAGCGGCGACGTTGACCAGTGGCAGCTACGGCGCGACCGCTACGAGCCGAGTTGTTATCAATCAAAGCGTCAACAGCTTCTTGAAGCATGCGTTGTTCGTTGCGACGGATGACTTCTGGAGCATTCAAATCTATCAACTTCTTAAGGCGATTGTTGCGGTTAATCACTCGACGATATAAATCGTTCAAATCAGAAGTTGCGAAACGTCCACCAGTTAACTGAACCATTGGTCGAAGATCGGGCGGGATAACCGGCAAAGCACTCAAGCACATACTGCTAGGCTTGATACCAGCGCGGTCCATGCTTTCCAGCAATCGTAAGCGCTTCATCAGCTTCTTCTTGCGCTGGCCTTTGGCTTCTTCAGCTTCGGAGCTAAGATCGGCAATTAATTGCTTTAGATCGATTTCGTTCAATAGATCTTTGAGGGCGGCCGCACCCATACCGACGGTGACGATTGATTTCAAATCATCAGGTAAGTTACGATAGTCAGTCTCGTTAATCAGATGTAGTTTTTCAAGACTAGTTAATTGCTCTTTGTATAGCTCAAACTCTTTAGTAACTTCTTCGGTCTCTTTCGTTTGAAGTTCGGCCAAAGCTTTGATGTTGGCCTTCTCGTCTTCAGCTTCTTTCTCAAAACGAATTTTGATAGCTTCTTTAGCAGCTGACAACTCGGCTTCCTTATCAGTTAGTAACTGAGCTCTCTTATCGATATCAACTGATTTAATGATATAACCAGCGAAATAAGCGACGCGCTCCAGATTCTTGACGGTCATGCCAAGTAATAGGCCGATGGCCGAAGGTGTACCACGCAAGAACCAGATGTGAGCCACTGGAACAGCTAGGCTAATGTGGCCCATACGTTCGCGACGAACGATGCTACGTGTAACTAATTCACCATTTTTATCAACGGCAGCTTCGCGACTACGAACACCTTTGTATTTTGCGTCGTGTGGGTTTATGTCTTTGACTGGACCGAAAATTCGTTCACAAAATAGCCCATCTCGTTCCGGTTTTTGAGTTCGATAGTTAATAGTTTCAGGCTTGGTGACTTCACCATAGCTCCAATCGACAATGTCTTCTGGGCTAGCGACAGCTAAACGTACTGCGTCGAAATCTGCAATATCATTGCCATTGTTGTTGGAATAGCGTTGTGGAAACATTTACGCATCCTCCTTTTCGGTTGCATTTGTATCAGTGGTCTCTTCATCGGCCGTAATTAGTACCGCATCTTCAGTGCCCGGAAGTTGATCATCAACGCCGACAACCGTAAACTCATCGGTCACTGATTCTTCAGTTACATCAATATCTGATATTTCAGTTTGAGGTACTTCGACTTCGATAGGGTGAGTAGCTTCTTCGTGAATATTGCCAGCCAAAACAGCTTCAGCATCGACAACCCCTTCGGAATGAACTAGATCGACTTTCAGGCCTAAACCTTGAAGTTCCTTAACTAGCACGTTGAAGCTTTCCGGTACTTTCGGACCAACAATTTCGGTCTTCTTGATGATCGACTCGTAAGCTTTGCTACGGCCGTAGACATCATCAGACTTAATGGTTAGCATTTCTTGCAGAGTGGTAGCGGCCCCATAAGCTTCCAGTGCCCAGACTTCCATTTCTCCAAAGCGCTGTCCACCATTCTGAGCTTTACCGCCGAGAGGTTGCTGAGTAACCATGGTATATGGACCGGTAGAACGGGCGTGAATCTTGTCGGCTACCATGTGGTTCAACTTGATCATGTACATACTACCGACGGTAGTTAATTCCTTAAAGGCATCGCCTGTTCGGCCGTCAAATAATTGTTGCTTGCCATCTTCTGGTAAGCCAGCTTCTTTGAGCAATTCTCGGATTTTGGCTGATGGGACACCGTCAAACGATGGGCTAGCGACTTTCATTCCGAGCATACGCGCGGCCATACCTAGGTGAGTTTCGAACAGCTGTCCGACGTTCATTCTAGAAGGCACACCTAACGGGTTAAGTACGATATCGACTGGCGTACCGTCAGCCATGAATGGCATATCTTCGATAGGCAAGATACGGGCAATAACACCTTTGTTACCGTGACGACCACCAAGTTTGTCACCTACGGCGATTTTACGCATTTGAGCGACGAATACTTGAATTTGCATAATAACGCCGGCTTTGAGTTCGTGACCGTTTTCGCGGCTGAAAACCTTAACGCCGACAACTTTACCGTGCTTACCATTACTCATGCGTTGAGAAGTATCTCGAACTTCTTTAGCTTTTTCACCAAATATCGCTCGTAGTAAACGCTCTTCGGAACTCAATTCTTGCTCACCTTTCGGTGTAATCTTACCGACTAGGATGTCGCCAGGATGCACTTCGGCTCCAATGCGAACAATTCCATCATCGTCTAAGTGGCGCAATGTTTCTTCCGAGACATTTGGAATATCGCGAGTGACGATTTCTGGACCAAGCTTGGTTTCTCGAACTTCAATCATGAAATCAACGATGTGAATGCTAGTCAAAGTGTCGTCCTCAACTAGTTTGCGACTAATAATTATCGCGTCTTCGAAGTTATATCCGGCCCAAGGCATGAAGGCGACGATCAAATCCTTACCTAATGCCAGTTCGCCATTTGATATTGACATACCTTCAATCAACACATCACCGGCCTTAACTTGATCGCCAGTACTAACAACAACTTTCTGATTAACCGACGTGCCTTCGTTACTACGGATAAAGCGTTGTGGTTCGTAGGTGACACTACCGTCTTTGTATTTGACTACCACAGCTTGAGCATCGGCTCGGGTAACTTCACCGCTTGCTTCAGCTAGAATTACTTGACCGGTGTTGTGAGCGGCAACTTTTTCTAAACCAGTACCGACAATTGGGCTAGCTGGTTGGATCAAAGGCACGGCCTGTCGTTGCTGGTTACTACCCATTAACGATCGATAAACATAGTTTTTCTCAATAAATGGAATCAATCCGGCACTCGAACCAATAATTTGATTGCGTGAAGCATCCATGTGGGTGACGTCATTGGCGTCAAATTCTCCAGACTTAAGGCGTAAACGAGCACTCACGCGCTCATCAACAAAGTAGCCGTCGGCGTCAACTTCACTACCGCCACCAGCGATGATCGCAGACTCTTCATCGTAGGCATCAAGGTAAACGACTTCGTTGGTGACTTTAGCTCGGATAGGCCAAGTAACTTTAGAAGTAACTTTGGCCAGTTTGACAGAATCAGCAGCCGTAATTTTAGCTCCAGCTTTAACGATAACTTTCTTTTTATCATCCAATAGGTCTTCGGCGGCAAAATATCCAACGGCTTCTTTAGCGGTCGCAGCGTTTTTGACGACTCGGTAAGGAGTTTCAATAAATCCATAGTCATTAACTCGCGCAAAATTAGCCAGGTTAAGCACTAGCCCGATGTTAGCGCCTTCTGGGGTTTCAACCGCACAGATCCGCCCATAGTGCGTAGCGTGAGCATCACGAACTTCAAAACCGGCACGTTCACGACTTAGTCCACCAGGTCCCATTGAACTTAGACGACGCTTGTGAGCCAACTCCGATAGTGGGTTGATTTGGTCCATGAACTGACTAAGCTGAGAACTAGCAAAGAATTCTCGGACGGCGGCGACAATCGGACGGGCGTTGATTAACTGCCCGGGAGCAACTGTCTCGATCTCACTCATACTCATACGGTCTTTAGTGTTGCGTTCCATACGTAATAGACCGATACGGAATTGACGTTGAACCAACTCACCTACCAATTTCACTCGACGATTAGCTAACGAATCTATGTCATCAGCAGGCTCTTGAGTGTTGTTAAGTCGAATGACTTCAGCGATAATAGCTGTAATATCTTCGAGGCGCATGACTCGATTTTCAATCGTGTTGGTAACATCAAGGTTGAGGCGTTTGTTGATTTTGTAGCGTCCGACACGGCTAAAGTCAAATCGTTTATAGTTATAGAACATGTTTTCAATTAAACTCTTGGCATTATCGACAGTTGCCAAGTCGCCAGGTCGCAATCGACGATAGACTTCGATTAAGGCTTCGTTTTGACCGTGCGTTGGGTCTTTTTCGAGAGTCGCATCGAGATAGTTTATTTTGCCAGTATCGACGTGTTTGAAACTATCGCGCATACTAGCTTCTGACACGCCCAATGAACGCAGTAAGGTCGTAACGGCAATCTTGCGCTTACGGTCAATTTTGACGAAAATTGCACCATTGGCAGAAGTTTCGAATTCCAACCAAGCACCACGTCCAGGAATAACTTTGGCGCCATATAGATTAGTTGCACCGTGTTGTTCAGCAGTAAAGAAAACGCCGGCCGAACGAATCAACTGACTAACCACAACTCGTTCAGCACCATTGATGACGAATGTCCCTCGTTTAGTCATCCACGGATAATCACCAAGGTAAATTTCTTGTTCTTTGACTTCACCAGTTACTTTATTGACTAGCTCGACGTTAGCCATTAATGGTGCTTCATAGCTGACATTGTTTTCTCGAGCGGTAGCTTCTGAAAGCTTCGGATCACCGAAATGATAATCTTTGAAGCTTAATGATAATTTTGCGCCCGTATAGTCGTCGATCGGACTGATTTCGGCCAATAATTCGCCCAATCCTTCTTCAACAAACCATTGAAATGACTTATTTTGATGGTCTACTAAGCTTGGTAGATCTAATGCGTCATCTGGACGCGTGAAAAATACGCGCTTACCAGTTGAGTTTGCGGTTGTTTTTGCCATAGACTTCAGCAATGCCCCCTGAAATTAGATTAATTGATTAGACTGTTTTTGAATTCATAATCGACAAGCGTATCAGCTATTTGTAATCACAAACACACCAATATACTTCAGATTAAAAATCCTGTTTTCTAGTTTCTATTTGATATGTTTTGCGGTTCGGCCGAAGATTCTAACTGTAGGGATATTTGGCTTAAATGATAAAAGCTTCCTAAGTTACTCTACTTCTTGATTAACATTCTGGACCAAGTTTGCAATTATGTCAACTTATATAACCGTTGGTTTACCACTTCTATAATGAATGTCATATGTAGAGTCAACGATCGTCATGCCATGGCTATGTAGATCGGACTGAGCAAGCACTGCGTTTTTGATTACTAAAGGTAAAACTTTGGTGAGTCCAGTTGGGGCCAACAATAAATCTTCCGATCGATTAATCAACCCAAAAAGTGGCAGATCGTCAGGTCGGGTAGCACATTTCCGCATTAAAGCTTGGCCGATTGCTTGATGTATCCGCTCATTGAATCGGGGGGTAACCCAATAATCCAACCGGCGACCGGTCAGACTGCCCGATTGAATATCAACAGTATCGGTACTTATAGAGGCCATACCATAGGCTGAAGCATCGATTTCGACAATATAATTTGTGACATCGGTTACTGCCTTATGGCGCCAGACTGCGGCCAACGTTTTCAGCTTTGATCCACCGTATATATCGACCACGTCGGGATTAGTCACCGCTAGCCAATGAGCATTTTTGTTAACTAAATAATTGATTGTCCAGCTTTGTTGTAGTGCCCTTGCAGGCGATAATGGCTGTAAGTTAACTTCGGGAGTATTTAGTTGTCGGCGATAGCTCACAAGATAGACTAAACTTTAGGTGGCGTGGTTATGACGGCGTCGACAATCCCATATTTCTGGGCCTCTTCAGCTGTTAGCCACTTGTCACGTTCCATGTCTTCATGGATTTTGTCGGGTTTCTGGCCAGTATTCTTAGCCATGATTGATTCCAGCAATTTCTTGATACGTAAGCTTTCGCGCAAATCAATTTCTTGATCAGTAACCTTACCTCGAGTGCCACTAGATGGCTGGTGAATCATGACCGTCGAATTCGGCAATGCAAAGCGCTTACCCTTGGTTCCACTACTTAGCAAGAAAGCGGCCGCTGAAGCTTGGACGCCAATACCGACTGTTTGGATATCATTAGTAACGTATTGCATCGTGTCATAAATGGCTAAGGCATCATAAACACTACCGCCAGGACTGTTGATATAGAAATAAATGTCTTTTTTAGAATCTTCAGCTTGCAAGAACAATAATTGCGCGACCACCACATTAGCCGACACTTCATTGACATCACTACCTAAGAAAATTATCCGATCTTTAAGTAATCGGCTATAGATGTCATAAGCCCTTTCGTAACGGCCTTCGCTTTCTATAACGGTTGGTACTAGTACTGAATCAGATATTTTATTCATACATCTATATTATGAAATTAGCACTCGATAGTCAAGAGTGCCAATATACATATTTTCAACCCTTCGTAATCCTAGACGGTGTGCAATGATCGAGAACTTTGATAGCTTTGATTAGCGTCAAATTTAGCTACTTCAGCCATCATCGCCGTAGCCGAACTAACAATCCTAGCATCTGGATGATATTCCACAGCCCGGTCAAGAACTCTCATGAAAACACTAGACTCTCGATCGTCAAATATTACAGACTGTCGGCTATTAGCTGGATTATCGTAATGACCTTCGTTGACAGATCCAGCAAGAATAAACTTATCTTCAACTTTCTTCAACATTAAATCTAGAATTGAGCTATTTTTGCGCCGCCTATGGCGAAATGCAATGACACAAAAGCAATTGTTAAATCTCGATCACCATTTAATTCTAGGCCTTCAAGACCATCAGTACGCGGTTTCATAAAAACCTATTATATACCACAACTCAGCTTTTAGCAATAGTAGCTGGTGGCGACTATCCCATGACAGCAAGTACGTACGACTGGGATTTAGTGATAGGATATAGCTATAAAGAAAGAAGGCGATAAAGTATGAAAAAACCTAACATGCGCTGGTACTGGTGGGTTCTAGTAGCAATAGTCATACTAGGAACATTAAATAGCATTGCTTCTGGTAATAGACCCATCTATGGTCTACTAGCGTGCTTAATTATAGTAGCCATAATCATTAAAATAGGAGATAGAGGGAATAAAAAGTAGTCACCTTAGAGTAAAAACTTTCCGATAGGTATACCAATCACCACCCCAACGCATATCCAGAGCCCCCAGATTGCGAGCATAGCTCTTCCTTCCTCTTTTCTCTCAGCTTCTTGTGCTTGTTTCCAGGCATTATATCGGTCTAAATCTTCTTTATTATCGTTCATATTGTTCTCCAGATTTATGGTTATATTGTAGCATCACCGTACTCAGCTTGCTTATGTTATAATACGCTTACGGTAACTTGCCGGAGTGAGCGAGCGACTACGCAGCCACTAACAAGGATTTAGCTTAAATTGAGCAATCCGAGTTAGTGGCTTTTTTCGTACAAGACCGTGTTATGGGGATATAGTTTAACGGCAAAATTGTAGGCTAGTCACCTTGCAGTCCGGGGTTCAACTCCCCGTGACTCCACCAAAAACAGACACTCTAAATAAAAAACAGTCATAAGAAAAGCCCACTATTTGCGTAGTGGGCTGGTAGGCTAGTCACATTCTAGTATAGCAAGCGACGAACTAAACACAACCTTTTAACCAGTAAAGGGCTAGGTTGCTATGTCTCAAAACACACAAGAAAGGTACAGTAGTAACACCTTATTATATTCCTTGACAAGCAAGTATATTTTTGCTAAAATGAAAGCAATGAGATACACATTCAAGCAGTTCAGGACAGAGTTTCCAGACGATCAAGCCTGTCTACTAGCGGTACTAGAAAACCGCTACGGCGATACTTGCCCTCGTTGTGGTGTTATAGGCGTAAAATGGCACCCTATCACAGGTCGCAAGGGCTTTGTGTGTTCAGAGTGCGACAGGCATATTTATCCCCTTGCAGATACGATATTTCGCAAGTCAGAAACTAGCCTATGGAACTGGTTTTATGCAATTTACCAGTTTTCAGTATCTAAAAACGGTGTATCTGCAAAAGAACTAGAGCGCTCGCTTGGCGTTACCTATAAAACAGCTTGGCGTATGGCAAAACAAATACGATTGCTTATGGAAAGCGAAAACAATCCGCTAGGTGGTAATGGCGATATTGTAGAGATAGACGAAACCTATATCGGCGGTAGGCGTAAACTTGCTCATAAGTTTGATAATAAGAGCATCGTATTCGGAGCAGTTGAGCGAGATGGACGTGCATTAGCAGTCAAAGTTAAAACTGCTGGTGCAAGGGTATTGTTACCGCTAATTGAAGGCAATGTGGCGCAAGGGGCGCACATACATAGCGATGAGTGGCAAGCGTATAAAACCTTAAGACGGCGTGGCTATTCACATACTACAGTTAATCACTCAAAACTGGAGTACGTGCGAGGTACCGCCTACACAAATACTATTGAGGGCTTTTGGTCGCAACTAAAACGCTCTATTGACGGTACATATCACGCCGTATCGCCCAAGTACTTACAGTCGTATGTGGATGAGTTTACTTTTCGCTATAATTACAGGCTACAGCCTATTTTCCCTGTTCTTTTGGAACGGGCTGTGACGCTTTCTTAATTAGTCGTTTGAATAGTTTCTTTGACATTAGTACCCTTTATTATAACTGTTGGTGCTTTAGTATGTAAGGCTATAATTACAGCCACTATAGACGAAAGTATTGCCACGACAACGGCGGCTAATGCGGCAAGCATCAACCTATGTTGAGCCCTCAAATTCTTATTTACCGCGTCTCTATCTTGCTCTAGTTTCGCCACCTCTAGTTTTTCTATGTTACGCCGGGCTACGTCCTCTGGCTTATCGAATATGGCGAGAGGAATATACGAAGCATTGTCTCGCACGTCAATACCTCTATGTAGTTCCAGCATAGGGGTATGCCCGTCAGAATGTAGTGGGGTAAGAGCACTCCTAGTGACAGTCCACCACCTTTTGAAGCGACTAGCCTTAGTCTTTTTTGCCATGTGCATAGTATACCCTGAATGGTTTACTTGCTGTCAGGGGATAGTCGCCTAGCTGGTGGCAACTACCCCCCCTTATGGCAAGTAACCAAACTCTTTTGAGTGTTTTTTTGATTGGAGTTGAATGATGAAGCGTATAATTTGGCGCATGAAGTATGTTGTCAGGGTGAAGCGATTAGTGAAGGTTATATTTGATGAAACCAACGACCCTACCTATATATTTGCAGAACGGGGTGAGCTGCCAACACTTTTGCATTGTAAGAAAGTATTCCAAAAAAAATATAGTTACGACGATACGATTGCTCGAATGACCTTCGCGATTGCCAGTCATGACAAGTATGTAGATTATAAGCATAACAACGGCCAGCAGCATGTTCGTATTACGGGGGATGGTCTAAAGCTTATATCATCTTGGACTTATTACATGAATGCCCTTGTAGGTGTTGTAGGTAGCGTAGTCCCTATAGTCATCTCACTTATAGCGCTATTAGTTTCTATAATTGCACTGCTTTTAAAATTGAAATGATGAGCAAAAAACTATTCAAGAAACTTAATAAGAATGCGTGTTATCCCGTTCCAAAAGAATCGGATAAATAGCTATTTCTCGAAAGTTGTAGCGAAAGACAAACTCGTTTAAGTAACTTTGTGAGTACTTGGGTGTTACATATATTCATTTAATTTAAGATATTTTGAACTAGCACATCGTCATTTTGACGTGTACTTTTAATATGCGTTTGCTATAATTGGATTCAGCAAACGCGTCAAAGACCCTTCGGGGTCTTTTACTTTTAAGGCACTGGCCTTGTTGGCTCCCCAGACAGGAATTGAACCTGTGACCTACGGTTTAGCAAACGCGTCGCTCTATCCAGCTGAGCTACTGGGGCATACTACTTATTGTGATGTAAAAGTGCAATACCCATTACCAGCCAAAGAAAAAGGCGTCACAGACTTATATGAATAATCTTCATAGTTTGTCTGTGACGCCTGTTGGTATCGGTAGTCACCTGTTTCGCTTCTATTATCCTTGGCATGCGCCCGTTTATTGGTCAATTGACCTAGGTCGCCCATCACGAAACAGTACTTATATTATACCAGAAACGCTTACGCTGTACTAGAGCTGTTTACTTGCTATGAGTGGAGGTCGCCTAGCCGGCACGTGGTTTAGGCTAACGATGCCACTAAAGGCTCTATTTGGCACTGAATGAACGCAAGCGATCGAGGGTTTTCTCGCTAATCATGCGGTTCATGATATCACGGCGGTTTTCAGTTTTATCGATCTCGGCTAACATTTGGGCGTCGGTATATTGGCCTTTCAGTAGTTGAATTCGTATTTCTAATTCTTCGGGCGTAACGATGATGTTCTCGGCATCAGCAATTTCGGCTAATACTAGCCCGGCTTTAACTCGCATATCGGCGCCAGTGCGCTGTTTCTCGCGGTGTGCTTCGGCTGTCAGGCCTTCTTCATCTAGATGTTCCTGCCAAGTTTGACCGCGATAAGCGACGTTGCTTTTCTCTTCAGCTTCCATACGGTCGATTTCTTCTTCGATCAGAACCTCGGGGATGGCCACGCTACTTTTATCGGCGATTTTCTCGAGTAATTGGTTATCGAAAATACGGTTATACTCGCTCTTAGCCTCAACTTCCAACTGCTTTTTGATATCAGACTTGAGCTCGGCGACCGTCTTAAGAGGTCCAACGGACTTAGCGAATTCATCATCTAGTTTCGGTTTGGCAACTTCTAACACTTCATGAACGGTAACTTTGAAGTTAACTTTTTTAGACTGCAAAGCTTTGACGCCGTAATCTTTAGGGAAAGTTAGAACGAATTCACGAACATCGTCTTTTGATGCGCCAATTAATTCATCTTCAAAGCCAGGGATAAATGTTTTACTTCCCAGTAACAAAGGATAAGCTTTACCATCGGCGCCACTAATTGGTTCTTTGGTTTTGGCGTCAGTACCAAAGAAATCGATCAATACTTCATCTCCAGCTTTGGCTGGTCTATTGACGGGCTTCTTGCTGGCGCCACGACTTAGCAAATTATCGATAACTTGATTAACATCTTTAGCAGAAATAGTTTTAGGCTCAACGGTAACTCTAACCTTCTTGTAGTCAGGTAACTCAATCTTTCCGACTGACTCAACAACGGCCGAAAACTCTAAAGTGCTAAATGGCACAAATTTGGTAATTTCAATCTCCGGTTGAGTGACCGGCCGTAGTTTTTGGTGCTTGGCGGCTTCTACGTAGAGATGATTAACGGCTTGTTCGAGAAATTCGGACTGCAAAACTGATTGATCGATTTGTTTTTCTATCAAATTGGCTGGAGCTTTTCCAGGACGAAAACCTGGGACTTTAACATTTGGACTAAGCTCGGCCAAAGTTGCTTGCTTTATTTGGGCAATGATTTTGTCATCGCCCGAAATCAATAGTTTAACTTTAGTAGCAGATAATTGTTCGGATTTTACTTGCATAGAAAGCTAGTGTAACAGATGATTGACGGCTTGGCTAGAACCAAGAATAGTGAATTACGGCATATAACATAAATGATGCCGCAAAAAACCAAGCTATTTCCACTACGCCACCAATTGGCCGTTGGAACCACTGGATGTCATGATGAAACCTAATAATTCCAGTATGCTCGACTGGATGGTGACCATTTTTGGCTCGTTTATACTTCGGGAACCACATAAAGTCGGGCGCCACAGCCAAAAACGCACATACGATAGCCAACGGCCAGTCATTCGGTCGCCAATAAAACAGTAGGCCGGCAAAAACCATACAAAATATGAAATCTAACACTAACACTTTGAAAAATATTGGCCGATGCATACTTTCGCCCTTGAAATTGTGATGAGGTATGACATCTAAAGCAAAATGCGAAGCTACAGCTGCTGGAGCCGCAACCCAAACGTTACCACTAGCCAAGCCGATAATTGCCCCAGTTAAAGCATGATTGATGGCGCGCATTGATTATGGTTGTTTCGTTTTAAAATTATCGATTATTTGTTGAATATCATAAGATTGTTCTTCGCCAGTTTTGAGATTTTTAATTTTATAGTTGTTGTCACTAATTTCGTTTTCACCAATGATAATAACATGTCCGATGAGTTTCTTTTCGGCTGACTTAATTTGATCGCCAATCTTACGACCACTCCAATCTACAGCCACATTTACTCCTCCAGCCCTCAATTGACTAATTAAGTCGTCGGCCTGTGACTTGATATCGCCGACCAGAATTGCATACAGCTGTGTCTCGGAACCGAGCTCTGGTAACAAATGATGAAGATCTAAGAAATTAGCCAGAGTCACATCCCCCCAACCAAAACCGACGGTCGGCACCGGGTCGACTCCGAACAGGCCAACTAGACCGTCATATCGGCCACCACCCATCATTGAACGATTATTCTCGGGGTGAGTATCATTAACCTCAAAAACGATATCGGTGTAATAGTCAAAACCGCGCATCAGACTAACATCGAACTTGGCGTTGGTTATGCCGTTATTATGCAGAATGTCGAGCAATGCCTGTAATTCTTTGGACGAATCATGTTCGACAAGCTGTTTGGGCAGATCTTTCAAAGAATTGGCTGATAATATAGTCATCAACTTTTCGATACTTCCCTTTTCACGATGTTCAGCACTGACCGCAGTATCGGCTTTGGCAATGAACTCATTGGTTTCCATTTTGTGCAAACGATCGATTAGCTTCGCAATAGCGTGAGCTTCAGCTTGATCAAAACCTAGGTAATCGTTAAGCATATAATCAACTAATTTACGGCTGTTCAGATTAATTACGTACATATCTTTGTCGGCTCCGAAAGCACTAAAGATGTCACTGACAAGTTTGATTATTTCTAGTTCGGCATCAGTCGAAGCCACGCCAAATATATCGACATTCAATTGCCAGTGTTCGCGTAAGCGACCGCGCTGGGGTCGCTCATAACGCCATAAATTCGGAATACTGTACCAGCGCAAAGGGTAGGCCAGCTGTTGGCGCTTACCGGCCACCATGCGACTGACTGTCGGCGTCATTTCGGGGCGGATAACTACTTTGCGACCACCGCGGTCTTCAAACACATAGGTTTGCTCGTTGACGATTTCTTCACCAGTTTTCGCTAAATATATTTCTAAAGGCTCTAGAATCGGCGCGTCGTATTCTTCATAGCCATAACGCTCGACGACTTGTCGTAATTTGTTGAACATATATTTCTGTTTGCGCTTATCCTCGGGATAAAAATCGCGCGCGCCTTTATATGGTTGAGTAGATAATGTCATCTGTTTCCTTTAGGCATTATTGTAACAAACCTGTTACGGCTTAAGAAATGAATGGTTAAATTTTTAGCTATTTAACACTACGTCTTTGCAGGGGTCTAAGCCAAGTTTGGCTTGCAAATCTTTGAAGCTGGAATAGTTAAGCTCCGTACCGTCGGTCTCGTAGCTAGTAAAGCCCGCTACAGCCGTAGTACTATCGTTACTTACATACTTCAAAGTGACATTCCGGATAACACAACCCGGCCGCTCAGCAACTGCTAAATCGGTGAAAGCAGTGCTGTCGGATTGAGATAATATCATTTTGCCAATCGCAACTTCGTCAGGATAGTTAATGAAAGTCGGATCGCCTGATATATCAACTGACTCAAAGCCGTCTGACGGAAGTCCGCTATCGATAGCTGTTGCAACCTCCAAAACATGCTTGGTTTCTAGCGCTTTATCGAGACTTGAGTTCTGATAATAGATGAATGCAGCGCAAGCGGTAGCCATAACACCAACTGAGATACTGAGTTTTTGTAACAAATTAATCCGACGTTGTTTATCGATAAGTTTGGCTTCGATACTGGCTATTCCAGAATCGTTAGCGTGAAATATTAAATCTATGTCACCGCTAGTCAACTGGCCGCTCAGCACCAATGATTCACGTTTAACGGCTGCGTCTAATCGACTTTTTTCGGGATCATAACCAAATATTTTCATAATAATAAAACCTGATTTAACTGGAATATTATTACAGATTGAATGACAAAATCAATGCTCAGCACTATATATAGCAGTATACAAATAAAAACACTCGACCTAAGCCGAGTGTTTTATTTGGTGCGGATGAGAGGACAGCGGACGGAGCCTGTCCTGAACTTGATTCAGGATCCTTCTCCACTGCGGCGTGCGTCGCTTCGCTCTTTCCTGTGGTACTCGTGTTGAACTCAAGCGAGCTTGGTTCATCACTCCGTTCCTCGTTCACCGGAATAAATTCCTGCGCGCTTCCTCGTTACGATGCCTCCCGTTCGCTCCGCTCACTCAATGAGGTTCGACGTTCTCTCATGCCGGCAGTGTCCAAATAAAAAAACTCGATCTAAGCCGAGTGTTTTTATTTGGTGCGGATGAGAGGACTTGAACCTCCATGCCTTACGGCACTAGCTCCTAAAACTAGCGTGTCTACCATTCCACCACATCCGCTTAAATGAGACAAACCTCCGGTTTTTCTCATCGCTCGTCGGCCTAGCCGAGTTTGCCAAGGCAAACCAAGCTCGCTACTCTTTTCCGAAACACATAAACTTTAGTCGATGAATTTCCGATAGGATAGATGGTATTTTACGAGAGACGGCGGTAAAAAGCTAGAGTCGCGTCACCATAATTTTTAGATTGCAGTAATTCGTAGTCGGTTTTTAGAACGAAGTTATCAGTTGGCGGCAGTGATATTACCACGATGGCTTGAGGCTTAGTTCTGGCGGCTAACTTAACTAGCAACTCCGATTGCACGAAATCATACGGTGGGTCCAAAATGACAATATCGAATTTAGCTTGATCTTTTTTCAACCAAGCACCAGCCCCCGATTTGATTAACCGGACATTAGTAATCCCCAAGCTACTCAGATTCTGAGCGATAGCTTGCTGAGCATTACGATCGTTATCGATAGCCGTGACTTTCTTAGCACCGCGACTGACAGCTTCATAACTGATAGCGCCACTACCGGCGAAAGCATCGAGAACCGTCAAACCGTCGATGTCACCTAAAGCATTGAATAAGGCACCTCGAATTTTGTCACTCATTGGATGGGTCCGATTACCTCTCGGGCTTTCAAAGTTACGTCCGCCTAAATTGCCGGCTATAATACGCATATTTACCTATTTGGAACTACTGGCTTCATTAGCTGCACGATACCATATTAAGGTTACTGCTTGCACAATTTTCGGCGCAAGTTGTCGCCGAACACGTCGAGCTAGGGGCAATGTCCAACCAGTTTTATAAAACGAGTCGTAAAAGTGCGAACTGGCAATATCCTGAGCTACCTGACGATACCAAACATCAAGGGGCAACCTTTCGAATGCCATCAATATTTCAGCCGACGGCATTGCCCGATAAAGTCGCATAGGCGCTATCAAAGTCGCAAAACCTAGTTCGAAAGCTGAATGGGTAACGAACAGCCCCTTGGGACCCCACATTTTCCAGTTATTCTTAATTTGATGAACCCGGTTATTGCCCGGCATAACCAACTTATGTTTAATAGTTGTTCGTGTTTCGATCCCCTTACCACTCATTAGTTCGACTAATTTTTCTTCATAGGGATAATGATGGGCCGGCGTCAGTCCATCAACCACAGCGTGAGCTAACCAAGCCGCTTCAAATCCCGCACGCACATCATCTTTGTCTTTTAACGACTTAACTAAAGCCAAATAATGATCCTGAATTTGCACCAATAGTTGAGTGTCAGATTCGTCAAACGGCTGAAAATAATGCCAAGGTTCGTTCTTGGCCGGACTTTTACGTTTAATCGAATCTGGACCGTTGCCGCCTTCAAAATGGAGTATTGTACGTATCGCCGGAAACTGAACTTTGGGCACCAGTCTTTGTAAATGTAATCGGGCGACCCGATCGATTTTCTGATGAGCCCCCATGACCCGGCCAGAAATGACGGTAAAAGTTGAGCCAGAATACATTAGGCTATACCTTGGATGACAAATTTTTGCCAAACATAATTAATAATGGTGTTAACGAAGTGAATAATAACTTTTGGATCCTGATTATTAATTTAGATTGGTAACTGATTGCAAGCGCGTTACGTTAGTCATCAATTGCTTATATTGTAACAAATTTACTTGGCGTTCGATAAGTTGACTGGCGGCTTGTCGAGCGGCGGCAATCAAATGCGTGTCACTAAGTTTAGCTATCCGCAGATCTAAATCACCTGATTGTGATGTGCCGTATATCGCTCCAGGTCCGCGTATTTCCAAATCAAGTTCGGCTAGCTTAAACCCATCACTCGAACTTTCTAAAGCTTTCAACCGCCTGCTTGGTTGCTTGGAATCACTTAGCATCAGGTAACAATAACCTTGATCGTGACTGCGACCAACTCGTCCACGTAATTGGTGTATCTGGGCAAGTCCGAATCTTTCAGGACCTTCGACCAACATGACGCTAGCATTTGGTACATCGACGCCGACTTCTATCACTGTCGTCGAAACCAATATATCCAACTTGTGGTTAACAAAATCGGTCATTATTTGATTCTTGTCAGACGGTTTCATTTTGCCGTGGAGTAAACCGATTCGCCAATGTTTAAATACTCCGGTGCGCAAAGTTTCATAAACTTTCTCAGCTGAGTTAGCTTGGATGACATCTGATTCTTTGATCAACGGACAGACCACGAATATTTGCCGACCAGCCTGTAGTTCGGACTCAACAAACTGATAGACCGCTTTGGTAGAATTTGGGGATACTAGTTTAGTTATGATCGGCAATCGTCCGCCAGGTTTAATATTAATAATTGATATATCTAATTCTCCATAAACCGTTAAAGCCAAACTTCGTGGTATAGGTGTGGCTGTCAGGCTCAGTACGTGGGGCATATGTCCGGCTTTGGACATCAGGGTTTTGCGTTGGTCGACTCCAAAGCGGTGTTGTTCATCGACAATTATTAAAGCTAGCTTGTGCATATCAACTTTGTCTTGGATTAAGGCCTGAGTGCCAACAATGAATTGAGCCTGTCCACTAGCTACCGCCGCTCGAGCTTTAGTTTTCTGAGCTGGACTCAAACTGCCAACCAACAGATCTACTTTAGTTTCTAAACCAAGTGGTCTTAACAATTTATGGATAGTATCAGCGTGTTGACGGGCTAATAGCTCTGTCGGCGCCATGAATGCCACTTGCCAACCCTGCTCTAGAGCCATTAAAGCGGCCATCGTGGCAACCACTGTCTTTCCAGAGCCAACATCGCCTTCAATCAGTCGATTCATCGGTTGCGGTTTCTGTAAGTCTAAATATATTTGCCAGATTGCGGCTCTTTGAGCGTTGGTCAATTTAAATGGTAGTTCCGACACAAAAGTTTTAGCCAACTTCTCATTAAACATAATGGGCGGTGCTAACTGCTGTAGATTGGCTTGTTTGTTGAGTAGGCTGGCTAGACTTAACTGGAATACTTCTTCAAAGCCCAAACGATAGCGAGCGGCTTGCAAATCAGCGTCTGACTCTGGGAAATGAATAGTTTTAAGTGCCGAGCTCCGATCAACTAACTTATATTGGTTGACAACCTCGGTTGGCAAAGTTTCGACTAAAGACTCGATCAAACTCATCGCTTGCTTAAGTGCTTGACGGATTTGACGCGAGGTCAAACCTTTGGTTTCGCGGTATATTGGCACAATTCGAGCAGTATTAACTGGAAACTCATTAGCTAACTCAATAGCTGGATTCATAATTGCAAAACGCTGGTGGCTAAGCTCGTATTTGCCGGTGATGAAGTATTTTTGCCCGGCTTTCAATGATCCAACCCGATACGGCTGGTTGAACCAAATCAATCGAATACTACCGACGGCATCAGATGCGATAGCCTCAGTAATGTGCATACCTCGTCTAACATAACGACCACTAGCCTGCTTGATTTCGGCTTCAATGGTCACCACACCCGGATGTAAGCTATTGGTCGGGCTGATAGCCGAATAATCATCGTAGCGCCTGGGGTAATAATCTATCAGATCGGCGACTGACTTAATGCCCAACTGGCCAAACTTTTTGGCCAAAACCTCGCCAACACCCTTAATCTCACCAACCGAACTTTCAAGCGTCATAGCTTTTAGTATACGTAAATAATCAACTAATAACCTAGAGCTCGATTAGAGCTGAATCTTTGTAAGCTTTACCGCGGCGAATCAAAGCTACGCCGTTTTGGAAATCACTAGTTTCAAAATTATCACGATCAATTTTCTGACCATTTAACGTGACAGCATTACCAGCTAATAATCTTCGAGCTTCAGTTAATGAGCTAGCCAAACCACAACTGTGCAAGGTTGCTGTCACTGAATCACTTAAATTCACTTTGGCATTAGGAATCTCGTGGCGCAATGTGTCGAGCGCCGAACTATCCAGATCGGCGATTGGGGCTTCGCCACGAATAGTTTTGGCAATATTCGCTTGAGTTTCGGCCTGGTCTTGGCCATGAATAAGCTTAGTGACTTCGTAAGCCAATGTTTTCTGGGCGACGCGACCACTACGATTATTGCTAAAGTCTTTAAGAACATTGTCGATGTCGTCTTTCGATAGTAAGGTATAAATTTTCAAATAATCCTCGACATTATCGTCTTCGACGTTTAACCAAAACTGATAGAAAGCGTAAGGACTGGTCTTGTCGGCTGACAGCCAAACGGCGCCACCTTCGGATTTACCGAATTTGATACCAGTCGTCTTGTTTATTACCAATGGTGCCGACCAGACATCAACACTGTCACCAGTTATTCGTCGCGTCAAATCAACGCCGGCGATACTATTACCCCATTGATCGGCGCCACAAACCTGCAAATTAACCCCCTTTTCGCGGTGGAGGTGCAAGAAGTCATAGGCTTGAATTAGCGCATAACTGAATTCCGCATAACTTATACCGGATCCTTGCTCGCCAAGCCGTTTCTGGACAAAGTCCCGGCCGAGCATTTGGCTTAATGGAACATTCTTACCGATGTCACGTAAAAATTCTAGGTAACCAAAATCTTTAAACCAATCGTAATTATCAACCATTTCAAACGGCTGATCGGACAGAATCAGGCGATACTGGTCGGCAATTTTGGATTTATTGTTGGCAATTTCATCCAAGGATTTAAGCTCGCGCTCATCACTTTTACCATCCGGATCACCGATTAGACCAGTTGCTCCGCCAACTAGTAAGTAGGCTTTGTGGCCGTGCTCGACAAAGTGACGGACCATCATCACGACCGCCAGATTGCCAACAGTCATCGAATCAGCACTCGGATCAACCCCTAAGTAAAAACTAATTGGCTGTCCGTCGATGGCTTTAATATTTGGGTATGTGGTCTGGTTGACGAATCCGCGCCAGCTGAGTTCTTCTGAAAGGGTCATACATATCCTAGTCTTAGTTGTAGACAGTATAGCTTAATCATCAGGTCTTAACCAACAGTCTTTACTTAAGATTACCTGAGTAATTTAGTTATATTAACAATTATATATGTACGAGTGTTTGCTATAATAGTCATTAGTATTTTTCATGAGAGGGCTAAACTAAACATAATGAATCCTTCACGCAAATCCGGTCAATCTCGGCGAGCTAAAAACACAGTTACGTCTAAAAGTGGCAAAACGCTCAGTCTAAACAGTTCACTTGGTGACCGTTTAAAGTCCAAGAAAATGGCCCGTAAGACTGAAAAAGCCGCCTATCTAAGCACCCTGCCGAAGAATCGCTTCAAACGCATCGCCTATCGTATGCGCCCTAAACGGCTGGCTCAATACTGGTTTAGCCAAGAGGGTGGCATTATGGCCCTGAAAATTGTCGGCATCGCTATCGTCATTGGCTTTTTCCTAACCATTGGTTTATTCGCATATTTTCGCAAAGATTTGCCAAAAATTAAAGATCTGGCTGGTAATATCGGTGGCAGTATCACCTACTGGGATCGCACCGGCAAAGTACTGTTATGGCAAGACTATAACGCAGTTAAGCGAACTCCGGTTACGACAGATCAAATCTCCCCTTATATGAAAGAGGCCACAGTGGCTATTGAAGACAAGAACTTCTACCACGAAGGGGCATTCGACGTTCGAGGTATAATACGGGCCGCCATCCACGACACCATTGGAGGTGGTGGATCATTGCAAGGTGGCTCTACGATTACTCAGCAGTTGGTTAAATTAAATGAAAATTGGACCGAAAATCGAACAGTGACCAGAAAAGTTAAAGAATTAATCCTGTCGGTAGAGCTGGAAAAGCAATACACCAAAGACGACATTTTGACCGGCTATCTGAATATGGCGCCTTACGGAGGTCTTGATTATGGAGTCGAAACGGCCGCCCAAGACTATTTCCATGTCAGTGCCAAGGATTTGAGCTTGGCCCAAGCGGCGATGCTGGCAGCCATTCCTCAGTCTCCTAACTACTATTCACCATATGGCAGTACAACTTTCAACTCAGCGGCTAGCAACACTTTCGATAAGGGTGCTCTGATTGGTCGCCAGCAATACATACTAGACCAAATGTATAAACAGGGATATATCACCAAAGCTCAAGCCGAAGCCGCCAAACAAGTTGACGTTTTGGCTCAAGTACAGCCACTACAAAGCAAATACAGCAACATGAAAGCTCCTTACTTCGTACTGGCTGCCAAAAACCAACTGATTCAGAAATACACCGCTCAGATGGTAGCTCAAGGAGGCTGGAAAATTATCACGACCTTAAATGTTAGTTTCCAGAATAAAGCCGAAGCTTTGGTCGCCAGTAATCTAGCAAATGTCAAACGATACGGCGGTGATGAGGAAGCGACCGTACTCGAGAATGTACCAACTGGTCAAATTGAAGCTCTAGTCGGTGGGGTCGATTTTAACCAACCAGAATATGGTCAAATCAACTTCGCCGACCAAGTCTTGATACCACCAGGATCTAGCTTCAAGCCCTATGACTATTCAACTCTCATCAATAATCAAGGAATGAACGCTGGAGCTGGATCGGTTCTGTACGACACCCAAGGACCGATTATTGACCCAGTCACTGGTGCTGGCTACCCTTGTACCAACAAAAACAACCCTAGGAACGACAAAAATGCCAACTGTTTGTGGGATTACGATTTTCGCTATCCTGGACCATTAACTCTACGCTATGCTTTGGGTGGTTCACGTAACGTGCCCGCCGTCAAAGCCATGATACAAGCCGGCGTCAACAAAACTATTAGTACAGCTTCGGCTATGATGGCCAACACCTACTTACAGAGTCAACATCAGAGTGCGTACAACTGCTATGCAGCTGGTACGGACTTATCGAACGCCACTGCCGCCGATACCACCGCCTGCTATCCTTCATCAGCTATTGGTGATGGCGCATTCCTGCACCTAGATGATCATGTCAATGGTTTGGCGACATTAGGTCGACTTGGGAATGCCATCCCGCGAACTTTCATCCTCCAAATCACTGATGCTAGCGGTAACACCATATATAAATGGACTCAGCCCAAAGGCACTCAAGTTATTAGCCCCGATACCGCTTATATAATGAATAATATGCTTAGTGACCCAAATGCTAGCTATTTGTCAGCCGGATCTCAAAAGTTCCAGCATGATAATGGATGGGATTTCGCAGTCAAAACCGGAACTACCAACGACAACTTCGACGGTCTAATGACTAGTTGGTCGACGCAATATGCAGTTGTTAGCTGGGTTGGTTACCATACCCGCAACAAAGCCATGGCCGGCCACCACATGGAAAACATGACCGAACCCCTAACCCGGGGCATGATGGAGTTTGCCCACGCCGGACTTAAACCAGTTAACTGGGTTCAACCGCCGACTATCAAAACGGCGCCAGCTTTTGTCATAACCAATCATGTTGGTCTCGGATCAGTCGAACCATCGCCTAGCACCGACATATACCCCGGTTGGTATCAGCCTAAAACCGGTAGCACAGCTCAAGTGACCGATAAAGTATCCGGATTGATAGCCACTACCTGTACTCCAGACCTCGCCAAGCAGACTTCTGGCGGCAATAGTAACGTCAGTGCTTTCTCTATCGATCATTTCGTTGACGGTACCCTGAACAAAAACACCAGTAGCGCGTCGGCTACAGCCGCCACTGACAACGTTCATAACTGTGGCGACAGCCCACCGACCGTTACGCTGACTGCTCCGGCTGGACTTACCTGCAACGCCACCGACAACGGCGGTCAAGGTTGTAGCATTACAGTGACTGCCTCCCAAGGCACCCACGCCCTGACAGATCCGCAATACGCCAATTTCCCTGGAGTGATCACGGTTACACTTAATGGCCAATCAATCTACAGCTATACTATCGACGCCAATGACACTTCCCCGGTCTCCAAAACGTTTTACTACATCCCAACAGCGAGTGGTAGTGGCAATTTAATAGCGACTGTTACAGACAGCGTGCTGTATTCTGGCACCGACAGTTCAACAATTACACTCGTTCCTGCACCAGTCGCACCTACACCAACTGGTATTACCGGAGTTGAGGCTAAAGTTACTGGTGCTAGTCTAAATGTTTCTTGGAGCGGTGGAAGTGGCACCTATACCGTCTATCGGACAGATAATCCTACGCTTGCTCTATGTTCTACAACTTCTCAAAGTTGTACAGCTTTAGCTACGGCTGCTCCAAAAGGTACATCTATAGCTGTAAAGGATAGTGCTGGTGACGTTAGCTCACCGACTACGGTTCATTAGTCTTTTTCTAGAAAATGATTGAGGGCACTTCGGACATCGCTGACGCCGTGTAGTCCGGTGAGTTTTTTACCAGTTTTTTGTTGCGGGCCAATGCCCCCATCAAATCCGAGCTTTTTAGCTTCATTCAAACGCTTGTCGGCGTGCGTCACATGACGAACCTCTCCACTCAACCCGACTTCTCCGAACACCACTGAATTCTGTTTGAGTTGCAGGCCTTTAGCGGCTGATCCGATAGCTAAACAGACAGCTAGATCGGCTCCCGGTTCGCGAATCTGCATACCACCGACGATGTTGATGTAGATATCTTGATCGGCTAGTTTGAGTTTCGTCCGACGTTCGAGCATCGCCACTAATAGATTTAGTCTGTTCAAGTCAAATCCACTAGCTGCGCGCTTCGGATAGCCATAACTAGTCGGATTAACTAAAGCCTGAACTTCAACTAATAAAGGTCGGGTACCCTCTAGGGTCGCTAGAACTATCGATCCATCACTAACCTGCCTCTCTGATAACAAAGCCGCCGACGGGTTGTCGACTGGTTTTAAGCCCTGCTCGACCATTTCAAAGATGGCGGCTTCATCAGTTGACCCAAAACGATTTTTGACAGCTCTAAGGACCTTAAAACCACCGTACCGGTCGCCCTCTAACTGCAGGACCACATCGACAACGTGTTCTAAAACTTTTGGCCCAGCTATCGCTCCCTCTTTAGTGACATGTCCGACCAATATGACCGCTGTATTGCTTTGCTTAGCGGCCAAAGTTAACAATTGTGTACTATTGGTGATTTGCGACACCGTACCGGCCGATGAAGCGATAGCACTACAAGTCACAGTTTGAATTGAATCCACTACGACTACTTTATATTCGCCTCCAGCAATCGTCGCGGCGATATCATCAGCCGAACTACTGGTTGCTAATTGTAGTTCATTACGCAGAGTCCCCAAGCGTTGGGCGCGCAAGCCTATTTGGTGCAACGATTCTTCACCACTTATATACAGCACCGGTGTTTTAGCGGCGACAGCATAGGCTAACTGTAATAACAGAGTACTTTTACCGATACCTGGTTGCCCGGCTATCAAATTAACGCTTCCAGCGACTATCCCGCCACCGAAAACTTCATCGACTTCTTTCATGCCACTCACTAAACGTGGCTGATCGGCTTTAACTGATACTCCAACCGATTCTGAAACTAATCTTTGACCGTGGGCGACACTACCGGCAATCGACGCAGGAGTTAGTTGTTCGGCTAGGGTGTTCCATTCACCACAAGCTGGACATTTACCGCTCCAACTGGTTGTTGAAAACCCGCAATTGCTACAGACATATTGTGTTGTTGGTCTTTTGGCCACAGAAACCCCTTATTATCTTAAAATTTTAGCACTTCTATGTTGAAGTTTATAAAGTTTATAAAGTTGTAAGTTAAATCAATTAATTATTGATCGTCGTCGAGGTACCGCTGAGCTCTTTAACCAATTGATTCTCTTCTAATGCCACGGCATTCATCCGATCAACAAGAGTATTATATTGGTTGATTAAAGCTTGTAGACGATTTACTTCAACGTTATAACTATCGACCAGTTGGTTATAGCTAGCGATGCTAGCATTATAAGCAGCCGGATCCGAATGACGTAAGGCGTCGAGTCGACTGCGTTCGGTATTGATAGCCGCCAGTTTAACCGCCAGGTCACTTTCAAGGCTGTCAATTTGGGATTTTAGGACTACCAATTGAGCTGACGCCGAACTAATGAACGCCTGCCGGCTGGTAAATTCTGATTGATAATGGGCGGCAAAAGCTGCTACTTGGGCTCGGTTGGTGAAGTAACGTTTGTAATATTGTTCCAGCGACGGTGGTAAGTTACTGATTTCGGTACCAAATATTGAATGCATTTCATTAACGACATCATTAGGCTCAGATTTTCTGTAAGCATCTAGAATCGACACGATACGTTGGTCTTTAAGTCCGGTTTGGTAGTAATCTTGCAACATAGTATCGACTCGCTTTTTCTCGCTTGAGCTCAATCGATCGTAAGCCGAGTGCAACATTTCATGAGCGGCGGTCACCTGCTCGACACCGTTTAATAACGGATCATTAACCGCCAATAACGTGATTCCGAGTTGACCGCCATGATAGCAGCCCAAAATTATCGTTTTCTCACCGCCATTATTGGGACAAGATAGACTAAAATCAGAGCCTGATGTAATTTTAGGGTGATTAACGTAGAAAATTCGACGAGCGTAGGCTGTCATTGTATCTTGAGTGGCTAAGTTGGCGACAGCGGTTGGAGCGACATAGTTATACAGTCGCCACTGATCATATAGAGCTTGACGCTGTGAAGCTAATACCCCAACTATCACCAGCAAAACTAATAGAAACACCAGGGTATAGGCGTGGTGGCGTTTTGGTGTTGGCGAATGGTTATTCGTTGGCGGTAACATAGGCAAGTTCGCCGTCTTTAGCGGCTACTTGAATAATATCACCTTTGGAATAGTTATCATCAAGTAATTCTAAAGCTAAATGATCTTCAATAGTCTCTTGGATTAAACGTCGCAGAGGACGAACACCGTTATGCGAATCATAGCCATTATCTAATAGATACTGTTTGGCACCCTTATTTAACTCAATGCTAATTCCCTTGCGCAACAGACGATTTTTTAGCTCATCAATTTGCAAATCAATGATTCGATAGATATCTTTACGAGTTAGGGCTCGAAAAACAATCGTTTTGTCAATCCGGTTCAATAATTCCGGTCTTAACAGTTTCTTTAACTCATCTTGAACGTTGGATTTGTTGGCTTCATGTAAAGCGTCTAAATCCTTTAGTTCACTGGCTTTGGTTGCATGAAAACCTAATTGTACTTCTTTCTGCAATTTGTTGGCACCGACGTTGCTGGTCATGATGACAATCGTATTAGTGAAATCAATACGACGACCTTTGGCGTCAGACAAATAACCATCCTCAAGCATCTGCAGCATCATATTAAATACGTCGGGGTGGGCTTTTTCGATTTCATCAAACAGTACTAGACTGTAAGGTTGCCGACGAATTTTGTCAGTTAATTGTCCGCCGTCATCATAACCGACATAACCAGCCGGTGCGCCAACTAGACGTGACACATTGTGATGCTCACTGAATTCACTCATGTCAATTTTGACTAGCGCACTTTCATTACCAAAAAATTCGCGGGCCAAAACTCTAGCTAGCTCTGTTTTGCCAACTCCCGTTGGACCCAAGAAAATGAAAGAGCCTATTGGTCGTTGATCACTACTAATGCCACTGCGATTGCGTCGCACGGCGTTCGATACAGCTTTGACGGCTTCATCTTGCCCGATGACATACTTACTCAAGGTTTTCTCGAGTGTCAACAAATATTTAGCTTCGCTACGAATGACTTTCTTGACTGGGACACCGGTCATCCTGGACACAACATCAGCTAAATCTTCACTGGACACAACCAAACGTTTATTTTGCTTGTTGCTGGCTTGGAGTTTAACTAGTTCATCATTGATCTGGCTAGCTCGGGTTTTATATTGAGCGGCTTTCTCGTAATCTTCGCTTTCGACAGCTTCTTCTATGCGAGCATTCATGAGCTTTAATTCTTTTTGAAGCTTTCGGACTTCGGGACTGGTTTTGCCTTGATCAACTCGTAAATAAGCCGAGGTCTCATCAATTAGATCAATGGCCTTGTCAGGCATAAACCGATCATTGACATAACGTTTTGACAGCGTCACGGCGTCCTCTAACACTTCATCGCTCAGTTTCACACCGTGGAAATTCTCATAATGTTTGCGCAAACCTTTTAGAATCGCCAAGGTCTCACCTGGGGTGGTTTCTGGCACCTGAATCGGCTGGAAACGGCGTTCTAGAGCCGCATCTTTTTCAATGTGCTTAGTGTATTCTGAAGTCGTAGTAGCCCCGATAACCTGAATTTTGCCACGAGCTAGAGACGGCTTAAGGATATTACCTGCATCCATTGATCCTTCCGCTGAGCCGGCGCCAACGATTAAATGTAACTCGTCTATGAATACTATTGCTTTAGTGTCTTTCTCGAGTTCAGCCATGACTTTTTTCAATCTCTCTTCAAATTCACCCCGATATTTAGTACCGGCAATCATACCAGCTAGGTCAAGCATAATAATTCGTTTATCTATCAAACTATCCGGCACATCCTCAGATACAATTCGCTGTGCCAAGCCTTCTACAATTGCGGTTTTACCTACACCGGGCTCACCGATGAGTACTGGATTGTTTTTAGTTCGTCGGTTCAAGATCGTAATAACTCGGCGAATTTGATTCTCGCGTCCAACTACAGGATCTAACTTGCCTTCGCGGGCTTGAGCCGTCAAATCAGTCCCAAAGAAATCTAGGGCCGTTTTCTTGGCTTTTTTGCCACCACGACGTTTGCCATCAGCGCCAACTTCATTTTCTTCGTATTGCTGACGGTTCAGGAATTGTTCCAATTCGTGGGTTAAGCCAGCGACATTAACATTCATGTCGCGTAGCAAGATAGTCGCCCGGGCATTTTTCTGAGATAAGATGCTATATAGGATGTGTTCGGTTCCACAATATTCTTGGCTATAATCTTGGGCCACGTCATAAGCCATTTTGAGTGTCAACTTTGCGGTTTCACTTAGACCTTTAGCACCGACATTAATAACCAGTGTTTTGGGTGTTAAGTTGAGCGCCATTCGCGCTCGGTCGAGAGTTACACCGGTGCCTTCGAGAATCTTTGAGGCCATACTGCCGTCTTGAGCCAACAATCCCAACAACAAATGCTCCGTGCCAACATAGGCACTGCCAAAGCTACGAGCGATGGCATCAGCGTGTTTCAAACTTTGTAAAGCATTAGTGGTTAAATGATTAAGAAATTCTTGAAAATCTGGACTATTCGGCATCATATGTTTTGCCCTCCTATATTCTTGCTATATCTAAGTACAGGTACAGATAATTGCATACATCTATAATAGCATTTGGCACTCTACAGTCAAGAGTGCTAACTATTACGATTCTGTTGAGGGACGCTTCGCTAGTGTCGACATATTATTCCACTGGAATACTATGGATTAAAGGTGCTAATCTCGTTCGTCTAGTGCGAATTATTAGATCTTTCATTGATAGCTTGAGCTACCGATAGGAATGTTGGCGACAACTTTATATCTGGTTTAGTTTTATAGCCAAATGATCGTAATAAAGTTGTTGTACCGACCGAAAACAAGGCGATACCAACCACACCCCTCAATACACCTTCGCCGATACCCATTGTGTCCCTTATGGAACTCATACATGTATATCCTTCAGGGATTTCAGCTGTCTGGCAAATATTTTCTATTTTAAAATCATAGACAGCATTAGCTATCGACGCGTAATCACCAGCTACTAATGTGGCGCCCGATAAAGCCAAAAACGCACCGGCTAGCCTATGAACGCGTAAATAACTGGATTTATTCTGATGATTTTCTATCGTCGGCATGGGTTAGATATGGCTAGGTATGGAACAATGTTTGGTCTATTCGCCGTGCTCTTCAATGGCTTCTAGCAATGAATTCTCGAGATCACTCTTCTTCTTGAGTTTCGGAATCTTTGGTAATTCGGTAGTTTCAATGACACCTTCACTAACAACAGCGGCCGATTTATCGGCTTCAATGTCTAGTTCGTAGCCAGTTAATTTGCTAGCCAAGCGAACGTTTTGACCACTTTTACCTATCGCAATACTCAATTGATCTTCAGGTACTAATACTTTGGCTTTCTTGTTCTTGTCGTCGATGATAACTTTACTGACCTTGGTTGGACTCAAAGCTTCAGCTATGAATTCGGTTGGAGTTTCTTTCCAAACGATAATATCAATTTTTTCCTGTTCACCAACTTCACTCATTACAGCATTAACTCGCGTGCCATGACCACCGACAAAAGTTCCAACTGGATCTACACCTGGGACATTGCTGGCCACGGCGATTTTACTGCGAACACCGGCTTCACGGGCAATACCCTTGATCTCCACGGCGCCACTCTCCATCTCGGGAACTTCACCGCGGAATAACCATTCCATAAATTCTTTATTGCCACGGCTAACGACTAGTTGTGGACCACGAAAACCGCGCTCGACGTCTTTCAAGAAGACTTTTAGGCGCTGACCAGGATAGTAGCGCTCATTCTGGATTTGCTCACTGCGCGGCATGATACCTTGGGCTTTGCCCAAATCAATTCGGACGATATTACCCTCTACCCGAGCGACCGTTGCGTTGATGACGGTACCAATTTTGTCTTCGTACTCATTCATAATGATCTCACGCTCGGCTTCACGTAGTCTTTGCAGAATCACCTGCTTAGCAGTTTGGGCGGCAACCCGACCAAATTCTTGAGCTTTCTGGTGGATTTCGATGGTTTCACCAACTTTGGCATTCTTGCGCATGACGCTAGCGTCTTTAAGACTAATCTCAAACGCCTCATTATCGACAGTGTCAACGATTTCCTTAGTGATATAAGCATCTACATCACCGGTATTCAAATTCATCGACACGCGGATTTCTTGCTCGCGATCGCCATAATCACGGCGATAGGCGGCGGCCAAAGCTTGTTCAACTACTTCCTTGACAGCGTCTTCCGGTAAGTTCTTTTCTTCAGCTATCGTCCTGATGGCGACGGCCAGTTGTTTCATATCTAGATCCATGATCGTTTGTCTCCAATTCTCGTTTTACATTTAACAATTTTCAATTAAGGACAGCCTGTGGCTGGAATATTTAAGCCTTTGAATGAAAAAATCCGACCACAGCGGCCGGACAGTACAGCGATAATTATACTTACTGTAATGCTATAAGTCAATCAGTTGTGGAGGTTCACTACATGAGCGCCACTTCGTTAGCTTCTAGTTTGGCTTTGTATTCATTGGGTGTCAAGTAGCCTAAGGCCTTATGTGGCCGGTAAGAGTGATACTTAACTAACCAGGCATCAAT
>JAJXTN010000019.1 GCA_021783725.1 bacterium | reverse complement strand
AATACCGTTCGCCATGCCTTTAGACTCACCCAAAGCCTACTTACTGCCTAAACCAGCCTAAGATGTTATAATAGCTGAACCTAATCCAAGGAGCGGCCCAAGTGTCAACTGATCGTCGCCTGCAGTATTCAACTTTACGGGTGGTGCGTGAACTTGAGCCAACAACCGAACTAGCATTATTCGTCGAAAAAGTCGTCGACATTAGCCTGCAAACTTTTGGTGAAAAAGACCAAGCGTTCGTTAAAGAGCGAGCACCACTTAATGTCCAACTAATGCCTGGGCAAGAACGGATGCAAGCCTTTAATCGTATAGCAATATCGAATGCAAAAATTTATCCAGATGATAGTTTGAGATTGACACTACTAGAGAGACGTTCGCCCACCTATGCCAACATGCGTGGTAGCTATGCGCGAGCAAAATCTTGGATTCAGAAAAAAACCAATCTACCTAATGCAGTCAGTGAGTATCAGGCTGCCGAAAATGCTCTACGTGCAGAAACTAAAGATATTGTCCCAGAAGCCGGTCTAATTGAAAATCGAGATCCACTAGCTATCTTTTTAGTGTCGGCCGAGCGATCTTTGAACGCCGATTATTCTTTCATGGGTCCGGAATATGCTTTAAGACTAAGACCTGATGCGGTTACTGAGTATTTGTGTGATGAAGCCGATTTTATCTATGGAGTTGCCCGATCGATGCCACGGTCAACTAGAGTAGTCTATCCCCAAGCTCATTCTAATCTTGAAGTGCCTTTCGCTAGAGCGCCATTCAACTCAACCTATGATCAGCGAGCCGAATTTATTGGTCGAGTCATAGATGAGTGTTTGCCTATCAAAGGAATACTCGGTCCAATAATTGCGACGGACGTATCACCTAACGACAAAACTAGGCCAGACACTCGACCTGAGACTGATTTTCGAGTATAATTGACCGGCTAAGCTGGAGTAAATGTGGCCGATAATATCGTTGTCAAAGGTGCGCGTGAACACAATCTGCAAAACATTGATGTCACTATTCCGCGCAATAAATTGGTAGTAATCACTGGTTTGAGTGGTTCTGGTAAGTCTAGTTTGGCGTTCGATACGATTTATGCTGAAGGTCAACGTCGGTACGTTGAAAGCTTAAGTAGCTATGCCCGTCAGTTTTTGGGTTTGATGGAAAAGCCCGACGTCGACCAAATTGACGGTTTAAGTCCGGCTATCTCGATTGATCAGAAATCAACTTCGCGCAATCCACGCTCGACGGTCGCGACGGTGACCGAAATATATGACTATTTACGCTTGCTGTTTGCTAGAGTTGGCATTCCACACTGTCCGATTGATGGCCAAGCAGTTGTTCGACAGACCTCAACCGGAATCATCGAACAAGTCGAAGCCACTACTAAAGACAAGAAGTTAATGATATTGGCGCCGGTGGTTATTGACAAAAAAGGGGCCTTCGAACACATTCCCGAACAGTATCAACGAGCTGGTTTCGCTCGTGTTCGAGTTGATGGTGTTGTCTACGCGCTGGATGAATTCCCTGAGCTCGATAAAAGTTATCGTCACCGCATCGAAGTCGTCGTTGACCGCCTAGTTAACAATCAAGACAGTCGGTCGCGCTTGGTTCAGTCAATCGAACAAGCTCTAGAAGTTGCTGAAGGTAAGGTAGTGGTAGTTGATGCCGACAGTAATGAAGTCTGGCCATATAGTCTAATGTACGCCTGTCCAGACCATCCCGAAGTTAACATCCCTGATCTTGAACCGCGGACGTTTAGTTTCAATTCTCCTCAAGGTGCTTGCCCAGTCTGTACCGGTATCGGCAGTCGACTGGAAGTCGATCCTGAATTAGTTATACCTAATGGTCGATTAACGATTGCCGAGGGCGCGATTCGACCTTATAACCGCATTAATGTCGATAATTGGTATTCCAAAAAACTTCAGGCGGTGGCTGATGAATACGGTTTCAGCCTACATGTTCCAACCGGCGAGCTAACCAAGGAACAAATTAATTTGATCATGTACGGGACGGGCAAAAAGACTTATAAAGTATCACTAGGTGGTGGTCGTAGCTTCGAAACAACTTATGAAGGTGTTGTACCGAATCTCGAACGACGACATCATGAAACCGATAGTGATTTTATTCGGCGTGATATTGAACGGTTTATGCAAGAGAAACCGTGTCATGCTTGCGAAGGTCGGCGGCTTAAGCCAGAAGTACTGGCCATTACTATCGGCAATGATTCAATTATGGACATCTGTAGTTTGTCGATTGACGATGCTCTCAACTGGTTTAACAGTTTGAAACTAAATGATAAGGACGCCAAAATTGCCCAGCTAATACTGAAGGAAATTGGCGCTCGACTGCAGTTTCTCCAAGACGTTGGACTTAATTATTTGAACTTATTACGCGGTGCCACAACTCTGAGTGGTGGTGAAGCTCAGCGAATCAGGTTGGCCACCCAGATTGGTTCTGGCTTGATGGGTGTACTGTATGTTTTGGATGAACCGAGTATTGGTCTGCACCAACGTGATAATGCTCGACTAATTCGGACGCTTAAACATTTGCGCGATTTAGGCAATACGGTAATTGTTGTCGAACATGACGAAGATACCATCCGGACAGCCGATTGGTTATTAGATATCGGTCCTGGCGCTGGCGTCCACGGTGGTAAAGTCGTGGCCAGCGGGACACCCGATGAAGTGATTAAAACTAAGGCCAGTATTACTGGCGAATATTTATCGGGTCATAAAAAAATTGCCGTACCCAAGAAACGCCGAGCCGGTAACGGCAACAGTTTAGTTATCAAAAATGCTCGTGAAAACAATCTACGTGGCATAGACGTGACGATTCCTCTCAATAAATTGGTGGTTGTGTCTGGTGTTAGCGGTTCGGGTAAATCAAGTCTGATTAATGATATTCTGGCTAAAGAGTTATTGGCTAGGTTGCATCGAGCAAGTACAGTACCGGGACGGCATGATGAAATCCAGGGCATCAAATTGCTCGACAAAGCCATAATCATTGATCAATCACCAATTGGTCGAACTCCCCGCTCCAATCCGGCGACTTACACCGGTTTGTTTACACCCATCCGTGAGTTGTTTGCTCAAATGCCGGAAGCCAAATTGCGTGGCTATAGCGCTGGTCGCTTTAGTTTCAACGTCAAAGGCGGTCGGTGTGAGAATTGCGCCGGCGATGGCATCATTAAGATTGAAATGCACTTTCTGCCAGATGTTTATGTACCCTGCGAAGTCTGTAAGGGTAAGCGTTATAACCGTGAAGCTTTAGAAATTCACTATAAAGGTAAAACGATTAGTGATGTACTAGAAATGACCTGCGATCAAGCCTTAGAATTCTTCGAAAATATTCCATCAATTGCCCGCAAATTACAAACCCTGGTTGACGTTGGGATTGGCTATATTCGACTCGGTCAGCCAGCCACAACTCTGAGTGGCGGTGAAGCCCAACGAATCAAATTGTCCAGCGAGCTGTCACGGCGTCCAACTGGTCGAACTCTGTACATTCTCGACGAACCAACTACTGGCTTGCA
The DNA here is from genome assembly GCA_021783725.1 of bacterium. Classification (GTDB taxonomy): domain Bacteria; phylum Patescibacteriota; class Saccharimonadia; order Saccharimonadales; family UBA4665; genus JAJXTN01. Next base: position 238 of record JAJXTN010000019.1, on the reverse strand, counting down.
TATGGCTGATGTTGATAAGTTACTGCACATGTTGCATGCCCTTGTTGATGCTGGCAATAGCATGGTGGTCATCGAGCATAACCTTGATGTTATCAAAAATGCCGACTGGCTAATTGATATGGGCCCCGAGGGCGGCAAAGACGGTGGACTGATAGTCGCTGAAGGTACTCCAGAACAAGTTTCCAAAGTTGACGGTAGTTACACCGGCCAATATCTTAAACACATGCTATAGCTGTCC
>JAJXTN010000006.1 GCA_021783725.1 bacterium | reverse complement strand
CTACCGCAACTGTTAGCCATAGTTAGCAATACCAATATGACCGGATATTTGCTAGAATTTAACTTGAAATGGAGCGCAACCAGTCTCTGCGATTTAGCATTGTTATACCTGCCTACAACGAAGCTGGCTACATAGCCAGCACTATTAAATCTATTCAAAATCAGGATTTCCGTGGCAACTACGAGATTATCGTCGTTGACAATAACTGTAGTGACGGAACAGCCAGTATAGCCAAAAAGCTCGGCGCTAAAGTTGTCGAAGAAAAACAAGCCGGAGTTTGTTTCGCTCGACAAAAAGGTTCAGAAATCGCAACCGGTCAAATTGTTATATCGAGTGATGCCGATACCATTTATCCCAAAGATTGGCTGACCAAAATTGATCGACAATTCAAAGCCGATGCCACGATTGTAGCCGTCGCTGGACCCTGCCAATATACCCGCGGACCGCTTTGGGGTGAAGTATTTTCGAAAAATTTATTCAAACTCATCGATGTTAGTTTCAAACTGACCGGCAATGTTTTCTACGCCACCGCTACCAACATCGCTTTCAAAAAAACTGAATGGGCGGACTACAACACCAGCCTAACTCAAGGTGGTGATGAATTAGATCTAATTCGCAACCTCAAGAAACGTGGTAAAGTCGTTTTCCTAGGTGATAACGTAGTCTTCACTTCATCTAGGCGTTTAGTTCACGGTTTTTGGTATAACGTGTTCATGTCGTTTCTGACCTATTACTTGCTAGCTTACTATTTGAATCGTTTATTTGGTCATCGGATTATGGGGTCAGCGCCGGCTTTTAGAGATGAGTTCAAACCGCGCTTATTTACCTTAACTCAAGTATGTGTCGCTTCATTAGTTTTGCCGGCCTTCATCATTTACGCTCTCGTAGGTTCGTTATCACTTCAGCATTCGCTAGCTATAATGCTCAATCTCCCACTAGGTAATTAATGTTTATTTTTGCGCTGGTGCTAGCAGGATTAATCATCGGTTACTGGTTATTCATGTCACCATTTTCACAGCTGTTCGGGCCGTACCCATACGAAGTAAAGACTGACGAGAAAATCATCGCCCTAACTTTCGACGACGGACCGAATGAGCCGTATACTTCACAAATATTAGCCATTCTTAATTCTAGAAATATCAAAGCTACGTTCTTTCAAGTTGGCAAACGCGTCGAACGCTACCCGGAAGTCACCAAAGCCATTGATCAATCAGGTCATACCATTGGCAATCATTCGCTATCGCATGTATTTTTTAACTATTTTTTGCAACCACCGATGTCTACTGAAATAGTCAGTTCCCAAGCCATACTCACCAAAACCCTAGCTAAAACACCGGCTCTTTTTCGATCGCCGTGGTTATGGCGTAGTCCTAGCCTATTCAAAACATTGAAAATTATCGGCCTACAACCAGTGTCTGGTCGTTTCTGTAGCGCCTGGGAAGTCTTCCAGATAGATGGCCAGAAAATTGCCCGAACGGCGGTCAAAAAAGCCAAGCCGGGGGCAATCATCATTTTTCACGATGGATTTGATGCCAAGGGTGGCAATCGGGCTCAAACTGTCAAAGCTGTCGAAATAACTGTAGACGAATTGCTCAAACAAGGATATAAATTCGTAACCATCGACCAATTATTTAATATACCGGCTTACAAAACTAACTAATCGCTAATAACTCAGCGCCAATGAACGGTTCTATAATGCTGTCGGTTTCATCAATTTCTGCTGTGACAGTTCGTAAAAGACCAAGTTCAACAATCTGCATAAGCATCGTTTCATGATCTAGACCGAGATTCAGGCGACTAGCTTTGGGGAATGAGCCATAATCGTCTATCAAGCTCGGGATGAGATTTGCTTCCAGAAAATGAGGCTGCCCTTTGGCGTCAAGCCGAATATCTATCCGGCCATAGTCTCGAGCGCCAAGTGCCATAAACACTTTTATAGCCAGGTCATTAACTGCGCGTCGAAGTTTAGAGTTACTAACTGCCACAACTTGTTCAATATTGGATAATTTAACCGCTTCACTGAGCATCCTAAAGCCTTTGTCGTCAGCTTCAGCGACCAGCTCGATAGGCATTACGTCATAAATTTCGGAATCGTATTGGCGCAATATAGCCACACTAAATTCTCGACCCGGCAAATACTCTTCGACCAATGAATCGGCCCTTAGCTCGTCAACGATAGCTGAGACTTTGGCCGACAACTCATTCACATTATTCACTACCGAAGCTTGATCAATACCAACCCCACCACCACGATTGGTTGGCTTAACGAATAATGGGAAATTCAAACCAGGATTGAACCGGGCTTCATCACCACAAGCAATTACTTGAAACTTTGATGTCGCCAAACCAGCTTGTTGAACCCGTATTTTGGCCAAAGATTTGTCTAACTCCAGCTCGTGAGCTAACTGGTTTGAACCAGTATAGGCGATATCATGGGCATCAAAGAAATCAGCCAACCAAATTCGAGCATCGGAATCAGCTTGATTATTAACGTCACTATAGACATATTTCATACCCATAAATATCAAGTCAGGCTGAATATCGAGTACCGCCTCAAGATCGGATAAGTTGTTGACAGTCGCTACACTAACTTTGACGTAATGCTTACTTAACACGTTAACTATCGCCGCACTGGATACCAAACTCAACGAGCTAAGTCTCAATATTGACGACCTAACTATCACAATATGTTTGTCGTGTTTAATCATAGGTCTGCAACCTTATCCAATCTTGATCTGTTGATTACGCTTTTAGTATGATTTACGGAATGAGCCACCGCTAGATGGTCGGCGTTCTTCTTGAGGACGAGCTTGGTTGACCGTAATTGACCGGCCACCGATTTCTTTACCGTTCAAGTTAGCGATTGCTTCTTGGGCTTGCTTGATGTCGGACATTTCAACGAAGCCAAAACCTTTGGATTGGCCACTATCACGATCCTTAATAACAGTTGCACTGACTACTTCACCCTGTTCGGCGAATAATGTTTCAAGTTCTTTGTCGGTTACGCTGTAAGCTAATCCGCCTACGTAAAGTTTCATTGCCATAATATTTGTTCCTTTGTTTAACTAATATCGCTTGCGCTACTACTGACGAACCGCAATATAGTAAGTTTTGATGAAACGAAATATGACAACGGAAGTGTATAGATCCCACTTGCTTAAGTACAGTGTATCAGAATATTAGCTAATTTCATAATACTAACGATAATTTTACAAATATTAGTAATGCTTACAAATGCGCCGCTTAACTCCTTAGGAATCGCTATTATTGCGACTTTGGCGTATACTAACAGTTAAGAGAAGAGACTTATAAGTACATGTACAAGCACATCATTGCCGAAACTACTGATAGCTACTCGGTATACGTCAATCTGATTGATTCCGAAGCCGGACATTACTTAAGCCGACAGCCCTATATCATCAACCTAATAAAGGAAGTGATGGTCGGCACCAAACTTAGCGGGTCGCGAGTGGCTATCGAGCGCGACATGGGTCGAGTCATCGGCAATACCGACATCATCGATACGACCGACAAAGATTCAATTTTCTACGCTCAACCAGTCAAGAAAAAAGTATTTTCGCGCTACGCCAAGAATCGCTATCCTTCGCCGAGCAATTGCATCTCAATTATTCTTATCAAGGATGCCGACGGCGATTATGAAGTTGCTAACACTTGGATTGGTCCAATGAGTCCACCCTTCCCGGGCGACGAATTAGCTACCGCCAAAAGTGCTAGTTATTGGTCGAACCACGCTCTTGTTCAAGACGCCCAAATGGTTCAATCTCGAACCATTACAAAAGTTTGTCCATATTAGTTAGTAACGCGCATAATACAAGACATGGTTAAATCTTCTATGCCGGCAAACGCTATCGAAGTGACGTCACTATCTAAAAGTTTTGGACCTAAACTAGCTCTGAATTCAGTGACTTTCAATGTTCCTAAGAGTAAAATATTCGGCTTCTTGGGACCGAACGGTGCCGGCAAAACCACCACAATTAGAAGCTTAATGGACTTTATCCGACCGACTGCCGGGAATATCAAGATACTCGGCCACGATGCCCACACAGATAGCGCCGAACTAAAAAACTCGATCGGTTATTTATCATCCGACAGCCAACTTTACCCCAATTGGACAGCTGACGATCACATCAAATTCTTTGAAAACCTCAAAGGCGTTAGTCCGATTCGCGATCAGCTAATCAAACGTTTCGATCTTGATATTCATACCAGAGTCAAAGCCCTGTCGTCCGGCAACAAACAGAAGCTAGCCATCATACTGTGCTTTGTCGGCAATCCTGAATTAATCATCATGGATGAGCCGACTCGCGGGCTTGACCCGTTACTTCAAAATGAATTGTATAGCCTATTACTAGAGTTTGTCGGTCAGAACAAAACCGTCTTTCTGTCGTCTCACAATCTAAGTGAGGTTGAACGCATTTGCGATTCGGTAGTACTCATCAAAGACGGTTCGATCGTCGAAGAAAAAACCATGAATGATATCCGTGACCTCAAAGTCCATGTCATCACTGCTAGCAGTAGCCACAAAATCAATACTTCCGGCCTAAAACATTTACCCAATCTAGAAATAGTCAGCGCCGTCGATAATTCTATTAGCCTAAAAGTTCGTGGCGACCTTAATAAAGTCATGGCCGAACTGGTCAAGAATAATCTAACCGATCTATCGGTCAATCACTTAAGTCTCGAGGATATATTCCTCGAACAATACAAAGACAAGCAATGATACCTATTATAAAAAATGAAATCTGGGGCCGCCGACTATCACTACTGGCTTATTGTGGCATTGGCTTGGGTTTATTGCTGATGTACATTGCTCTTTTCCCTTCGCTTCAAGCCTCGTCAGCCCAATTAGAGAAAGTCTTACAGGCTTATCCTAAAGGCATGTTTGATGCCTTCGGAATTCAGGATTTAACATTTTCAACGATTGATAAGTTTCTGGCGATTGAGCTATTTACTTTTACTTGGCCGATTCTAGCCATCGTCTTCACCATGAGTCGGGCCGGTAATAGTCTGGCCGGTGAAATCGAACGCAGAACAATGGGTATATACTTGTCTCTGCCAATCAGCCGGTTGAAAATATACTTTTCTAAGTATATCGCCCAGTTTATTTCAGTCGCCCTATTCATCAGCTTCACGATTCTCATTATCATCCCCTTGACTTGGTTGTTTGGTCAGACATCCAGTATCCAGCACGTGCTTGAAGTGGCCGCTCTGGCCATGTTCTTCATGTCAGCAATATTATCAGCCATATTTTGCTTGTCAGCACTACTCAGTGACCGCAGTCGAGTGTATATGATTGCCGGTGGCCTATTGCTAGTGATGTATGTGGCCAACGTCGTAGCCGCCCTCAAGCCAAGTTGGTCTTGGTTGCATCACGAATCAATTTTCTACTATTTCAACACTCAAGAATTGTTGTCAAAAGGCCAGCTCAAACCGGAGTCTTTCGTCATCTTCTTTGTTGCCAGTGTAGTGTTTGTTGCGATTGGCGCTTTGATATTTAATAAACGTGATATTGCTAACTAGGCTTGGTAGGATAGACCGATAGTCCGAAAGTTAAATAGTTAAATAGTTGGATAGTTCCGATAGTGGTGTGGTCTAGTTTAAATTGGTAGAAATGTTAGGCTTCGGGGTTTTTGTCTTGAGATAGTATAAGTACAGCGTAAGGGCCGATTTCTATGCTTCCAGACACTTCATTGATGTCTACTTTATCGATACCGACGTCTTTGAAATCTTGACTATAGCCTTTCCAGTCGCTATTAAACCGAACTTGCCATATTCCTGGTCGAGGGAAATTGACCACATAATCTTTTTGAATCTGATTGGCAAAATTAATAATTACTACCACATCATCTCCGTAACCACCTTGATCCCAGCGATGATAGGCTAATAGTTTGGCGTCCTCGTTAAGATGTAGAACCGTGAAATTCTGACCGACTAATCCCCGAGTCTGACCGTAGACGTTTCGCCTTAAAGCAATCATATGTTTATGAGCTAGGACGATGCCGGCGAATTTTTTTGCTTTGTGCCAGTCTAGCACTTTCCAGTCATTGAAATTTCCATTTTCCATGAATTCTTGGCCCTGCAAGAACATTGGTATGCCGGGAGCTGTTAAGATAATTGCCGAAGCAATCAATGACCGTTTACGCGCAAAAACACTGTCGACTTTACCGGGCGATATCTCTTCGCTTAACCGAGCGCCACCATCATTACCGGCTGTATCGTGCGAATCGCTATAAACCACCCGCTGAAAAGCATCACCATTATAATAACGGCTCAGAGCGTTGCTGATAGCGGTGATGCTCCGATCACTGTCGTTGACGGCGTCAAGCACACCGTGCAAAACACTCGGCAAATTTACTTCCCATTGGGTCGAAAAACCGGCACCACCATCAGCCTTTGGTTTAGTTATATATTCATTGCCCGAAACGTCTTCGGCTATTAACATCGCGTAAGGATTGATTCTCAAAGCTAGATTAGTAATGGCTTGCAGTAGCGACCAACCGTCTGGCAAATCTGTGTCAGGGTTATCATTAAGACCCTTAACGTTACGTATATATATGGTCGAGTCTAGTCGTAAACCATCTAGTCGACAATCTTTTAACCACATCCGGACGTTATCCAATATATATTGACGAACTTCATGACGACCATAATCCGGTCTGGTTTCACCCCAAGGAGTTTCCGAACGCCAATCATTATAGAAGTAGATGCCGCCCTTATCATTCTCGCTCCAACCGTCATACTGCCAAAGGTCTAAACCATCGTCCGGTCCAATATGGTTGTAGACAACGTCCAAGGTTACGCCAATTCCTCTCAAGTGAGCTTGCTTAACAAATTCCATGAAACCATTGCGGCCGCCGTATAAGCTCTCGACAGCGTATATATAATCGGTGGCATAACCCCAACCTCGATCTTTGGACATACTACCAATCGGCATCAATTCAATCGTATTAATGCCCAGGTCGGACAAATAATCAAGTTTATCAATCACTTGATCGAAAGTACCAATAGTTGAAGCGTCGACCCTACTGAAAGTACCGACATGTAATTCATAAATAATCTGCTCATTAAATGGTACGGGGATGTGCGTATCATCGCCCCAGTCAAAATCATTAGCCACCAACACTGAATTACCGTTGGTGGTGGTCACTTGTAGACTACGTGGATCATTTTTATACAGCTCACTATCACCGTTATGAATGACAAATTTGTATTCTTGGCCAGGCTGAGCATTATCTATGAAAGTCGCCCAGTAGCCGTCATTCTCGCTGACCATTTCAGCGTGCGCCCAATTATTGAAGGAACCGGTAACAGCCACACTACTGGCGAACGGCGCCCACACTCGAAAGCTCACACCATTGTTGTGAGTAATCGCCCCCACCTCTTTTTTATTGGATTTACTCATAATCTATATATGGGTATTATTATAATGCTTATGCCTGCATTTAGACTAATATCTTAGAATATTTGCGGATAACCAGCTTATATCGTTTTACAATTTCATCGATAGGAGAATGTTTGGATCCTAATATTAGCCCCCGCCTGTTGATCTTAATTGCCGTATTAGCTATTTGGGACCTTGTCTGGAAAGGCTTTGCCCTGTGGCGAGCGGCTCGACGCCGAGAAAAAGAACTGTTTATCGCACTGTTAGTACTAAATACAGCCGGCCTTTTTCCAATGTTTTATCTATACTACACCCGCCAACGCCAGTCGAAATAGACTACTTTCTATTGGTGTGCCAGATGAGTTTGTAAACTCTTAGCTTGTCGGGGATTTGATTGACGACTGGAATATACGGATAAGCTATTAGGACTAGGAAGAAACTACCAAAAAGCATGGCCGCATCACGGTCGCCATTGTTGTCACCCTTAAGTATGGTATGGTTCAATACTCCGATTGGTGCCAACCACCATGCTCCTGGCGCTCGAGTTGATTCTTCACGTAACATGCCATATTGATCGGTGGTCAAAGTTAGGCCTGTTGCTCGCTCTTCCAAAACACCAGTGTCCGACAAGAACCGCAAAACATAAGTGGAGTTATCAGCCGGCTTAGCCGTTGTATTGATCGCCGCCAAATATGACTCATAGTAGCCAGTACTAGCCATTTCTACCAACGAGCCAACAACTGCTATTGCTGGGTTGTAGGCTGGTAGCTGAGATTTGCCGTCCCAATTGGCATAAAAATCGGCAGCATCTTTCAACTGTTGGGTTTGAACCGTCTGAGATTCTTTATTGAACGCACTCAGTTGGTCTTTGGCAGAAGTTTTGATCAGTAGTAATTGCTGGTAAGGTGCCGTGATGTAAACCTCACGAGTGCTGTAAGTGTAGGGTGCGATGTTGTCCTGATAGGTGGCCGTGTCTGAGGATGAATCAAACTCTTTGACCAGTGTTACCGCCATCAATTGCGGGTCTTTAGTGGCAACTTCTTGAATAGTGGTTGGCTTGAGGAAAGGCGAAGGAAAAATCAAGCCTAGCACCAATATCAGGCCGACGGTCACTCCACCTCTTAGGAAAAGCACATTGTGATTGGCGGCGACGGTTGTTGCTTGAACGTCTTTGCGGTAAGGCTTAGCGATACCCAAGTAACGGACCAAAACGTAATGCAAGAACAACAAGCCCATAATCGCAAACGGGATAACGACGATATGAATGCCATATATTTGCTTATAGTTAAGGGCATTAATCCAATAGCCTAATCCGCTGCCATTATAGAAATCAGCGCCCTGTAAGCTACGCCACTGTGATGAAAAATCACCGCGCAGAACATAACCAAACTCGGCTTCGAGCATGACACAAGCCAGCATCAATACCCCGAGCACCCAAGTTAAGCGTCGTGGTGGTTTGAAGGCCGAAGTAAAGAATACGACCAGTATGTGCAAAATAATAAAGATTACGAACGCTTGCGTCGACCACAAGTGAACGCTTCTGAAATATTTCCCGACGCCGTCGGTCAACCACCAGTTCGGGCCAAAGAAGGTCATCACCACACCAGTGATCAACAGCAACACAAATGATATCATCGACAAAAAGCCTAATGAGTAGAAGAACTTATTGGCATAAGATGGAACTTCAGAAATCATTAGCGGTTTAAGACTCTTTTTCAGAACTGTGAACATATCATTCCTTCGTATTAGTTTGTTATTTCAACTGGGTGGTGCTGTTTAATTCTGTTGGCTTTGGCATAATCGGTGTAATTAACCATAGTTGGCACCATGATGAACGCAACATATCCGCCATTAGCAAGTTCAGTAACTGGAGGTAAGGACATTTCGCCACCATAGCGGTGAGGTCGGGTCAAGCGATTAAAAATGTTTAGCTTGATATCTATGTCTGACTCAATCATAGCATAACCATGTATCTGGGCGGTTCGAAGCGTCGCATCGTCATAAACCGTTAAAGCGACTTGATGATGGCCAAGCATATTATGAGCCTTAGCCGTATCAGTTCGAGTTATCATGTAGAACTTGCCATTCTCGAATAAATAATAGACCGCCGCGCCATATACTTCACCAGTCCGATCGGCTATCGATAACACCCCGACTTCATGATCATTAATGAAGCGTTTTGCTTCGGGAACGATTCGCGTCGGATTGGGCGACGATTCGTCGACATTAGTTAATGAATGATGGTTCTCTAAGTGTTCGATTTTTCGCTCAATGTATTCAACGAATATTGTCGCGCAATTAGGATCAACAAATCTCAATGAATAATTACCCGGTTTGGTGTGCAAATCGACCGCTGAAAAAACAGCATTGGTTCGCTTAACTCCACTAACGACATCGTAGTCGACCTCATCTGTTGACGAGAAAAATGGCTGTCGTTCAATATAGATTATCCGCTTATTGGTGGCCACCAGCATGGCTAATCCATGCGGACAACGACCATATATCACTCCACCAATATGTTCATCCTCGGTCATAATTGACGACAGGAATCGACTGCCCATTTTTAGCTGACCGTAAGTTGTTATGCTAGCTTTGGCAAGTTCCCGTTTTATCCGCGCCTGATTTTCGGCCAAAGTCATAATTGTTACATTCTAGCTATTATCGTGACGATTTAAGCTTCAACATGTGTAGGAATCCGAACCAAGTAAGGACTCCGATAATGGCGGCTACTACGAACAGAGTGAGGGCAATATCGCGAGCGATGAGACCAACCGTCCAAAATGCATAAGCGTCGCCAAGCAGTAGTCCCCGCAAGGTCTCACCTTGAAACAGCGTCTGAGCTTGAGCTTTCAGGGCAGGGTTAGTAGGGTCGGCTTTGGCTAGCGCGCTAACTTCGGCATAAGTTTTACCGCCGGCAACTTTGTCTAAGTGTACGGCTATGAATTCGTTGGCGTAAGCTTTTGCTTTAGTACCAGTGTCGACTGCTTGACCTGCATATTGTTGAAGTCCTGGGAACTTAGCTGGGTCTAGGCTAGCCGAACCTTTCGGCGGGAAATAAATTTTCTGGGAAGTGAGTTCGGTGCGGACATTCTGCATCACAAAATCAGACCCCCACCACATCAAACCACCTATAACTATTAGACCGATGGTAGCGACGACACCAAAACTTACTAGTAGTTTATCAATCATTAATCTTTGTTTGTCTTTTTTGTTGAGAGACATTATTCATTCTCCTTAGTTTACTGGTTTTAGTATCCCTGAAACTGAGTAATCTCAATATGACTTGCCTCATTGTTTGTGTGTGACTTTTATCACTCATCTAATATAGATTGCATATTAGTCTAGCTAGCTCTATAGTCAGAACAAGGTAGAAACTATGTATACTGCGGTCAGTACCAAAATTGAGTCATTTTTTGCTAACTATCCGCTAAAGCGATATGCTAAAGGCCAAATAATTATTTACGCTGGGGACGGCGAAGGCACAGTGTTTCATTTAGTATCCGGCAAGGTCAAACAATACGACATATCCAATCGTGGCGAAGAGGTAATTTTGAATGTTTTCAAATCACCGGCGTTTTTCCCGTTATCAATCGCCATCAATCATACACCCAACCCTTACTTCTACGAAGCTGAATCACCCATCGAATTGCGAGCCGCACCAGCCAGAGAAACGATAACTTTTATTAAACACAATCCCGATGTCATGTACGATTTACTTAGCCGAGTATATAAGGGCATTGATGGACTGCTGGGGAGGATGACCCATTTGATGACTAGTAGCGCCCATGACCGCCTGCTGTATGAGCTAATACTTGAAGCTAAACGTTTCGGCAAAACACACAAAGACGATAGCTATACGATCAAGCTTAATGAAAAAGAATTAGCCTCCCGAACCGGACTGGCCAGAGAAACAATCAATCGTGAAATTCATAAGCTGAAACGGGCCAAAATGTTGGAAGTTAGATTGACTGATATCCGTATCCCCTCGCTCGACAGACTGGAAGACGTCCTAGCTGAAGCTTCTAGAATCGACTAGGCTTAATTAATGATTGGTGTGTCGGTATTGAAGATCCGGGTTCTATACAAATAGAAGTTCCAGATAGTTGTGATACCGAGAGCGATAGTACGAGTTACTACCACTGGTACATAATTCGATAATAGTTTGGTGACCAATAGCGTGAAACCAAAGTTGAATAGCACCAATAAAGTTACGGCCACGATTTGCGGGATAAGTATTTTATGATGCAGGCGCTTATCACTGAAAGTTACCAGTTTCTGCAATGCAAAAGACACGATTAAGCCGAGCCAGAAACTTAAACCGACAGCCATAACGGCACTAGCGCCGTTATGTTGGGCAGTATATATAACCAACAGTTCGAATACGTAGACACTTCCACCAACCATTAAGTAACGAATACCGGGGCGTTTCAGTAGACCTACGATTGTTTGCTGCATATGTTAGGGCCCATTATAGCAAAGCCCGGCTCGAGCTCCACTTTCACGGTCAGCAAAACTTTCAGACTTTAACTTGTGAGCAAACCCAGCCAAATCAATAAGCCTCGCCAGTTATGGCGACAACTTACGCTATCGCTCGACATGATAACCTCAGTAATTGTGGATTAAAGTTGTTAATTTAATCTTAATTCGCCTAGCCCCCATAGCCTCAGTAGCAGTACAATGAAACTATGAGCGAAGATGAATTCACCCGCCTATTCAAACACTTCGATAAAAGGCTGTCATTGATAGAAGTGAAGTTAGAAACTTATGTCACAAAAACGGAGTTCTCAACGTTTTTGAATTCTTTTGACGATTCTATAAAAAGAAATGAAATAATTTTTCAAGAAATCCTAGCCCTCCGCCATAAAGCCGACCGCCAAGATGGCTGGCTCCACAAAATCGCCAAAGCCACCAATGTTAAACTCGAAACATAATCAATCAATATTCATCTAAAAAACTCGAAAATGAAACAAGCTTAAGTTTACTTCGTATACAATATATTTGCTTTTTTTCATAAAATTTAATATTAATTTAATGTTCGGCTGTTAATATTGTCTGACGAGGACAAGTTAGTAAGATGAAACTACTGCTGATCGATGACTCATCTGAAATCTGCACGGCACTCTCTAGAGCGTTATATACCGATTATGATGTTGACATAGCCTCTACCGGTCAAATAGGTTTAAATAAAGCTCTGATCAATGATTATTCGTTAATTGTTTTGGATTTAAATCTTCCTGATATGAACGGACTGGAAGTATGCCAAACTTTAAGATATCAGAATGTGTCAATACCGATACTTATACTGTCGGCTGATACAAAAGTACTAAGTAAAATCAATCTATTGGACGCTGGAGCGGACGATTACTTAACCAAACCGTTTTCGTTGGGCGAACTAAAAGTCAGGTTGCGGACCCTGCTACGTCACTCGGTCACTTCTACCGTACATCATAATCATTTAGTTGTTGGAAGCCTTGAACTTGATAGTGCCGAACATTCAGTTTATAGAGATGGAGCCAATATCAAACTAAGGCGCAAAGAATTTGCCTTATTGGAATGTTTGATGCAGAACCCGGGTGATGTTGTCAGCCGGCCACAATTATCCAATCACGCTTGGAATGAATCTGAAGAACCATGGAAAAACACTATCGACGTACATATAAAATACTTGCGAGACAAGATTGACAAGCCTTTTACCAAGAAATTGATACTGACTGTCCACGGATTCGGCTACAAATTAGATATTGACGAACAAGTTAATAATATCGCTAATCAATTAACGGCATGATACGGCAAAATTATTTATCTTTCAGGAGGTCGCCCCAACTTAAATTTGAAACATTTATTTCTGCGAAACAATTTAATCAACCTTCTGGTCGCAATCTACTAAAATACCGCAGTCGCTTAATGGCTCATAACCGATTGATGAACATCTTAAACGAACTACACCGTAGGTTTATCGAACCTTTAGCTACCGATGAAGACTCGAGACGCCAAGAGTTTGTAATAAATGCTATTGTCTGTGGTATCGCATTAATAACTTCAATAAAAATCCTGATTGCTTTATTGCATGATTTCGATCTAGGCTTCGATCAAGAAGAAAATTCGTTAATTATTAACGGTCTTGTTTTACTATTTAGTTTTAGCATATGGAAAATAAACCGGTCACAGTATGATCATTTGGCCGCTTACTTATTATTAATATTGATTGGGTTCGGAGCATTTAGGGCTACGCTAAACTGGAGTTTCGAGTATCCTATAGCCGAACTGATGTATGCAGTGTTGATAGTTACCGCTGGTGTATTACTAAACGCCCGCGCAGCCTTATTTATATCAGCAATGGTATCTTTGGCCATTATACTAGTTGGCTATGGTCAAATTCATGGTTATCTGCACCCTCAAACACAATGGACAATTAAGGATTTCAAGGAAACTGATGCTTTTAGCTACACGTCCATAATGCTAGTTATCGCTGGCATAACCTGGCTAACTAATAGAGAGATAAAATCGTCCCTGGCAAAAGCTCGGTCATCAGAAGCGGCCTTGGTGTTTGAAAAAGAAAACCTCGAATTTAGTTTAATCAATCGAACTCGGCAATTGATTGAGTCCCAAAAACAGCATTATGAAATAGTTGAACACTTAGCAGATTTTGGCAGAATCAATGCTTCATTAATTCACGAAATCGCTAATCCGCTAGCAGCAGCAACAATCAATTTACAGTCTTTGAAAGGTCAAAAGAATGAGAACGTTATCCAAGCCAGCGATAACCTACAGCAGCTTAATAGATATATTAATGCAACCCGCCAACAATTAAAACATCACGGCATAGTTAAAAAGTTCTGTATTAATGACGAGTTGGATGCCTTAGCCTTGATACTGAACCCATTGGCCAACAAACACCAGATTGACATAAAATTTGAAATTCACCATCGTTATTTCATCATTGGCGATTCAGTCAAATTTAGCCAGCTAATAGCCAATTTAGTGACCAACTCCATCGATTCATATGGCAAATTAGACAATTCATTACCAGACAGATTAATTCTGGTCAGCATATATCAAAAACTTGAATGGCTATATGTAATAGTGTCCGACAATGGTTCGGGCATTAGTCCGGAGATTGCCGATAATATCTTCGACCCCTTCTTTAGTACCAAGATTGGCAGTGAGCGGGGGACCGGAATTGGTTTGTCAATGGTTAAGCAGACGGTTGAAAATGATTTCAGTGGCAGTATATCGCTTATAAGCTCGGTAAACTCTGGTACCCAATTCACTATCAAGTTAAAGCGATAATAATTAGTATGAGCTATAATATAATGCAATAGAAGCTAAATGGGACTGCCGGATTGGCAGTAAAATAAAATAAATGTCTGAGTCCGAAGATACGGCGGTGGCCGAGAATTTGCCTGCTGAACGAACCCATAGTGAGATTATGGTGGTGATCAGCGCTTTGATGTTGGTGATGTTATTGGCCGCTCTTGATCAAACGATTGTTTCGACGGCCCTGCCACGCATCGCTAGCGATTTGCATGGACTTAGTAAATATTCTTGGGTGGCTACAGCTTATCTGCTAACCAGCGCCATATCGACGCCGCTATATGGCAAAATCAGCGACATGTTCGGGCGCAAGAAAGTTTTTCAAACGGCCATAGTCATCTTTTTGATCGGTTCGGCACTATGTGGCTTAAGCCAATCGATGAATCAACTGATAGTTTTTCGTGGTTTACAGGGCCTAGGCGCCGGTGGCCTAATGGTGCTGTCACTGGCCGTCGTCGGTGACATCATTTCCCCGAGACAACGTGGCAGATATCAAGGTTACTTTGGGGCTGTATTCGCCGTCTCAAGCGTCATCGGCCCACTACTAGGTGGTGTATTTACCGATCACTTGAGCTGGCGCTGGATATTCTACATCAACATTCCGCTTGGGATACTGGCTCTATATGTCATTGCTATCCGTTTACACCTGCCAGTCAAACGCTCACCGCATAAAGTCGACTACGCTGGTGCCGGTCTGATGGCGGTCAGTGTAGCCAGCCTACTACTTGGGACCGTTTGGGATGGTGTCGATTATCCGTGGGGTTCGCCACAAATTATCGGCTTGTTCACTATCAGTCTGGTCAGCGCCTGGCTATTCATTTGGCGCGAAAAATACGCCAAAGAACCAATTATTCCACTCGAGTTATTCAACAATCGAATATTCAGCGTCGCCAGCATCTTGAGTTTTCTAGTCGGTATCGTAATGTTTGGAGCTTTAATCTTCCTGCCAGAATATCAACAAATAGTCCGCGGTGATTCAGCCACCAAGTCCGGTTTAATGCTGTTACCACTAGTCATTGGTATGATGTCAGCGTCGATAACGTCTGGTCGACTAATATCCAAGCTCGGTCGCTACCGAATTTTCCCAATCATCGGAACGGCTATACTGCCTATCGCATTTTGGTTATTCAGCCATATCGCCGTTGATACTAACCGACTACTGCTCAGTGCTTGGATGTTACTACTCGGTGTCGGCGTTGGATTAGTAATGCCGGTTCTAACCTTGGCCGTCCAAAATGCCGTCGACCGCAAACACCTGGGTACGGCGACTTCATCAGTCACTTTCTTCCGCAGTATTGGTAGTTCTCTGGGAGCGGCGGTGTTTGGGGCCGTCCTAATCAATCGACTTAGTTACCATCTGGATCAAACACTACCCGCCCGTACCGGTGGTGCTATCGCCAAAAACCTCAGTAGTAGTGTTGCCGGCTTGCAACACTTACCGGCTGAAATCGTCAATATTATACTGACGGCTTTCGCGAGCTCGTTCCGTGACGTTTTCATATTTGGTATTCCGTTCGCGATTACGGCCTTTGTGGCTGCTCTGTTTTTGCGCGAAACGCCACTCCGCACTTCGACTAGCGACAATTCTAACTCCGACAACCACCGGGCAATGCCTGGTGAGCTTTAGATCACCTACTTACTTAAGTTAGGCCAAACAACTCGTGCAATAACCTGATTGGAGTTTAGCCAACCAAAATGCCGACTATCGGTACTGGCTTTCAAGTTATCACCAATCACAAAAATTCGACCGTGATTAACTCGCTCGATGCGCTTAACTTTCTGTTTGCCCTGGTGTTCGATGATGACCACCTGCCCCGGGCGCAAACGCCGAAACAAAGCTGTAGCTAATAGCAATTGGCCGGAGACTAATTTCGGTTTCATACTACCGCCGACCACTCGACGAACGAATATCATTTTCAATATGCGCAAAACAGACCTCCTACTTTTTGGTTGCCCAAAAGACTTCGGCAATCGCATCAATCTGATCGAGCAATTTCTGAGCTTCAGCCGAATCTAAGTGATGCTTACACTCACTAGCTTGTTTGATAGCTTTCCAGAACATATCGTGCAAATCGGGATATTTCTCTAGATGTTCAGGCTTAAAATAATCAGCCCACAGCACCATTAGATGCTGTTTGACTAATTCGGCTCGTTGTTCGATAAGCATAACGGCTCGAAGCTTATTGTGCTCATCCAGACCATCATATTTTTCCATCATGGCTTTAACACTTTGGGCTTCAATCTTGGCTTGAGCTGGATCGTAAACACCACACGGTAAATCACAGTGAGCGTAGACCAGCTTAATAAATGACAATTTCATATTTCCCCCTTTTGTATCTACTATTATAACTGCTGAATGCTAGCACCCCTAATACCAACAACTGCCCAAAGCTCTAATTTAGCGACTTTTTTGCTGACGCCATTTGGCAATTTCGGCGTGATTACCACTGAGCAGGACATCCGGCACTTTCAGGCCGCGGAAGTCTTCGGGACGAGTATATTGGGGAAATTCAATGTTTAGATCGTCATCTTGAAATGATTCAATGGCGGCCGAATTCTCACCACCCAATACGCCTGGTAATAGCCGAACAACTGAATCAATGATCACCATGGCTGGTAGTTCACCACCAGTCAGGACGTAATTACCGATGCGATAACTGCTATCGACCCACTTGGTAATTCGTTCGTCATAACCTTCATAACGCGGACAGACGATGATTAGACCGCGGTTGTCGGCCGCCAAATGTTTAGCATCGGATTGCTTATAAGTTTCACCTCTTGGGGTTGGCAATATAACGGTTGCTTCAGGATCACGAGCTTTAGCTTGCTCAATAGCGGCAATTATTGGCTCCGGCTTAAGCAACATCCCGTCGCCACCGCCGTAAGGAGTGTCGTCAACTTGGTGTCTAGGGCCCAGTCCAAAATCACGTAAATTGATAAATTCATAGCTAACTATGCCTTTATCTTGAGCTTTCCATAGCATGCTGGCTTGCAGTACTCCCGGAAACATATCTGGGAATAGCGTAATTATCTGAATTTTCATTATATCTATTATAACATCAATTTGGCTTATGTATTGACTTTTTAGCATTAGTATTGTTAAATACCGACAGGGGTAGGCTATGCTAAACCAAAATTGTGTGAATTGTTCTGAGAATATTCGGATACTGAAACACGCTCTTAGCCAAGCCGATGGTGACGGGTTCCGGACAACTGAGCTAGCCCCAGAGCTAGACCCTGCCCGCACTTCCGTCATCCAACACAGTGGCCAATACATCGAATGTATCACTGGACCAGTTCCGGTATCAGAGAAACTACCAGGTATCCTCGGATTTCTCGGTATGTCACACAGTGTTATGCAATGCCCCAACCACGATACCGAAATTTTTTGATACAAGTAATCGTTAACCAGGAGAAAATATGAGTGAAAAAATTCTAACATTAATGGCTATCGGCGTCGCCAACGCTGATTCTTTAGTACAACCCGAAGTTGACAAACAAACCACACCTGAGCTTACCTTAGAGACAAAACTCGGTGGCTACGTTGTTTTAGCTACCGAAACAACCATTGACGATCAGACACAAAAATAGCCAGGCACTGGCCTGACTAGTTCTGTCACATAAAGCTCCCAATCAGGTTACTGATTGGCTCGCAGAGCTTTTTATTTTTGAATTGTCAATTAGTCTATAAGACTAAACAATATTATATGTCTATACCCCGATAATTTCAAACATAAAGTCCGTATTACAACGAATATTACAGGTCTAGATCGTCGAGTTCAGCCAATTCACGACGAGTTTGCGCCAATCGATCTTCAGCCGGTGGTGTCGCTGGCTTAGATTCCTCGACAGCTTTTTTGGCTGGCTTAACAGCCTCAACTTTATCTTCACTAACTTCAGGTGTCGAAGCTTCATCTTGGGTAGTTGCACGAGGTTCAGTCGCTTGATTGTCGTCATCGTCATCACTGCGACCATGGCCACCAGTACCATTATCAATAATTTTCAAATTGTAACGAGCATCATTCTTGGTGCCTAGAGCACGAAGCAGAGTTCGCAAGCTTTGAGCAGTGGCTCCACGCTTACCGATAACTCGACCGAGATCTTCAGGGTCAACTGTTAATTCAAGCAATACGCCCTTTTCGTCAACGCGCCGATCAACATGCACGGCATCAGGGTTGCCGACCAGTGATTTTACAACATACTCAATAAATTGTTGGTCAATGTCACTCATATTCGCCATTCCTCCGGTTAGTGGTATGTATCAATTATAGCAAACGCGTCAGCAGTTTGGTGTCAAATAGACTATTTAACTAGTTATTTGGCTTTATCGGCGGTTTCAGCGCTATCGGCTGATTCTTCGGCTGTAGGAGTTTCGACGGCTTCAGCAGTGTCTTCGACTACTGGGGTGTCTTCAACGGCTGTAGGCTCTGCAGATGCTTCAAGAGGGGTAGCTTCAGCTGATGGTTCAACCGTTGCTTCAACTTCTTCGACGGCTTCTGCTGGTTTGGTACTACGGCGTTTGTCAGGATTGCGGATAGCGCGCTGTTTATCAGCACTAACTTTAACCCAATCAGGCAATTTAACACCTTCATTCTTGAATAAACGAGCGATCCGGTCAGATGGCTGAGCACCGTGGCTGAGGTAAAATTCAACTTTTTCTTTATCTAGAGTAACTTGCTTGGCATGCGGATCGTAGTTACCTAAAGTAGCTACAACCTTACCGCTAGTAGGGGTAAGTCGGGATTCTTGAACAATCACGCGAAACATTGCGTGTCCACTGCGGCCGGTACGTTGCATACGAATAGCTAACATGCGTTGGTTAAACTCTCTTTCTCTTCCTTAAAGTCGTTAGAGTTATTGAATAACAATCCTTGCTATTTTACAGATAACTGCCCCTGTTGTCAAACCCTAAGCTGGGATTATGTCTTGCCGATAGAATTTGAGAGCGGCTTCGGCAGCTTTTTGCTGTCCAGCTTGTTTGCTTGGGCCTTCGCCTTGACCGCGAAGTTTACCATTCACGTAGACGCCGACCTTAAAGACTTTGTCGTGATCGGGGCCATCTTCACTGATGACTTTATAGACCGGCGTTGATGTTTCTTTGCTCTGAGCTAGCTCTTGTAAGTACGACTTGGGATCCATCCAAGAGCCAGTTTCAAGTATCTGTTCAAAAGTACTTAAAACACTTGTGGTGATAAACTGTTTAGCCGCTTCATAGCCTTGGTCGAGATAGATAGCACCGACTACTGCTTCAAAACTATTGGCCAAAATTTGAGCCCGAGCCCGTTCGGTGCCACGTCTTTCGCCACGACTAAGCCGCAGAAGTGGCTCAAAGCCAAATTTGGTGGCCGCCGCGCCGATACTTTCAGTTCGCACTAGACTCGATCGCCAGTTAGTCAGAATACCTTCCGGATCATCATAATTCGAGTACAGGTATTCGGTTACGACCAGTTCTAGAACAGCGTCACCCAAAAATTCTAAGCGCTCGTTGTGTTCACGGACGGTACTTTTATGCTCATTGAGATACGAACGGTGGGTGAAAGCTGTAATCAACAATTCAATATTGTTAAAATTGACATGCAAAGTTTCTTCAGCAAATAACTTGTAGGTTGAAGTATCCATATTATTAGATTGTCCTAGCCTATTTTTCCTTCTCTTATTTTCTTCATGCTAACTAATATAAGTTTACCGATATCGTCATAAGCAATCTTATCGACCGCTTCCGATGCCGGTAACCACTTAATATCACTCAACCAATCTTCAGGCAGT
The DNA here is from genome assembly GCA_021783725.1 of bacterium. Taxonomy (GTDB): domain Bacteria; phylum Patescibacteriota; class Saccharimonadia; order Saccharimonadales; family UBA4665; genus JAJXTN01. Next base: position 43,972 of record JAJXTN010000006.1, on the reverse strand, counting down.
AATTTATCGGTATCGCCAAGACCTTCGACTAAATAGATGTGCATTGTCATCAAAACTAGGGTATGCTCGCGACGATAGCGAAAATTCACTTTGCCCAGCCAGTTGTAAACTTTCATTTCTTGCAAACCGGTTTCTTCGCGGATTTCACGTTCGGCAGTAGCTTTGGGCTCCTCACCAACTTCGACATGGCCTTTAGGAATCGTCCAGCGATTTTTGGCATCTTGAATTAGTAGAATTTGGACATTGCCGGTTTTGGCTTCACGGCGAAAAACAATTCCTCCAGATGTGGTTTCACGAACAACTTCATCGATAATTGGTCGACGCTTATTGACTAACTTCTTGAATCCTTGGATTGGTTTAGGTCGTTTCATCATGACTTCTTAGGCTTAGGCTTAGCTGGTGATTTAGCCTTAGATAGTGGTTTTTTGGGTGCAGTTTTGGTTTTGGCCGGAGTTTTGGTTGGCTCAGGTTGGCGTTGTCGGAGCAGCGTGCCGAGTACGCCATTAATAAATTTCGAAGAATTCTCACCGCCAAAGGCTTTAGCTAGCTCAACGGCTTCGTTGATTACAACTTTAGGTGGAACATCGGCTTCATTGTTTAGTTCATACAAACCGATGCGTAAAACCAGTCGATCCATCCGAGCGATTTGGTCTATCGGCCACTCCGGAGCTACCGGCTGGAGTTGTTTATCTAATGATTCGGCCTGCTTGGTTACACCTGACACCAACTTCTCGATGAAACTAATATCATCAACCATTTCTCGATAGCGACCAATATTGCGCTCAAGTATTTCTTGATCTTCAAAGGAAGTATCGCCGGATTCACGTCGAAATTCGGCTTCATACAAAGTCTGGAGAGCGATGATGCGTCCGAGGTGACGATTTGATGCCATTTAACGACCTCCGGTCGAGTTAGCAATTAACAAATAACATGTAGCATGTAGCTGACTAAGCTCAATTCTAGGTATTGTCTGCTTCATATCTGCTGCCTCATTTTAACTTGTTAATTGCTCCTAACTAGGTTTGTCTAGTTTCTAATTGCTATTTGCTAGTTGCTGCAACCGAAGGTTGTTTACTAGATTCGCGCTTGGTGGTGCGGACTTTGACAGGTGATGTGGCGTTGACCTTGCGGGCCAATTCGAGCACTAGATGACTACGGCGAGTGCCAGTCTTACGGGGGCTAGTTCGTTTCTTGGGTTTACCCATGGCTAATTTCCTTGAAGTCTTAGGTTATTGATTCTTGAAGCCAATTGTACCCTAAAAACACCTTAAATACAAGGTGAAACCTTGGTATTTTTAGACTACGAAATTAACTAGTTTGTTGGAGATGTAGATGGTTTTGCGAATTTCTTTGGCTTCCAAATAACTACTAACCTTGTCGTTAGCCTTGGCGGTAGAGACTATCTCGGCTTCCGGTTGGTTGGTTGGGACGCTTATTTCACCCCGTAATTTGCCATTAACTTGAATGACGATGGTCATAGAATCTTGAATCAGATATTTATCATCGTGAACCGGCCATTGACTGCTGTGGATTGATGTCTGATGACCGAGAGCCTGCCAAAGTTCTTCGGTAATGTGCGGGGCGAAAGGTGCTAGTAATTGCAAAAATGTCTCGATAGCCCATGCCCAGTCTTGGGATGCGTAATTGTCCTTGGCTTTGAATTTATATAGCTGGTTAAGCGTTTCCATCTCAGCAGCTATGGCAGTGTTAAAGCTTAAGCTATTCAAATCTTCGCTGACTTTTTTGATTGTGAAGTGAACGGCGCGCCGAATGTCATCATTTGATTCACCAGTAGTGGCCTTGTTCGATTTAGTCTCCAAATACTCTTGGGTCAGGGTCCAGATACGGTTAAGGAATCGATAAGCGCCACCCATGCCTTCGACACTCCAAGCTGCCGTTTGATTCCAAGGCCCGATAAATAGTTCCATAATTCGGACACTATCGGCACCATAACCTTGGTCTATTAAGCCACCGGGCTCGATGGTGTTACCTTTGCTTTTGCTCATTTTGTTGCCATCGGGCGCCAAAATCATACCTTGATTGCGCAACGTCGTGAATGGCTCCTGGAAATCTATCAACTTATCGTCATACATGACTTTCGTCCAGAATCGGGCATACAGTAAATGCATCACGGCGTGTTCAGCTCCGCCGATGTAATCATCGACTGGTAGCCATTCATCAACTTTAGCTTTACTGAATGGTGATTGATCATTGTGCGTATCAGCGAAACGTAAGAAATACCAACTACTGCAGGCAAAACCATCCATGGTGTCAGTTTCGCGCTCAGCCGGACCGCCACATTGCGGACAGACGGTGTTGACGAATTCCGACACTTTAGCCAACGGACTTCGGCCGTCGCCACTCGGTTCATAACTATCGATTTCTGGTAGCTTGACCGGCAATTGATCATCGGGAACCGCCACTGCTCCGTGCTTGGGGCAATGAATAATCGGAATTGGTGCACCCCAATAGCGTTGACGACTAATCAGCCAGTCGCGCATTTTGTAATTAGTAACTATCTGGCCACTAGAAGTTTCGGCTAACTCGGCAACTATTTTTTCGCGAGCTTCAGAACTAGCCGTACCATCATATTGACCACTATTGATCATCAGACCTTCGCCGCTATAACAGCCATTGCCGAGCAAAGCATTGAATAGGTAGCGGTGTCCGTCGTCATCAACTAGATTTTCAGCCGATAGCTGATCGACCCAAGTGATTTTGAACTTATTCTTTTCACCCTCATCTAACTGCTGGTCAACTTGAGTTTCGTCAATCAAGTCGAATAATAGACCATGCATTTTAGCGTAATAGTTCTTGTTCTTAACGTTCGAGAAGTAATAACCATGGGCCACGGTATCGGTTGTGGCGACATGCTTCAAATTGGTGTAGCCGGTTTCTTCGGCAATTTCACGCCGAGCACAGTCGACGATGTCCTCTGCCTCATCTACACCACCGCCAACGAATAGCTTACCGCCGAATCGGTCTTGGCGTGGACCCCAATCTAACATCAGTATTTGATTGGTTTTGGGATTTCGGACGATGGCGACGATGGCTTGCTTGCGAACTTCATCACCTTGCTCTTGACCACTAACCGGTTCAATGACGGTCGTGATCGGTAGATTGAACTTCTTGGCGAATTCATAATCGCGGTCGTCATGGGCCGGTACGGCCATGATGGCCCCAGTGCCGTATCCACTTAAGACGTAATCGGCAATCCAGATCGGGATTTTGGCCTTATTGACCGGATTGATGGCATAAGATCCAGTGAAAACACCAGTTTTTTCGCGGTCAGTCTCCTGGCGCTCGACATCACTTTTAGCCTGCGCCGCTTTGATATAAGCCTCGACTTCGGATTTCTGAATGTCAGAAGTTATAGATTTGACTAGAGGGTGTTCCGGAGCTAGAACCATGAAAGTAGCGCCGAATAGAGTGTCGGGACGAGTCGTGAAAACTTCTACGACTTGCGACTTTTCAACTTGAAACTTTATAACTGCCCCGTTTGAGCGGCCGATCCAGTTGCGTTGCATGGCTTTGATAGCATCGGACCAATCTAAGTCATCGAGATCGTCGAGTAGTCGATCGGCGTAATCGGTGATTTTGAAAAACCATTGCTTCAAAGATTTCTTTTCAACGCTATTGCCACAACGCCAGCACTTGCCGGCTTCAACCTGCTCATTAGCCAGAACGGTTTTATCAACTGGGCACCACCATTGCAGGCTTTCTTGTTGATAAGCTAGACCTTTTTTGAACAATAGCAGGAAAAACCACTGCGTCCAGCGATAATAATTCGGATCAGAACTGTCAATTTCGCGCGACCAATCATAACTAAAGCCCATTTGCATTAGCTGCTCACGAAAACGTCCAGTGTTATCGTCGATGGCTTTGCGCGGACTAACGTGATTCTTGATGGCATAGTTTTCGGCTGGCAGACCAAAAGCGTCCCAGCCCATTGGATGCAAAACGTTATAGCCACTCATTCGATAGAATCGAGCTATCGAATCTCCGATAGTGTAATTGCGCACATGGCCGACGTGCATAGTAGCGCCACTTGGATAAGGGAAATACTCGAGTATGTATTTCTTGGGCTTTAGGCTATCGTCGTCAGCCTGATAAATCTTCGAATCGTTCCAGATTTTCTGCCAACGCGGTTCGATATCTTTGGGATTATATCTCTGCACAGGACACTCCGTTGGCGTCGACAGCAACAGCCCACTGGGCTGTTCTGGACTCGATATCTTTGGGGTAATAACGCTGCATGGTTAATTATTATAACAGGAAAAACAGGGGTCAACGAGTCCAATATAGATTTATCATACTATATCCGGCGGCAACGGATGTCGTATTGTGTAACATTCGTCTAAAAACTTCGGTTGACATGCGTGGTCTTTGCACAGCTTTAGCCCATAATTCTTTATTTTCGGTTACCCGTTCGACAATCGTACTCTTGGTATCAGCATTCATGAATACCCTAGCAATGTAGGCTTGCTCTGAATATCTTGCCTGTTGGGATAATAAAGCGGCAAATTTATCATCAAAAGCGCTTAATCGTTGCTGATTGCCAGCTTTATCGACAAAAGTTGGGTCCACGAATCTAGGTTTTAAAGCCGGCAAAAACACATCAAGACTATTGGGATTATCACCGTATTCAGGCCCATCCGGCATTTTCTCAACCGGCACTACTTCTATGAAACTAGGCAAAAGAGCTAGTTTACCGATTCGCTGTCCAAAATAATCGTAATGTTCGACTGGATTGGGGTATTCATCCGTATCATTCCTTTTAAAATAACCGAGTTGCTCGCGTCTTTCATTGACATAGACCCGACGTCTTGCTAAACCTATCGCGTCCATTATTGGCATCACTGTTGATCCCAGACCACCGAATAAATACATTTCTCGCGTTATGTCACCATCAACAGCATATAGCAAATCTCGTGGATGGAACATATCAGCATTACCCATATCAATGCTAATCAATCCAAGATATTCGTGTCTTAGTACATCCTGTACAAGCATCTCCTGCAGCCGTAGCTGTAAACGATGTACTGGCTCGCTCCAATGTTCTGTGGCTAATAACAAAAAGCTTTTCGCAAATACCAAGGCCGCTTGGTGACTGGGCATTACGATTTTGCCTTCGATTAATTTGAAGGCTGACGAACTGGCTACCATCGAACTATCACTATCTATTGGCCAACGTTTAATTTCTCTAGCCCCATAATCAACTCGATCAACACATAATTCCGGGGCTGAACATTCTACCCAGTCTTCGATATCTGGGAAAACTACTTCATCAGGCTGGACTTCATGTTTACGTAAAATATCGGCCACCCCACTCATTTCTAACATTTTCATAAGTTCAATGTCGTGTTGATTTTCTTGCCCGCCAACGCCCTGAAATAGCCAGTCGCCAAGATGCGAATAAGCTGTATGGCCTAGGTCTGATACGAAAGTTCGAAGTTGAAAAATTAATCGTTCGCGTGGCGTAATGTCCATACCCTCAGCGAGATGTCTGACTAGGGCTACACTCCCCCAGATATGTTCCCATCGTGAGAATGAGGCCGTTCCGGGTATAGTTTCGGTCAATGGTGAAAGTGTTAACTGCTCAATGGCCATCGAGCGACGGACTAAATCATTATCTAATAGTTCTAGTAGCACTTCATCACCAGGCTGGTCACCAATTAAACAGTCTCCCCAAACTGGATCATGGATCATAAAGCCAGTTTCGGTTGCTTCGTATGATGGCATGAACCGTGGCTCATCCTCTATGTATTGATTTCCGATTTCTCTCATGTAAATGCTAGATTACATCTGTAAGTCTTTATAAGCAAGCACAACCAAGATGTACACGAATCACAATCCAGATGTACTGGAATAACCAATTTTAGTCAGTTTATAACCTGGCTTCAGGACACAAAATCAAAATGCCACCACTCGTATGGCCATTGTTTGAAGCCAGCAGATTCCATAGCGGTTTTTAGAATTTGGCGATTGTCTTGCTGGACATCATTTATACTTCGGTCATCGGCATGAGCTTTAGGGGTGAATTCGTCGAAATCGGTGCCCATATCCAGATAGACTCCATCGCTTGTCATAAGTGTTATATCTATCGCTAGCCCCCGGCAATGATTCGAATTCTCGCTGACATAATCACTATCATCATTAACCTGACGAAGTTGTTGCTGGATGGCTGTCGGTCGATAACTGTCCCAGATGACTATGTAAAGCGACTGCTGTCTTAGCCTATTACTAGATTGGACTAAAGCTAAAGCCGCCGACTCTTCGAGTTTAGGGATAATATCTTGGGGACTGGTATAGAGTAGTTTGCCGGTAAAATTATTGGTTGTGGCGTAACGTAAATCGACTTTGGCGTCTGGGATTAATTCAGACAAAGCTACGAGTTTCATCGTCCTAAAACTGTTGCAAATAGTTGGTACCGAAGGAAGTAGCTAAAGATTGCCGCACGTTATGTCGTTCTTTAGCCAAGGCGACTAGTTTATCAACCAGCTCGACTGAACTGATGCCAGCTTTATTCCAATTATGGGCATACAGCCCGCCGGGCAAAGGGTTCACTTCGTTGAAATAAACTTTTTTGGTTTGGCTATCAATCAGCATATCGACTCGAGCGATACCGCTACAACCGAGAGCTTTATAAACATTAAGGCCAGTGACGACGGCCTCATCGTATAAAGCTTTGGGTAAATTGGCTGGTATCTGACTATAGCCCTGAGCGCCACCTGCTCCTTTAGCCGACTTGCCTTTCTTGCCACCTTGTAAGTATTTAGTGTCGAAATCGAAGAAATCATCCGGCTTGGTCATCGGCTCTTCTAGTAACGCCGGTTGCGGTTGATCATTGCCGATAATCGGTAGGGTTACCTCAACAAGATTGGCCACGGCTTCCTCAACAATGATTTTATCGTCGTAATGAGCGGCGACTTCCAAACCATTACGAAGTTCGTTATCGGACGAGACTTTCGAAATGCCGATACTTGAACCTAAGTGAGCTGGCTTAACAAACAATGGATATTTAAGCAGATCAGTGATGGTCTTGATGGCAACTTCAGCCGTTCGCTCTAAGTCGGATTTGGTAAACGTTAAGAACTTCGATACCGGTATACTATTGGCCACCGCCAATTGCTTACACAGCACCTTATCCATGGCTACCGCTGAAGCGCTGACTCCACAGCCAACATAGGCGATGCCGGCCATATCGAGTAGACCCATCAAAGCGCCGTCTTCGCCATAAGTACCATGAGTAGCTGGGAAAACGACATCAATCTTGCGCGACAACTTACGTCCAGCCAGACCACTGGCTTTTACTAGAGTCATGCCACCATCAAATTGAACGCTAATCGGTTGGGCTTTGTGCAGATAATCTTTAATACCGCCTGAGGTAAATAACCTAATATCTTTAAGCTTGTCGTCCCAATACCAACTGCCATCCTTGGCAATATAGACGGCTTCAATTCGATATTTGCGAGTTAGTTCTAAAGGTTTAATGATACTAGCTAGAGCCGTGATGATCGATACATCGTGCTCGGCCGACCGGCCACCGAATACTACAGCGATTGTTTCCATACAATTAGTATATACAATTCAGCCCGACAATTGAACGACCCCCCATCACATCTATCGGACCTATCGGGTACGACCCGATAGGTTAAATAATTATAAACTTGGTTATTTTATATTTGAGTTGGTTGGACTTAATCATTAGTTTAAACGTATGCCTGGGAAGAATATCTACAAAGAATATGTGCCTGAAAGCTTCTATCATATTTATAATCGAGGAGTAAATAGACGTAATATCTTTCTAGACGATAAAGACTATGTCGTTTTTCTTAGCCTCCTCAAGCGCTATCTATCAGCCAGAATATCAAAAAAAGAAAGTGGGGTAGCTTACAAAACATTACACCAAGATGTAGAGCTTTTAGCGTATTGTTTAATGCCTAATCATTTTCATCTTTTCATCTACCAACACAGCCCCGATGCCATGTTTGAGCTACTGAAGCCTGTATCGATTGCGTATGCTATGTACTTCAATAGACGCTATTCGAGAGTTGGTCCATTATTCCAACAACGCTACCGCGCGGTCAGAATTGTTGATGACGGGCATCTACTCCACATTAGTCGATATATTCACCTCAATCCACAGAATTTCAATCAATGGCAATGGTCAAGTTTGCCATATTATACAGGCCACAAACATGCCGACTGGGTTCGACCGGACAAGATATTGGCCTTATTCAGTGGTGATTACCAGTCATTCATGAATGACTACGTGGATCGCCGTAACGAGCTTAAAATGATCGAAAATATCCTAGCATAATCTACTCCCTGCACCGATCTACCTATCGGGTCGTACCCGATAGGTTTCCGGAAAGAATAAGGTCTTTTAGGCGTAGTTGTCGGTCCAATCGTTTTGCATAACCACCAAGTCACCGCTGGCCACGAAGTGCTTCAAATTGGTATAGAACTCTAGTGGCTGGTCTTCAATCCGTAGTTCACCCTTAAAACCGTCAGTTTCTAGACCGAGCTGGATGTAATTGGTAACCGAGTTTTTCATCAGGACCACGATATCGGGCTGAGCTTTGGCAATCAGACGACCAACTTCCAGATGCACTTTTTCAGTCTCCTCACCTTGGTCAACCAAACCGGGAGTGACATATATTTTTCGTTTGGCCGAAATTTCATTCAGAAGTTGGGTACCGGCTTTAATGCCTTCTAGATTACCGTTATAAGTGTCGTCAACCACCCAAGCACCCGATAATTGATACGGCTGCATCCGATGTTCGAATGGTTTAGTTTGAGCTATGCCAGCCTCTATTTGGTCAATGCTTAAACCTAGGTCAAAGCCTAGAGCGGCCACCATAGCCAAAAATCCAACCTGATGTTTGCCGACTAGCCCACTATGCAGTCTCATAATTTGTTTATCGCGCTTCAGGCTGAAGGCCGTGCCATTAAGATCAACTTTGATCGATGACGTTTGCCAGCCAAGCGAACCCTGCTCACTGAATTGTTGATATTCGGGCTGAATGAACGGTTTTACGCTCGGCGAATCGACATTGACATACAGTTTGTCAGCCGGCACATATTCAGCCACCGAGAATATGTCATGCCCAGCGGCTTTGAGCGTTTTGTATTGATCCAGATGAGCGGGAGCTAGGCCAGTAATTATCGCTCGGTTGGGATGGGTGATTTGGGCAAATTTCGCCACGTCTCCGGGTGCACCTTCGCCGTATTCAATGATTAAGAGCTGTTCGTCGCCAACTAGCTTTTTGGCAAATTGGGCGTGGCTGACACTTACGTTTTTGTTGGCCGGAGTTTCGGCAACTTTGAAACCAGTTTTCAGCACGGTGGCCAGCAGTTCTTTCATGGTTGTTTTGCCATAACTGCCGACTACAGCAATTTTTATTGCTGGATGATTCCGAAAGATAGCTTCTGACGCCATAATTTGTCGCTTATTAGCTGGAACAGAAATGAATATTCGGCCCAGTACCAGAGGAATCACGATTAGATGAGCCCATAAAATCGGACTAATGATGATAACCGAGAAGCCGAAAGCAACGCCACCAATCAAACCGTGAAACAAACCTAGATAGACTAGAGATAAGCCAATGACAATCTGAAGCATTATGCCCAACCGCAAGACTATTAACAGTAGTTTGGCCGACCTAGTTTGATCCAGCGTGCGCCTCTGCATAACTTTTGAAAAATTTTTGGTATGCCAAAACCAGTTAAGATATGGTCCGATTTGATATTCGGTCGATTGCAACATATAGACCACGGCGGTCGGGAATCCGGGCAAAAACAAACTAATCAGGCCATTTATCATTTCAGAAAATCCATAATCAATTTGGTAACTTTGGCTGGCTGATCGTGGTGCACAAAATGGCTGGCCTGGTGGATGCTATCTAGTTGCGAATTTTGGATGAGCTTCTTATAAGCAATGCCGTGTTTGATCGGTACGGCTAGGTCGTGATCGGCATATATCAGTAAGGTTGGTACACTCAGCTGAGCAGCATCGTCTCTGACATCCTGACTAACAACTTTTTTGAAAGTCTCCTCTAGCTCGGGAACTACCAACATATCCGAACCGGCGGCACCGTATAGACTAGCCCGTAGTCTTTGGCGCTGGACTTCGGGCATCCAGATAGTCGCCAAATTACCAGTTTTAGTTAAAATTTTTAAAGCCAGTAATTTTAAGGATTTACCTGACCTAATACCAGCGGCCGCTAACAATATCAATTTGGCTGGCTGAAGTTTACCGCGAGCAATCGCTCTAATAGCTATCGCTCCACCATTGGAATGTCCAATAATGGCATATATTGGCTGAAGCTCGAGTTTGTTGACAGTATTTTCCACAAAATTGGCATATTCATCTAGCCCCCAGATGTCTTGGGGAGCTTGGGTGCCGCCAAAACCTGGTAAATCAATAGCCAGAACTGAATAAGTGCCGGACAACTCTTTCTGTAAAGCCGAGAAACTGCGGAGACTATCACCCCAGCCATGCAATATGACTACCAATTTACCCTTACCAGTTAGTTGGTAGTTTGTCGCTAGATTGTCGACGATAATGTTCACAACTCTAGTATATCAAGCTAATGATTTTTATCGGTCAAGTCTATTCTTGGGCAAGGAGGGACTTGCCTCACGGGGTGGGTGAGAACTGCCAGTGGCAGTTAGCAAGACCGGAAGCCCGGAGTGATTCATCACCTGAGCTGAGGTGGGCTCGAGAAATTCGCCCGTAGGCGAATATTTGTGAGTTGCCACTGGCAATCCCGTTCAAGTCCCATCTTTGCTACCATATAAAAAGCCCCGGCATAAGCCGAGGCATTTTATGGCACTCGTATTCCGGTAGGTTGGTCTGTCGCGGGGATTGCCACTGGCAATCCCGTTCAAGTCCCATCTTTGCTACCATATAAAAAGCCCCGGCATAAGCCGAGGCATTTTATATGGTGGGCAAGGAGGGACTTGAACCCTCAAGGTTGTTAAGACCAACGGATTTTAAGTCCGTCGCGTATACCAATTCCGCCACTCGCCCGCTATTACCAAACTATTATACAAAACTTTATCATTAGGCATAGCCAAGTTTATGGGATTAATGAGGTCCCCAAATTAAAGATACTTTGATTTGGGGTAAAGCGAGGCTTTTCAGGAGAGGCGGAGCTTTTTATAGCAGAAGCTCCGCTTTTGATATAAAAACGGAGCTTCGTATGAAAACAGAGCTGGAGGCACCTACGGGATTTGCACCCGTGTACGCGGTTTTGCAGACCGCTGCGTAACTACTCCGCCAAGGCGCCAACTTCCAAGCATTATACTGTAATCCGAGGATTAGGCGAACATTTCTAGCGATTAGATTGATATTGACGAGCCATGAATGCGCTATAAGCATAGACGTGGCTACAACTTTCGATTGAGCCACAGACCGCTCCATCATAGGCCGCGTAAGCAAATACGATTGCTTGCTTATTGGCAATTTCGGCATCGGTTAGATTGGGCCCAAGATCTCTGACTGGATAACCATCGTAGTACTTTATGGGGACGTTGATCGTCCCGCCACCATATAAAGTTGCCGCCCTGGTGGCATAATTGCCGGCCGCAACATGATCACTGTGATCTGGAAAGTCATGGCTTGAGTCATCGGCTTGGGTATTGATTTGTTCCGGATTGAAATAAGCCATTAAAGTCGTCAGGGTATTCGTTACGTCTTGATCACTATAGTGCGATTGTTTATCGACGCTGTGAATTTCAGGTATGGCGCCGGTCTCAAGTTTCAGTAAACTTTCATAATTATTATCCTTGAAACCTTGCCCAAATAGATTGCCATCCGGCAAATGCATATATATTAGGCTAATCGATGGGTTGTTGCGTGGCGTCTCGATAGTGATATATTGATTTTCGGCAATTTTAACAATCCGGCTGACCCATTGATCTTTAGTCGGCCCATCCATTAAGTTATAGGCGGCTTGTGATCCCTGCTCGCGGGACAACCAATAGAAACTACCCGATCCGGAGTCCCCAGCTGTCAAGAATACAGTCCTAACGCAGGTTCCTTGACTAATTGCAGTCTGCAGATCAGGATTCATGAATAATAAATCATCGTCCTCGTGAGCAACGATATTCATGACAGTATGTCCACTTTTGCATATTGGAGGCGGGTATTCTGAGATTTTGCCCGGCACCACCGTGACGGTTTTGGTGTTTCGGAGTGAGTTGGCGATCGAATCCTTGTGTATCCCGCCTTCGTAAAACAACAGCGCCTCAGTCGGTTTCTCGACAGTTCCGGTAATCGTGACACTTTTGTTGGGTTTACCGAAAGCGTTAACGATAGTCTGTAAGCCACATTGTGGATAGTCGGTCAAACCTCGATCGTATGACCATAAATAAGCGAAGCTGGTCGTAGCTAAGTTTTTCTGCCAAGCCAAGCTCGATAAGACGTTTCTCGGCTGGGTGCAGGTGTTGAGCGGGATGGTCGTCAAACTCTGATTTGATTGGGCTCGAATCGGTATCACCCGCCAATAATCGCCGGCTAGCAGACTAATGTGATTGCGCTTAACTGCTTGCGCGACCGTCAGATTCCGGGCATTAATATTGGCCATCGCTTGGGTGTCTTGATGATAAATGTTCGTCGTCCCATATATCCCAGATGCTATGGCCAACAACAACACTCCCATCGTGACTATCAATAATCGAGGTTGTAATTTCAACTTACGGCCATAGACAGCCATCGCAATAAATAAAGTCGGCAATGCTATCGATAGGTACCGTGCATCGACTGAATATTCATGATTGGTGAATATGAATGCGCCGAAGGTTACAAATGATGACCATGCCAGCATGATGACCAGCTTGAACGGCCGATCGTCTGGCACTGCCTTTGGTTTAGTCTTGGCTAAACTATGGGCTAAAATATAACCCACCGCCAGAACGCCGACTATTAAAATTACGCTATTTACGATATAGCCCAGTCCCGACCAACTCAATAGTCGACTAACAGCAAAATTTGGTGTATCGCGCAGTTTCACAGCGTCAAATGCTGGATTGGCTCCCATATTAGTCAATAACGCCGAAATTGAATAGATTAAGCCCAGAACGACTTTGTGTAAGTTGTAAATTACCGCGTACGGACTGGCTGCCGTTTGATTCAGAATGATCACAATGCCTAAATAATTAATTAGCCCTAGTATGGCGGTGGCGACAACTGTTGCTATGGTACCAATAATAATGCCCGAAGTAGCCGTAATCGCATACTGTCGTTTTCGAAAAACCGTATAGACGATTGACGCTAGAACACTGCCGCCAATAATCATGGTGGCAAATATTTTATCGCTAGCAATCAATAGAGTCAGTCCGGCGATGCCAGCCCACAACCAGCGACTAGTAAGTTTATTGACTTTAACTAGCGCCACTAAGGCAACGATATATAAGATATATTCGATATTCCTCGACGCCAGCATTGCCATATTCACCGGTAATATTCCGCCAGCGTAAGGCTGAGGCGGTATCAATAATAATACCGAAGCCAAAGCTAAACATATGGCCGCGAAATATAACGGTCGGCGCTCAATCCGATAAATTATCCAAACCAGCGCCATAACCGTGACCACCACTACCGATACGGTTATGGCGATCAGTGCCGACGACGTATTGTTGAACAGGCTGATGATGAAAAAGATTGGCCATTTGAGTATGAAACTGTGTTGACCGGGTATTTGGGCGTCGCGGAACACATTGTTGTTTTGGAATAACAAAGGGTTAACTAGTTGGTCGGCATTGCCCTGCTGAATCCTAGCGCCGAGTATCGACCATAAAATAGTTGTGGCCAACAACACCACCACCGACCCAATGGCCAGATAGTTGGCATGTTTGACTATGATATTAGTCAGTCGATCGAGCTTAGTTAGTTTTTTATTGAGCTTCGGTTGTTTGACACTTGGCTTTTTGCGAGGCTTGGCCGGTGATTTTGACTTTGGTTTAGTGACTTTTTTCGATGTCGTTTTGAGAGGCTTGGTAGTCTTGGCTTTGGCTGGCTTTAAAGCCGCCGATTTTTTGGTAATCGACTGACTTTTGGTAATTTTGGCTTGAGATCGTTTCTTATCAGCCATTTATTTAGCTAGCATCCTGGGTAGAGCGATAGTCAATTCAATTAACGTCATTATTTTTATAACCGGCTGATTTATCATAATCAATAACAAACAATGGGCGTCGTTTGCTCTGGGCTTGGATATTGGAAACGTATAACGACAGTATGCCTTGGGACATCAGCACTATGCCGATCAGGAAAAGCAACATAATACTGAGCATGGCGGTGCCGGTAAATTTCCACGCCAACGGATCACCCAGCAATACCTGCTCGAATAGCACGGCTAAACCAACTATCAATGACAGCCCGGTGATGATTACCCCCAAGTAGCCAAACATGTACAGTGGCTTAGGTGACAATGAGACGAAAGTGTTGGTGGCTAGTTTGATTAGCTGACGTTTGCCGTAGCCAACTTCACCAGCCTCGCGTACTTTAGCGTGAAAATAGATGTAACTTCGATTGAAGCCCAGCCAGTCTATCAAACCTCTGGTTATTCGATCAGATTCTTTCAACTTTAGGAATTCATGGCGAACAGTCTGGTCAATCAAGCGATAATCGCTGGAACCAGGCTCCAATCGTTGACCAGTTAAATGATTGAATAGGTTATAAAATAGTTTGGATCCCCAAGTTTTGAACCAGCCAGCGCCATCATTAGTCAATCGGATACCGACAACTACTTTTGAACCTTTCTGCCATTCAACGATAAATTCTGGTAGTAGCTCGACGGGGTGTTGGCCATCGCCATCAATTGTCACTATCACTTCGCCTTTGGCTAGACTGATACCGGCCGTTAGAGCGCTCTCTTTGCCAAAGTTGCGAGACAGACTTAGTAGTTTAAATCTAGGGTTCTTAACATTCCACGATCTAATCAGTTCAGCCGTATTGTCTTGACTGCCATCATCACAATAGATTATTTCAAAATTTGAAATATGATTGCGTTTAAGAACATCGACCAATGAGTCGTTGAACTTAGCTAGACCGGCCGCTTCGTTATATACCGGCACAACTATAGATATGGATGCAGGTTGATCTTTTTCTGACATGGTCTTACCAATATTTTAACAGAGATTATACTCTTATATACTGCTAGACCATTAATCTTACTAACAACAATCGATATTTTACACGGCCGTCAGGACTTTTCGCAGGGCAAAAGCTTCACATGCCGACTTGGCATCAGCGTAAGTCATCTGCTGTGGCGGAGTTTTCTGGGTCCAGGCACTTGGTCCACGCAATGCGCCGACGATGCCCAGTTCGTGGGCAACTTTGAGATACCGAATAGCGTCAATCACCACACCAGCACTGTTCTCCGAGTCTTGAACCGATAATTTGATATCAACATCGACTGGCGCATCACCGAAACCGCGTAACCGCAGATTAAAGTAAGCGACTTTGTTATCGTGCAAATACGGTATGTAGGTACTTGGTCCGGCGAACAAACTATCAGCCGGAACTTCTATACCGCGTAAATCATTCTGAGCCCGGATGACATTTTCTTTGGACTTCTTCTTCGACTCTAGACGTTTATGGACCATCATATTATTGAAGTCAGTGTTACCGCCAATGTTAATTTGTTGGTGAAAGTCGACTACGAAACCACGGTCAAAAGCTAGTTCCTGCATTACTTGCGAAACGATACTTGCCCCAAAGGCACTACGCATATCGTCACCAATGATTGGCAGTTTGGCATCGGCAAACTTCTTTTCCCACTTTGGATTGCTAGCTATGAATACCGGTATGCAGTTCAGAAATGCCACGCCGGCTTCAATCGCCGCATCGGCATAAAATTCGGTAGCTAGTTGCGAGCCAACTGGTAGATAATTGATTAATATATCGGCTCCGGAGTCACGCAGAGCTTTGACGACATCGACCGGTTTGGCGGTCGACAATCGAAAGCCTTGATCTTCTGGCACTTCCAGCATATGTTCAGACACTCCGTCCAACACCTGTCCCATCAAGACTTTTGGTCCGGCTGGCACTGTCGGTGCGAACACTCTAGCGCAGTTAGGTTTAGCAAAAATCGCTTTACCGACCGGCTGACCAACTTTACGCCTGTCGACGTCGAAAGCCGCCACAACCTGTATATCGGTCGGCGCATAACCACCGATATCGGGAAACATTAAACCTGGTACCGAAACGTCCTTGTTAAGTTTGTAATATTCAAAACCTTGATATAGAGCTGAGAAACAATTACCGACACCGACTACTGCTACCTTGATTTTGGACATATTTCCTTCTTTTATTATGCTTGTGATTATAATTCTACAAAACAATTGGTCATAAACCAAACTTATATTGATAATTAGTAATACTTATTGATGTATACTAGTTGCTATGGATCATCGGTACCGAAAATTACTGGCCGTAGCTGAAACTGGTAGTTTCTCAGCGGCCGCTAAACAGCTCCACGTCTCGCAACCGGCTATCACTTTTTCGATTGCTTCATTAGAACGAAGCCTGGGAGTCAAGCTATGCGTCCGCAAGAAATCGGCCGTTGAGCTAACAGAGCGTGGTCTAATCGTCGTCCATTCGGCCAAGAAAATTGCCGCCGAAATCAATAAAATGCAGACCAGGATCGCCCAGCATGATTCGCCAACCCATTTTCAGGTGGGGATCATCGACACCGTCGCCCAACTTATATTTTCGGTGCCCAAGAATATCAGCTTACTCAAAAATATTGAGGTGTCGGTTGATAACTCCAATCGCATATTAAGCGAGCTTCTAGCCAACGAGATTGATGCCGGCCTGATCACCGGCCAGCCAACTGATTTGGGCAAAGACATTATTATCACCAATAAACATGCCGAAGAATTTATATTCGTCTGTTCGCCTGACTTAGCTAAACCAGGATTAATCTCCAACATAAATGATTGGTTAGCTTTCAATAAAGATTCGACTAGCTATAGTCATTTTTCAAAGTTGTTCAAAAAGCTCGGCCTGAATGTCACGCCAGTATTCTATTCAACCAGCATCGAAATCCTAAAAGATATGGCTCTAGCCGGCAAAGGCACTGCCCTACTGCCCAGGCATATCGTCAGCGATTCACTCCAGAATCACCAGTTAGTGATAGTAAAAACTAAACCACTGTATCGGCCAATCTGGACAGTCATCCGCAAAGATAACTCGTCTCGAGCGCTCGAAACACTGGCCAACCAAGTCGACAGCCTGCTAGCTAAAAGTAAACTTGAACCAATAGTTTAATTAAACTGGTGCGATTCGCCATCGACCAAGTAGACAAACTGTTTATTTTTGATGTGACTGACCATCGAGTTATGGATGACTTGGTTACCGATATCGCTATTTAAGCCATTATGGGTGGCGATCAGATATTCGGCTGTAATGGCGTTAGCATAGTCGATGGCAGTAGTGGTTTTGAACCACGGTCCACTGGTCGGGATAGCCAAAACTTTGACCTTAGCGGTGGTCGGGACGAACGAATCACTGGCATAGTATAGCCAATCATCAACCTTAACGGTCAATACTCGGCACGGCGATGAACCATGGACGATGGCATGATCGACTTCATTTAAATCAAGTTTGAAACCGCCACTATCAATCACTTGGTGGCCCACGATAGCCTGACAATTAATATTATTAGCCGTCAGATGGTCAGCAACCACAGCCGTCGTGTATATATGTACATCAGGGCTTTGGTCCAAGATAGCTTTTAGATTGTCGATACTAAAATGATCGTAGTGCTCATCGCTCACGATGACCACCGCGACATTGTCGAGCTTGGCCGGCAATTTAGTCAAACTGCCTGGATCAATCATCAATCGACGATTGTCATCCTCGACCAGTAAACAAGCATGGCCATACTTAGTAATTTTCATACTTCAATTATACCGACTACGGTAAACAAGCACTAAAGCCTAACCAACGTTTTCCGCAAAACAACTATTTGAGAATGGGTGCATCGCCCCCCTACCGATTGATTGACAGCGCGCATGCCTAGCGTCCATGGCGTTCTTGGTACCAGTCGCCAGCTCTGATAAACCAGCTCGCTGGGCATTTTGTATAGCTTCCGAATCGACTTGATCAAAAGGACACTCACCACATTCCGACAATATAGTTGGGGTAATCCGTTCTAGAGGACCATGTTGTATTAACTCAGCTTCAGCCTGCTCAGCCGCCGTCCACTGTCCAGCCATAGCTAAACGCCTGACGTCTGGACTAACTCCTGGTGCAAAATATTGTTCTGCCATATGCTTATCATCTCCCTGATAGTTGATATTACAAATTTATATCTGATGCCGGGTAAAGTAAACCCGGATATTATTAAAACCAGCTATTTGAGGTCGTCGGGGCGATGAATTGCTTCTTGGCCTCTTAGCACATCGCCGATAATTATCTGTAGAAGATTGAGGGCTGTTTTTCGATAAATACGTTTATCAGATAGTCGTCGACCGTGGTCGATGAAAACTCTGACCGCTCTGATTGCCGTTCGACCCGCTTCGTTCAGCTTATCTAGTTCGGCCAAGACTTCAGCCGATGGCTGTGGTAGTGACTGGTCTGGAGCACCTTCGGCCGATCGCTGTGGTGGCGATGGGAATTGGATTATATTATTCTTCTCGGGATTATCTGATTCCATATTGTCCCTTTAAGCCAATTATCCGCCAATTTTAGGCTTTAGCAAACTAGCCGTTGATGCTGACGCCATAAACCGCGCTGTCGGATGCCAATTCCAGTATAGCGACATCAGCCGACATAACTTTGCTAGATGATTAACTATCAAAAGGTTGCATGATTCGACCAGCCACCCATGGTTCAACTATCGGACCGACGTAAACCGGTGGGCCACCAAATTGATCGGCGGTAATATCGACTGCCAGTTTGCCGATTTGTAAGTACTGGTGGACTTCGAGATCATAAGCACCTTCTACGACATCGCCTTCACCTAAGACATGACGCAAATAGACACTGGCTAGCCAGCAATTATCTTTCGGAAACCGCTTGAGCGAAAAATCTATGTAGTTATCGACGTCTAGAAAATCCGGATTGTAGTTCTTAAATAGCGAACTCAGTAGTGGTCTTGGGATAGCATCCTTCTCGAAAGACTGCCTAGCAGTTGTGGCAACTTGTATAATTTCGTGGATATTTTGAGCCATAGATTAATCCTCAAAGTAAGTAAATCTTAGGTGTCGGGGCTCAGGACTTCTATCAGGTAGAACGGTCAATTCAAAACTCTCTTGATGAGCCAATGCGGCAATCGTCACAAAACCGAGCGACGAAACCACTCGCGCGTCGGCTTGTTCGGTATCAACGCCGAGTTCAGATTTCTTGATGTAGCCAAGGTTCTCGATCGGGTCAACGCCAAATATATATACATTACGCCCATCGGGCTGGTTGTCAGATAGCGAACCATCACGGTCGCCAACTTTGACGTCATTCAAAGCTATCCAGTCTTCGGATTTTGGAACTTTTATCTCAACACTAAGTCTCTGAACCATAAACTTATAATAATATAACTATGACATTTAGTCAATGTTTGAGTCTTCTGCTTTGTCTCAAGTGACACAAGGTCTCACCTTATACCGACAAGTTTGTGTATCTTGATCTGACAGGCATAGGGTTAGAGTTATTAAAGCCACTGGGCAACACCACCGTGATGCGAACAGGTTCCGCTACGTGATTGACTGAAACTGTAAGTACCGTCTACGCACTGCGCTGTAGCTCCAGGAGGAACTGTGGTGCTTGTCTCTGGGCTACAAACAGTGTTCCCTGCAGAATTGACATATGTTCCGTTGGTACAGCTTGGGGTTGTAGCGACAGGTGCTACGTATGTTCCATTTTCAACTACCTGATTTACTGGAGGTGTCGTAATAGACTCTGAGACCAGCTTCCGACTCTGCTCAACACCGTTTGAATAAGTTACAGTCCATATCGACGTTTTTACCCCATTTACTCCTTGGGTTTTAACAGCTGTGGAGCCTTGAGCTAATGTCGGATCCGATTCTGTAGTGGTTGTGTAAGGCACAGGTGCTGTCAAGGTGAGCGTTTTGGTAGTAATGGTGGCTGATATTGTCTTCGGTTTTGGTGATGGCGTGTTGTTGTGTTGAGTCGCACCCGTCACACCAGTAAGCACAAAGAAAGCTATCGTCATGGCCATGAAACTAAGGCCTACAACTTTTCTGTTCGTGTTGTCTTTAAAAAATTTCTTAAAAAGATGTGGGTTAATCAACCCGGCGACAAGTCCAATAACTGATGCAAGCAAGAGAAGAACGAATAAACTGTTCACAATATCGCAACAATACGCCATATATTGTAAAGAATCAAACAATAATGTTTCCGACGGAGGATGGTGCGGGTAAACCTTCTTCGCCGAGGCTTCGCAGGTCACAGGGGGACTCTAACACCTCGACCCGTTATCGCAGGTGCGAGGGTTGGCCGACTTCTTGGTATAGCTTATGGTTGACGCTCATGCTACTTACAGGCTATAATATAAGCACAATTGACCCGCTTTCCGAACTGTCACCGTATGGTGTGCGTGCCTGGGACAACCAGGATAGGAAGCGGGTTTTTTATTTGAAATCCCAAATGTCTTCAATCCTTTTATTAATAACCCGAAGATATTCTTTACTATCAGTTTTATCTGTTTGAGTTGTCCTCAAGATGGCGCCTGCCACCATATCGGCTAGCTGTACTAAGTTGTCATTCTTAGAGTTAACGAATTTCATATCCTTTATAACTCCACCTTTAGGATTAGCTTGGTGGCGAAAATAGGTTGTTGCCGCCTTCTTATAGGCTCGGTCTTCATGCCCATCAAGACGAATCCGATCGTACTTTATCGAGCCATCGCTCTTAGACAGCACTTCTTTAATCATGTAGTTGTAGAATTTGTTCTTGCTTCTACGCAATTCTGGGCTCCTAATTGTGGACTTGTCAGCCACTATTGCCCTAATCCTGAACTTACAGCTCCTTACTTCATTAAGAAAAGCTAAGCGTATCGTCTTACTGGCTTTATTAAATTTAAACTCGTGATCATCTCGCCAGTGTAGGGAACGTCGCAACCGCTTAATCCTAAGCCCAGCCTCTTCGGCGTCGAGATTGTCATCAAAAATAATGCAAGCTATGACAAAGTGCCTGCTTGAACCTTTATTGAACTTAAAACCGGGGTCACCTGAATCATCGATAAAAACGAGCATGAATCAATTATAGCTACACCTGACAAGAAAACGACAACTATGAATAGTTTAAAATGTTTGATCCGCGCAAAATGAAAAATCCTCCATAACTGACCCATAAGGGTCTGCAACGGAGGATGGTGCGGGTAAAGGGACTCTAACCCTTGGCCTCGTCCTTGGCAAGGACGCGCTCTAAACAACTGAGCTACACCCGCATAGGCTTTTTGCTAAGCAAAAAGCAATTATCAGATATCAATTAACATTTTACATTGTCGGCCAGCTTCGCTGAAATTATTTTATTTCAAAAACCTTAGGTTTTTGTCCGTAACTTGTAAATAGTTAATACTAATTGTTAATCGCTTTGATTCGCAAAGCTCTTCAGAATTCTACTCCAAACAGCTGTCTTGCACCCGCGTAACAGATTAGAATTATAGAGAATTATAATCCGAAACACAAGTCTTAGTCTAGATACGGATCTTGAGTAGCAAAGGTTGGTCGTCGCCCAACGACACGACTATAAAATGTTCGGGACTTTTGGCTTGCTCCGGAGGGTAGAGGATATGTTCCGTTGTCTATCTGTACAAGTTGATCACGCTCGATTAATAGGTGTTTTCGGTCGTAAACTTTTGCCCATTGGTTAAAGATTTTATGGAATAACGTCTTGTAAGTATCTGATTCTTCAAATTCTTCATAAGTCAGTTCTTGATCTGGTTGAGCATCGCGCTCGCCATAAAAGGCCACATCGTAAGCTAGCAAGGAAAAGGCATAACTTGGGCCGCTTAAATGATACCGCGACCACACTTTGATAGGAGGACGAAGAAAATCTGGTAAATCTTTAAATGTATCGTCAACTTGGGTTTGGGTTTCGCGTGGTGGATTGGCGGCCAACCAAAAATCCTGGATGTCGACCCATTCATCGCTGGCATAGACTGCTTTTAGGCGCTGACGATCGGTAATGTATAACAAACCGCGACAAAGCTCATCTGGTTCGGCGCTTTCAGCCGGCACAACTCCCAGACTCTCGATTGGCACTGGCGGCCAATAACTAAAATCATAACGGTCGACTTCTAGATGAGTCATAATAAAATCAATTATCAGATAACTTCTATCTTTTTACAATGATCGATAGCTTCGCAGAAAATATATAAGTCCAAAAGCCTATGGGCTTTTGTCCATAATTGATAATTGGTCAATGCAAATTGCTAAATGCTTTGCCGTGCAAAGCCTGTTGGCTCCTCGCAGCCTCGAGCTAGGGACACAAGCCGTTATCTAACAATATTGGTGGGAGTAAGCTGTTGTTCGGTGGGTGAACTGTATGGGCGCGATCCGGCTGGCGCATCAGACAGATATGATTCGCGCATAAAGTCGCGGACGTGCTGTCGGCCGTTGATGATAGTTTTGGCCAGCGACGGCATTCTCGATCCGTCGGTCAAAGCCACAGCGCCGACGCTCAAAGTCTTTATGACCGAACCGCCACCATTAACTATCTCGTCTTTGATGGCAACGTCTTCACCTGGCCAATATTCTGGCATTTTGCCAATCGCCTGCACCACTGAAGTCTGCCTTGGGTGAATCAACATGTTGCCACCAGAAAAAGAGCCAGCCTGCTGACTGGTGCGGGTGAGATATTGGTGTAGGACTAAGCGAGAAGTGCGTAGTAGGGCCGACGAATTGCTGTGGAAGACCAACAGGCCGACAACGCTAGCCGGCTGTTCAGCTGGTAATGCCTGTCTACCGGCTAATAGACTAGCTACCCAGCGGTTGGGGAATACCGGTCGAGTGTCAGCGTCCAAAGTGATAAACGGGTCAACCGCCCGCTCGCCGAGGTAATGCAAACCCATTTGTAAAGCCCCGACCTTGCCAGCTTGTTGGCGCTCGAGAACTGTTACGCCATATGACTGGGCGATGTCCACTGTCTCGTCATGGCAATCATTGACGAGCACTATCGGCT
Source organism: bacterium (assembly GCA_021783725.1). Lineage (GTDB taxonomy): Bacteria > Patescibacteriota > Saccharimonadia > Saccharimonadales > UBA4665 > JAJXTN01. The sequence goes on along the minus strand of JAJXTN010000006.1, from coordinate 20,817 downwards.
CAACGTCTTTCGGCAAAGACTTAAGAGTTTGACCTATTGAATTTGCCTCATTTCTAGCGGCAATCAATACTGGAATTGACATTGCAGTATTATAGCACTTTTTGCTATGTTTTGCAACTGTGCAACGACGTGTCTCTTGTCGGAAAGGCCATAATAGCTTAGAATGAACAGGTTAATGTGGCTCTTTAGCTCAGTTGGTAGAGCAGAGGCCTGAAAGCATTTTGGCGTAGCCAAATATATCAAGGTCAGTCCCCAGGACATAAGGCTCTTTAATAATTCACTTCGTACTTCCACATTATGTGGCTCTTTAGCTCAGTTGGTAGAGCAGAGGCCTGAAGAGCCTTGTGTCCCCAGTTCGAGTCTGGGAGGAGCCACCAAAGAAATAGCCCGAGCGTCATGTTCGGGCTATTTCTTTTATATACATAGATACTTATCCCTTCAGAGGTGTTGAGTGATCACAATTTATGCTATACTCGTTCGAGTTATTAGGCGTGGGGCTGTAGCTCAGTTGGCTAGAGCGCTTCCATGGCATGGAAGAGGTCCAGGGTTCGAGTCCCTGTAGCTCCACCACTACCGAACACATGTACGAAAAGGCGGCTCCTGTCAGGGGTCGCCTTTGTCTTATCGCGCGTCCCATCGCTCGGGCCTCAACGAGCGTGTATGAGAACCCCGACCCCTGTTGGGGCCTGTTGTAGCAATCGCATCGGAACATCACGATCTCGCAGATCGCTCTTGGGGCGGCTGTACCGGTGGTGTTGAGGAAACGGCAACATCGAGGATGCCGGGAATCGTTCGTGAATGCTATCCGATGTGCGATAATGTGCACAAGGCCAAGAGTCATTAATGGGTGGAACAATAACAGGAGCGCCATATGCGCCTGAACATCTTCTCAATTCAACCCACCGAGATTGAAGGATGTCTCGCGAAGTTGTATTCCAGTGGGATGACCGTTATCAAAGAAGTTGATCAATCCGGTTGGCACGGCGCCTTCTATTACTCTCGAGAACCTCATTTAGTGCCGGTCAGTTGGGGAAAGACGTTTGCCGACTTCTTCGACGCCACGGTGCAGGCCCCGCGCAATCTCTCCTACTGGGGTGCGTTCGTGTTTACGAAGGACGAGCGTTGCTTCGTCCTGAGTTACGGTAAGGCTCACTTCTACCTTCGGCCGTACTGTGACTACGACTTCGGCATCGAGGTTGCTAAGCGAATCGCCGACGACACTGATGCTCGGCTCACGGCTGGTCGTCGGTTTCAGGGCAGCAAGAAGAAGGACATCAAGAGCTTCGCGAACAACACTCGCCTTGACATTGAGAGCGGCGAGTCTGTGGATTACATCCAAGCGGGCATCGTGGATGGCCTCAGGCCAACGTTCGGGAAGACGGGCAAGTTCGGCGCTTCAGCCATGCTGGCTCCAGACATTGATAAGGCGGACGTCGGCGCGTTCCTGGACAAGCTGGAAACAGAACTGGCCAACGCGGCAAGGTTCCCGCTTCCCAGAACAATGGCGATCACCGAGAAGGACGAGATTGCCCGTTTCGACGAGCTCCTGCTTGATGAGCTGACCACTGGTCTGCAAACGACCGATTTCACTCACAACAGCTTCGACCTCTACGGCGTCGACTTTGTCTTTGGTGATGATGGCTCCTTCTCGATAAGGGCTCCTCGTAAGAAGGCGATCGAGGTCGACCATCTCAGCGTCGGCGACCTAAAGAGCTACATCGCTGACAACAAGATTGCACGCAAGGACATCCTCAAGATCACTGTCTCGGATCACCCCGATGACGCTCCCGGATTCGACAGACCATTGAAGGAGACGCTGGACTTCATCGCTGACGGCGAGAACGTGATTCTCACTGGCGGCAAGTGGCTGCACTTCAATCAGGACTACCTCGACTTCCTCGACGACTACCTTCGCGGCATCGAGGTGGAGGACACCGAGGAACAGTTCCGCACGATCACCGATGACGAGCCAACCTTCAACAGCTCAGACGCTGTGAGGGCGGCTGGATACGAGTTGGCTGACAAGGACTTCGCCATCCTGAAGACCAAGTCGAAGACCCCGATAGAGGCATGGGATCTCAAGAAGGGTTCGACGGTCTATGCCGTGAAGTTCGCTACCGCTCAGAAGTTGTCCTACGTCTGCGATCAGGCGAGCGCTGTTCTGGAGCTCAAGCGGAACAAGGCTGGCACGAAGAAGTTGCCCGACTTCGATCGCTACTGCTTGTGGCTTGGCTACAGGAGCAAGACTCCGTTGAACGACATAACCGAGACCGGATCGATCATCCTGAAGCAGAAGCTCGAGGCATGGGCCCGAAAGGCACGTGAGGCCCGAATCGAACCGGTAATCAAGATCAGCCAGAAGGTCAAGGCAGCATCGGAGCAGGACACCTCTGACGAGGTGATGGACTAGTCGGCGCGACTTGCCAAATCACTCAGAGCTGCTGACAGCACCTGATGGGCCATGCGTGCCGTGAACATGCGAGGGCTGAAGTTCTCGCTGATCTGCTGGCGCGGATGGATGTAGTTGCGGAAGTCTCGGACGGCGTGGGCGTGCTTGGCGACATCCTCGCCGACGATGCCAATCTCGCGAGCCGTGACAATGAGGTCATTCAGCGTCCACTGGCCGAACGACTTCACCGTGACATCACGGCCTTTGGGTGCCGACCGACACTTATTGAACCGCTCGGCGTTCTTTGTAGCCACTTCAAACAACAGGCCTTCGAGCGTACTGCCGCACAGAAAGATCACCGCGAGCGGCGCCTCTGCCCGGAGACATCGGTCAATCTCGTCCAGTCGTTGTCTCACAACCTCCTGAAACCCAACGGGCACAGACACCCGAGTGAGATCGAGACTCCCGAAGTCCTTCTGAAGGAACTGCAAGTCTGCGGCGCTTTCCTCTGAACGGATGGCGAGCGCGGCCACTTCAGCCTTCGCTTGTTCGAGGAGCTTCTGGTCTCCAGGTGTCATTCCATCGTTGCTCAGAAGCAGTGTCTCGCACCTATCGAGTAGTTCCAGAGTCAGCCGCTGGACTGACTCAACGGGCTCGCAATCCCAGACTTGGCGAAGTATCTGTGCCTTGGAACCGGAGTACCGCTCGTAGGGATCGAAGCCGATACTGGTCTTGACGAAGTCAGCGAAGGTCGCGTTAGTGAAGTCCATGACGTAGCCGCTGCGCATGTCGAACAGCTGCTCGAGCTTGTACTTCAGACTGTTGCTCAGCTGTGCCACGCGTGTGCTGCCTGTCTGCCGTTGGGCATTAGTGCTTCTTGTCCTTGGGTGGGTGCGGGTCGTTGCCCTTGCCGACGGTGTCGGAGTCAACGATGCGACCTCGATCATTCTTGTAGGTCACCTCGCCACCACCCAGGTTCGACACGATCTCTGTCGCACGCTTCGCGGCGGCGGCTTTGGTCGGTGTCTTGGCGCTTGCCCGGTCGGCACCAGGTGCAAGGACGCGATAGCCGCCGTCCTTGTCGGGCTCGACGATGCGGCGCACCGGTCCGCCCTTGTGCGGCTGGTTCGTGGTGGTCTGTCGACCCTGCTTTGAATTTCCAGAACTCTTTGCCATGTCGCTCTCCTTTGATATTCCCTATTCTATCAAGTTTGCAAATGGAGTAATATGTCCTTAAGAAATTCACGGGTGGGTCGAAAGCAGTATGCCCCGCCTCACCGACACCGACTATCTCCACATCCACCACCGACTCGCTCGGCTATGGAGCGCTGCAGATGGAGTCTTCGGGTTCCTGACGCCGAACGAGCAGTGGTGTCTGCACGAGTACTTCCAGTCCTCGAAGTCCTGGTCGGACTCTCGGTTATTGGCTCATCGGATGGCGATCTCGGTTGCGCAGCCGTCCTTGCCGCAGCAGGCCGGCAAGGCCCTGTCCAAGCATGACCGCCACTCCGCCACCTACGCCGTCAACAAGGTACGTCCAGCTCCAGCCGGAACGCCCAAACGAAGACCCACGGCCGAGCGCAAGATCAGCGTTCGCCCCGTCGTGCACCCCGAGGTCGATCCGCAGAAGCTCGCACGGGCGTTCATCCACCTCGCGTTGTCACGAAGTCGTCAGCGTTCGCGGCCTTGAGTGTCCCGTCGCGGAACTCCAGCCCGTTCGAGCAGGTGGCTGACAGTGGTGGGGTCGCGTTCGAGCAGCTCGCCGACCTTGGCCAGAGACCAGCCCTGCCTATAGAGCGCGATGGCTCGAGCAAGTTCGTCCTCACTGATCGGGCGCTTGCGCGTGGTGATGCCGTTCTTCTTGAGGTGGCGGACGACGGTCTGACGGCTGACCCCGACCTCAGCACCAAGCTCCTTGGCGGTGCGACCGGCCTCATAGCCATCGATGAAGGCTCGGATCTCGGCCGGAGACAGCCCTGACCTGCGCTGATGCGGAACAGCTGCGTAGTGATGCCCCCGATGGAGCACCGATTGATCGAACCGTCGATAGGCACGAAGAGCCGCCGTCAGGGGTGGGGACGAGTTCGACAACTGTCCCCACAGGACCACCAAAATTTGAGACATATTGAAAGCCACTGGTTGTCCAGTGGCTTTTTCGTGCGTGCCCACCCGCGACGGGTGGTTAATTTTTGTTTTAGGAAAATTTTTGTTTCACACGCCGCTTGGACGCACGAATCCTATTAATCATAACAAAATGGTCATGCTTGTCAATGTCTTGTCATCTCGAGCGCAGTCGAGAGATCTGTTCATGATAATAGATCCCTCCTATCCAGTCGGGATGACAGGCATACTAGGCTAATAGCTCGAGGAATTCGGTTTCGGTGAGTTGTTTAGTGCCATAAGCTGCAGCTTTGGTCAGCTTGCTGGCACCGTCGTTCTGGCCGACTACTAAGTAAGTCGTGTCTTTGCCGAGGCTTGATTGGAAGTCCCCGCCTAGAGCTCGGATTTTTTCGGCGGCCGATTCGCGGTCCATCGACTCAAGACTACCGGTGACGACGAATTTCATGCCGGCCAACTTACCGCCAACCGATTTTACTGGTTGAGGCCAGACACCGAGATCTTTAAACTTGGCCAGTAACTTCTGATTGCGTGGCTCGGCAAACCATTCGACAACTGATTCAGCGACGATGTCACCTACGCCATCAACGTCACTTAACATGTTAATTGTGGCTGTACTGATGTCTTCGATAGTTCGAAAAGCCTTACTTAAGTCGATAGCCGTTTGGGTGCCGATATGTCGAATGCCTAGACCATAGATGAAGCGAGCCAGTGTTGGCTTAGTCTTGGACTGGATAGATTTCACCAGTTTATTAGCTGATACTTCGGCGAAACGATCTAAGTTAATTACCTTGTCGGCGGTCAAGGTATAGATGTCAGCCTGATCACTGACTAGTCCGGAATCGATTAAAGCGATGACGTTCTTCTCACCCAAACCTTCAATGTCTAAAGCTGATTTGCTAGCAAAATGTTCGATGCGCTTCCAAGCCCGCGAAGGACAAGATTCGTTCGGACAGCGCCAAACAACGTCCTCGAGCTTATACTTAACAAGCTTAGTGTTACACTCTGGGCAGTTAGTCGGCATTTTGAACGGTTTCTCTGAGCCATCGCGCAGGGTGACTAACGGCTCAACGACTTCTGGGATAATGTCACCGGCTTTGTGGACGATGACCGTATCACCAACCCGAATATCTTTACGTAGGACTTCACTTTCATTATGCAAAGTCGCCATTTGGACAGTACTACCGGCGATCAATACAGCTTCGAGCATCGCCACCGGCGTAGCTGCCCCAGTCCGACCAATCGATACAAATATATCTTTGACTTTAGTGGTTGCCTGTTCGGCGGCATACTTGTAAGCAATGGCCGCTCGCGGTGCTTTACCGGCCACCCCCAAATTGGCATATTGCTCGCGGTCATTGACTTTGACTACCAAACCGTCAGTATTGAACGGCAAATCTTGACGTTTGACTTCCCAGGTATTGACATACTGCATGATGTCTTCAACCGAATGCAGAACTTTGGCATCAGGATTCGACAGAAAGCCTAAGTCTCTCAATGCCTGATAAGCAAAGGCGTTAGTCGGCACATCGCGCGGTTGATCGCGCAGTAAATCATAAGCTCGGAAATATAGTTTACGACTGGCGACTAATTGGGGATCGAGCTGACGGATGGTGCCGGCGGCCGTATTGCGCGGATTAGCGAATAGTGATTTGCCTTGCTTAAGACGTTCGGCATTCAAATTGTCGAAGTCTTGTTTATACATAACGATTTCGCCACGGACTTCGGTTCGCCCAGTCAAAAACTGCTTATATTGACTAGTTGAACGTAAGTGCAAAGGTATCGAATCGATAGTTCGGATATTAGCCGTGACGTCTTCACCGGCGTAGCCATCGCCCCGGGTAATCCCCCGCACTAGTAGTCCGTCTTCATAGATTAAGGCACAAGCCAGACCATCCATTTTGATATCGGCGAAATATTCAATCTTGGTGTCGGGCGGTAATAACTTCGTAATCCGATCCCTCCAAGCGCTGACCTCGGCTTGGTCAAAAACATCATTTAGGCTCAACATCCGACTGCTGTGTTGAACGCTGGTAAAACTTTCGGTTAAAGCTCCGGCGACGCGCTGAGATGGCGAATCGGCGGTTATCAAATCAGGATATTCGGTCTCCAATTGGCTGAGTTCGTGTTTGAGACTGTCGGCGGCGGCTTCACTCATCGTCGATTCGTCGAGCACGTGATAGTGATAGCGATAGTCGTTGATCAAATCGCGTAATTTGCTGATACGGTCGGCGGCTTGTTGTTTATTCATTGATTAACTCGCGGTATAAAGTGTAGACATAGGCATGGACAGCCGTCAACGACAGTATCGTCAAAACATAGAAGACCCATGGCGTTAATGGCGTTATCCAGAATAGCACTGGGAACATCACAATCGCTGTAATGATCATTAGCAACAGGGGCAGGAATAGCAATTTGCGCATGACTATCCAGCGACGCCGTTTGACCAGATTACGCGCCGAGCGCAAAGCTTTGAGCGGGGTCATATCTGCTAAAGTGACGATATATAGCGCCACGATCGACGAAGTCACAAGATACATACTTGTCAAGGACAACACTAATAGCACAACCAGCCAGAGCAATTTTTCGACCAGCAAGACAGCTATACCGTTATTGATGACCAGCGAGAAGATGGTGATACCGATCAGCAATGGTAACAGCTCCAGACCTATGCCCAATAGTACCAAAATGAACGGCACCAAAGGATACATGCCTCGATAAAACGCATCACGAATATTGATCTTGGATCCAGCCAGCACCTGTCGCAAAGCCCATATGGTTGCTAGGCTGGCGACAATCCCCAATAGTAACTGGTAAGCACCAGAACCGGCCGAAGTGCTATTAGACGAAGAACCAAATAAAGTCACTAGAAGTGTCAGGCTTGATATTAAAGCTCCCAACCGACCTTGAATGGTCTGTCCTAGTTGCAGTTTTAGATTATTAATGTCGGCAGTTTTAGCCAACCCTTGGACCAAAATCAGACTAAGAAGGCCGTAGATGATGGCAATGCCTAGGAATAACCGCTTATTTTGATTGAGCGTCACAGCCGCTGTACGGGTCAGTTGTAAGACATTGGGTAGTGGCCGATGGACAATCTTCGGTTTGTTCCTCACTGATTTAATGACGGTTTTAGAGGCTTTGGCTTTAGCGCTAACTTTTGATTTAGTGGCCGATCGAGGATTAGCTTTTGCCATAATGATTGTTAGGCGTGGTTGCCCATGGCCTGTAATCTAGCGATCCGGTCGGCAATCGGCGGATGGGTACTAAACAAATTGTTGAGGCTATGGGACTTTAAGGGATTAGCAAAGAAAAGATGAGCCGTAGCCGTATTCTGGTGTTGCATAACACTGCCGGACTGACTAATCTTGGTCAAGGCGCTGATCAAACCTTCGGGGTACCTAGTAGTGAGAGCACTGGTAGCGTCGGCTAGATACTCGCGTTGACGAGTTATAGCCAGTTGAATCAAGGTAGCAACGATTGGCGCCAAAATGGCGGCCACGATACCCAATAAGAACATTACTTGATTGTTGTTGTCACGCTCTTCATTGTTGAACCATGTCATCCGCAAAATGATATCAGCGATTAGCGATATAACAGCTGTCAAAGCGAAAGCGATCATGCCGACTCGAATATCGTAGTTCTTGATATGACCGAGTTCATGGGCAAAAACTCCTTGAAGCTCATTGTCATCCATCATGTCCAGTAGACCGCTGGTAGCCGTGACAGCCGCTGTTTTGGGGTTACGCCCAGTGGCAAAAGCGTTCGGAGCTGGGTCATCTATAACGTATATTTTCGGCATCGGTAGCCCGTCGGTGATACTGAGGTTCTCAACTATTCGCCACATCCGAGGATTATCCTGTTTGGTCAACTGTTTAGCGTGATTGGCGGCCAAAGCCATTCGTGAGCCAGAATAGTAAGCTATCAAGGCGTAGACCGTAGCACCGATCATGCCGCCGATAAATACACTATTATTGCCACCGATGTATTTATCGAACACCCAAACTAGAGCCGACACGAACAATATAAAACCCAGCATAAGATAGATGGTACGACGTTTATTAGCGGCTATGTTGCTATACATCTTGGGTCAAAATCTCGTATAACTGTTAGCTACTTAAAATTTAACTTCTACTGGTTCAGCCACAGCGGCGTTTCCAGCTTCATCTAGCTCGAAGAATTCTTTGTCTTGTTTGAAACCAAGCATAGCAGCGAACAGGCTGGTTGGGAAAACTTTGCGCTTGGTATTAAAGTCCCGAACTACACCGTTATAGAATCGGCGAGCAGCCTGGATCTTGTCTTCGGTATCAGTTAGTTCTGACTGCAACTCTTGGAAGTTCTGTGACGCCTTAAGGTCAGGATAGGCTTCAGCGACCGCAAACAAGCTTTTCATGGTTTGCGAAAACTGATTCTCGGCTTTAGCGGTTTCTGCCACGCCTTGAGCGTTTAGAGCGCTGGCTCGAGCGGCCGTCACGTCTTCAAAAACAGTTTTTTCATGAGCGGCATAGCCTTTAACAGCGTTGACTAAGTTTGGAATCAAATCATATCGTCGTTTCAGCTGAACGGTTATATCGCTCCAGGCTTCGTCAGATTGAACATTCAGCCGAACCAGACTGTTGTACATGTAGGCAAAGACTACTACTAACAGTAGTGCAACGACTACGGCAATTATTAACAATGACATTGATGACCTCCAGATTAGTACTTATATTATAGCGCATAACGCCACAGATAGTTAGATAGTGAAATAGCGGGATAGTGGGATAGTGGGATAGCGGGAAAGTTTGGCGACATTAATCTATACATAACTAAGAGTTATCGAAACTATACGACTATCTCACTATCAGACTATATAACTATCCAACTATATAACTAAATAATTTCTTGGTACTATTAACATTACAACTATGCACAAATCCCGGGCCGACAAAATCATTATCACCCTAGTTTTAGTCAGTGTTTTAGTGATAGGCGGTATCGGCAACGCCGAACAACGCCTACAAAAATCGTTGTCGAGTATCGCTCCGCACTTCAGCTACACCCTGCCACCGGCCACTAAACCGACCAGTTTGCTTTGGCCAAGTATCGGCCAATCAGCCATCGGCGCCACTGGCTACGGTGTTCTGGCTACAAAAGGTGCTCAAACACCAATCCCAACAGCTAGTGTGGCTAAACTCATAACCGCCCTGACCGTCCTAAAAGACAAGCCCCTAACTGGCACCGCGCAAGGTCCGACCTTGGTGCTAGGGCAGTCCGATGTAGATATATATAAAGCTTATAAAAGTGTTGGTGGATCGGTGGCGGCCGTGACTGTTGGCGAACAGATTACTGAATATCAAGTGCTCCAAGCGATGTTATTACCTTCAGCCAACAATATGGCCGATAGTTTAGCGATATGGGCCTATGGCTCACTGGTGGCTTATGCGACAGCTGGCAATAGCCTGTTGGCTAGTTATGGCCTAGTCAATACTCACGTCGGCTCAGACGCCAGCGGTTTTCAGCCAGATTCCACCAGTACGGCTAGCGATATCGTCAAGCTCGGAGAGATTGCCCTCAACAATCCAACTATTGCCGACATCGTCTCGCAATCCAATGCCACTATTCCAGTGGCTGGTAATGTCAAAAACGTCAATTGGCTGTTGGGCACAAATGGCATCAATGGCATGAAAACCGGCAACAGCGATCAAGTCGGTGGCAATTTCCTTTTCTCGGCCAAATATACTCCAGCTGTCGGACACGATATAACCATCGTAGGAGCCGTCATGGGTACCAATAGTCTGTCACAAGCCATGGACGGCGCCGTACCATTACTTAGTTCAGCCCAAAAAGCTTTCAGTCTTTCGACAGTATTTACCGCCGGCCAAGTAATAGGCTCTTATCAAGTGCCTTGGGCTAGTTCGGTATCAGCCGTAGTCAGTAAGGACGTTAAAGCTCTGGCTTGGCAAGGGCAAATTATCGACAAACCCGATGTGGTTCTCAAAGATCTGAAAGCCCCAGCCGACAAAGGTCAAACTGTCGGTAGCATCAATACCTCACTAACTTCCGAAAGTTCAAATATAGTTCTAAGCCAATCTGTAGCCAAACCTTCGGTTTGGTGGCGACTGACGCATTATTAGTACTAGACGACTTGGGATTCGACCTACCTTCGGCACCTACATTCTGCAGGCCCGCCAGTTACAAACTTGAAGCAAGCTTCAAATCTGTAACGTGGCCTTGCGATAAGTCACCGACTTATCTCACCCGCAACTTCACGATTGCAAGCATAGCTCGCATCGGAAGATTGCCTTGCGACATGCCACCGGCGTGTCTCACCCCTCCCCCTAGGGGTCGGGTGTTCGAATCCCTGCACCATATAAAAAGTCCCACTTTCGTGGGACGTTTTATATGGTGGGCGCTGAGGGATTCTGATCCACAAGTCATTTTCCTGACGAAAAATGCTCGCGGACCCGCCTCACGGTTTTTGCCTTTCGCTATCGCTCAAACAAAAACATTCCTCCGGCTGTTCGAATCCCCGCCAGCCAAGCAGTTGGCTGGCTTCAGCTTCAGCCAACAAAAAAGCCGGTCACATAGACCGACTTTTTTGTTGGTGGGCGCTGAGGGATTCGAACCCCCGACCCCCTCGGTGTAAACGAGGTGCTCTAGCCAGCTGAGCTAAGCGCCCACGCTTCTGCTTCGCAAAAGCATTTATCAGGTACCAGTTATCATTTTACATTTTTGGCCAGCAAATGCCGAATAATTATTCAAAAGTTATAAACTTTTGTCCATAAATGTTAAATGTCACCTGCTTATTGTTAACGGCTTTGCTGTAGCATATCGCCCTCCTTCGCCGAGGCTTCGTAGGGCATCCTCCATAGCTAACTTTGTTAGCGACGGAGGATGGTGCGGACGAGAGGCAGAATAGCACGTTGTGCTATTACTGTCGACTCGAGCAGAGCGTCAGTAGTGAAACTATCATGGGCTTTGGTGCGGACGAGAGGACTTGAACCTCCACAGGATTACTCCCACTACCACCTCAAGGTAGCGCGTCTACCATTCCGCCACGTCCGCGAGGCTAAAAGCTATATAATCGTATCTGTTTTAGCCCGAAAACTCAAGCTTAACTACGAGGCAAATGATCGTACAAGTGGTCCATGCCGTAGTCAGCTCGAACCATAGCTTTCATGTCATCAATCGATGTGCCAAATTTGACACCCGGATTTAATGTACCGTAAGGATCGAAAACTTGTTTAACTTTCACTAACAAGGCGTATATTTCACTGCCATAAAACGATTCAAGATATGGGGCGTGCAACCGACCATCGCCAGAGCCGGAACTCATACTACCACCTAGGCCAATGACCATTTTGTGCCAATCGTCTATTAGCCTGAAAGCTTTCTGACGGTCACCTACTTGACCGAGATTTAACTTAGGTTGAGCGTGAAGGTTGGCGTCACCGGCATGACCCCAAACCCCAATTTTCAAATTATTAGTCTTAAATAGTTGGTATAGACCCTCGATGTAAGCCTTCAGTTGGTCTATCGGCACCGAAGCTCCATCAGTTATCGGCAGTGATCGCAGTAGGCCTTCATTGTTGGACATTATGGCACTAGATATCTCTCTTATCTTCCAGAAAGTCTGTTGATGTTCAAGCTCAGTCGCAATTTGAACGTTTGTCGCGTATTTGTGGAGAATTTTCTCGGTTTGTTTGACTTGTTTCTTATGGTGGCGATCGACCATGTCCAGCTCGATCAACAGCACGACAGCTGGGAATGGTGGCGCAACAATATCCTTAATCTGGTTTGGATTAATGGCCTGGACTTGCTCCAGCAATTTGCTGTCGATGAGTTCGATAGAACTGGGTATATCAGCCATCGCTCTCAGCTCAATAATGGCGGCGTGTGCCTGTTCAAGTGTTTCAAAATTTGCCAGCACCAAAGTAACTCGGGGATTATGCAATACAGTGTGTAGTTCGACTTCAGTCACAATCCCCAGCGTGCCTTGACTGCCAACAAATAGTGGCGTCAGGTCAAATGAGCCGTCCTTGCGTTTGATATCGAGTAAGTCATAACCAGCGTTATTCTTTGTAACATTGATGGCCATCCTTCTGATAAGCTCAATGTTTTCTTCGATAAGCGTATCAACCGAGCGATATATCTCGCCTTCAAAAGTCGCTAGTCCCAGTTTTTTGCTAAGTTCACGCTTACTCAGCCGTCCGGTTTCAATGACTTCGCCGTTGGCCAAAACGACTCTTAAACTTTTGACATAGTTACGGGTATCACCGTATTTTATCGATTTATCACCGCTAGAATTGTTAGCCACTGCACCACCAATAGTTGAATACTCCAGTGACGACGGGAAAGGTGGCAAAAAGCGACCGTGAGTATGCAAGGCTTGCTGTAATTTACCGTAATTGATGCCTGGTTCAACTATCACCGTGTTCGATTTGGTATCAAGCTCGAGAATGCGGTTCATGTGAGCTGGGAAAACGACCATAATCCCACTACCGAGGGCCGCCCCAGTTTGATCAGTACCCGATCCCCGAGCGGTTATTGGTATAGCTCGACCTCGTTCGGCCAATTGCCAAGTAAAGCGAGCGGTTTTGCGAACATCATTTTCATTACGTGGATAAACGATGATAGCTGGTGGTAACTGAAATATACTGGCGTCCGTCGAGAAGTAGTGCCTGGCGTCCGTGCCAGTCATCACCTCACCGACTAAGTGTTCCTGCAAATAATGCGCAACTTTACTCATTGCCTCTTAAATCCTTATCTATATACAGCATAGTTTCTAGCAATTATGATAGCACATCGGACTAAGATGCGCTTATGCTATGGATCGAGGTTTTTGGTACATTAAATTCAACTTGGTTAGATAACAGGCAGTAGTGCAGTGTCATTCAACTAGACAGCCCTCCGTCGCCTAAAGCTTTGGAGGGCATTCTACTACGCTAAATTCTACAAAGCTTTAGCGAAGTAGAATGGTGCGGATAAGAGGCAGAACAGCTCAGTGAGCTGTTGCTGTCGACTCTAACGAAGTGTCATCAGTGAAACCATTGTTCTCTGGTGCGGATAAGAGGACTTGAACCTCCAAGGGCCGAAGCCCACTAGCTCCTGAAGCTAGCGCGTCTACCAATTCCGCCATATCCGCATAAAATTAAACCATCCAATCCCAGGGTCTTTTCAAACACTATTGTTAGCTGGTTTAGTTCGAAAAGCCCTAATATCGTATCTGTTTTACGGCAATAACTCAAGTCCGAGCTCAGTCAATTTTCGGTATTTATAAGTCGTTTGGCAAGTTACTAGATACTAGTTACTGGTTGCTAATCGGTCACTTTGGCCAGGCGTATTTCCCAGTTTTCGACATTATTCAGTCGATCGGTAGGCGTGTTGATATTACCATCACCCAGGCCGGCCACAGAACCGTTCGTAACATACAGTGAGCGCGGCTGATAAAGCCCCAGAGCCGGATTATCTTGTTGCCATACCTGCAAAAAAGGTTTGTATTTTAAGGTTCTAAGCATTGGGTCGAGACGAGTTCGTCCAGCTTCGAGTGCAGCATCGGCAGTAGCATTCTTATATTCCGACAGATTAAGTCGATTGACCGATCGGATGTCGGCTTGGGAACTATCCCAATAAACAAACACATCGGGATCGACGCCTATCGATATACCGTAGAGTAATGCTTGATAATCGTGCTGAGAAAGTGTGGTCTGAAAATCAGACTTATCAAGATATTGGGTCTGTAGCTGAGCTCCGACCCGCGACCAATCCTTTTGAAGCTGGCTAGCAACCAAATGGTACTCCGGCGTATCTGGAGTGCTTAAACGGATAGTTAAGTTTTGGCCGTTTTTGGTCCTGATACCGTTCTTGCCCATCAACCAACCATTGGCCTCAAGCGTAGTTTGAGCTGATTTTTGATCATAGCCAAGCTGTTTGAGGCTTGGATCATAGGCTAATTGACCGACCAATAATGGTTCTTGGACAGCTCGAGTCGGATAGCCTAGAGAGTCAATGATTTTGGGTACATTAGATGCTTGAACTAAAGCTGAACGTAATTTCTTATCACTCAATATACCGCTAGATGTTTTGAAGAAAACCATGTTAGCGGCCGTAAGTATATTGCTATGGACTTGGGCGCCGGACATCGACTGAATGACTGAGGGTACATAATTCAAACCTTCTGCCCCACTCAATTGGCCAGCCGCAAATGCTTTAATCAACTGGTTTTGACTGGCGTAAGCATGGACGATGAATTGTTGGATTTTCGGACGGCCGGCATGATAATTCTTGAACTGAGTCAAAGTGATTTGTGACTGGACGATTGCCGGATCGCTACCAGTGACTTGGATTGACTGCCAAACAAACGGACCTGAACCGATTGGATGTAAAGTGTTAAAGTCAGCTGATCGCAAATCAGCAACCGGGAGTTGAGCTAGAATATGTTGCGGAACTATACCGTTAGTCATGTTGTATGGAAATGAGGCTAACGGATCAGGTAATTTAAAAGTGATTGTCAGAGGGTCGACGGCGGTAACAATTATGCCTTGCCAACTACTTTGAAGCGCCGACAGGGCATCGGGGTTTTGAATAGTTTTATAGGTGAACAGTACGTCAGCGCTAGTCAACGGCTGTCCATCTTGCCAAGTTAGATGTGGTCGAAGATGAACAGTATAGACGAGACCTTTAGCATCTACTGAATAGCCGGTAGCTAAATCCCCAACCAAATCATTTTGATTGTTATATTTGAAAAGACTGGCGAACACCAACCTAGATACTGAAGTATCTACACTATTGGTGGCATAGAGCGGATTAGCATTGGTGAAGCTACCAACAATTCCTTCGTTATATATTCCACCCGGAACTGGCTTGAGAGTTTGGAAATAATTTCCTAGGGTCATATTCTGAAACACCAAAGCCCCAATCAGTATCACTACCAGGGTCAACCAACCAAAAACAAATCGCCGGACAAGACTAAGTCGGCCGAATCGCCCGAAGAAATGCTGTTCAATGCTTTGCTCGGCCTGTTGACCAAAATCTTCAACTTGTTGTTGGCTTTTGCGAAAACGTCGCCGGAAGCGTAATCGTATCAGTCTAAATCGCAATTTAGCCCCCGTATGTTGGCAGTTATTTAATAATTACGCCGAGTATTAGTGACAGACTAAAAACAAGTGCACTGATGATAGTTAGCTGGAAAATAGTTTTATCAGTACCTCGACGAGTAGTATTAACTTCGCCGGCGCCACCCAAACCAGCACCCAGACTAGCGCCTCGAGTCTGAATTAAAATCAAAAACGTCATTAGCAACATCGAGCCGATAGTTAAATAGTTATAAATACTCATGATTTGGTGTCCTCTAATATTGCTGTTACTAGATAGTTTACCAAACCTATGACCATTCCGGCAAAAACTGCTGCCCAAAAATTTGTAATATGCAGTGGGGTATATAGCTTACTGACGATGAATACTGTAAATCCATTAATCAAAATCATGAAAAGACCTAACGACAGCAAAATAGCTGGTAGCGACAAGATTATCAATAATGGTTTGACTACGGTGTTAATTATGGCTAGGGCCAACCCGGAAAATATAATGACGTCCCACTCACTGCCGTAACTAATACTATTGCTCAAAAATCCGGCGGCAATCCACAAGCCCAAGCTACCCACCAGCCAGCGGGTCAAGAATCTGGCATATGGTTTATTCATTAACATTATTGTAAATTAGCGCAGTTCGCGCGACAACTTATTCGACAATACTTTATTACCGTTGGGAGTGATCAAAACATCATCCTCAATTCGAACACCGATGGCTTCAGCCTTAATATAGATACCTGGTTCGACGGTCAAAACTATTCCTTGTTCAAGTGGTCGGTTATAGTCACCGACATCGTGAACATTCAACCCAACAAAGTGCGACGTAGCATGCGGATAAAATTCTCGAACGCTTTCCTCGGTAATCGTCTTAATGAGACCTAGTTCACGCAATTTTTCACCTACAAACATCACAACTTGATGTTCATAGTCTTTGAGCATAACTCCTGGCTTGAGCAAGCTAATAGCGAATGACTGGGCTTCAATGACGGCCGCCACCACCGATTGCTGGCGACGACTAGAATTACCATATATCACCGTCCTAGATATATCCGAGGCATAATGTTGGTACTGCGCCCCGACATCAACGACGACCAGATTATTCTTGGTCAATGGGGCGTTGTTAGCTAGATTATGCAGGACACAGGCTCGCTCACCAGACGCGACTATCGGTTCAAACGCTTGACCATCGGCGCCCCGTTTTCGAAAACCACGGGTTATTTCAGCTTCTATCTGGTATTCATGGCTATAAGTTTTCATTTTTGAAGGCTTTAGTGATTCCTTAAGGCTACTAATAGTAATGTCGATAGCTTTTTGAATCGCCACTATCTCAGCCGGTTGCTTGATCATTCTTTGACGACTCAAGTGTGGCGACAGATCCAATAGTTCAAGATCTTGGTTATAGGCTTTGAGCTTTTGGATGAGATTCGCCCGGGCCGGATTGACATACATACCAATCTGTTCAATATAAGCTGGAGCTGGGGCGACTGTTGCTATATGTTTAACTTTCTTTAACCGACCGCTGAGTTTGTTCCATCCAGTTTTCTGATCATAGATTTTCTGGATGCCCGACCGGCGGCTCAAGACTGAAGTTTCAATCACCCCGTCAAATACTTCTTGGACAGCGTTTCTGTCAGGTACTATCAAATATTCGTTATCGCGATCGATGACCAATATGACGTCTGGCTCCTCGACACCAGTTAGATACCAGAAATTAGCGTCTTGGGCAAAAGCGTAGCCACTATCACCACCGCGCTGTAGTAAGCCATTAGCGGTAACAACGATAGGGGCTTTGCCGGTGAAAAGTTCACGTAGACGTGCCCGATTACCGGCAAAAAACTCAGCTCCAAATAGTTCTTGCATAATTCAATCTACTAGTATAGCAAACTATTGCTAGTGGCCATGTGACCGCCATATGATTCCTTCGGGACGAATCAAAACTAATCACAGCTTAAATTAGCTTAAAATTAACGCTCATGTTTTAATAATCATTTTATGTTAAGCTATCGATAATTATGAAAGTTATAACTAGTCCAACTGGCGCCGACACACTGTTAAAACCACATGTCATAAATATGGTTGAAATAGACTATTACTCAGGCGAAGAAATTAGAAACGAAAAAAGCATTGGCGTGAGTGTTGGCGGTGGCGTAGCTTTGTTCGATCCGCGCAATGAAGTACTGAGCGAATTAGATAAACAAGTTGCGGCTTACTCGATGCTAGGCTTCTCTCTCGATGCAATCGCTAAAGTAGTATCGACCAATGCCATCACAGCTAGTGAACAAGAAGTCAAAGATGTTCTCGATTTCGCCAGTGAAAATCTAGGAGTAGACCTAGAGGCTGACAATGCTCTCGACAAATGCCTCGATCACGACCCAGAATTCATGGTCATGACCAAAGCTGCACCAGCAAAATTATTAAATGATTTAACGCCCCTAGAAGCATCGGTTATTAATAAAATGGCCATGGGCATGTCGACTGACAATATTGCAGAACTAATGCACAGAGACAGGCAATACATATCGTCAATAGAGACTCGTATAGGTAAAAAGCTAGAATTCAAGCAACGCAAAATCGCTATAGCCACAGCCATATTCACCGGCAAGACAGGTAAATCACCAATATTCTACTCGCGATCCAAAGAGGTAGTCGAACACTGGCAACGACGACCGATACCAAATCGCACATACGTTATAGAGCCAGACTATCTAACCAAATAATGGCTAATAATTTCGATGTCCTTCCCAAGCCTAGTCCATACCTTGTTCGGCCGCTGGGCGCGCACGTTATCGAAATGGC
The DNA here is from genome assembly GCA_021783725.1 of bacterium. Classification (GTDB taxonomy): domain Bacteria; phylum Patescibacteriota; class Saccharimonadia; order Saccharimonadales; family UBA4665; genus JAJXTN01. Next base: position 2,445 of record JAJXTN010000006.1, on the reverse strand, counting down.
TCAACTGGACAGCAACGCCATGACACCAATCGGCATTGGGCAATTCGGCGCTGTGGCACTGATTACACCCGATAATAACCTTTTGCAACGACGGGCTCGCGAAGTTACGACCTACGCCGCGATTGGTTTTGGTAATGCCGAAATTGGTGAAATAATGCAAATTAGCGAAGATACCGTCAAAACTCATCTAAGGCGCAGTTTTGCGACACTGGGAATCAAAAGCCGTTCGATGTTGCTCCACTCTTGTATGATCCAGGCCAATCCGGTCTTGACTCTGGTCAAACCGCCAGTAATTGGTCTGGACAGTATCTCTCAACGTGAACAGGAGGTAATGAGAGCAGTGGCTACTAAACCTGGTAATATTGAAGTAGCCGACGAACTTTGCTTGAGCGAAAGTACGGTCAAGAATCATTTAACTAGAATCAGTCATCGACTGGGCAGTGGTCGGCGAGCTGTTATTGCGGCGGCGGCGGTTATGAGTGGCCTGACCGGCATCGAGTTAGCCGATAAATCTCAACGACAACTTCTAATTAACCGCTACCAGACACTGAACCGCCAATCGAAAAAAGCTTACCAGATACGGTTTGTCGAATATCCGCAGTTTGCCACTAGTCCAACACCGCCAACCGCTTAATCTGACTAGCCTTGGAGCTACCAACCACAGCAGTCAAATCAGTTTCACTAGCCGCCAGGACGGCCTTCAATGATCCAAATGACCGCAACAACTTTTTGCGAGTTTTCGGACCGATGCCTGATATGTCATCAAGCGACGATGTTATTTGGCGCTTCTGCTTCAATATACTATGGTAACTAACAGCAAAACGATGCGATTCATCACGAATTCTTTGCAATAGTTTTATTAGATTCGTCGAGTGCGGGATATTGATGAGTATGAAGTCTTCGCTCTCGGTCGCGAATCCACCAAGTTTGTGCAACTCAGTCGTATTAAGTTCTAAATTAGACTTGGCTTTATGTAGGACTATCTGCTCTTCACGTTTGGCTAATCCAATAAATGGGATTTGCGCATAGCCTTGAAGATCTCGGGCTTGTAAAGCGGCATCGAGTTGACCTTTACCGCCATCAATAATTACTAAGTTCGGTAGACCCCAAGCTTTGACATTTTTTTGGCTCAAACGGCGTTTCAGAGTTTCATTCATATTATAGAAATCATTATTATGATTAATGCGAGTTTTGAATTTGCGATAGTTAGCTTTATCGCTCACGCCGTTAGTGAACACCACCATGCTGGCTACCACATCCGTGCCATGCATATGACTGATGTCGTAACCTTCTATTCTGGCCGGAAATTTATCAATACTTAACAAGTTAACCAATTCATTCAAAGCATGGTCTTTACTGATATCAAGGAATTCTTTATCACTAAAAATTACTTGTTTATTAAGGGCTGACAACGTATTTAATTGATTGCGATATCGAGCGGCCGATTCGTAATCTTTGATTTTCGAAGCCCGTTTCATATCGCGTTCGAGTTCTTGCTCAATCTTCGTTCGCTTGCCTTCTATGACAGCTATCAGTCGACGCAAGTTAATTCGATAGACTTCTAGACTAGTTCGTCCATCTTCTAGTCCCGGATCTAAGCCGAGATGATAATGCAAGCTAGCCCGTTTCTGCCCAGGGATCCGTCGCGTGGCGTATGGGAAAGCTCGACGCAGAGATTTCAATGCTTGTCGAACAGCATTGGCACTGAAGTATGGACCAAAGTAGCGAGCTCCATCGTCAAGTGGACGGCGGGTCATACCGACTGTTGGATAATCACTGTCGTAGTCGATCCGGATGTAGCTCATGGCCTTATCGTCGCGCAATAAAATATTGTAGCGAGGCAAGTAGCGACGGACCAATTCGGCTTCTAAGAATAAAGCTTCCAATTCACTATCGACAACCATCCAATCAATGTCGGCGATTTCAGCCACCAAAGCTTCAGTCTTGGGATCTCGATAACGGCTAGCTTGAAAATACTGACGAACTCTATGCCGCAAAACGCCAGCTTTACCTATATAGATAATCTCACCAGCCGAATTTTTATGAAAATAAACACCTGGAGCTTTCGGTAAATCAGCCAGCTTAGTACCGATCTGCTGACTGACTTTAACAGTCATGGTTGTCACTACCTAATAAAACCATTTTTGCGCCAAGGCAGAGAGAATCGATTTAAACTTCGAGGCCTGAGGACATCACTTTCAACCTGTTGTCGCGTACGCCCGGTCAACGCTCCGTGACGTTCATCAGCTGATGTCTGGTGCATATCGGTCAGCACCACCCCGACACCGGCCAGTTCAGACTTAAGAACGTCGACCAAAGCTGGGCGTTGGTCTTCTGAAGCAGTTGATATTGTTACGGCAATGTGAGCGGCGGCTAGGGCAATTTCGGCTGCCGAATTGTCGGAACGAATCGCTTCGGACTGTTCAAAATTGGACTCACTCATAT
>JAJXTN010000005.1 GCA_021783725.1 bacterium | reverse complement strand
TATTGATGCCTGGTTAGTTAAGTATCACTCTTACCGGCCACATAAGGCCTTAGGCTACTTGACACCCAATGAATACAAAGCCAAACTAGAAGCTAACGAAGTGGCGCTCATGTAGTGAACCTCCACACCACATTGACTTTATCACCTCTGTTTGATACACTAAATTAAACCTAATTGTACTTGCCAATTTTGCATATCAAGGAAAGTAGTGACTGTATGCAAAATTGAGAGAAAGAACATAGCCATAGGCCGAAGCTTTTGCACTCTGGCGGAAGGCAAAACGAGGTAGTGGCGTAGGTTCAGACGATGACGCGGGGTGGAGCAGCGGCAGCTCGCGTGGCTCATAACCACGAGGTCGCAGGTTCGAGTCCTGCCCCCGCAACCAAGAAAAGTGACTCACCATTCGGTGGGTCATTTTTCTTTGCTGGGACAGTCCTCGAACCTGCGACCAGCCCAGCTAGCTGGGCGTAGGTCGTCGGTTCGGCGTAAGTTGGGCTCTCGCAGAAGCTTGCTTCGAGAAAGTCCAATTGGAGAAGGACGAAGTCCGCTGTCCTGCCCCCGAAATCAAGTGATACTATAATGTACACTCAGGAGGAGTTTTTGTTTGTAATGGATCGACGAACACTGAATTTCGTTAGTCGCAAATCTTAAATATTCGTTTAAAAACTATGTAAGTGTAAAACTTTTTGACGTGAGAGTGTAAAGTTAGTATTAAAATTATGATAAACTTTTCATATCAATAGTAAATCTCCAACAGATGTGATAATATTATAAATGTTAAACATTAAGGATAAGCATGGCAAAGTTTGTACACTTCGATCTAAAACTTCCAGAGCCAAAATGGAACTCGCCTTTGATTGCTAATATCATGGAGCTTTCAAGATTGAAAGACAAGAGACTCAGGACTGCCAATGTAGATATTTTTTGGGAGCTGAAAAATTTATTCCAAGACTTAGAGAACTGGGCATCAGCTAGGATTGAAGGCAATCAGACAGAATTAATTGATGCGGTCTCTGCAGAAGTTGACGCCAAGACTAAAAGCTCTGTCGACTACCAAGAACTCCAAAACTTAAAGAGCACAACTATTTTTATCGATCAATATCTAAAAGATTCAAATAACAAAATTGATAGAAGTTTTATTCTTGATATTCATAAAAGAGTTGTGGATGGTCTACCTGTCGGTAAAGATCTACCAGGCGACGCAACTCCGGGACGTTTCCGCACAAAAGAAGTAACTATTAGTAGATCTGACCATAAGCCCCCAATGGCCGTAAAGATTGATGATTATTTTGAAGAACTCCAGAACTTTATTAATGAGCCAAACGATGCTCAAAATGATTTTCTAAAGGTTGCTACTGCGCATCATAGATTCGCATGGATTCACCCGTTCTCAAATGGTAACGGCAGAGTCGCTAGGCTGTTAACCTATGCCATGCTTCAGAAACAGGGCTACGGAGTTCATAAAGCGCATATCCTGAATCCCTCACTCGTATTTTACTCTGATAGAAATATGTACTACAAGCAGCTTGCAATAGCAGATAAAGGCACAAACACTGGCCTGCTTTACTGGTGCCACTACTTTATCGAGGGCTTACTTGAAGAAATCAAGAAAATCGACAGGCTACTAGATGATGATTATGTCGACACAAAATTAATCGAGCCAACTCTTAGAACTGCTCTTGACGCTAAAAGGATTAGTGAGCAGGAATTTAAAATATTAATGCATTCGCTTCAGAGCACGCACAAAACATTTTCTTCAAAGGATATAAACGATGCCCTAGGCGAAGATATTAAGCAGGTTCAAAGGTCACGAATACTTGCAAGAATGAAAAAGTCGATGTTAATTGAGCCAGCTTTTAATGCCAAGCAACGATATGTCATTAAACTAACCTCACCACTGCTGTCTCGGTATGTGGTGGATATCCTCATAGACAATGGCTTTATCAAGCTACCTGCTAAACAACTTGTAGTGTAGAATTTTCTTGGTCGGAGGTCAGACTTGGTTCTGCGACTAGAGATTTTGCTGTAGCAAAATATCGTAGTCGTAGGTTCGGCGGAGCGAGGACGCGCACATGTGCTTGCACCGAGCACGCTACAACGGAGAAGGCAAAGCCACCGACCTGCCCCAATAAAACCAACATATTGCAATTTGTAATAAACAAGTCTAATATTTCATCAATACTACAGGAGACAGACAGTGGACGCCATGCCAGATCTTCGACTTGTTAGAGACGGTGAACTGTATGTGCCTTATCAAAACGACTTATTATCAAAAGTCACTATTCTTGGCGAGCGTGAAGGTGGCTTGGTTGACGCCATGGTCCCAGTCGAGCTTATTCACCGCGAAGACGTGCCAGTGGATCGTGAACATGTTGCCGAGTTAAAAGCTTCAATTGTTGCCGAAGCTGCCAAAGGTCTTGGCACCGGTCAACTAACGCCAGTGTTATTGGGTGAGGTACCGAGGCGGGATGATTTTTTGATCATCGATGGCTTTCACCGCGACGCGGCTTTTTTTGATTTAGGCGAGTGTGAGATATATTCAACAATTCGTCGCGGCAGTTCGCTAGAGGAGGTATTAGATTTACGCATTTTGACGGCTACTTCGCACGCTTCAGTTAATTTTGCTCGAGTAGTTGAATGGATTGGCGACGCTTGGACTCGGACTCCTTGGTCTGAAAAACTAACGGTTGTACAGGCTTTCTCACTAACCAAAACAGCTAGTAGCGGTAAAGTCTTGGGCTTATCACCAGCCCAGGCTGAGGAAGTTAAAGCTTGGGTAAATGATAAATGTGATAAATGGGGTCTGTCTCCGACAACCGTTCACGTCAATCTAACGACTGCCGAATTGGCCGATCCGGAACTAGTCAAAGAAGCTAGGCGTCGGGTTGGTGGTCATTCCTTGGTTGATATTACGCCACAGCATCTAGGGGTAATTGCTAGAGGTTTTCCTCGGCAGTATGCTCTTCAGCGTTTAGTTGCCGATATCGCCAAGCAGCACAACATGAACATACCAAGTACCAGAGCTGTAGTAGAAGTAATCAAGAAGGCCGGTACTTGGGAAGAAGCCCAAGAATTAGCTGCGTCAACTCATTGGACAAAAATTGAGCCAGAATATAGCGCATCTCGCGCCCGCGAACTAGCTAGAGCCGCCAAGCTTAGTTCTGAAGCAGCCGCAGCCGTTATCGATGATACCGAGACCGCGTCTTACACTGGTCTGGTTCGTAAGTTTGCTATGGCCGAAATTACTCTAAGTCGGCTAGCTCTTGAAACTTCAGTTCTAAAAGGCCAATATATGCCACCTTCACTTGAAGTAGCACGAAAGTCAGTATTCAAAGTCGATACTACTGAAGATCCCGAGCTGGGTGAACTGGTTAAGCCTAATGGTGATAGTACGACGATAGATAATTTTTATATGTTTGCCGAAAAGGCTACACCGAACATTACGTCAATGCTAATCGGTAAACACGGATTGGACGAGAAACAAGCTAATGATGTAGTCAGAGCGGCATCTTTCCGGATAGTTACTGACATCAACGAAGGCGACCTTAGGTTGGTTGATGTCGGTAGGGAAGTAGTATTTCATGAAATGATGGTCGGCTGTATTCGTGACGAGCTAAATCGCCGCCGTCTAAATCATACGGCATTAAAGCTTAGTCCTAACGGTGCCAATCCGCTGGAATTGCCAACTATTCCGGTCGCCGATTTGGTTGGAGCCTTGCCACGCATGAATGACGTTGTCAGGCGAATCTTGTTCATGCACGGCCTGCTGGGTATTAGTTTGGCTACGACTGCTAAATTGATCGGTAAACGACCCACCGACCTGCCAATATTTATCGACGATGGCTTTGGGGCTATCGAAGAAGCCAACACACGCCGAGACCGTAATCTACTCAAAAAAATAGTTACTTAAACCCTAATCGACGTGTGGTGGGTTTTTTCTGAGTCCGTGGACGTTGATGATGCGGATGCGGCTGGCTATCTGCCGGAAGCGTTGTCTCATGACCGGACTATTCTGGACTAGTACGACTTCTTCACTGGTCGGCGTGTCATTGGCGGCTTTGTCTAAGGGTTCGCCGTTGTTCTTGATGAAGTTTTGGGTGCGCACTTTAACATTTCGCGGTTTTTTGTTTATGTCTGGGGCTCGGTCGAACATATGTATCCTAATCGTTAGTCGAGCTTTTTTATCACATATAAGTATGGACTTAATCACAGGCATCAACTAATCGGATTATGATTAATCACGTAGTCGGCCATATTCCAGCGACAGACGAGATTAAAATATTCGGTGAATTACTAGTCTTTACCGTACAATAGGGTTATGGCGACCAACGCAGCACTCTCAACCGATACCAGTTCTGGAACTCAATCCAGCACTAATAATCCTCAGTTATCCAGCGACTCTAGTAGTTTTGGTGGCAATGTGTCATCGGGCATTCAACCGGGTGGCACTATTGACGTGCTGAATAGTGGTCAGACGGGCATACTGTTACAACCGAACAGCTTGCCAACGATTAGCTTTAACAAAACTATCGCCACCACTACGACGGCTACTCCGGTCAAATCGCTTAACCATCAAGCGAATCCGATATTTTTGGGCTTTGCCGGCTTATTATTTATCATAGCTATAGCCATTTTTATTCAAATCAATAATAGTGCAAAAAATACAACCATTTAGCGATTGCCGATATTGTCGGTTAGGCGAACGCGACGTACTATATATCTGAGGTCCAACGAAATAAAAATTGACAAATCATCAATTTAATGTATAATAAATACTGTTTCGTGATCACAAACAAAAATTTACAAACAAAATTAATTTAGGAGTCGGCTATGAAGTCTAGCACCGACCTTAGCTTTGAATTCGAGTCTACATCGGATCAAAGTTTACTAAATATAGATCGTTTACTAAGAAAATTGTAAACGCTAGCTATTAAAACAGCCTGAGCTTAATTCTCAGGCTGTTTTATATGTTTATAAATAAAATCCGGTGTGTGGATTGGCCGAATCGACTTTATGACCTTGAACTTTTAGCCCTCTGGCTAGGACTGGAGCATATAGAGCGATTTCATCATTGATGATTAGGCTATCCGGACCAGCCGGAGCGTGAGTCTGTCCAAAAGCTAGGATTCGCTCTAGAGTTTCAGCTTCACTAACTTGAAACTCGATATTTTCATCAGATGTCGGTCCCAATTGGAAATCCGACGACCTAACCATGATTCTCAAGTCGTAGGCTGGGAAACCTTGAAAAGCATCGATGATCATATGGTTGGTCGGATTGTGGATGTCGTTGGGTGCAATCCCAGTTATTTGAACTAACTTACGGACGGCGGTTAAGCCTAAGGGGTGAGACAAGTCGGCGTAGTAGGCGGTAGCTCGCTCGATACCACCTGGCAGGCGGACAGTACCGGTAAAGAATTCGCTCGGTAAATTCTGGCCTTCAGGGCTATGACTCATATTTCACTACCATACAAGAATAATTGTTAACTTACAATATATTCGGCTCCAATTATTATCCACCTACCATACATCTTGGACACTTTCACTAAACTAGAAAGGAGTGAAAGTGAGAACAAGAGGCATGACCAACAAAAAAGCCCGAGATAGACTCGGGCACTTTTGTTGGTAGCGGCGAGTGGATTTGAACCACTGACCCCAGGCTTATGAGTCCTGTGCTCTAACCACTGAGCTACGCCGCCACGTCGCAATGCGACGTCAGTTTTCGTTCGCCAAAACTAACTTGCGTTACTTTTGCCGAGCTCCAACTTCTGTCACTCTGCTCCTTTCAAAACATCATACAGTCGCTACGCTCCTTGGTTTGATGTTTTGGTAAATCGCAAGACAAATTTCGAAATACAGGGGTTAATATAACACGATTTACATCTGTTGACTAGTATTGGAGGGTTGACGAAGTTAACCTCCGCCAGTCTCAAGTGCATTTGATGTGTGACTATTAGGACTAGCTAGTTATTGCTGGGTCGGGATGTGCGGTAGGCCTGGATGGCTTTGACCAATTCGGCGTGGGTAATGGTTGAGGTTGGTGAAGAGCCGGTTTTGAATTGTAATTGCAGGCGACTGCGCAGGAGGCCATCAACTATATTTTTGATGTCCGCACCAGTCAGGTCTTCGGTAATTGTAGCTAATTCATGGATATTGATTAGGCTACTATCTTGCTGGATTTCAAAAACACCGTTTGCACCGTCCTGTAGCCTGGCGAACTCCACGTCGACGTCCTCATCTGATATAACCTTGAAATGATCTTCGTGTCGAAGCAACATATTGGCGAAAATGGCCTGTCTAGCATTTTGACTGGGCGCTGGAATCTTGATAACTGTGTCAAACCTTCCAGGTCTTAATAATTCTTGCGATATATTACCAACATTATTTGAGGCGGCTACCACGATTAAATTTGGATAATCACTAGCACAATTATTCAGTATAATTTTTAGCTCAGCTACTAATGCGCTAACAACGCCCTGGTTCCCCATCGAGTCGGAACTGAACAAACCATCAAATTCATCGAAGAACAGAACAACCTTATTGTTTTTGCTGGCAGTTGCCGCCTTGCTAAAAGTATCACGTAACTTTTTCACAGGCTCACCTACGAATTGGCCTGCTATATCACTCACTCGGACAGGAATGTATTTGGCATTGATCTCCCTAGACAGGGCTTGAACTAAGGCAGTTTTGCCAACGCCACCTGGTCCCTCTAGGAGTATCGCTCCTGGTCGGGCTAGACCATGTTCGGCCAATAATGGATTGTCCAAACTAGCCACAAAGTCCATGAGCGTCATCATCTCAACATCTAAACCACCAAAGTCCGAAAACGTTGGGAGGTTAGAATTTTCGATTGTTCTGGGTCGTCGAGTAGTCTCAGTGATCGGTTTATCTTTAACAACTAGTTCTTTAGTTATTTCTTCCGGAGCGTCTCTCGGCAAAGTGATTCTAAGGGATCGATTGGGATTTGGGGTGTCGGGATTTAATATGTTAACTACGTCACTTACCGACCGGCCGACTTCCGTGATTAAGCTATCGGCTTCGTCACTATTGCCGGTCCTTCTAAAATAGTCAGCACCAAGTCCATTATTTAGAGAGCTGAGCTGACAAGGGTATATAAGTACTTCACGACTAGAGCTACCGTCTGGCTGAAGTTCAAGCATATATACCATTAGCAGATTTTTGGTAATCGGACGGAAAGCTCGGTATTTATCTAAAACACTAGCTCTATTGGTGTGTTCCAGCTGATCGGTTAATTGTGCAAACTGCTCTAAAGCTGATAAATCATCACGTGGTGGCATTTCAACGGTTGCAAAAGTCGTATAAGTCTCTGCTCGTCTGATAAGGTATACGCTAGCTTCGACATCTCCGACAAATTCACCGGGAAGTGTACCGATGACGAAAGGCTTATCAGCTAACTCAGTGACTTTGAACTGGCTGGGTTGGGCGACCACTCGAATAGCGTGGTCAGATTCCGATAGTAATATCTCAGACTGATTATGAGGGTCAAATTCCACAGCCATTTCCTTTTACCCACATTTTGTTGAGACTATAGACCTTTTTTTATGTGATGACAACCGATGTTAGATTAAATCCATATGTAATCCATAAGCACGTTAACTGTTAACATGGTCATATGGATATTAAACTGGATCCTGGTAGTTACGTTGTGGCCGTAAGCGGTGGAGTGGATTCGTCGGCTTTACTCCATCATTTGTATGTCCAAAATTGGCGAGCTAGGCAACTGGGTAAAAGTTATCCGAAGCTGATTGTCGCTCATTTTGACCATGGTATTCGTGTGGATTCTGGCCAAGATCGACTACTAGTTCAGGCTTTAGCTAAAGCCTATGGCCTGCCGTTTGTCTATGCCGAGGGTCATTTAGGGATTGGTGCCAGCGAAGCTGAGGCCAGAAAAGCTCGCTATCAGTTTCTACGCCAAGTGCAGGCCTCGAGTAATAGTCGAGCAATCATTACAGCCCATCACCAAGATGATTTAATCGAGACTGCTATCCTCAACATACTTCGCGGAACCGGCCGCAAAGGTTTGACATCTTTAACTTCACAGTCAGATTTGCATCGCCCAGCACTACATCTGCCCAAGCAAGCTTTAATCGATTACGCCAATGATCAAGGGTTAAAGTGGCGCGAAGATAGCACCAATCATGATCCAAAGTATCTGCGCAATTATGTGCGACATTATTTATTGCCGAAATTTGACGAGGTCTCCAAACAACACTTGAGGCAGATCCTCAGTGAATTGCAGACACAGAATCGAGAATTAGACGAAGCACTGACTAATGTTCTGCATCAACAATCGAAAGCCGGCAAGATTGATCGCCGGTGGTTTAACCACTTACCACATTCGGTAGCTAAGGAAGTGATGGCAACTTGGCTGAGGTCGAATGGCTGGCGTCAGCTCGATCGGCGTAAAATCGACAGGCTGGTAGTGTCGGCCAAGACCGCTAAAACTGGCAAGCTATTTCCGATATTTCAAGGCCATAATATGAAGGTTGGCACTAAGTACTTGGCACTCACGGGCATTGAGCGCTAGCCAAAAATATATGACCGCGCTATAATATTTAGACTATGGATAAAAAACCTTTACGAGCCCCTCGAAAACCTACTAAGCCAACTAGTCGTGGTATCAAGAACGTCGGCTTTGTCGCCTTAATCATATTGTTTGGATTAATCATTCTGACGGCGACCACCCAGCCATCAAAGTTGACCCCAATACCAGCTACTCAAGCCATTAGCGACAACAATGCCGGTAAGTATTCAAAAATCGTCGTTAACGGCAACGAGCTAACAATTACGACCAAGGATCAAAGTAAGCCGACGCTCAAAACTTACGTCGATAGCAATTCTGGACTAAAAGACCAAGGTTTCGATACCAGTAAAGCATCAATAACTTACAAGCCAGTCACCAGTAGCTCATCGACTTGGATTAATATTGCTACTTCCATTGTTCCAGTAATATTGATAGCTGGTTTGCTGTACTTCATGTTACGGAGCGCCCAGGGGCAGGGTAATCAAGCCATGAGCTTTGGCAAAAGTCGGGCTCGGCTATATGGTAACGAAAAAGACAAATCAACCTTTAAAGACATCGCTGGGTCCGAAGAAGCTAAACAAGACCTAGAAGAAGTCGTTGAATTCTTGAAATTCCCCAAGAAGTTCGCCGGAATGGGAGCCCGCATACCTAAGGGTGTTTTGCTAGTTGGCCCTCCAGGAACTGGTAAAACCATGTTGGCTCGAGCCGTAGCCGGCGAAGCCAATGTGCCATTCTTTAGTATTTCTGGTTCGGAATTTGTCGAAATGTTTGTCGGTGTCGGGGCGTCACGGGTTCGTGATTTGTTTGCCAAGGCCAAGAAAAACTCACCATGCATTATCTTTATCGATGAAATTGATGCCGTGGGGCGCCGTCGCGGTTCTGGCATGGGCGGTGGTCATGACGAGCGCGAACAAACGCTTAATCAGATTCTGGTGGAAATGGACGGCTTTGAACAGGGAGTTAATGTAATTGTTCTAGCAGCCACCAACCGAGCTGATGTACTTGATCCAGCCTTACTGCGACCAGGTCGTTTCGACCGACGCGTCAATATCGGTTTGCCCGACCGCAAAGATCGTGAGGCCATTCTGAAAGTACATTTTGCCAAGAAACCACTGGCTAAATCAGTTGATATTGATGCTTTGGCCGCCAAAGCTGCTGGTAGTTCCGGCGCCGATTTAGCTAACATCGCTAACGAGTCGGCGATTATTGCCGCCCGTAATAGCCGTAATGAAATCACTCAGAAGGACGTAACTGAAGCGTTTGAACGAGTTGCCATCGGCCCAGAGCGTAAAAGCAAGGTCATGTCAGACAATGACAAGAAAACTACGGCCTACCACGAAGCTGGTCACGCGCTTGTCGGTCATGTTCTACCAGATAGTGATCCAGTCCACAAAGTAACGATTATCCCTCGTGGCGACACTGGCGGAGTCACTTGGTTTATTCCACCCGAAGACCGAGCTTTTGTATCGTTGATTCAATTCAAGGACATTTTAGCTCGTGGATTAGGCGGTCGAATTGCCGAAGAAGTAATCTTGGGACGTGATCGAATTACTACCGGTGCCGGTAATGACCTTCAACATGCCGCTGAATTAGCCAGAGATATGGTCGTCAATCAAGGTATGGGCCAGAAATTGCGCGATCAAGTCTTCCATGTTGATGATGGTATGATGATCGATCGATTGGTTCACGAACGTGATTATTCTGATGAGACAGCTAAAGTAATTGATGATGAAGTCGAAAGTTTGATTACTGAAGCCGCCAATCGCGCTCGAGCCGTAATCAAAGCCAATCTCGATAAACTTGAGAGTCTCAAAGAGCGCTTGATTGAGAAAGAAACAGTCGACGCCGACGAAGTCGATGAAGTTCTCAAGGGCGCCAAAATGCCTCAAGCCGCCGCTTTGTATTAAGCCAAACTTCTATGCTATCAGTATTTTAAATATTTAGCCTATCACTGGCGGGCTACCTGCACTATACTTATTGATGATATTTAGCGATAAAAATGAACATTCATGGACAATAATCCCAGTGCAGTAAAGAAAAAGCGTATCGGCATCGGCAATGTTGCCGCTCTGCTAATGGTCACAGCCTTAGCTGGACAGCTACTGGGTTTTTTGCGTACCAAGTTGGTTAACGCCAACTTTCCTCTGGTCGGTCCACACAGTACCGATGCCTATTTCGCGGCTTTCAGTATTCCCGATTTCTTTTTCTTTACTTTAGCCGCCGGTGCTTTAGGCGTGGCTTTTATGCCGGTGTTGTCCGATCGATTGCACCGTGGTAATAAGCAATCGGCTTGGGAATTAGCTGGCTCGCTGATGAACTTGTTGGCGATCATTATGGCGGTGGTTGGTGTCATCATGATTATTTTCGCTCGACCGTTAATTCATCATGTTGTAGCTCCTGGGCTAACACCCGAGCAACTCGATACAGCGACGACGATTATGCGTTTCCTAGCCTTCAACCCCTTGCTGTTTACTATCTCTGGTATTCTTAACAGTGTTCAGCAGACCATGGGACGATTCTTCTTCTATGCTATCGCACCATTGGCTTACAACTTGTCAATCATTATCAGTATTTTTGTCTTTAAGGATAATATTGGGCTAGTTGGTCTAGGGCTCGGGGCGATGATTGGAGCAGTCCTGCAATTGATTATCATTGCGTTTGGCGTTATGAATACCAGTTTTCACTGGCACCCTCGTATCATGTGGCATAGTCCGGACTTCCATGTCGTGCTCAGGAACCTGCCGCCACGTTCACTTGATCAGGGGATAGATCAGGTTGAAGGTATCGTTGAAACCCACATTGCTAGCGGTCTCGGAGCCGGTAATATTAGTAATTTCAATAACGCCTTTATCTTGAGTACGGCACCAATTCTACTGATTGGAACGGCGATATCGACGGCGGCATTTCCGCGCCTAAATACTCGACTTAGTCAGGGCCGTCCAGACCTGTTTCGACGTGATTTCTTGATGGTGCTGAGGGTTTTGATATGGATTAGCGCCCCAGTAGTGGTGATTGCGTTCTTCTGTCGAGGCTATTTAGCCCACTTGATCTACAGTAAAGGCAATGAACAAATCGCCAGTATTTTCGGTTTCTTGACGGCCGCCATCTTTTTCCGAATAATTTACTCGATTATTTCGCGTTGGTTCTACGCCCAGAAAGATACCAAAACCCCACTTTTTGTATCGTTTTTCATTATTGCGCTTAACGTGGTGTTGGCTTACAGCTTAGCTCGACCTAGTGCTTACGGCGTTGAAGGTTTGGCGCTAGCTCAGTCAATCGTGGCTTTCGCCGAAGTTTCGCTACTAATGATTATTATGTTAATTCGTGATCGAGGTATATTTGATACGGCTTTTCGTAGTAGCGTGTTTAGAACAATGTCAGTCACCGGTTTTACAATTTCCGCCGGCTATATCATGGTCAAGTTGTACCCGTTAGGTGTTGATGACCGTGGTATCGTCACCTTGGGCGGCAAGTTATTATTAATCTCAGTAGTAGTGATGGCGGTCCACGTGATAGTATCGTCAATTTTCGGCATGGAAGAAGTTCGACCGGTGATTTATCGAATGCGGCGCATTGCCCTTAAGCCACTTAAGATTGACCTATAGGTCAATAAATATTATTCCACCTCTGTTATTTTTAATCGTTTAACGATATAATGGCCTGACATGCAACAAGACCACATTCGTAATTTTTGTATCATTGCCCATATCGATCACGGTAAATCGACTCTAGCCGATCGACTTCTAGAGTTGACCGGTACGGTCGATAAGCGTGACATGAAAGCCCAACTATTGGACCGTATGGATTTGGAACGCGAGAAGGGCATTACTATCAAATTGGCGCCGGTGCGCATGTTCTATAAAACTAGTATTGGCAATGAGCAATTAGCTAAGAACAATGAATTAGCGATTAACAATGACCAATTGAATCATAATCGCCAATCGTCAAAAGCTAATTCATTGCCATTCGCTAAAAGCCAATTGCCAATTGAATATGAGCTAAATTTGATTGATACGCCTGGTCACGTTGATTTTAGCTATGAAGTCTCGCGTAGCCTTGAAGCTTGCGAAGGGGCTTTATTAATCGTTGACGCCAGTCAAGGTATCCAAGCTCAGACTCTAGCCAATGTCTATTTAGCTATCGCTGCTGACCTGGCGATCATCCCAGTACTCAATAAAATCGATTTACCAGCTGCGAACGTCGAAAAGGTCAGTGCCGAAATAGTTAGTTTGCTGGGTTGTAAACCAGACGACATCCTGCATATATCAGCCAAAACCGGACAAGGCGTACCGGCAATACTAGACCGCATCGTGCGTGATATACCGGCACCGCTAAGTTCAAAATTACCGGAAACTAGAGCTCTAATATTTGACAGTTACTACGATGACTATCGCGGAGTAATACTGTATATTCGCGTGTTCGATGGTTCGGTATCGAAGAATAGCCAGATTAAAATGATGGCCACCGGCGCCACAGGAATAGCCCTAGAAGTTGGTACGCTACAGCCAGACATGACTGCCGGCCAAAGTTTGCAAGCTGGGGAGATTGGCTATATTGTTACCAACTTGAAATCAACTCGTGAAGCTAAAGTCGGTGACACTGTGACGCTCACTAGCTCACCGGCTAGTCAAGCTTTACCAGGTTATCGAGATGTTCGGCCGTTTGTTTATGCTGGTTTCTTCCCAGAGAGTAATGAATATTATTTGGAGCTCAAAGAAGCTATCGAAAAACTCAGTCTAAGCGATTCGGCATTGCAATTTGAGCCGGAGAATTCACCGGTACTGGGCTTTGGGGTTCGGATTGGTTTCTTGGGACTACTGCATATGGATATAATCCGCGAACGTTTGGAGCGTGAATACGACTTGGCTTTAGTCGTTACTAACCCATCAACTGACTATCAAGTCAGGTTGTTAAACGGTAGTGAGCTGGATATCAAAAGCGCCTCGGCTTTACCGGATCCAGCCACGATCGTCGAAATCCGCGAACCTTGGATAAGAGGTGAAATCGTCGTACCCAAGGATTACGTCGGTCCGGTCATCCAGTTGATATCGTCGAAACGCGGATTGCAGAACAATCTAAGCTATATGGAAGATCGAGCACTAGTCAGTTTCTCGGCACCATTAGCTAATCTTCTGACCGATTTTTATGACCAACTTAAAAGCATCACTAGTGGGTACGGTTCGTTTAATTATGAGCTAGACGATTATCGGGCTGAAGATTTGGTCCGGCTGGATTTCTATGTGGCGGGTGAGATAGTCGGAGCGCTAAGTATTATGGTCCATCGTTCAGAAGCCGATCGCATTGGTCGCGAAACAGTCGGTAAATTAAAAGAAGTGATTCCGAGACAGAATTTCCAAGTGTCATTGCAAGCGGCGATTGGCGGTCGATTCATCGCTCGTGAAGACATCAGCGCTTTTCGTAAGGACGTCACTACCGGTCTGTATGGTGGCGATGTATCGCGCAAGAAGAAAGTCCTAGCCAAACAAGCTAAGGGTAAGAAACGCATGAAACGGTTCGGGAAAGTTGATATTCCGGCCGAAGCTTTTACGGTCATGCTCAAGCGCGATTAATTGTCCGATAATTACCGCATAAAGCCGGACTGTTATACAATAAATCGGAAGACCACAAAATGAAACATCTACCTAGCGAAAACAATTTTGATAGCCGTTTGATAGCCCTGATACTGTTACCATCATGGTTGAGCGCCAGCATTGCCTTGGCGGCTGGGATTGGTATCGGTGTCGGTACGCTATTAGTCAGTCATTATCAAACCAGTAGTTTGCGCCTTGAACTACTGAATTATGACTTTACCCACACCGCTACTTATCAAGCTTTTGTCACTACAACGTCGAGCGGTTTTCTGGGTGATTTACCATTGTTATTGTTTTGGGTTTTGATCGGTCTAGTTTTATACCTGTTCGCTATAAATATTATTAGAGCTATCCGCAACCAACTGGAATTAAATCAAGAACTGAGTTACGTGCACGTCAATCGCCGCAAATTGATTTGGACGGCTGTGGAGCACTTCATGATTAGGCTAATAATCGTTTTGATATGGGTAAGTTACACACTATTTTTCTTTCGAACGATTGTGCCATATTGTGGTACTGCCGCGCTAGCCGGGTCGGGTGAAGCTAGTATATGGTTAAGTGCCGGATTTGTCTTGACGTCGATACTAGTTATGGTGGTGGCCGTCCACATTCACACTATTTTATTGAGACTGTTTCTATTTAAACCTCGAGTGTTGAGCTCGGTATTGTACGTTGATTAGGGGTTAATGTTGTTATTGCATTGCTTCACCCCTGTTAATCTGCTATAAATAATCTATGAACAAACTTGCTCACATTGCTGAGTTTCGTAAACTATTAGTCGATTATCATTTATCGAAGCCAGCCCTGCAGGCGCTATCACAAGTTAAACTAGTGTTGTTAGTAGCACCTACTTCCAGTGGTCGAAATACAATCATTCGCGAACTTCTAAAAACTGGTAATTATCATTTTGTAGTCTCCGACACTACCAGAAAGCCGCGTGACAATGAAGGTGTTCCCGAACAAAACGGTCGTGAGTACTGGTTCAGGACTGAAAAAGAAATGCTTGAGGATATTAAACAGGGTAAATTCTTAGAAGCCGCCGTGATACACAATCAACAAGTTTCTGGCGTAAGCGTTCGGGAGCTAGAAAAATCGTTGGACGAAAATCGAACAGCAATATCGGATACTGAAGTGGCTGGTGCTGATAATGCCATCAAGTATAAGCCGGACACAATCTGCGTATTTGTCTTGCCACCGAGCTTTGAGGAATGGCAGAAACGCATAAAGCACCGTGGCGCGATGACCCCAGTCGAATTTAAACGACGGATGCAAAGTGCCATCAAAGAATTTGAATTTGCCCTCAAGCGGGACTATTACCATTTTGTTATCAACGACAAAGTCATCGATGCTAGTCGACAAATCAATGAAATAGTGGAGTTGGGAATTCGCCACGAGGACCAGGAAAAGGCCGGTCGGCAATTGGCCGAACAGCTCCTCATCGCCACTCGACAATTAGTCGAAAGTTTATAAAAATTAATAAATAACTGACTGGCACTTTGCTTTATTAGCGTTCAGTGTCAGCCGTATAATAGTTTTAATCTAATCGGTTGATTGAAACCATCGGGCTAGTTGGCACTCTTGACGTCCGAGTGCTATTTGATATATCATAACACCTATAAACGGTTGATATGTTGCTATGACTGAACGCCAACAGAAGATATTAAGTGCCATCGTTGAACAATATGCTGAAGTAGCTAGCCCGGTAGGTTCTAGTTTGCTGGCTAAAGTGTTTGGTGTGAGTTCGGCGACGATTAGGGCCGAAATGGCCGAGTTGGAGCATTTAGGCTATATCCATCAGCCACATACTAGTTCTGGCCGAGTCCCAACCGACAAGGGGTATCGATTATATGTCAATGAGCTGATAGAGGGTGGCGAACATAATATGCCCGAGAAACGGACTGAACGAGCTTTGGCAACTCGAGTTCAGATGGGTGGAGTGCCGGAGAATACTATTCGGAGCGCAGTTGATACATTAGTCGAGCTGACGCAAAATCTGGCTGTCGCTACAATTGGTAATCAGTTGTACATGAGCGGCTTATCCAATCTATTTGGTCAACCAGAATTTATCAATGGCATGCAAGTTCAACAAGTTGCCAGTTTGCTTGATAATCTTGAACCTTGGCTACGTGAAGCTGCCCCCAATGAACCATTGAGTGTCTATATTGGTGCCGAGAACCCAATTGGTCGGAGCGCTGGCTGTACCCTAATCATTAGTCGATTCCGCAGTCCGTTCAGCGACCACAGTTATATTGGTACACTTGGTCCGACTCGTCAGAGCTACCGCGAAGTCATGTTGCTGGTTCGCCGGGCCGGCCAAGAACTAGAGGAGGTGCTATATGCCTAAAAATCCAAAAGCTAAGCCTAACGACGCCCAGACCGAACTTCAAGCTCTAACTGAGGCCTTGCAGCGTGAACGAGCTGATGCTACAAATATTCGTCGCCAGCACGAAGCCCAGATTGCCAGTTTGCGGACGGTCGTCAAGTCCAATGTTGTGCGCGATCTTCTGCCAGTAATTGATAATTTTGAACGAGCTCTCAAACATGTACCGAGAGATTTGGCCGACAATGATTACATTCAAGGCATCCAAGGCATAGTCAAGCAGTTCGAAAAAACTCTAGCCGATATAGGCGTTGAGCGGATTGCCACTGTTGGTGAGCCGTTTAATCCTCAGTATCACGAGGCGGTCACCATGGATGAAGGTGAGGGCGTTAATGAAGTCGTCAGCGAAGAACTGCAAGCAGGCTACAAATTGGGCGACGACGTCATCCGTCACGCCATGGTACGTGTTAAATTAGTCTAGAAGTTATATAATACTGCTCAGGTTATATCTAAAACATAAGGATTATAAATGAATGAAATCCCTGAACCGGTTAATCCTAACGCCGAATCTAAAATCGAAAGAATCAGAAGATTGTTAGGTCGCGCCGGCGACCATGTCCAGACTGCCATGACCGATCCCAAAGCCGGTCGGCTGGAATGGGACGGAGAAGTTAAACCGCCCGCCAGTACGCCAATTAGTCAAGGTGATATTGATAAATTTGTTAGACATCAGGATACTGCCAAATTCGATAAACAGCTTCATAGGCTGAATAACGACCAATTGCCACCTCCACCTAAGCTAGAAAATCCCCAAAGTTAGTTGTAGCTAACAATACAACAGCTAGCACTCTTGACATGAGAGTGCTAGTTTTTTATGATGATAGTAGTTAAATCGATTTTTAATGAATAAATCTACTAGAGGAGTAAATATGGCTAAAATTATTGGCATCGATCTCGGAACGACTAACTCAGCAATGGCGGTTATGCAGTCAGGCAAGCCAGAAATCATCGCTAACAGCGAAGGTGCCCGAACTACGCCTAGTGTCGTGGCGGTTAACAAAAGTGGTGAACGCTTAATTGGGCAAGTAGCCCGTCGCCAACAGGTGACTAATTCCAAGAACACGATATATGAAGTTAAGCGTTTGATTGGACGTAATTGGAACGACAAAGAAGTTCAACGCGATCTTAAGCTGATGGGCTATGAAATGGTTAAGTCCGGCAATGGAGTTAAAGTCAAAATGGCCGACAAGGAATATAGCCCTGAAGAAGTCAGCGCCATGATCCTCGGCAAATTAAAAGCCGATGCCGAAGCTTTCTTGGGCGACAAAGTTACCGAAGCTGTAATTACCGTTCCAGCTTACTTTGATGACAGTCAACGTCAAGCCACTAAAGACGCTGGTAAGATCGCCGGCCTTGAAGTTAAACGAATTATTAACGAACCGACTGCCGCGGCTTTAGCCTATGGTCTAGATAAAGGTGACAACAAAGATGAGAAAATTGCCGTCTATGACTTAGGCGGTGGCACATTTGATGTTTCGATTCTAGAACTTGGCGATGGAGTTTTTGAAGTTAAAAGCACTAATGGTGACACCCACTTAGGTGGTGCTGATTTCGACCGAGTATTAGTCAATTATTTCGCTGATGAGTTCAAAAAAGAACAGGGTATTGATATTTCTGAAGATAAAGCCGCCATGCAACGCTTGCGTGACGAAGCCGAGAAGGCCAAGATTGAGTTGTCCTCAGCTCAAGAAGTAAACATTAACTTGCCATTCTTGACCGCCGATGCCGATGGACCTAAGCACTTCGAGCACAAACTTACCCGCGCCAAACTTGAAGACCTAGTTTCTGATTTGATAAGTAAGACAGCCGACCCTTGCGAAAAAGCTCTCAAAGATGCTGGACTAAAAGCCAGTGAAATCGACGCCATAGTATTAGTCGGTGGTATGACTCGCATGCCAGCCGTTCAGGAAAAAGTTAAGCAGATTTTTGGCAAAGACCCCATGAAGGGTGTTAATCCTGACGAAGTTGTGGCTATTGGTGCCGCCATTCAGGGAGGTGTCTTACAGGGTGACGTCAAAGACGTTTTACTACTTGACGTGACGCCGCTAAGTCTTGGTATCGAAACCATGGGCGGGGTGATGACCAAGCTGATTGAGCGCAATACTACCATCCCGACTAGCAAGTCGGAAGTATTCAGCACAGCTGCTGATAGCCAGCCCCAAGTCGAGATCCATGTTGCTCAAGGTGAACGCGATATGATTGAAGGCAATAAAAGCCTCGGTCGATTCATTCTAGACGGTATTGCCCCGGCACCGCGTGGCATTCCGCAAATTGAAGTTACTTTCAATATTGACGCCAATGGCATTCTAAATGTTACAGCCAAAGATAAAGGTACCGGTAAAGAGCAGAGCATAACGATTAGCGGATCGGGTAATCTAGATAAAACTGAAGTTGAGAAAATGGCCAAAGAAGCCGAAGCTCATGCCGAAGAAGACAAGGCTCGCAAAGAACAAGTCGAAGCCCGCAATGTGCTCGATGGCGCCGTCTACCAGGCCGAGAAGCTGATCAAAGACAACGGCGATAAAATCAGCGATGATGACAAGAAGTCGCTAGAAACAGCTGTTGAGACAGCCAAGAAAGTTGTGGCCGACGATAAAGCCGAAAAGGAAACTTTAGAAGCGGCGGCTAAAACACTCAATGATGTAATCATGCCTATCGGCGCCAAGCTTTACGAGCAAGGTTCTGGAAACTCGGAAACTGATAAAACTGATGGTTCCAAGACTGAAGGACCGATAGAGGGTGAAGTCGTTGATGAAGCTGAAAAATCTGATAAATCGACAGACCAGGCAGATAAGAAATAATGGCCGACAATCAGCCAGTAGAATTAGTCCTGACTTGCGGTAGCTGGCAGGAAGCCCAACGCATAGTTGATAAATTACTGGCTGATAAATTAATCGCTTGCGCCGAATTCATCCCGATCAAGTCGAAGTTTAGCTGGAAGCATAAGCTAGAAGAAGCCGATGAAATTAAGCTGATAATGCTCAGTAAAGCTGATTTTTTCCAGCCAGTCGAGAAGGTCGTCGCTAAACTACATAGTTACGAAACCTTTGTCCTAAAAGCTATTCCGGTGTTGCACTTGTCGCATATGGCGAAAGCTTGGCTCAAAGATTCAACCACCAATTAACTGATAGAATAGAGCAATGAATCAAATCACGCTCAACCAATCAAAAGAAGACCCAATATATGGCTAAACGCGATTACTATGAAATTTTAGGAGTTGGCAAAGATGCCAGTGCTGACGAAATCAAGAAAGCATTTCGCCGGGCGGCCGTTGAACACCATCCCGATCGCGGTGGTGACGAAACCAAATTTAAAGAAATAAATGAAGCTTACGAAGTTCTCAAAGACGAAAGCAAGCGTAAACGTTATGATCAATTCGGCCATGCAGGCGTCGGTGGTAACGGTAGCGGTAATCCTTACGGCGGTTTTGGTGGTCAAGGCCAGGAAGTTCACTTTGATTTTGGTGATCTAGGTCTAGGCGATATCTTCAGTAGCTTTTTTGGTGGTGGAAGTACTCATGGTCAGCCACGTCAAACCCGAGGCCGTGATGTTGAAGCTGGGGTCGAGATTAGTTTTGAGCAAGCTGTTTTCGGTACCGAAGTTGAGCTTAGTCTTAACCTTGATGATAATTGTGAACACTGTAAGGGCACGACGGTTGAACCTGGGCATGAATTAAAGAATTGCGACCAGTGTGGTGGTAGTGGTCAAGTCATGACTGTTACTCGGACGATTTTCGGTAATATCCAACAGGCTAGCATTTGTCCAACCTGTCATGGCCGGGGCAAAGTGCCAGAAAAAGTTTGTAGCGTCTGTCACGGCAAAGGTACCCAATCCAAGAAGCAAGTTATTGACCTCAAAATACCGGCTGGTATCGACGACGGCGCGACTATTCGCCTACGTGAACACGGTGAAGCCGTTGCCAATGGTCCAAAAGGTGATCTGTACGTCAACATTCGGGTAAAACCCCACAAGCATTTTACTCGTGAAGGTGATCTGATTCTCAGTGAAGAGCATGTCAGCATGATTGACGCCGCTCTTGGGGCGGAAATAGCGGTTGATACCGTTGACGGTCCGGTGCGGATGAAAGTGCCAGCCGGCACTCAGTCTGGTTCAGACTTTAAGTTATCGAATCACGGTGTCACGCACCTTAAGGGCGGAACTCGTGGCGCGCATATTGTGACGATAGTTGTTGATACGCCGACCAAACTTACCAAGCGTCAGCAACAACTATTGCAAGAATTCGACACAGAACCCAAGAAGCACGGCTTGTTCTAAACTAGCCAGTTATTCCGTTCTTCTTGGCTGTTTTGTGTTCATACATCGCCGCGTCGGCCGCCGCCGTCAAATCGCTGAAACTCATACCTTCTTGCCAAACGGCGCCTCCGACAGACATGCCAAAGTGAATCCCTTCGGACTGAAGGTCGGCATTTTTTGGATCGTTGACTATTGAGTCGGCTTTTAAGCCGATGCGCTCGATGGTCAGATCGATAAGTTGTTGAGGAGTTAGGTTGGTTTGGGTTTCACCGTGACGCATGTCTTGACCGTCAAAAGTTGAATCGCCGCTGGCAATACTAGGGTTTAAGATGATCGTAAACTCATCGCCACCAGTTCGGAAAACCGCATCACTAGGCCGAGTGCTGGCAACCAAGGCCTGAGCAATGGTTTGGATAATTTCGTCGCCCCGCCTGTGGCCCAGCGTATCGTTAATAAGTTTGATGCCGTCACCGTCGACTATCATCGCCGCTTTGGGCAATTTGTTATCGCGCAAGTATTCTTCTAAGCCTTGGCGATTCATTAAACCGGTAAGCTGATCATGAGTTGCATTGTAATGGTGCGCTTCAAGGGCTTTTTGGCGTTCAAAATCTAGCCTGCCAGGCAGATTTCCCGGTCCTAGTTCAGGAACTTCAACTCCATAATAACTAAATATATCGGCTGTGTCAGGGGTAATAACATCACGGGGTATATTTTCCTGAATTTTGTTCATAAACTATATTATAGACTTAAGGTCATCTATAACTTGCCAAAAATCAGCTATCGATTAATAATTAATTTAAATGAAGCACAAGCATTTAAATCAAAGTGGTTTCATCCCTCTACTTATAACTATTATTGTTATGGTCCTGTCGCTGATATACCTAGCTTACACGCGCGTTCTGCACGCCCATACGTCTTAGAAACCTAGTCGTCAAACGGCGCATAATGGTATTGTTTATTCCAGATATATATGATATAATTAGCTTCGATTTGAACTACTTCATATAATCAAATCGAATATGAGGACTATCGATGAACATTAATTGGCTACGTACT
This sequence comes from bacterium, assembly GCA_021783725.1. GTDB lineage: Bacteria > Patescibacteriota > Saccharimonadia > Saccharimonadales > UBA4665 > JAJXTN01. The sequence goes on along the minus strand of JAJXTN010000005.1, from coordinate 45,733 downwards.
AAACGGACTAACGACTCTAAAACAGTCGGCACTTTACTGCATGTCGGCTTGCCTTTGCTGAACGTTGATAACATCATTGCCAAGGTTGATACCGGCGCGTTTTCCGGTTCGATGCATGCCGATAATATCAAAGAAGTTAAATCTGCTACCGGCAATCAATTGCAGTTTGTGCCACATGGTAAGAACGCCGTCATCAGCGTTGACAATTTTCACCATCGCCGGGTTAAAAGTTCCAGCGGTCACATCTCAGATCGGTATGCGATTGATACCGATATAGTCATATTGGGGAAAACTTATCCGATAACTATTACACTGAGCAATCGTAGCAGTATGAAATATCCGATGTTAATCGGCCGTAACTTTTTACAAACCCATGGTTTTTTGGTTGACGTATCAATTAATAATGAGTAAGGTTCAGCTATGAATATTGCAATTCTATCTAAAGGTCCAGGCAACTACTCGACAAAGCGCCTTAAAGAGGAAGCTGAAGCTCGTGGTCACGTTGTTCGGGTTATTAATTATTCCAAATGTTACATTACTGCCGAACGGGGGAACCCAGTAATTCGGTATGAAGGTGAAGAAGTACGAGATGTCGACGTTATCATTCCGCGGATTTCCGCCAGCTTGACCAAGTACGGTTCGTCAATTGTCCGCCAGTTCGAAATGCGTAATATCCCAACCGTTACTAGTTCGATAGCAATTGTTCGGTCGCGCGACAAACTGCGTAGTATGCAGTTATTGGCCAAAGCCGGAGTCGGTATCCCCAAGACGGTGTTTGCTCGTGAATCATCCGACCTAGATGACGTTCTCGATCAAGTAGGTGGAGCGCCGGCAATCATTAAAGTTGCTCGTGGCACACACGGTAATGGTGTAGTGCTGGCTGAAACTCGCAAAGCTGCCATTGCGGTAATGCAAGCTTTCTATGTTGAAGGCGTGAGCTTCATCGTCCAAGAATTTGTGGCCGAAAGTGCCGGAGTCGACATCCGTGCTTTTGTAGTAAATGGTAAAGTCGTGGCCAGTATGATGCGCCAAAGCCTAGATGATGATTTCCGGTCTAACTTGCACCAAGGCGGGGAAGGTATCCCAGTCAAGCTAACCGATGAAGAACGTCGAACTGCCCAGAAAGCCGCCAAGGCAATGGGACTAGCTGTTTGTGGTGTCGATATGATGCGCAGTGAGCGCGGTCCATTAGTTCTGGAAGTAAACTCTAGTCCTGGCTTCGGTATTGAGAAAGTAACCAATCACAACGTCGCCGAGAAAATCATCGATTACGCCGAGTTAGCCGCTAAAGTTGGTCGCCGCAAAGATCGCATCGGCGCCTAAACGTAAGCTTGACATAGACTTTAGTAGCCAGATTGCGCTCATGCTATAGTGGGGGCATGAATCCAACGATTATCCTGGCCGCCATAGTAGTCTTGCCGATCGTAGTTTTGACGTTGTTCAGAATTAATGCTGCCTTGGTATTTTTGAGCTTATGCTTGGGCGATGTCTTGGTGCAATTCATTGCACCTGATGCCAACAGCCTGCTGGGCTTATTCGCTTCCCATAGCTTTGATCCTGGGCATGTCGGCAGTGACACGATTCATTTATTCCTGCTCTTAACGCCAGCGGTTCTAACGACCATATTTATGATTAGGACCGTTAAAAGCAAGTCCAAATTACTACTTAATGTTTTGCCGGCGATTGGCGTGGGACTATTGGCGGCTTTGCTGATCGTGCCTTTGATGGCGCCGGGTTTGCAACATGATGTCATGGGGTCGCCACTCTGGAGTCAAGTCCAGCGATCACAAGTCTTGATCGTGAGTTCGAGCGCCATAGTCTGTCTATTGTTTATATGGATGCAGCGTCCTAGTCCTAAACATAACGGCAAACACGGCAAGCGTTAGTATCTGGTCGCCAAACTGCTATAATCAGGTCTTATATGAAATATCTATTAGGCTTCATAGCTTTATTGGTCATAGCTGGCGGTTTATATTATGGAATTAACCACAATAATAACTCGAAAACTAGCCCGACAATCAACGCTAGCAACAATAATGGTGTCATCGATCTCAGTAATCAGGGTTTGACTAAAGTAACGCCGAACATCTATAACCAAACTGATACTTCTGAGCTAATTTTATCGAATAATAGTATTAAAACGCTACCATCACAGATGGGTGGTATGACTAAACTGGTAATTTTCAAGATAGACCACAACTTGTTGGAAGGCAGTTTGATAGGCGAAATACGTCAGATGTCACAATTGATACTGCTGGACGCCAGCTACAATCATATGACTGGTGTGCCGGCTGAAATCGGTCAATTGTCCAAACTGCAAACATTAAACCTCAGCTATAACAAGATCACTGGTTTGCCGAACGAACTAGCTAATCTCAAGACGAATCTCAAAGAACTTGATTTGATCGGCAACCCGTTGAGTCAGACAACAATAGCTAAACTACAAACCGAATTACCTAATACCAAGATAGTTTTCTAAGCGGCCAAACTGATGCAAATTACCGTGTTTGGCGCATCGGGAAAAGTCGGTCGCTTGGTGGTCGCTGAACTGTTAGCCCAAGGCCATCAGGTAATTGCTTTCGTTCATAACGACGTTGATTTCGCTTCCGACCAGCATTTGAAATTGATTAAAGGCGATATACATCAGTCTAGTGATGTCAGCCAAGCCATTCAAGGTAGTCAATTAGTGATCAGTACTTTAGGTAGTTGGCACACTAAATCTAAAGACATATTGAGTTCGGCGATGGCCGTTTTGGTTCTGGCGATGGAGCAGCAGGGAATTAAGCGGATTATTACACTGACCGGTGCTGATGCGCGGGCTAGTGGTGATAATCCGAACTGGCTAGCTAAACTTCTGCGACCATTATTCAAGATTGTTGCCGGTAAAATATTATTAGATGGCGAAAATCACATCAAAACCTTAGAGGCCAGTAGTTTGGACTACACGGTTGTTCGAGCGCCAGTTATGCGAAATTTTGGGCGCAATACTAAATTTCGGCTCAATCATCAACCGACCAACATTTGGCATACTGTCCAGCGTCAAAAAGTGGCCGCCGCTATTAGTTCGCTAGTTCAAGACCAATCTTTCAATCGAAGTTGTCCATTCGTCCATTAATTATATTATTTACAACGATTTATCAGACTATTGACCTTGTTCACCGTAAGGCATAAGCTTAATGATAGAGGTAATAACTTAATCAAAGGAAGAATCTCATCAATGAGTAAATTATTCGTGAAACCAGGGCTCTTTTTAGCCACCTTCGGCGCAGTGGCTTTAGTGGCCGTCCCGACATTGGCGATGAGCTCTAACGCTCGAGCTAATGCTCAGACAACACCAGTAACTGTTGACTCCCAAACTACGCCAGCCACCAATGGCACTACCGCGCAGGAGCAGGCCAAAACTCAGGCTCAAACTAGATTGGCCGACGCCAAACTAAAAGTTTGTCAGAACCGCGAAAAAGTCGTGACCAACATTATGGCAAGAATCGCTGATCGCGGCCAAAAACAACTTGATTTGTTCACGACTATCGCTACTCGTACTGAAACTTTCTATACTACAAAGGGTAAAACCCTCAGTAATTACGATGCATTAGTTGCTGATGTTAACGCTCAACATACGTCCGCTCAAACAGCAGTCGATACGATTAAAGCAACCAGTGTGACATTCAAATGTGATGGTACCGACCCTAAGGGAATGGTTAGCTCATTCAAAAACAGTCTTAAGTTAGAAATATCAGCCCTCCAAGATTACCGCACAGCCGTTAAGAATTTAATCGTTGGCGTTAAATCAGTTCAAAGTACCACTACTTCAACAACTTCTACAACTACAACCACCACTAACAAGACAACGGGAGGCAACTAAAATGACTTTACGCAATAATCATTCAGGCTTTTCGGTCGTTGAATTGGCGATCGTGGTCGCTGTTGTCGCCGCTTTAGGTTTCATCGGTTACTCAGTCTATAGCCGTCAGAATACGTCGACTACCGCTAGCACAGCTACTGCGCCAGCCGTTGCGGCTACTCAGTCACCAATAGCTACTAATGTTAGCTCAGCACCTCAGATTAATTCGACTGCCGATCTCGATGCTGCGCTTAACGAGCTAAACCAGAATGATCCATCAACGGCTAATAGTAGTGACAGCAGCTTACTGACCAGTCAAAGCGCAACTTTCTAGTAGTTAACTTTCCGCTAGGTTGGAGAGAGTAATGTCTCTATTTGGTGACTGATGACGTTATCGTTATCGTCAAAGCCAAACTTGGCTTGTACAAAGTGGCCTTCTAGAACTTTGGGTAACCAGTAGATATCATCTTTCCACATTTGGTCGTAGGGAATAGCAGTAAGGTTGAACCATTCGGGCCTCATCTCCTCAGTTTCTTTTGGTTCGGCTTGCCATTCAGTGCAGATATATACAATTACTTGTTGATCCCAACTCGATTTATCGTTTGGGAAGAAGAAATCGAGCACCGCAACTTGCTTCGTCGACAGGGGAGTGACGCCGATTTCTTCTTGGCATTCGCGAATCGCTGTCTGGTCGATAGACTCTTCGTCTTCAGGTTTACCACCTACACCATTCCATAGCCCAGCTCCAAACCCCCGCTTTTTCATAGCTAAAAGAATCCGGTGGTCATCGACCAGAAATAACAAACTAGCCAGTTTGAGCGGCGCTTTCATGTCACCCCATGATATAACAACATTCAAATAACCGACTAATTCTATAAAATTACCCCAGATGAGCTGAGGTGATTTTGTTGGATGTTCAGCGGGACAGCGGACTCCGTCCTTCTGCGCGTCAGCTTTCTCGAAGCTAGCTTCTGCGAGAGCTGGCGCTGTGCCGAACCCGCGACTATGATATTTTGCTTAGCAAAATCTCTGTCGCCGGCTCAAGCGCGCTAGGCGTTCAATAGAAAACACCCACGGCGAGGTGGGTGTTTTCTATTGGAGGGCCCAGCGGGACTCGGTCACCTTTGGCGACCCCGCAACTTCACGACTACAAGCATAGCTTGTATCGGAAGATTGCCTTGCGAATTGCCACTGGCAATTCTCACCCTCGACACGTCGTGTCGCGAGTCCAAGCTCGCCGAACATCCAATAAAAATACCCCAGACAAGCTGAGGTAATTTTATTGGAGGGCCCAGCGGGACTCGAACCCGCGACACGAGGATTAAAAGTCCTCTGCTCTACCAGCTGAGCTATGGGCCCGCGTCGTCCGGCTGTCTGCTAGACGGCCGGGCTCCTCTAAATTTTGCATTCAGTCGCCTGTGGCTCCTTAGATTGCAAAATTGGGCGAAAATCTAACGATTTCCGAAACGCTTAGAGGTGTAAGCATTTCTAATTTTTCCATATTTAAAAGTGGAAATAACTCCTTACATTATCCGTATTTTGGCCAAAATGTCAATCTGAGTCGTCGTGGTCTTTGAGTGAACCACTGCGACGAATCCGACTTAGGATACCTAAAAGCACAATTCCGAATAGAAATATGAAGCCAGCTCGGAAAGTTCCGTACTTCAAATCACTGCCGGAGTACAAAGCGTGCAAGAAGACTAATACAACCACTGCGTAACTGGAATAGTGTAACCAGCGCCAAGTATGTTTATGGCTATCGATCAAGCTTAGAGAGCTAGCCACTAATAATACGACGCCATACATGGCGAATATGCCAAAACTGACGGCTAAACCGCCCAAGGCCATACCGAGCAATGACGATCCGTTGTTGACGTGCGACAAGAAGGGAATTGTGACTTGGAAAACATTGAACGGTACGTAATGATCGAGCAATAAGAAGCCGATATGTAGGATTAGGGCCGCCACCAGCGCAAAAGCCATAGCTTTGTGTAATGCCCAAGCTTTGACTGGCTCGAGGAAGCGGTAGGTTAAGCCGGTTACTTGACCGATACCAGATAGCATTAGTCCAATTAACAAGGCGGCCGATACGAAACCAGCAGCGCGAATAATATACCAAGCCCATGACGAAACTACGCGCTGGGTGATGATGCGAGTAGTGCTGTCGGCCAAAATGAGATTAACTGCGGTCATGGAGTCTTCCCATATTGTAATGCTTGTTTGCCGGATTGCGCCACAGTTTGAACCACTGCGTAATAGTCCGTAGTTTCTAGAAATTTGGCGATTGAAGTTGAGCCCAATATGACTAGGCATTTAGCAAAGACATCGGCGGTTGTCGCTGATGGAGCGGCTAGGGTAGCGGTTAGAACGTCGGTTTCTGCTGGCCGGCCAGTTCGGGGGTCGATTATATGATGCCAGCCTTGGCCTTTGCGAATCGTGGTGCCGGAAGTTGCCACGCCCAAGCGCTGGCCATGATTGGTGATCGTCGTACAAGCAATGCTATCGTCGTGGGCGTCAGCCACACCAATTTTCCAGTCTTCAGCCTGATGATCTCGGCCGTTACAAATGATGTCACCACCTAGAGACAGCCAGTAATTATTAAAGCCGGATTTCTCTAAATAATCGGCCAGTTCGTCGAGTAGATAGCCTTTGCCGATGCCCCCGAAATCTAAAGCGCTAGCGGCTGAGATGTGGGCGGTGGTGGGCTTGATGACCAATTGTTGATGATCAGACAGTTGACGTTTGGAATAATTTAACCGTTGATTATAGTTATCGGGCTGGGGCCAGGAGCCTATATAACCGGCTTGTTGCAGTGAAGGCAGGATGAATGGATTGTATAATCCGTCGGTTTGGTTCGAATATTTCTGAGCAGATATTAATAGTTCATGAAATTGTCGGGATATGGGGGTTGGCCGTCCGGCATTTAGGTTGAAATGAGACAACTCACTGTCCGGCAAAAATCGGCTGAAACGTTTCTCAAAACTTGTGATTAAGGCCCATAATGTTTGGAAAATCGGCCCAACTTCAGATTCGTGTTTAACAATTACCGTTAATGCAACATCTGAACCTAGCGCCTTACCGAGTTGCTGGAATCTTAACATCCTCTAGAAGTGCAAGTCATTGGTTGTTGATAGTAGGTTTGTGACGGTTGGTTAGTGGCGGTTGAATTGTTGGTGTTGGTGGTAGTGCTCTGGGTTGGGTCAGTAGCAGAGGCCGTCGAATTAGCCGTGGTGTCGGTCGTCGGAACGGTCGATGAAGTCGAGTTAGCTGGTTGGCTAGTAGCGGTGACGGCCTGAGCCTTGGGTATAAATCGTACGAGATCCAAGGCCATAATGAAAGCGATGCCAATCAGCATTGTGAAAGCTGTGACTAGATAGGTCATTGAAGGGATACTCATTTTGCTTGGGCCCCAAAAGTGCGAACTCGATTGATTGAACGATTCAGTGATGATGCGTTCCGGATCGACCTCATTGTTTATCAAGACGTTCTGTAAGGATTTAGTGAAGCCAAGGGGACCACATATAAAGTAGGTAAATGGTCGCCAACGCTGACCGGTTAAGCGGTTCAGGAAGTTCTCGTCGACTCGGCCGACATATATATTATTGACTTGGTCTCTGATGCCTTGTTTGACAACAAAAATGACTCGTAAATTCTTTTTCTGAGCTTGCAGTTCGATTAGTTCATCGTAAAACGGTATATCATCAGCACTGCTGGTTGCATAAACTAGCGTAATCGGTGTGGTCATGCCAGATTTTACTGCGTGCCTAAGCATACTCATGAATGGCGTTATGCCGATACCGGCGGCCAGCATGATGATGTTGCTGTCACTTGGATCAAAAACAAAATTACCGAAGGGCCCTTGGACTTTTACATCGTGACCGGGTTGTAGCCGAGCGATTTTGCGGGTGAACTTACCGTGCCGCCGCATGGCGAATTGTAGCTCAGCATCATGTGGGGAGCTGACGATTGAGAAACTGCGCATTGGCGACAGACGCAAGCCACTTTTGAAAGCAATTGCCGCATATTGACCTGGCCAGAAATCTATTCGGTCAGATTCGTCACGAGGCTGAACAGATAAGACATGATAGGTGGGGTGTTTTTCGACCCTTGTGACAACGTAATTTTTCATAGCTATATTTATACAAGTATAACCTGAGGCATAGCTTAAGTGGTCATTGATCTATTGATTAGTGTCTGCCACGGTATTTGGCTGGCTTATAATCCTTAAACTATTCTTAACTGTTTAGACTTAGCCAAACTAGCTTGTTAGAATGCCGCTCATGCAGCGTTTATGGAGTTATCGATTTCGTCGCACGACGCTTATTTTTTGGGCCTGTCTAGCTACGCTGGGTGGCGTCGGGTTGTCGATAGCCGGCTATTCGTTGATTAGTAACTGGTATTTGTTGAGCGGATTAGTATTAATCGGGCTACTTAAAAAACGTTCAGTAGTAACGTTGATGGTTTTGATATTAGTTATGACTGGAGTTGGCTGGCATCGGGGAACCGAATTCGCACTCAACAAACAGGCTTACTTAGCGCTCTATGGCCATAAATTGACTTTGAAGGTTACGGCTTTGAACGACGCTGGTTATGGTAGCTTGTCGCAATTTAGTTTTGATGGTGGGCAAGTGAGCTTGGCGGATGGTCACAGGTTGGTCGGCAAACTTCAAATCAGTGGCTTCGGTACCAATTCCGTATTACAAGGCGATGAATTGATGGTTACCGGCAAATTAATGTCGAGTCGAGGTGCTTATCAGGGACGGATGAGCTATGCCCAGATGACAGTTATTAAACATCAGCCAAGTATAATCGCTGAAGTTCGGCGCAAATTTTCGGCTGGCATGCAGACAGCTCTGCCTGAACCGTCGGCATCGTTCGCCATGGGCTTGTTGATCGGTCAGCGAACTACTCTGCCGGCCAATATCAAGCAGGATATACTAAGTGTCGGTTTAACTCATATCATTGCTGTATCTGGTTATAATCTGACCATCATGCTGGGAGCTAGCCAACGGCTGGCGGGCAAGCGCTCGAAACGGCTGAAGACATATATGTCGTTTGGTTTGATGGCGGTGTTTCTGTTGATGGCTGGTGCTAGCGCCTCGATAGTTCGAGCGGCAATAGTTAGCACGTTAAGTATTGCGGCAGGGTATTATGGTCGGCGAATCAAGCCGTTGAATCTAATCCTGATAGCCGCCGCTATAACCGCTTGGGCTAATCCGTTTTACGTTTGGGGCGATGCCAGTTGGTTTTTGAGTTTTTTGGCATTTTTCGGTGTTTTGGTATTGGCTCCACTGCTAGTCAGTCGGGTACACCCAGCATGGCAGAATATGGTCTTGGTGATGGTGGCTATCGAGAGTTTTTGTGCGGAGATTATGACTCTACCCTACGTGCTCTACACTTTTGGGCAAATGTCTTTAGTTGGTTTGCCGGCCAACGTCATGGTCGTGGCGCTAGTGCCGTTGGCAATGTTGCTGAGTGTGGTTGCCGGTTTGGGCGGCATGTTATCGACTGCTGGAGCTGGGTGGTTAGCTTGGCCGGCTAACATCATTCTTACCTATATGTTGGATATCGCTCACCTGCTTTCGAAGATTCCTCACAGCTTCCTGCAGAAGTTAAGTCTGTCGGCTGGCAAAATGATTGGCCTATATGTAGTCGTGATAATTGTGACGTTTAGTTTAATGGCCAAGACAAAATTAACTAATAGTGGTAATATAACAGATAGAAAACGTATAAAATCGAAGGAGCTACCGGCTTGAGCGGACACAGCAAATGGTCAACCATTAAACGTCAAAAGGGCGCTAAGGATGCGGCTCGTGGAGTGGTGTTCACTCGATTGGGTAATGCCATAGCGATTGCCGCTCGGAATGGAGTTGACCCAGAAACTAATTTTTCGCTTCGCTTGGCGATGGATAAGGCCAAGGCCGCCAATATGCCAGCCGCTAATATTCAACGGGCCATCGATCGAATTAAGGATAAAGATGCCGCTCAATTGCACGAAGTCATGTATGAAGGCTATGGACCTGGAGGTACGGCCATATTGGTCGAATGTGCTACTGATAATATCAATCGTACCTATCCGGAAGTGAAATTGGCGTTTTCCAAACATGGCGGCAACATCGCCGAAAAAGGCGCCGTGGCTTTTCAATTCGATCATAAAGGTATGATTCGAGTGTCGGCCACTGGTGATGATGTGTTGATGCAGGCGCTGGAAGCTGGCGCGGAAGACGTCCAAGAAGAGGAAGGTGATTCGATAATCTATACTGACCCTAAAGATCTTGCCAAAGTGCGCACTGCCCTATCGAATGCCGGGCTGGAAGTCACCGAAGCCGAACTTACCTATGTACCTAATACCACAATTGATATCACCGACGCCGAAACGGCTGGCAAAATCATGCGTGTCATGGAAGCGCTTGATGACCTAGATGATGTCGTCAACACCCACGTCAACTTCGACATCGACCTCCCCGAGGACGCTTGATGCCGATAGTTAAATGTATCGATATTGATGGAGATTATCACGATGTTGATTCAACAGATTTAAGATGGCGACCCTCTGCCTATGCAATTGTTCTAAAAGATAACAAATTATTAGTATCTCCTCAGCAGAATGGTATCGATCTTCCAGGAGGAGGAATTGAACTCGGAGAAACGCCAGAACAAGCTGTTATTCGTGAAGTTAAAGAGGAGACTGGGCTGACTGTCGGCAATCCAAAATTACTAGTTTGTGCGTCTAATTTTTTCAAATTACCAATGACTGGTGATGGTGCTTTCGTACAATCAATCCTGCTGTATTACGCATGTGATTATATAGAAGGTGAACTTAGTGACTCAGGCTTTACAGAAGATGAAAAAGTATTGTCGAAATTCCCCGAATGGGTTGCATTGAACGACACCGATATTGTATTGGCAGATGGTCGCTTAGGATCTAGTTATGATTGGCGACCCTTGATTAGTAAAGCTCAGGAAAAACAATGAGGATTATTGGGATTGATCCGGGGACTGGGATAATGGGTTTTGGGATTATTGAATACGCCAAGGGGAAGGCCCATTTGGTTGACGCTGGCGTGATACGGACGCCGGCAAAGGAAGATGACGCTGTGCGATTGCAAACCATTTTTGAAGAGTTAACTGACATCATTGCCGAAACCAAACCAGAGATAATGTCAGTCGAGAAATTGTTCTTTGCCCAGAATGTCACGACAGCGATGACGGTGGCTCAAGCTCGGGGTGTGGTTTTGCTAGCTGGTAAACAAGCCGGCTTAGATATTTTCGAGTACACTCCCCTGCAGATCAAGCAAGCTTTAACTGGCTATGGTCGGGCCGAAAAATCGCAAATTCAGGAAATGGTTCGAGTTATCTTGCAACTCAAAGAAATCCCCAGACCCGACGACTGCGCCGACGCCCTAGCCGCCGCTATCACCTATTCGATGAATATGCGATAACCCCCTACGCAAGGTCCGACCTTGCGCAAAAGGTTAGCAATTTGCCAGGTATTTTTTGATAGCTTCCAAGTAGGCTTTCCGACTTTCGTAGTCCTCTAGGAATTTAATGTAATCGCCGACGTTGTTGAACATTGTCATTACGTAGCCTAATTTTAACCATTCCGCTTGTAGTTCTTGTTTGTAGTAGGGCAAGCTTGAGTATGGATAATTCTGCCAGTCAGAAGGATTAAGATGAATGTAGCGAGAAATATGCTCAAGATAACTTCGTTCGTTGATTAGGCTTGCTTTGTATCGGCTCTGGAATACTGGACCAACACGTTCATATTTCTTATTAAAGTAAATACAATAGCTAACTAGCAGTGTATGCATCAGTTTTGCCATTGCATATTCGTCGTGTTGAAGTATGAGCATATGCAAATGGTTAGGCATGAGACAATAGGCAATCAATTCAAGCCGTTTACTAAAGTTTGGATAATTGGAATGTGATTTATGCGTGGTTGGTTTAATCGAAAGGTATCTCTTAAATAAGCTTAGTAGATACCTATAATCCTGATCGTCCCTAAACACTAACTGTTTGGCAACACCTCTGGAATAAATATGATAGTATTGTTCCGCACCGTAATTTTTGACTATATTTCTACCTGGCATTTAAAAAATAATATGCTCAAGGTCCGTCCTTGAGCAAAAGAATGACAAAAATAATTGATAAATTATTAAAATAGTTAATCTGCTCAAGGTCGGACCTTGAGCGCCTGTTGGGTGAAAAGTGTGCGATAATGTGGGGATGATTGCGACACTTAATGGGGTGGTGAGTGAAAAGCTAGCTGATACGGTTGTGCTAGACGTTCAGGGCGTCGGTTATGGGCTATATGTTTCAGCCGAGGATCATGGGCGGTTGGTTAGTGGTGAGCCCGCCAAGCTGTATGTCTATGAGCATATACGTGAACAGCAACATGACCTGTTTGGGTTTTTGAAACGCGAGGACAAGAATTTCTTTGAACAGTTACTGGGCGTTAATGGGGTTGGACCAAAAATGGCACTTAACATGTTAAGTATAGGTACAAATCAAGAGGTCAGGCAGGCAATCGCCGGGGGAGACGTGAAATTCATTCAGCGCGCTAATGGTGTTGGTAAACGTGTTGCCGAGCGTGTAGTTGTCGAACTTAAGGATAAGGTTGGTTTAGTCGGTGTAGATTTAGAATCTACTGGCTTGCTCCAAGCTGAAGACGCTCTTTTGAAAGACGAAGCCGTCGAGGCTTTAGTAGCTTTAGGCTACACCCCTCAAGACGCTGGCAAAGCTCTACAAAATGTTGATCCAGACTTACCTACTTCTCAACGTGTGAAGTTAGCTCTAAGGGGTTAATAATATGATCCCAAAACTGAAATTAAATGACGGGGCGACTATTCCTCAGGTTGGGCTGGGCCTATGGCAAGTTAAAGATGATCAAGCTTTCTTTGATGTTTTTAATTCGGCATGGCAGTCTGGTTATCGCCACTTCGATACGGCTCAGATATATGGCAACGAAGAGGTTCTAGGTCAAGCTTGGACTGGCGCGGGCACTAAACGACAGGAAATATTTATCACCACCAAGATTAGTATTACGCATTTTGGAAGTGCTTTGACTAGCAAGAGTTTCGCAAATTCCCTGAAGAAGTTACAGACTGATTATGTTGATTTACTACTACTCCACTTCCCGGTTACAGGTCTGCGCAATGACTCCTGGCTAGAACTTGAGAAAATTCAGGCGGCTGGACAAGCTAAATCAATCGGCGTCAGTAACTACACCGTTAACCATCTCGAACAGCTCAAACACCACGCCTCTATTACTCCAGCCGTTAATCAAGTTGAACTACATGTCTTCCTGCAACAACCCGATCTCCGTGATTATTGCCGTACCCATGGCATAGTTATTGAAGCCTATTCTCCACTGGCTCACGGTAAAGACATGCAAAATCCTGTGATTGATCAAATCGCTCAAAAGCACAGCAAAAGTTACGCTCAAGTTATGTTGCGCTGGTTGGTCCAACAAGATTTAGCCGTATTGCCTAAGTCAGTTAGTCCAGAGCGCATCAAGGACAATATTGATATTTTCGATTTTCAATTAGATGAAGACGATTTACAGCAAATAGCCAAACTAGATAAAGACCTGCGAACTTGCTGGGACCCGACCCACATCCCTTGAGCGTTCATCTAGGGTATACTGTAGATAATCATGATTGACCGAATTGTAAATGCTGGTGTCGAAGCCGAAGAGCCTCAAGAAGTTGAGCTGGAGATTACGTTACGTCCTAGGGATTTCGCTAATTACATTGGCCAGGAACGCTTAAAGCAAAATCTAAAGCTAGCGATTAAAGCGGCTCAGAAACGCGGTGAACCACTCGACCATATTTTGCTACATGGTCCGCCAGGGCTGGGTAAAACCACTATGGCCAGTGTTATTGCTCATGAGATGGGGGCTCAGATTCGCGTTACTAGTGGTCCAGCCATTGAACGAGCTGGCGATTTGGCTAGTTTGCTAACCAACTTGAGTGACGGCGACATCTTATTCATCGATGAAATACACCGCTTAAATCGAACTGTCGAAGAAGTTTTATACAGTGCTATGGAGGATTTCAAACTTGATATCATGCTAGGTAAAGGGCCGAGTGCGCGTAGTCTGCGATTGGATTTACCGACCTTCACAATTATCGGTGCGACGACTCGAACCGGTGCTCTGTCAGCACCACTACGCGATCGGTTTGGAATAATTCACCGACTGGAATTCTACCAAGCTGATGAAATTCAGCAAATAATCGAGCGAGCCGCTTCGATACTGAAAGTCAAAATCGATAAGCCAGCCGCCATTGAGTTGGCTAAACGCTCTCGTTTAACACCAAGAATTGCCAACCGTTTACTAAAACGCGTTAGAGATTATGCCGATGTTAATGGCGACGGAATTATCGATACCGAACTGAGCCATAAGTCGCTACAACTTATGGATATTGATGAATTAGGTCTCGATAACGCCGACCGGATGTTGCTGGCGGCAATTATCGAAAATTACGATGGCGGTCCAGTTGGTGTCGAGACGTTAGCGGCAATTACCGCAGAAGAGCGGGGAACGATTGAAGATTTCTATGAGCCATACCTGATGCAAGTTGGTTTACTAGAGCGTACGCCACGCGGACGAAAAGTTACACCCAAAGCCTATAAACACCTCGGTAAGCAGTCTAAAAAAGACGAACAATCAGCTTTGTTATAGAGTTTAGGCTAATTTGTCGACAGTTCGCTTATGTTAAATGTTTTCTAGTGTCTCTTAAGGCTGTTATAATTTTCAAGTAATGTATCCAACTAATCCCACAGCACCGGTGACAAATCCTCCAACCGAACAAGTACTACTTACCATCAAGCGTCATCCGATAGGAATCCTAGGTATCTATCTCGCTAGTGTTGTCATGTTGATAGCAGTAGCAGCCGGAGTTTTTGGATTATTACCCAAAGTCTTTACTTCATATAGCTCTGGCCAGGTTTATGCAATTGCTAGTATTGTCTATCTAGTGTTTGTCCTGATAGTATTAGCTTTTGTTTATATCGCTCACATTGTTTATTGGAGCAACATTTGGCAACTATCGGCCGAGAGCTTAAATCAAGTAACTCGTACCAGTTTATTCGATCAGCAAACTAGTCATTTATCGCTCGGCAATATGCAAGACGTAACCGCCGCCCAAGATGGAATACTACAGCAAATGTTTAATTACGGATCGTTGCGAGTCGAAACTGCTGGCGAAAGAAGCAAATTCGTTTTCTTGTATTGCCCGGACCCTAATAAGTGCGCCCAGCAAATATTGTCGGCAAAAGAAGCCATAGAGCAAGCTCGCATGAATAACAACGGACTTAACACAGTATACAGTGCTCCATACAACCAGCCTCAACCGCTGGCACCTGCCAATATAAAAACACCCCCATCCACCGAATCGTTAGCACCTTCGATTACAGATAACTTACCGCCTACCCAGCCGTAGCCTTACTGGAACGGATTACTGCGAGCTTCGTTGAACAAGGCTTTGACGCCCACACTATTGTCTTGCAATGACTGTAATTGGTTAATGACGTTTTGATCTAATTTCGGTATAGCGGCGGCCTTCACTTGGCTACTGACGGCTGTATCTGAGGGTTGGACATTGCTCAGGCTGTTAATTCGGAACAACACGAAGCCATACAAACAAGCCAGGAACGTTAAGAACAATACGAAACTATAATGATGAATATAGTCCACGACAGTCGAGGTTTTATCGGTGATTAATTGTTTGTCGATTTTGGGGATAGTCATGGCTTGATGTATTCGTTTAGGTTGAGAGTGAAGGTTAGTAGGCTGTGATTAGTGTTGCTTGGCTGAATAGTTATCGAACTAACTTGAGCCGTTCGTCGGTTATGTTCTATAGCGGTCAAGAAACTGATGAATTTGTCATAGGCGACAGGCTTATTGGTATCACTTATGACTGTTATTGGTAATTGGTAGACGCCTGATATACCGGGAACTGGCTGGAGTTGTGAAGTGTTGGCTGATGGAGTGCTGGGTGACGATGATGTAGCAGTTGGAGTCTTGGCACCAATTATGCCATTACCTAGTGACGAGGCCGGAAAATTAATAGCTGATAGAGCTACGCCATTGGTATCGGCGATATTAACTATTTCTCGTACTGCTTCGGCTTGATCTTTGTCTTGGGGAACAACTTCCTTGGCTATAGTTTCTAGATTGGCGTAAGTTTGGATATCGGCCTTGGCTTTCTTGAGGGTAATTTGCTCCTGAGCTAGAGCCAAGCTTTTGGCTTTAAGGGCAGTAACACTATTAGACTGTTTGCTTAGCAAGCTATTAACACCGTATGTGCCAGCTACAAGGCCAATAAATAACAAGCCAATCAAACCGATAAATAGCCAATATAATTTTTTACTGGTCATGGCGTGGCCTGTTTATTGTTGATGAGTAAGAAGGGGTTATTGGTGGCGAATAGGGCTCTAATATTGACGGTGCAGGGATAATTGGTGTTTTGGGCGGTAGCCGCACCACAACTTACATTCAAGATATCGGCTTTGCTGAAAATTTTATTGTTGGCATCAGCTAAATTCACTTGTACTTGAGTAGCGGTGTTGTAATCGGTTGCTATGGCTGTAATATCAATTCCTCCCTGAGTTTGATTAATGTTTAGACCGGTTAGATTGGCATTGGTGGGTATGGTGGCGGCAATTCTTTTCAGTAATTGCGAAAATAACACTTCTTTGCCTAGGACTTGGACGACTAATTTGAAACTATTGCTCATGTCGGCAACCCGAGCTTGGGTTTCGGAAAATTTCTCAGTTTTGAATAAATCTTGAGCTGAGGATATTTGATTTTGATAGCGAATGTAAGATTGATGCATGGTTAATAGTCCGTAAGTCGATATGATACCTAAACCAATGAACGCAAAAACAAAACTAAAAACCCAGCGTCTTAAAGATACATTACGTCGGGCATAACGATAACTCATTTTTACTTCTGGCGGCAGTAGATTAATCATGGCTGGAATACCTTGTGTGATGGAGCTAAGCATAGACCAGCGACGGTGGCATACATTGGCTTATCGGCGTCTGACGGTGGTTGCAGACCTTTATAGTCTAAATATTGCCACGGATCGGTGTGACGAACGGCCAGGCGCATGACATTGGTTAAATATTCACTCAATCCAGGCATGTTGGCGCCACCACCCAAAGTAACAATCTGGCCTATTGGTTTCTTGTCTTCATAGCGCTCTTCGTAATAACGCATCATTCGTCGAATTTCTTTGACGATTTGTTGTAAGGTGGGCTCCAGAGCTTGTACAATATCGGCTTGGCGTTTACTGGCACTTAAACCATAACGAGTTTTTATTAAACCTGCTTCTTCCTCGGTGACATGCAATTTATTTTTTATTGATTCAGTGAAGTTAACGCCACCACCTTGCACCGTACCGGTAACCAAAATGGTCGTGTCGAAAATACTAATATCAGCCGACACTGACCCGAAGTCAATAATGAAACCCGGTATATCACTTTGTTTATCGAGGGAGAACAGTCTAGCCGATGAGCTCAAAGTCGGCTCAATTAGAACGGCTTCCAACCCCATTATTTGAGCTAGTTCTAGATAAGAGTCAACAATATTCTTGGGCACGGCCACCACGAAAAGCTCAGTCGAATCAGCAGTTTGGTTGACGATGTCGTAGTCAAGATACAATTCATCTAAAGGGACTTGGATGTACTGTTCAGCTTCTAGCTCTACAGCCTCGCGAATTTGACTGTTTTTGAGTTTCGGTAGATTGAGCGATCTAGTGAAAGTGCGATAGGCAGGAATAGCAATTGCTACCCGTCGAGTCGTGATGTCACCTATGAGATGGTTTTTGAAAAGATTATGAGCCGCTTTGGCAATCACATCTGGCTTAACTAATACTCCATTTTCTTGGGCTGTATGATCAAAATCAGTAAAGCCGTAGCCAATAATTTTTGGGCCGGCCTTATGGCTAGCGGAGTTGAGAGTCGATTCATCAATTTGCATAACTTTTAATGAACTAGAACCGATATCTAGCCCAAAAAGGGGTTTGTCGTATAGAAAGTAAGGAATTTTTGCTATTTTCATATATGCTGCCCATCTAAGCATAAGGCCATTGATTTTAGTATATCAGAGATGGTAGGCACAAGAACAGCCATTATACTGGTTATTGTCGACGATAACCTTGCGGTATCCAGACGACGCTACCTGTTGACGTAGATGTCCCAAAGGTTATTGTGCCAGTATTGGCCAAGTCTATGGTCTGACCAATTAGGGCTCCTATTTGTCCGGTATTTGCTATCGCTACCCGAGTCCAATAGGCATAAAAGATAGTGTCAGGCGCTGAAGCGGAGTTCTGCAAGCTAATCGTAGTTATCGATCTTGAATTGAATAAATCCGTGCCTGTCACTGACGTGCAATCAGGTGAACAGCTATCGGTACTGTAGAAAGTGTAAATTTCGAAGCCCGTGCCACTGGTATTGGCGACTAATTGGGCGCTTTGAGTGAAGCTTGCGCCACCCGACCCATCAACCATGATGTTTGGCATTGTAGTCCCTAGAGAATTATCAACTACCATTTTGGCCGAATTGGCGACCGATAAGTTACCAGTAATCCAAATGTTACCCATAATCGTAACCACGCATTGGTTGCTAATCGTGACGTCACCGACTATTTTGGTGTTGGCCGCCCAAGTGAGTGTCTGGCTACCGTTACAAGACGCAGCGCTACCGGTTGTGGTAGTTGTGACTGCCGCTTTTTGGCCACTACGGTTATATGTGGGTAGGGCTTGGGGAGCGACTGAACCGCTAACTAGGCCTGGGCTACTCATGCCACTACCGTTGGTCTGGTTGGTGGCGGTGACTGTTCCGTAAATATGCGCAGTATTACTGATGGATATTGGCTGGCCATTTTCACCACTATTACAGACACGCGGAAAAGTTGAGTCTGGAGGGTTGGGGCATATTTGATCAGCTACCTGGACGACTGCCGGTGAAGTGCTTAAACCTATTTGGGCCGAGTTGGCTAATACTATCTCGCCGTTTACGAATACATTGCCACCAATGACCTTGGAGCTATTACTCATATACAGGCCACCCTCACCACTAATAACACTATACGATCCGGATGATACCGGGCGTAAATCGACTGCTATAGAAACTGAGCGGTTGGCAGTTGTTGATGTGGCTGGCCAATACGTACGACCGGTGACGGATACAGTCCGACTATTGGTGCCACTAGTGATAGTTGAGCTGAAGGTGGTACGGAATTGGCTGTCGCTATGTAATGTGATCTCCCCGGAAGTTCCAACCCAAGAATTATTGAGACTAAACTGTTCGATAGAGTAGTCAGCTCCGGCGTCAGCGGCAAGCTGAGCCATGGTGTGCAGCTGGTCGAATCGAGCGACTTGAAAACTGGTTAGGGCCAGTTGCATGTAGTAACTGGCCATCAATATCAAAAACGGGAAACTTAGAATGAATATCAACAAGATTGATCCACGCTGATTGGACAGTTTGCGTCTGGTCATATTAGAACCTATTCCTTAATGTAACTCTAATGCTGTTAGATACGGTTAGTGGTTGACCGGGGGCGTTGCGTTGCAACGATAGGTTAATAGCTACTGAACGGGCTTGAGTTAAGTCGGTAGTTACGTTGGCGTTTTGATCGTAGACAGTGAAAGTCATGGCATTTACATAATCGGCCAGTTGGGTATCGGGCCGACAACTACTAGTCGCTAAACTAGCTGGACAAGTAGTGTATAGGGTGTTGCCTAAAGCGCCAGGATTGGCTAAGATTCTTTCCATCAGGGTTGTGCCGTTTTTGTAATAAACCAGTTCATTCATATAGGGGCTGCCGGTAGACGGATCAATAATGTAGTTTTTAGATGAATTAACGGCTGGCACGGCTATAATAATCACGAAGTTAGTATTACTGGTGTTCCAGCCACCGCTGGGCGCGTTGGGGTCGGCTATTTGATTGGTTTGACGAACACCATCGCCAAAACGTATATTCTCTACTGTTGTACGAAGTAGGTTTTGAGAATTGATGGTCATCTCGGCTAGCTCGTTGCTACGACTAATCACTACAAAGTAATTAGCCACCAATCCGATATAGACGACACCAATGATTGCCATAATTGCCACGACGATAGTCACTTCGACTAATGTATAACCAGCTTGAGTTGATCGTTTAATGTTATTGACCGACACCGAGTTCTCCGACGTATGTTGTATATGAATAACTGTTGCTAGTGCCTTGATCATTGTAGGTGATAGTTATATCGGCTTGCTTGATGCCATTTTCTGGGCTTGTTACTACCATCGTGGCCGTACTTCTCAGTGGCAACTGAGACGGTAGCTCAGGAGTAAGATTAGTGGTGCCGAGACTGATAGCGTTGTAGCCAATATTTCTCAATGCTTCGACTTTAGCTTCGACGTAAGAGTTTGCTAGATTAAGGTATCGACCACGTTGAGCGGTATGGATATAGGTCGTAACTACTTGGCTTAGCGAACCAATCATGATGCCGGCTACAGCAATAGTCACTAATAACTCGACTATCGTGAAACCTTGAACGTTTTTGGACACAGACATGCTTATGCTAATTATATAGGATTAAATACTTTTAAACAGCATTAACTGCTTGACCGATGGAAGTAATGATCAGTGTTGCTGGATAAATATAAAAACCCGAGATAACCCCGGGTTTTTATATAACTTAAGTAGATTTCTACTAGTCTAAGTTAGATTTGACGTCTGTAGTAGAACCGTTGTAGGTACCTTCGTAGGTAGCTGTTAGGGTGTATTTGGCACAGGTCGTGTCATCTGTTTCACAACTCGTTACACCATCACTTTGTGTCGGTTGGTAAGAGTATGATTTGGCAACTGGAGCGGCGGCCAAGTTCTTACTGCTGTAAGGGTTCGAAGGATCGACCATAGCATTTTGGTCTAAGCTCTTCATGTTAGTCGTAACCCAAGTAGAACTGGCGTTGGTCGTAGCCGATGTTCCGGTGTTCATGTCAGTCAACGATGGATAGTGACTGGCTTGCGTAAAGTAAGCTTCGAGTTGCGTTTGGAGTGACAATAAGTCAGCCGCGCGTTTCGCGTTACGTGCTTTAGCTTGAATACCACTGTAGGTAGTAATGACGAGTAGCGCCAATATACCAATTACGACAATCACGATTAAAAGTTCAACAATCGTGAAGCCCTTATTATTTTTCTTGAGAGAGATCATAAAGGACCCACCCTTCTTTCTTATAGTTTTATTACTTATGACCTTAGCTGCAGAGCATCGCTCTACTGCAAGTTCTGAATATGATTATAAACATAAGTAGTAAGAGGTCAATAGTGTTGTGGATAACATATCGTTTTAACTGTTACCGATGTTCTTGGAAAGATTGGCAATTGGTCCCATCACTGAAGCGGCAATCAGACCAACACCTGCCCCCAGGAATATAATCATGATCGGTTCAATGATAGCCGCGAGGCCGTCTATCAGCACTGACACTTCCTCTTCGTAGAAATCGGCTATTTTGACCAGCACGGTATCAATCTTGCCAGTTTCTTCACCGACCATTAACATCTGGGCTACAATCGGCGGGAAATGTTTGCTATGGCTTAATGGCTCACTCAATTGCTTACCGTTTTTGACTTCTATGGCCGCTAATCGCAATTCTTCTTCGATGACTTTGTTGCCAAGGGCCGCACCGGTCACTTCTAAAGCATCAAGCACGCTGACCCCCGATGACATTAGCGATGCGAATGTTCGTGAGAAGCGGGCGATAGCGATTTTTAATATGACTGTTTTGACAACTGGTGTGCGTAATAGCAAAGCGTGAAACTGGTATTTTCCCTTGGGTGTTTTGATATATCGCAAAACATAAATGGTAATGACCAAGCCTAGGGCTAGGATAAAAATTAAGTTTGGAATACCCAACAAGATCGATCTCAAAATCGGGATCGGCATTAAGCTGGCGAAAAAGTGATAAAACGGTATGGAATTGACAATACTGGAAGTCACACAAAAGTGGCTGATATTCAACAAAACTTGTGTGTAGATGGGCAATTTGGCATTTGGTCCGCCAAGACTCAACAAAATGCCACCTAATTTCGGTACGATAAATAGCATGACGCCGAAAAAGGCAACGATGGTAATCGACAGTATTACTATCGGATACATCATGGCACTTTTAATTTTTTTCCGAATCGAAGCGTCTTGTTCGACTTGGGTGGCTAATCGGCCGAGAATCTCATCGAGGATACCGCCTTCTTCGCCGGCGCGAACCATATTGACGTAAACGTCAGAGAAAACATTCGGAAATTTTGCAAAAGCGTCGCCTAAAGGGGCGCCACTCTCAACTTCTTTAGTGACGGTCGCTAACACTTCGTGCATGTATGGGTTCTCGGAATCGCTTTGGAGAGCGGCAAGCGAGCGGGTTAACGGTACACCGGCCGATATCATGGTCGATAACTGGCGGGTGAATATCACCAAATCCATCAATTTGACTTTTTTCGGGGGACCGAACAACCCACCATTTTTTGATTTCTTCTTTTTACCAGCACTTTCGATAAGAATTGGATGGACATCTTGTTTGCGCAACATAGCAATCAACGCTTGGCGATCGGCGGCTTCAGCCGAACCGGAGATCGATCGTCCGTCTTTGGTCGTGGCTTTATAATTAAACTGCATATTAGTCCTGTGAAGTTACTCTTAATATCTCTTCGATTGTCGTTTCACCACGAAGTGATTTGATAAAACCGTCGAGTTTCATAGTCAACATGTCTTCACTGATAGCCGTTTGTTCAATATTCTCACTGGCGCTACTGGAAACAATCAGTTTCTGAATCTCTGGTGAATTGGATAACACTTCGTAGATACCGATGCGGCCTTTGTAACCGTTATGATTACAGCTGTCACAGCCGTCGTCATGAGCTTTCCACAGTTTGTTAATACTACTGGTGGTTGAGCCTAAATCGTCGGTGGCGGATTTGGTTTTACTAGATTTGCCGATTCCATCATTCATGGCTAACACTTCTAGCTCGTTCATGCGTTTCATGCCACCGTTCTGGTCGAGACGAAAACTTTTTTCGATTTGTTTCATGGTCGGAGCATCGGGTGTAAATGGTTCGCGACAGTCGAAACATAACCGCCGTACTAAACGTTGAGCGACGACGACTCGCACCGTGCTGGCTATCAGGAAAGGCTCAACACCCATGTCAAGTAGTCGGGGCAGACAAGTGGCGGCGTTGGAAGTGTGCAGAGTGCTAAATACTAAGTGACCGGTCAGCGAAGCTTGGACGGCTAAGTCGGCGGTTTCGCCATCGCGAATCTCCCCAATCATGATAATGTTTGGATCTTGGCGTAGTAGGGCCCTAAGGCCATTGGAAAAGGTCATGCCGGCTATCGGATTAACTTGAGTTTGGTTGGCACCGATGACATGATATTCGATCGGGTCTTCAACTGTTGAAATGTTGACATTCGGCGTATTCAACACACTCAAAACGCTAAAAAGAGTGGTCGATTTACCCGAACCGGTCGGCCCAGTCACTAACACCATGCCGTGTGGTTGGACTATGGCGTTCTTTAGGTCGGCTAGAGCTTTGCCCCAGAATCCCAGTTCGGTGAAGTCGGCCGGTTTACTACTCTCATTCAAAATACGCATGACTACTTTTTCGCCATCCAGAATCGGTAGGGTAGACACTCGAAGGGCATAGATTTGGCCACTAACTTCGACTTTGAAACGACCATCTTGGGGTGATCGTTTCTCGTCAATTTTCAAATTACTTAATATTTTTATACGACTAACGAGAGCGCCGAGTAGTTTTCGTGGCAATTTGTTGGCTTCTCTCAGCATGCCATCGATACGATAGCGAACTACTACAAAATCTTCGCGTGGTTCGATGTGAATGTCACTAGCGCCAGCTTTGACGCCATATTCGATGATAATGTTGACCGTTTGAGCGACTGGTGAATCCTCGGCCAAGTCCTCTTCGCTGACCTCTTCGGAATCATCAGCTTCGTCTTCGGTAGCGATAACTTTGGTGAGCTCACTGCTAATGTTCCCGCGGTATTGGTCGAGGGCCGCTTGCAGTAGACTACTGGTAGTTATGTGAACTTTTATGCCTGTCCCTAACTGCTTCTGCAAGAAATTCAAAGCCTGAATATCGTCAGGATCCTGCATGGCCACCATTTTGGTGTTATTCTCATCAACATCAAACACCACTGCGTTGTATTGTCGGGCGATACGCTCCGGCAGTAATTTCAAAACGTCGTGCTTGATGTCCTTGGCAACTAGTTCAACAAACGGAATTTCAATCTCTTCGGCGTATAGCTTGGTCAGATCTTTTTCTGATATGAGATTGTTGATAACTGCCAAGTCTTGAAGAGGCTTTTTCTCGGTAGCTTCTTGCTCACGCAAACTGGCCAACTGTTCCTTGGTGGTTTTGGTGCTATGGCTCAGCAGTTTTTCGACTAGAGAATCAGGGATTCGCATCGCTTAACCTCTAGTACACTTGGTAATTTTGACTTTGTATGTTCACCCATCCTGGACATATTCTAGCAGGCCAGTGTTAAAAACGTAAGCATTTACTCTCGACAATAAGTTAATTAATAATTAATTTTTGTAAAATTGTCTACTCTGTTAAGCTGTAGCAATTTTCACTAAACTGGGTCAGGGGTTATAGTGCTAAACTATTAAGTACGTATATAAGCAAGTTTTAGGACTGTATAACTAGAGGAGTACATCATGGCCGACAAAAAAGCGATTAAAGCAACCAAAGAATCCAGTGAGTCAAATTCAGTAACTGTTGGCCGAGCCAAAGCTCTAGATTTGGCCATGGAGACGATCGAAAAACAATTCGGCAAAGGCTCGATCATGAAAATGGGCGAATCCTACGCGGTGGCTGTAGAATGTATTCCGACCGGAAGTTTGTCATTGGATTTAGCTCTAGGCGGCGGTATTCCTAAAGGTCGAGTTGTCGAAATCTATGGCCCGGAATCTTCGGGTAAAACAACACTAACTCTTCACGCCATCGCTCAAGTTCAAAAAGCTGGCGGCACGGCGGCTTTCATCGATGCCGAACATGCCCTTGATCCGGCCTACGCCAAACGCATAGGTGTTGACGTCGAAAACTTACTATTGTCCCAGCCCGATAATGGCGAGCAAGCTTTAGAAATTGTTGAGACTTTGGTGCGTTCCAATGCTGTCGATTTGATAGTTGTTGACTCGGTCGCTGCTCTCGTACCGCGGGCTGAAATCGAAGGTGATATGGGCGATAGTCATATGGGACTCCAAGCCCGTTTGATGAGTCAGGCACTGCGTAAGTTGACTGGTGTTATATCGCGCAGTAAAGCTACCGTTATATTCATCAACCAGATTCGTATGAAAATTGGTGTTATGTTCGGTAATCCAGAGACAACTACCGGTGGTAACGCCCTGAAATTCTATGCATCAGTGCGAATGGATATTCGGCGCATTGGTCAAATCAAACAAGGCGATGAAGTTATCGGTAATCGGACTAGAGTTAAGGTTGTCAAGAATAAGATTGCCCCACCCTTCCGTGAGGCCGAATTTGACATCATGTATAACCAAGGCATTAGCGCCAGTGGCGATATTCTCGATCTAGCTACCAATCATGATATCGTCGATAAAGCCGGAGCTTGGTTCGCCTATAATGGTGAAAAAATTGGTCAGGGAAGAGAAGCCGCCAAACAATACCTACAAGATAATCCAAAAGTTATGGAAGAAATCTCCAAGAAAGTCCGCGACGCCGCCATTGCCGCCGCCAAAGAATAGAGTTGTCCATGAGCGAGATTCCAATAATGGTCGTTTCAGCTGATGATGTACCTATTGGCGGAGCCTCAAAGAAAAACGTTTGGGTAAATGGTGATTTTCATCGGATTGTTAGAATAATGGTTGAAGACGAGCAGGGGAGAGTATTGATCCAGAAACGATTAGCTAGCATGATACTTTACCCAAATTGCTGGGATAATTCTGCGGCCGGTCATGTAGACGTAGGAGAAACCTATGAGACAGCCGCTAAACGTGAACTATTCGAAGAGATTGGTCTAGATAACGTTGCCTTAGAAGAAGTGGGCTATTATCAAACGCACAATGTTCATCAGAATCGTCAATTAAATCAATTCGTCAAAGCTTATAAGGTTGTAGTGAAACCAAATACAGATTTCATAATTCAAGAAGATGAAGTTGCTAAGATCGAATGGTTAACAGTAGATGAAATAAAATCACTCATTTCTAATCATCCAGATGAAGTTACTGATGGGCTTGTTGAGGTAATCGAACGGTTTTATTGATGAAAGTCACGGCTATTAAACAGCAGGTGAAGCGGACAGGCCGCTACTCGATATTCGTTGATGATAAATATTCATTTAGTCTTAGTGCCGATGCCCTGCTGGACAGTCATATCGTTGTCGGCTTGGAGCTGAGCCAAAACCAAATAGGTGACTATAAAAGGTTATCGGACGACGATAAGATGTATGCCAATGTTCTAAATTATTTAGCGATTAGACCACGTTCAGAATGGGAAATTACCTCATATCTGAAACGCAAGCAAGCCTCCCCTACCCTATCAGAGTCAATACTTAGCAAGTTAAGTGATAAACAATTGATAGATGACCATAAATTTGCCGAGGCTTTTGTTCGCGATCGTCGCCTGCTAAAACCGACTTCCCGCCGTAAGCTTACCATTGAACTTCGCAAAAAACATGTTAAGGATAGTGTAATCCAGACAGTCGTCGGCAGTGAACCACAAGCTGAACAAACTGCTTTGACGGAAATCATTAGTCGCAAACGGCGCCAAACTCGTTATCAAGATGATCTGAAACTGATGCAATATCTGGCTCGCCAAGGCTTTAGCTATGGTGACATCAAAGCCGCATTATCGGACAACGATCAGTCAGTAGACTGAAGTTAGGTAGCGATAGCTGTAGCTGTGGCTGGGTTGCCTTTGAGTAGTTCGTTGATAATAATTTTTTGTGGCGTGATTTCGTTAACTTGAGTTCGATCGATACTAAGACTACCGCCGGTAAAGCTTTTCAAGATAGATTGGGCGACATAGATTTTCTGGATATACATAGTTTCGGTTTCGGTGGCGTAGTCGCTAACCTTACCGACTCTTTGCTTGGTGACGGTCACAACTTGTTTGCCAATGGGGTTGAAGTTCAGGTCCAAGACTTTCTTGAGTCGGATGAGTTCATCGGGGTCCGATAGTACAGCGTGATCATTGACGACATAACCTTGGGGCAGGACTTCCCTGATATCTTGGTATAGCAATACTAGCGTGCTGTTATCGAAACGATCTTGACAGTAGAAGCCTTCTATCTTGAGATTATTCGGATTAATAATTGGGCTCAGCACAGTAGCAATCACCGTTTCGGTCCTGAGCGACATCACGGTTTTATTAACTAATGATTTACTGAGTTGTAGCATGCTTACATTATAGCGCTTATACCTATCGACTGGAGTTTTGGAATATACTTGGGTAAGCATTTTTGACTATCGGGGTCACTGAAATATTAAATATTTAAGATAATCAGTATTTCCATTGCGCTGGTGCTTGTTGTTAGAAATCGACCGAACTACAATCTTTGCACTATGCAATTCAAGACAATCCAACGACTACTAGTGTTATTGGGTATGGTTGGTTTAACGCTCAATATGATGCTCGGTCTGACCTATGCTGAATCGGTTGCCATACCGTCGCTAGTTATTTCACAATTCAAGATTACTAGCAGTAATGGTCAATTCGTCAGTCTCTACAATACCACCGACATATCGCTGGATATGACCAAATACCAACTTCAATATTTCAATAATTATGACCTAACTAAAGCTACTAGTAGCCGGCAGTTGCCACTAACTGGTAGTTTGCCGGCCCATGGTTACTACATGATTAGTGATGACAGCCAGTTATTGTGCTATCAGATGACGGTTAATTCTTCAACCTTGGGCTTTTCATCGATCGCTGGTTTGGTCGAGATCATGTCTAGCAATCAGGTGTCGCCGGGAGGTTCAGTTAGCCCAGTCTTACAAGATTATGTCGGCTGGTCCAAAACCGCTACCAGCGGTGCCCAAACTCTGCCAGCCAGTACCAATGCATCATTGCTCCGACAGCCTTTAACCAATCAATACAATCCCGACATCGCCTCACCTGGTTCTGGTACGTGGTTAGCGGTTCAGCCGGATGCCAATAATAGCTGTGTTTTAATGGCAGTCTCAAGCCCAACAACTAAAGTTGACAGTCCTAGCACGATTAATCCCATTGTTAGCTCGCCGCCACTAGTTATAGTTGCTCCAACTTCTGAAGATGTTGCCGAGCCACTAGCCAATACTCCAGATATCAATATCGGACTATCAACTCCCCAGATCACGGAAATATTGCCCAACCCCCTAGCCACTGGTAACGATAGTACCAATGAATATATCGAGCTATATAATCCCAATAACTCGCCTTTTGATGTTAGCGACTATAGTCTGCAAGCCGGCACGACAACTTTACATACATATGTATTGCCCAGCGGCAGTTTACTGGCACCCATGAGTTACACGGCTTATTATTCTAAGTTAACCGGTTTGACTCTGTCTAACAGTGGCGGCCAAGTGAAATTACTCAACTCTGAACTCGAGACGATATCGCAAACGGCTATCTATGATGGTGCTAAGGACGGCCAAGCCTGGGCTCTAGCCAATGATAAATGGATATGGACTACTAGTGCTACGCCAGGAAGCTTAAATATTATTAATACGCCGGTTGTCGCTAAACCAAACATTAAACCTATAGTCGTCAAGTCTGCATCGTCTACCGCAAAATCATCAAAATCTACAGCTTCAGCCCCAACTAAAGCCATCAATAGTAATCCGCCGGTTGCTAATCCATCACCAATTCATTCGTGGACACTTGCTCTGGTGGCCAGCCTCGCGCTACTATACGGAGCATATGAGTACCGAACAGATTTGGGAAATCAATTCCACAAGCTTACAAGATACTTTAGCCGTTGGCGAAACTATCGGCCGACGTTTGCGTGGTGGCGAAGTCATCGAATTGGTCAGCGATCTAGGTGGTGGCAAAACTTCTTTCGCAAAAGGCTTAGCAAAGGGTATGGGCAGTAAGGACGTCGTTCATAGTCCGAGTTTTACACTGAGCAATCAGTATCAGTCGGCCAATTTAACCATGCATCATTATGATTTTTATCGATTGGATGAACCGGGTATCCTCAGGAATGAGTTGGCCGAAACTATTCAAGATCCGCAAGCGGTAGTTGTGGTTGAGTGGCCGAACATCGCTAATGCTGTAATCCCTGCCGACCATATTACGCTGAATATTAAAGCTACTGGTGAAAACTCTAGGTCACTTACATTTAAATATCCGGCTAAACTTGCATATCTCTTCCCTAACACTTAACATGTTAAGCATATGCAAATATTTACCATCAAAACCGATCAGCCACAAGCCGAAATCGGTTTGTACGATGACGATCGGCAACTTGCCTATATGACCTGGCCGGCTCATCGCGAATTGGCTGAAACTATTGAACGGCAAATCGACAAATTACTAGATAGTCAGCATCAAAATAGGCAGGCAATAAAAGCGATTATAGTCTATCAAGGGCCTGGCAGTTTCACTGGTCTGAGAATCGGTATTAGTGTAGCTAATGCCATGGCCTATAGTCTGGGTATCCCGATTGTCGCTAGTCAACACCAAGATTGGATTGAGAAAGGCATAGCAAGTTTGCAAGCTGGTAATAATGACCTACAGGTTGTGCCGTTCTATGGCGCCGAGCCACACATTACGCCACCAACTAAATAAATTAGTCGGTCGGAGTGGTCGACCAAAACGGAAAACATTGACCGATTAAGTCACGACAGCGTATATTTATATGTAGGATTGTAACGTTCGAGAGACGAAAATTAATCCAAATTTGCCATATTTCTAAATTTAATTCGATATTCAGATAGATAACTTAGGGCTAGAGAAGTGATAGCGAATGCCTAGATAGTTGCTATCTGCAGATGGAAAGGAAAAACATGTTAACAGTACTGCTGGCTATAGTAGGAGTTTTTGCTGGTTTTGGTGCCAGTGTAGTGTACACCAAACAACGTCAAGGTAGCGCCGAGGATAAAGTCCAAAAAGAGTTAGCCAAAGCCAAGCGCGAGGCCGATAAAATGATCGACCAAGCTCGTGAAGATGCTAATAAAGCTATCGATGAAAGTCGCAAAGAAGAACAGAGTCGTCGCAAAGAACTTAAAGATTTGGAACAGCGACTAATTACGCGTGAAGAATCGATGGACAAGAAGATTGACGAACTCGACAAGCGGAGCGAGAAATTACGCAAAGACGAAGACGAGCTGGAACAACTTAAAAATGAAATTCGTGAAATCCGGTCCAAACAACAGGATAAACTTGAGAAGATTGCTAAGCTGACTAAAGAAGACGCCGCTGCGAAATTGATGCAAATGACTGAGCGCGACATCAATCAAGACATGATAGGTTTGATTAACAAGCGTCAAAACGAAGCTCGCGAGAACGCCGACGAACAAGCTGCCCTAATCATTACAACCGCCATGGAACGCATGGCCAGTGAAGTTACGGCCGAGCGAACGATTACTAGTATGAAGTTAGAAGATGAAGAGATGAAAGGCCGAATCATCGGCAAAGAAGGCCGCAATATTCAAGCCCTTCAGCGGGCTACCGGCGTCGATATTATGGTTGACGATACTCCTGGCTATATCGTCTTTAGTAGTTTTGATCCTGTCCGCCGTGAAGTCGCCCGTCAAACACTTGAGATGCTGATGAAAGATGGTCGTATCCATCCTGGTCGCATTGAAGAGGTTGTCGAAAAAGCCCAGAAGAACGTCGAGAGGGACGTCATCAAAGCTGGTGAAGATGCCGCTCGAGAAGTCGGCATCATCGGTATACCTAAGGAAATTCTTCAATTACTCGGTGAGCTAAAATACCGAACTAGCTATGGTCAAAACGTGCTTAAGCACAGTACCGAAATGGCACACATTGCCGGCATGATTGCTGAAGAGCTCGGTGCTGACATCAAAGTGGCCAAGTATGCGGCACTAGTTCATGATCTCGGCAAAGCGCTAACTCACAAAATGGAAGGTAAGCACCATCACATATCAGGCGAGATGCTTCGCAAATATGGAGCACCGGAAGAAGTTGCCTTGGCTGCTGAACAACATCACGATGATGTCGAAGCTACTAGTGTTGAAGCTTTGATTATTCGAACTTGTGATGCCATAAGTGCCTCGCGACCAGGTGCTCGTAATATATCGGCCGAGAATTTTGGTGAGCGCATGCGCGAACTCGAGAATGTCGCTAATAGCTTTAATGGTATCGAGAAATCTTACGCCATAAGTGCTGGCCGTGAAGTTCGAGTTTTCGTTAAGCCACAAGCAATCGATGATTTGAGCGCTATCAAGCTCGCCCGTGACATTGCCACCAAGATTGAATCAACCATGCAATACCCCGGTACCATCAAGGTGAATGTCATCCGCGAAACCCGAGCCATCGAATTCGCTAAGTAGTTAATTAGCAGACTAACCTCTATACTGAAGCTATGAGAATACTCTATATTGGTGATGTTATGGGCGACGTCGGCCTGCAGGTTGTAGAAAATATCCTTCCTAATCTACGCCAAACCAAAGCTGTCGATCTAGTAATTGCTCAAGCCGAGAATGTGACTGATGGACGGGGTACATCACCCAGTGATTTCCGTCGATTACAGCAAGCTGGAGTCGACTTCTGTACTGGTGGCAACTGGAGTTTGAACATACCGTCAATTTTTCCATTGATGGATGATTCCGAAGAGCCGATTATCCGGCCAGCTAATTTCCCGCAAAGTCATAATGGTCTTGGCTACAAATATATAACCAATTCAGCTGGTACAACGTTAGTTATTAGTTTGCTAGGTAAAATCGTTGGTAAAGATTCGAGCAATTATTTGAACAACCCTTTGAAAAGTATCGATTCAATTCTAGAAATTAACAAACATAAACCACGTAATGCGACGGTCGTAAATTTCCATGGTGATTATAGCAGCGAGAAAGTAGTGATCGGTAATTATTTAGACGGTCGAGTGACGCTAGTGGTTGGCGATCACTGGCATGTGCCAACAGCTGATGCTCGGGTTCTGCCGGCCGGCACGGCTCATATTACCGATGTTGGTATGTGCGGAATTTTGGACTCTTCATTAGGCGTAGCCTATAGCAGTATTATTCCGCGTTGGCGTGACGATGCTAAAACTCGCAATATTCTTGAGACTAACGGTCCGAGACAATTTAATGCCGTTTTAGTTGATTCCAACGATCAGGGATTGGCGAACTCTATCGAACAAATTCGAATAATTCAATAGAATTTATAAATTAAGTTTATTTTCATGCCATAGCTATGGTAATTAGTGACTATATTGGGTATAATCACCTCTGTTGCAGTGATAGTTATATCTACTCGGAAGTTTCCGGGGAGTGGCGCAGTCTGGTAGCGCGCGCGGTTTGGGACCGTGAGGTCGCAGGTTCGAATCCTGTCTCCCCGACCAATTAAAAAGACTAGGTTTTTCCTAGTCTTTTTAATTGCTGGAAGCAGGATCCGGTTCTGCGACTTGGCAGCGAAGCTGACAATAGTCGCAGGTTCGTCGTAGGATAAGCTATCGCAGGAATGTATTCAGAGAAAACTTATCCGGAGAAGGACGTAGTCCGCTATCCTGTCTCCCCCGACTATCCTCCGTCGCCCAGCATTATGCCGAGCTACGCAGGATTTTTGATATCATAGACCCATGCAAACACCGTATCCGGCACCAGATTTTAAACTGAATGATCAGCAAGGCGAACAACGTTCACTAGCCGATTATCGCAATCAATGGCTAGTTCTGTATTTCTATCCCAAGGACGATACGCCAGGTTGTACGATTGAAGCTTGTAGCTTTCGTGATGGCCGAGATGATATAGCTGAAAAAACCGGAGCTGAAATAATTGGCATTTCCAAAGATGATACCGCCAGCCATCAAAAGTTTGCCCAAAATCATCGTCTGACTTTTCCAATATTAAGTGATGAAACTGGTCAGGTGATTGAAGCTTACGGCGCATGGGGCAAGAAAATGTATGGCCGTGAGGGTATACTGCGCAAAACATTCATCATTGATCCCGCCGGCCAAGTTAGAAAAGTCTACGGTCGAGTTACGCCACTTGGTCATGCTAGACAAGTTTTGGCGGATTTGTCAGAACTCCAAAAACAGATTGCTTAACAGCGTAGCATGGCGCATAATCGGCATGGATAACGGGGTGTAGCGCAGCTTGGTAGCGCGCGGCGTTCGGGACGCCGAGGTCGTGGGTTCAAATCCCGCCACCCCGACCATTTTAATGCGCGACGCTTCGCAGGTGTCGATAGTAACTGCCCACCGGGCAGTTCTGGGTTCAAATCCCGCAACTCCACAGTTTTTTAATTTATGCTTAGCGATTCAACTACTGCCAGCAAGGAGTTGTTACTTTTGAAGGGGTCGCTGTCATTAAGATAGGCTGTCGAGAATTTATAAGCGTATCCGTTGGCAGCCACATAGAATTCGCTGTCATATACAGTGGTTGTGCCATAGGACTGCTTGGTGTTAATCCTGATGGCGTCATGGCCACTAAAAGAACAGCTGTCTTTATTTAAAATAGTGTATGTAGTGCCTGAACTGTTCGACTGAGCTTGCTTGACGCTATTTTCCCAGTCGGACGTTGCATCAGTTAGACTTTGACTAGTTACTTCTAAGTTGTATTGGGGCCCTTGGTGGCCAGGAAGCGTAAATAGCAGTTCGTTAAGTATCGG
Source organism: bacterium (assembly GCA_021783725.1). GTDB lineage: Bacteria > Patescibacteriota > Saccharimonadia > Saccharimonadales > UBA4665 > JAJXTN01. The sequence continues at coordinate 12,086 of JAJXTN010000005.1, read as the reverse complement.
TGTGTGGCTATTGCTATTCTCGGTTCCGCCACTAGTGTTAACACTCCAAGTGGCGGGGTAGGAGATGCTGAACTTGTAGTTATTGTCGGTGAATGTTTTCCAATCGGAGGCTGCTTGGGTGGCGACAACCTGACAAGCGTTAGTCTGGGCGACGGGCGTGGTGGTCGACGCTTTGGGCGGTGTTATGGACGGGGTCTTTTTAGTTAAGGTTGACTTGCTGGCTGAAGTCGGGGCTACCGCTAGATTTTTGTCAGTGCTTTGCTTAGCTTGCCAGATGTACCATCCGACCGCACTAATCATGCCAACGATAAGCACTATCATTAGTCCTTCAACTGCGCTAAAACCTTTTTCGTTATGTTTCATTTTATACTCCTTGTGCTTATCATAGCAAAAATTGGCTTACATTAAACACGAAATTATCCATTCTAATGTTTAAATCTTTACGTCTATTATTGTCGATGTTTTTGTTAGGTGTGTTTGGTCAGCTTTGTTCGGCTGAAGATTAGCGTACAATAATAGCCAATGGTTATCATCACAGTTGTTATCGCCGTTTTCTTGTTGCTGGTGTGTAACGAGTTGTGGTGGCGTCATCACAACTCGCATTCTGAACTTAGTCGTAAATTCATTCATATAACCGTTGGTAGTTTTGTAGCATTTTGGCCATTCTTTTTGAGTTGGAATCAAATTCGGTGGTTGAGCCTAGCTTTTTTGATAGTTGTCGCCATATCGCGATATTTTCAAATATTTAGAGCTATACATAGCGTCACTCGACCAACCTGGGGTGAAGTCTACTTTGCTGTGGCGGTTGGTGCGGTAACTTTTATTACCAACAATAAATGGGTCTATGTTGCGGCTTTACTACAGATGAGCTTAGCTGACGGCTTGGCAGCGATTATTGGAGTTAGATACGGTCCTACGAATCGCTATCATGTGCTCGGCCAGGCCAAGAGCGTTGTCGGCACACTGACTTTTATAATCGTATCCATGGTGATTCTAGCAGTATTTAGTCACAACAATATCTATGCAATTACTGGGATGGCTATATTCGGATTAGCGACACTGGCCGGTGTGCTGGAAAATCTAGGCGTCTTTGGTCTTGATAACCTATTGGTACCTATTTTTATAGCTACTCTACTTGGGATTATTGCTTAGTTAGGTGATGATATCAATTTTTCCGTAATGGGCCCGCAGGGCATTGAAAATAACCACCACATCGACAACTTCTTGAATAATCGCTCCCATAAGCGGTGAAAACTTGCCGGTAGCAAAGATTAACATCAGAGCCAGACTGATACCAATACCGATCAAGATACTTTGCTTAGCGATAAAGAAGGTCCTTTTAGCGATGGTTATAGCTGTCGCGACTCTGCCTAAATCATCTAGCATAATGACCATATCGGCCGATTCACTGGCCGCCGTATTCCCTCTGGCTCCGAGAGCGATACCAATGTCAGCGGCTGTTAAAGCCGGAGCGTCGTTGACCCCATCACCGACGAATATCAGTGGTCTGTCTTTGACTGATTCCAGTAGGTGTAATTTGTCGGCTGGTAACGTTTCGGCATGAACGTGATCAATGCCTAATTGTTTGGCGATTTTATTGGCCGTTACGGTATTGTCGCCGGTTATCATTATTGAATCTTTTAGTCCAAGCTTATGCAATCTGGCTAAGGTAGCTTTACTTTCCGACCGAATCTCGTCACTAAGTTTGATAACCCCGGCTAATTGACCATCAACCGCTACGTATACGGCTGTCTGCGCAACACTGGCTGGCTTAAATGACGGGGGAAACTTAATCTTATACTCCTCTAGTAATGACAGTCGACCAACTAGAATTTGCTGATTCTTGAGACTGGCGATTACACCCCGACCAGAAATCTCTTTGACGTGTTTGGCTTTGGCTAGTTTGATAGATTGAGACTTGGCGTGATTAACGATGGCGTGGGCCATAATGTGGTTGGAGCTTTGCTCCAGGCTGGCGGCTAAGCTTAAGACTGAGTCGTTGCTAAAATCATCGAAACTCACCACCTCGTCAATTTTTAGTTCACCGCGAGTTAAAGTACCGGTTTTGTCGAATGCAATACTTTTAGCTTCAGACAACTTCTCTAAAGCCGAGCCAGTTTTGACAATTATGCCATATTTGCTCGCCCGACTCATGCCACTGATTAAGGCAATCGGCGCGGCTAATAATAACGGGCAAGGGGTAGCTACAACTATGACTTGCAGAAAGCGCATCGGATCACCGGTCATTACCCAAACTGTAATAGCGATAGCGTAGGCGGCAAACGTGAACGGTAGGCTATAGCGGTCGGCCAAACGCACGAATGGTGCTTGGCTAGCCGAAGCACTTTTAACTAATTTAATGATTTGTTGGTATTGGCTATCCTCGGCACTAGCTATAACTTTGGCGTGGACCGCGCCGTCCAGGTTGACCGAGCCACTAAGTAGCTGGTCGCCTGATTGTCGGACTTGAGGCACGCTTTCACCTGTCAGGCTGGCTTCATCAAAGCTAGCAGTACCTTCATAGACAATGGCGTCTACCGGCACAACTTCACCCGGTTTGATGATAATCTTATCGCCGATGTGCAATTCCTCAACTTTTACATCCAAAGTTTTACCTTTGCGCAGGACGTGAGCTTTACTAGGGGCGTGCTTCAACAAAGAGTCTAATTCGCTTAGAGCGCGTCGTTCGGCGTAATCCTCTAGCGATTCACCACCAGTTAACATTAAGACCACCACAATGGCTGCCCAATATTGTCCTAGGACAACCGATGCAATTATCGCCGTGGCCGCCAGTATATCTAAACCGTAGCTACCGTCACGAAAATCTCGCCACATTGACCACATTAAAGGACCGGCCTCGGCTAAAGCCACAATGCTGAGAAGCCATTTGGCGGCTGTTTGTTGGCCAGTCAATTGCAGGACCAAGCCTATAATTACCGTAGCCAGGGCAATGCTAAACAATTTGTAATCAAGCACAAACTTAATCAGTCGCTTCATGAAATCTCCAATTATTTAATACTAGTATAACAATTTATACCGGTAATTACCTGTTGCTAGTCACAATTAGCTATAATTAAGTCAATCAATATTAAGGAGCAATATGAAAGCTGCGCAAATCAACTCGTATGGTGACCAAAATGTCGTAAAAGTAGTTGACGATGCTGTTCAGCCAGTCCCAAATAGTGGCCAAGTATTAGTCGCCGTCATGGCGGCTGGAGTTAATCCGTTTGACGTTACGGTTCGTGAAGGTCGCGCGCGTCAAATGGCGGAGCTGAAATTTCCGGCCACACTGGGCGGTGATTTGGCTGGCAAAGTCGTAAGCGTAGGTGAAGATGTTAGTGGTGTGAGCATTGGTGATCATGTGTACGGTCAAGCCAACGCTTTTAGTGGTAATGGGTCGTTTGCTGAATTCGCGCCAGTTAGTAGTGATTCGATTGCTTTGAAACCAAACAATGTCAGTTTTGAAGAAGCGGCTGGATTGCCTCTAGTAAGCGTTAGCGCTTATCAGGCGATGGTCGATCATATTGATGTTCAACCAACTCAAAAAATACTAATACATGGTGGTGCTGGAGGCATCGGTTCGATAGCAATCCAGTTGGCCAAACATTTAGGTGCCTATGTGGCGACTACGGCGTCTGAGAAAAGTCGCGAGTTCGTAACAAGTTTGGGGGCTGACGAGTGCATAGACTATCATAACCAAGATTTTTCAACACTGATCAAAGATTATGATGCGGTTTTTGACATGATCGGTGGTGAGACCAACGTCAAGTCATATGCCGTACTGAGAACCGGTGGCATCTTGGTTTCGATGGTCGAACAGCCGAATGAAGAATTACTCGCCCAGTATAATATTCATTACATTCATCAGTTCACACAAGTTACAACTGATCGTTTGACTAAGTTGGCTGGTCTAGTCGATAGCGACGTTTTAAAACCTAATATTGATAGGGTGTTTAACTTTGACCAGGCAGCCGATGCCTTGGCTTATCTCGAACAGAGTCATCCGCGCGGAAAAGTCGTCATACATATCGCCGATTGAAAGGACTAAGTGTACATGTAGCATGGGGCATTTGGCATAGATGTGACATGTGCCATGTTCCAATGCTGCCGAGTGTTTGGGCTTATCTGATACATACAAAATGAGTAAGTCTATGACACATGGTCAATGTGACGGGTCACATCTAGTTTTCTTGTTTGTATATAACGGCCGAATAAGTTATAATCACCCCTGTTGTGAATTACAATTCCGACGACGAGGCGGACGTAGCTCAGTTGGTAGAGCGTCGGGTTGTGGTCCCGAATGTCGTGGGTTCAATCCCCATCGTTCGCCCCAATATAAAAAGGTTAGCGAAAGCTAGCCTTTTTATATTGGGATAGCGCCGAGGGGATTGAACGGGTTTGCCAGTGGCAAACCCCGGCACCCTTGCCCAAAAATTGCTACAGTAGTTTTTGGGTTAGTTCTAACAAAACTAATTTTGTTTTGAGGGACTAAGGCAATCCCCATCGTTCGTCCCAAATTAAATAGCCGGTCGTAAGACCGGCTATTTAATTTATTAAAACTTCCAGACAATCCTCCATAGCTAACCCCCTAAAGGGATTTGCGACGGAGGACGGTGCCCTGGGCAGGATAGCGGACTTCGTCCTTCTCCCGACAAACTTTCTCGGAATACATTCCTGCGATAGCTTGTCATACGACGAACCTGCAACTATTGTCGGCTACGCCGCCAAGTCGCAGAACCAAATCTTGGCAGTGAACCATATAAAAACCCGACCATCAGGGTCGGGTATTTATATGGTGCCCTGGGCAGGATTCGAACCTGCGACCTTAGGCTTAGAAGTCCTCTGCTCTATCCAGCTGAGCTACCAGGGCGCACCTTATATATTGTTAATCATTGTAGCTCATCTGAACAGAGCCACTCACATTTATCTAGTCGGCTCCGCCAACTCCAGCTGAGCTACCAGGGCGCACCTACTTAATTGTTAATCATTGTAGCTCATCTGAACAGAGCCACTCACATTTATCTAGTCGGCTCCGCCAACTCCAGCTGAGCTACCAGGGCGCACCTAGATGTGAACTATCTAACTATAAGACTATTTAACCATCTTACTATCTGATAATCCTTGTTACACTTTAACAGTTTATAGAGGTAAGCAAAATATCCAAAGTATCAATAATCCAGCCAGAGAGTTATAATCATAGTTAAGGAAATAAAATAAATACTATGCTGTTGCTATTCGTTATCCTGGGCCTGATTTTAATATCGGTAGCTTTGGCGACTTTCTTTATTGTGAACGATCGTGGTGAACGTGAACCGATTGGGGCATTGTGGATTGCTTTCGGCTTAGGTTCTGCGGGTGGTTTGGTGGCGGCCATCATCGAGAACATGACCATACCAACCAAAAGTTATAGCAGTACAGCCCCGCTATTAACAATCTTGATTGCTTCATTGGCGATTGGTGTAATCGAAGAAGCTTGTAAGTTTATACCACTTTCAATATTCATTTATCCGAAGCGTTATTTCAATGAGCACACCGATGGCATAGTCTATTTTGCATTAGCTGGACTGGGTTTCGGATTGCCCGAGAACATTCTATACGCTGTGCAATTTGGCGCCGCAACTGGTTTGAAGCGATTATTATTAACGCCATTTTTTCATGCAGCGATTACTGGTATGGTGGGCTTTATGTTGATTAGATCGAAATTGGATCACCGACCACGCGCCTGGGTGGCGTTGACTTTGTTGTTGGCAATGGTGCTCCACGGTTTATACGATTTTGGTTTGGCGTCTGGTCAAAACGTTTACTCAATCATGTCGATTTCTATAACTCTGGGCATGAGTCTAGTGTTATTCTGGTTATACATAACGGCAACCGATTTGGATCAAAAGGCTGGCTTGAGTAGTGTTGGGCATAATGACTATTGCCGCCATTGCGGGCAAGCCAATCCCGAGCATCATCTTTATTGCATCGAATGTGGCCAACGTGCTTAAATACGCTAAAGATCGAAACAAAAAGGATTAGCCCGCAATGATTTGCCCAAATTGTAATGAACCAGTCGAAGACGGAGCCCAATTCTGTGGGAATTGCGGATACAAATTAGATGATTCGGCTAGTAAAACAATTGCTGAAACTAAATCAAAATTAGATATTACCGAAGTCGAGCCGGCGGACTTGCCGGAATATTCGGTCCCTGACACCAATCAGCAATCTAAGCATTTCAAAGCCTTTATGGCGATCGTTTTTGGTCTGGTTGGCATCGTAGGGGCGTTATTCTTTCCGTTAGCTGGAATAGTACTGGGTGCTACTGGCCTAGTGTTTGCAACTTTATCACTTAGAACAGTAAAAAAGGGACTTAATATCGTCGGTGTAATTATTTCGTTGTTAGCTTTGTTTACAGGAATAGCCACTTGGGTATATGCTGTCAATCATCAAAATGATGTTAAGCAGAAAGCTAAAAGTGCTGTATCTGCAGTCAATACTGCTCCAGTACTGACTGCTTCGAGCATCACCACCAATTGCTATCATGTTAAATTGACCATCAAGTTCAATATTGAGAATCCCGTCGGTACATGTAATATTAATATTTTTAACGGGGCGACGTTTAATCTGTCAACCGATGCTTATAAAGTGTATGCGTCGACATCGAATGTAAGTGCTGTAGAATTCATTGGTTTAGCAAAACAAGCCGTTGAAAAGGACGTCAAACAGAGCCTGCCGAACTTTAAAATTACCAAAGAGGCTGTTGGAACTTTTGCCGCCAGTCCGGCGTACTTCGTCAGCTCATCCAATGATCAAGGCGTTAATGTGATTGAGGCAGCTGTTTTTCATCAAACAACTGATGGTGAGAACTTGTTTGTTGTAGTTCATGCCACGAGTGGTGCAGAGGCTAACATGAATGATTTACAATTAGGCTGGCAATGGCAATAAACTATGAATAGCAAAAATCTTCACCTCCACTCATTACCGATTATATTTTTGAGTCTAAGCTTGTTGGTGGTTTCGGTGTATGAAATTAATCGTCTCGAGGGCATCAAAGTTACAACTAACAATAGTGTTAATTTGCTACTGAACAGTCATATTTTCACGATTAAATCGTCTTCTAACGGGCTGTTCAAGGTGTCACGTTATCAATCCCAATCAGTTGTCGGTGCTAAGCCAGTCGATGAAGGTAAATTCAGCCAATTATCTAGCGCTGGCCAATCTTTAACACTTTAGATTTCTTAAAACTAGTACAAAACAAGAGCCCATCTTGTGATAAGCTCTTGTTCCGGTGAAGTATCATTAAACTGGTCAGATCTAGATTACTCATACAGTTTTTGTTTATATTGCGGTGCTTCTTGTCTTACTATACATTCTCGCTATGCTGATAACCGCCGTGGCCCTTGTCGACCATCTTGTCGACTTCTTGCCAGGATATCGGTTCGGTTTTAATGATCATTCCTTGGACAATTTTGTCTCCGGCTTCGACGGTTACTGGATTATCTGTAATATTGAACAGGAATGCCAGGTTTTCGTCTTTGTCTCCACAATAGAATGGATCGGTGACGCCTACCCCGTTAGCCAGCATGAGACCTTTTTTATGCGATGTACTGCTCCTGGCAAAGAGCAATAACGCATAGCCTTCTGGTACTTTAACGGCTACGTTTTGAGCGACAGCCTTAATCTGATGAGGTGGAATCGTTACTGTCTCGTGGCAAATCAGATCAAAGCAAGCCGCTCCCTTTTCGTATTGTGGCAATGGAAAGTTTTTATCAAATATCCGCTAACACCAAAACAAAAGCCCATCTATCGATAGGCTTTCATTTTGGTGCGGGTGGGGAGAGTCGAACTCCCGTTTTCAGTTTGGAAAACTGACATAATAACCGTTATACGACACCCGCTAGTTTTAACAGTTCCTTGCAACAGGGGTGATTATAGCATTTATCGGAGTATGCCGAAAGCTGATTTTTATAGTTCACGGGAGACGGAGATGTGGGCGCCTAGGCTATTGAGGCGTTCGGCGAGATCTTCATAGCCACGGTTAATGGTGTAGACATTACGCAGTTTAGATATGCCAGGAGCGGCTAGCATGCCAATCAACAGCATGACCGCTGGCCGGATACCGCTCGGGCAGACCAAGTCGGCTGGCTTGAAACGCGTTGGACCGGTTACGAAAACTCGGTGCGGATCAGCCAACTCGAGGTTGACGCCGATTTTTTTCATTTCGGTATACATCAGAGCTCGGTCTTCGTATATCCAGTCATGGATAAGGGTTCGGCCACGAGCAATGGCTACGATAGGAACGAAATAAGGTAAATGATCAATGTTCAGACCGGGGAAGACGTTCGGGTGAATTTTTTCTTGAGGCGCAATCAATTTGCCATGATGTTTGTGAATCGTTAGGTCAACCAGCTCGGTCCGACCGTTGTCGGCTTTGTAGCTAGGACTAATATCGTACTTCAGACCCATCTTTTCGAGCTTTAATAATTCAAGTTCTAGGAACTCAATTGGTGCCCGACGAATAGTGATCTTGGAATCGGTAGTAACAGCCGCGGCGATGAATGTCATGGCTTCGACCGGATCTTCTCCTGGTGAGTAGGTAATATTTTTGTGAATATTGGTCAGTCCATTAACTATAAGTGTACTGGTCCCGACGCCTTCAATTTTTACGCCCAGCTTTTGGAGGAAGAAACATAAATCTTGAACCATGTAATTGGCACTAGCCATCTTGATGACGGTTTGACCGGGGGTTCGAGCGGCCGCCATCAATACGTTTTCGGTAGTGGTATCACCCGATTCATACAATACGACTGGCCTTTTGGGCACGTGTAGGTTGGCTGTCACTTGGTAATGGCCAGATTTGGTCAAGACGTTGATGCCGAATTCTTCTAGTGCATAGAGATGAGGCAAAACTGTCCGTCGACCCAATTCACAACCGCCGGCGTAAGGGATTGAGAATGTTTTCGACAAATGCATTAATGGGCCAATGAACATGATTACGCTACGAGTCTTACGAGCAGAATCCTTGTTCATGGCTTCCAGGTTTAGTTTCGCTGGAGGTTTGATTTCTAGATCATTGCCTCCGACCCAGCGTATCTGTACGCCAATACTTGTCAGAACTTCGATCAAACGGTTCACTTCCTCGATATGGGCGATATTTTTTAAGCGGGTCGTACCTTTGTTAAGCAGGCTGGCACACAATAAGGCGACAGCGGCATTCTTACTAGTTTTAAGACTAATCTCGCCTTTTAGTTCATGACCACCTTCAATTTGTAGGTTGATCGCGCCATCATTTAGGCTGATAAGTTGTTTGTTTAGGGCCTCGCTAATCCGACCTAACGTCTCAAGACTGAGGTTTTGGCGACCGTGTTCCATGCGATTTACAGCCGACTGGGAGGTGTTCAAAAGTCGAGCAAATTCGGCCTGAGTTAAACCACGTTCTTGTCGTACTTGAGCAATAAGTTGCCCGATTTTGTCGTTAGACGTTTGCATAACTCGAATATGATATCATTTATGGTATTAAATTTCAATATATAAGTGGGTATAAATTATAAACATTAACATTTAGTCGCTTAGCTAATTTACTATTATTGATGCCTGGTTGTCCATAGTCTAGGCTATGAAATTCTCCACCAGTCTTTAACGGTTTGATGTTGCTTGGTACAATAGGCCAATGATCTAATTAACCTATTGTTTCTGATCTTGTCGACCTTAACTTAATATATTCGGGAGAATGGAATGATTGATACGACTGTTGCTAAACTTATTGCCGATGAAGAGAAACGCCAACGAGAGGGTCTGGAGCTGATTCCGTCAGAGAACTATGTCAGCAAAGATGTACTTGAAGCGATGGGTAGCGTATTTACTAATAAATACTCGGAGGGTTACCCCGGTAAACGCTATTATGGTGGTCAAGACAATACTGATAAAGTCGAACAATTGGCTATCGACCGGGCGAAGCAATTATTTAACGCTGATCACGCTAACGTCCAACCGCATTCCGGTGCGCCAGCCAATGAAGCTGTATATAGTGCTTGGTTAGAACCCGGCGACACGGTGCTGGCTATGGATCTAAGTCATGGTGGCCACTTGACTCATGGCGCTCCAGTGACTCGTTCAGCCAAACTATACAACTTCATTAGATACAAAATGAAGGATCCGGCAACCGGTGAGATTGATTATGATGAGTTGCGACAACTAGCCCTTGAACATAAACCGAAAATTATTATTGCCGGTTTTAGTGCTTATCCGCGAGAGCTAGATTATGCCAAATTTGCAGCGATTGGCAATGAAGTTGGAGCTTTATTGATGGCCGACATGGCCCATATCGCTGGATTGATAGCCGGTGGTGTTGCCAAGAATCCGTTCGACTATGGTTTTCACGTAATCACTAGTACTACGCATAAAACTTTACGCGGTCCACGCGGTGGCGTAATACTGTCTAAAGGTATAGTTTCGACACCTCTTAAAGCTCCAACCAAAACTTTGGAAAATATACCGACGCTGATTGATCGAGCAGTGTTCCCTGGCATGCAAGGCGGACCACACGAACATATCATAGCCGCCAAGGCCGTGGCTTTCGGCGAAGCTTTAACTCCGGAGTTTAAACAATATGCCCAGAAAATACTATTGAATGCCCAGGCATTGGCGAAAGCCATGCAAGACCGCGGTTTCTACTTAGTAACTGGCGGTACGAGTAACCACTTGATTCTAGCCGACGTTCATCGAAGTTTCGGTATTGATGGCAAAATTGCCGAAGAAGCACTTGATAAAATTGGCTTAACACTCAATAAGAACAGCATCGCCGATGATACTTTGCCACCATTTAGTCCAAGCGGTATCCGCCTTGGCACGCCAGCTATTACCACTCGCGGGCTGGTCGAGAAGGACATGGAAGTTGTTGCCGAGTGGATGAAACAAGCAATCGATAACCGGAACGACGACGCTAAACTTAACATGTTAAGAGACGAAGTAAAAAAGTTCGCCTTAAATTACCCATTACCTAGTGATAAATAATTTTAGGGTAATAGTTCGGGTTCTTGTTCGAGGACGATGCCGAACTGTTGATTGACTGCATCGACAATTTTTTGTTTGAAAGCTAGAGCATCAGCAGTAGTTTTGGCGTGTTCGTTGATGAGTACGAGTGGTTGACTTGGCCAAGTGGCCATACCGGTTTCGGAATCGTGATAATCTTTGAATCCAACTTGTTCAATTAGCCAAGCGGCTGACAGTTTGACTTGGTTATCAGCAACTTGCCAATGAGCTATGTCACCATAAGTATCGGCTAAAATGTCGAATTTGTCTTGTGACACAACTGGGTTAGCAAAGAATGAGCCGTTGTTATGAACTACAGCTGGGTCTGGCAATTTGGCTTGGCGGATGTCGATAACCGTTTGCCGTAATATCGATGGTGTCACAGTGCTGACGTTGTTGACGTCGAAATAGCTTTGGACCGCTGGATAGAATGGAGGGCTGGGATTAGCTTTCATCAAGTGTAAGGTTAGGCCAGTGATGTAGAAACGGCCACGATCGGTGGTTTTGAACCGACTAGTTCGATAGCCAAATGCACAATCAATAGCCGAAAGAGTTACAAAATCCTTAGCTTGGGCATCAAACGCTTCAATTGTTACCAATACTTGCGATATTTCTTGTCCATAGGCTCCGACATTCTGGATTGGCGTAGCTCCGGCCGTGCCCGGTATTAAACTCAAAGCTTCAATCCCAGTCAGCCCGGCATCGACGCTACGCTGGACTACTGAGTCCCAATTTTCGCCACCACCGACTGTTAGGTAGGCATTAGTTTCATCTTCTTGGAATAGTTCAAAATGGGTAATTTTATTTACGATCACCAAGCCACTAAAGCCTTCATCACGCCAGATTACGTTACTACCCGAACCAATCATGATAAAAGGCAAGTTTCGTTCTTGTGCCCAGCTCATAGCTTCAAGAACTTCCATACGGTTGACGACTTCACATAAGTAATTAGCCGTGCCACCCAAACCCATGCCCGAGTAACTGGCTAGTGAAACGTTCTGAATGACAATCATTGGCTCTATTATACCCTTAAAATGCAGGCTTGCACTGTTATTGTCCCTTAAGGTACTATG
>JAJXTN010000013.1 GCA_021783725.1 bacterium | reverse complement strand
GCCCACAGATTCAGAAACGCATAAAGCTAAAGTTAGAATTTTTCTACCAACAATCCGATCCATTGGAATTCGCTACTGCCCTGACTAAACCGGCAGATGCTCAATATCGATGGAGAATCGGTAATTATCGAATATTGTTTGACGTTGAGAGGAACAAAATTATAATTTTGCGAGTCCAACATCGTAGCGAAGTGCATCGCAATAGAAAATAACAACCAACAAATTAAAAGACTGTATTTAGCATTTTTCATTTGTCAGTTTACAAATCAAATATCATTTTCCATTAGTCAAAGAGTTCGTCATCCCAGCGAAAGCTGGGATCCAATCGAATATGGTTCTCGGCGATTCAAACTACATTAATATTAGATTCTAGCTTTCGCTGGAATGACGGTGGGGAGTGGTAAGATTCCAGATCAAGTCTGGAATGATAGGCAAAATTACCAACTACCATTACAGACTGGTTTTTGCCTTGTCTGATAAATGGTAATTGATAATTAATTTGTTAATTGAAAACTATTAAATGTGCAAATTGTATATCGCCAGCGTTTGTTCGGCCATTCGTCGCCAAGAGTATTGGCTGACTTGGTGTTGGCCAGCTGAGATTAGCTTGAGCCTGAGGTCGTGATCGGTCAAAACTTCATTAATGGCGTCACTCATGGCTTGGACATCAAGCGGATCAAAGTAGTGGGCGGCATCACCATATATTTCCGGCAGGCAAGTGGCGTTACTGCTGACCACTGGTGCGCCGTGAACCATGGCCTCCAAACCAGGCAGGCCGAAACCTTCACTAAGCGACGGGAAAACATAAGCCGCACAGTGCTCGTATAACCAGCGCAGTTGGCCTTCGCTGACGAAGTCGGTGAATACGACATTGTCGATACCCTTGGCCATAACAGCCTTCTCGATGCGTTGATAATTGGCATCTTTCTTACCAGCCAGCACTAGATGTAAGTGAGGGTGAGTGGCTTTCAATAATTCAAAAGCCGAGATTAAGCGATTGAGATTTTTGTGTGGTGTCGGCCGGCCGATATACATGATGAACTGTTTGTTCTCGAGGCTAGTCAGCGTTTCGGCTGGCTCAGTGATGGCGTCGACGGCTTCGTAAGTTACGCTAACTTTATCGGGGCTGATGCCAGTGAACTGGACGACATCGTTTTTGACAAATTCACTGGGCGTGATTACGGCCAGCGATTTACGCGCTGCCCGCTTAATGACTTGCTTATAGACCTGTTGTTTAAGTTTCAGAACGGCCGTATTTTTATCAGGATTCAGGAACCGCATAGTTGTTAAATCGTGAATTGTCGTAACCACACGACCGTAGTACCAGATCGGTTGTTGAACCATGCCGAAATGCACTAAATCTGGCTTCAGCCGTTCTAGTTGTTTCTTAAGCCCCAATTGTTCGTCGAATGTGAACTCCTGGTGTGGGCAGGCTACGGCCGTGAACCGCGGATTGGTCGACTGCCAGCCAGCCACATCCTGAGGTTTCAACAGCACCACATAATCATGTTGTTGATCGATATCTTGCAAATATTTCAGCAGCCGTTCAATATATCGCCCGGTACTAGTCCGCAGTTCGCGCGCATCAATAGCTATCTTGGCCATAACTTAGGCAATCTCCATGATCTCAATGTAGTGCTTGACGATTTTCGCTAACCTTACGTCGTTGGTATAAAACCATTTAGCACCGACCTCGACAGCGGTAGCTAGATGTATAGCATCGCCGATAGACAAAGCGTGCTTCTTCTGTAGTTCGGCGGCACGAACTGCAACCGTCTCATCTACGGGGTAGAAGCTGAGGGTCGGAACAGCTCGCAGGTTTGATATCGAGCCTCCGGGTGAACCCGCCAAGAACTCGGTAATAAGTATGGTTGAGCTAGTAAGAGCTTCGCCCTTATCACACCGATCACGGAGTGTGTCAGCGATGGCCATGCCGTAGTTAGGATGGTTCTCCAACAGATATACCAGTATGTTGGTGTCGAGATAGATCACTTGATTTAGTGCCATTCGTCACGAAGCTTACGGATGCGAACAACGGCATCTACTGGCTGTGGTGTTACCGTTCCGAGTAGGTCATGAAAAGTCGGCGCTTTCTTTAGTACGACTTCGGTGTCGGTCATGCGGGCGACGATCAGCCGATCGCCACTACCGATGTTAAGTTTGGCGCGTACGGCACTCGGTATGACCACCTGGTTCTTGCTGGATAGAGTAATAGTTTTCATCCCTTTACTTTATCAAAAAGTAAAGCACTAGTCAATAGTAAAGCGTTACCTTTTAAAAACTAGTAGTCGCTCAACATACCGCCCGGTACTAGTCCGCAGTTCCCGCGCATCAATCACAATTCTTTTTATCCATACAATTGGCTATGAGTTCCTATAAAACCAAAAATTACTTCCACGTCTCCCTTTGTATAATACAAGGCCCGTAAGTCATATGTGATACCAACACTACGATAGCCAATATATTTGCCTTTTAAAGCATGATCGCGCAAGGATTTATCGTGTGGATTATCCATCCATAGAGCAAGCTTTAGGTAAAAAACTGCTTTTTGCCGGTCATCGAGCTTCTTAAACTCTTTCTCGAATCGTTTCGTAAAAGCGACTAGCTTGTAAGACATGCCGGTTACAGACTTTTCAGATTAGCAATAGCCTCTTCGACGGTTTCGAAAGGACCTGAAGTCTCGCCAGCCGCGATTTCCTTCTCTACTTCACCGATTATCTTTTCCATATGTGGGGTCATGACCTCGACGGCACTAAAATGCACTTGTTGAGTTTCGGCGAGTTCCACGAGGTAGGCGTTAACCAGCGTGCTTAAAGGTATACCAAAACTTCCAGCGACTGCTTGAGCTCGCTTTTTTACGTCTTCGTCGATTTTTATACTTAATACACTTGTTTTCATACTACAAAGTATATACAACGTAGTTTACTTGTCAATAGTGCTGATGGTTTCAACAGCACCACATAATCATGTTGTTGATCGATATCTTGCAAATATCTCAGCAACCGCTCAACATACCGCCCGGCACTAGTCCGCAACCCCCGCGCATCAACTACGATTTTCGACATACTGATATTGTAACGTCTTTCTGCAGCCAACAGGCATTTTAAACCATGTTAAAGTAGGGAACATGAAGAAATGGAAACTTATCAATAGGACGACACTTCTCGAACACCCTAGGCTAAATGTTTATGAGGATGATGTGGAGTTGCCTAACGGAAACCAGACTAAATACATCCACTTCGGGAAAAAAGCCGAAGCCACCAGCATAATTCCCATCGGTCCAGACCGTAGAATACTTGTCCAAAAAGAAATGAGCTATCCGATTAATGAATGGCTATACCAATTTCCCGGCGGTGCCGTTGAGCCAAACGAGACTATTCACGCTGGAGCATTACGCGAACTCGAAGAAGAAGCTGGCCACATCGGTAAGCTCCAAGAAATCGGAAAATTCTATGTCAATAATCGGCGAAGCCAAGATGCCATATATGTATTTGTCGCCACCGAACTAGTCGAAACGGCCACCAACTGGGACGCCGAAGAGGACCTTGTAAGTTACTGGTTCACAATTTCTGAAATTAATGAAATGATTGCCAC
Source organism: bacterium (assembly GCA_021783725.1). Lineage (GTDB taxonomy): Bacteria > Patescibacteriota > Saccharimonadia > Saccharimonadales > UBA4665 > JAJXTN01. The sequence goes on along the minus strand of JAJXTN010000013.1, from coordinate 14,458 downwards.
CGGCGAGATAACCAATCCTTCAATGCTTTGTGCCTGGGCGTTATTTTGTGCCAGCGACGTTTTCCCCGACCAGAAGTAGATGGTATACTTGTCGGTATCTAGCAAGCCTAACGAGGAGATTATTGATTGATGGCAAAACGCGCGTTAATTACTGGCATTACCGGACAAGATGGTTATCACCTAGCTGAGTTATTAAACGAAAAAGGTTATGAAGTTTACGGTATTATTCGCGGCCAAGAGAATCCCAAACGTTTAGTCATCGAACAAGAGCAACCATACGTTAAGCTTATTGAAGCTGATTTGACAGACATGACATCTTTAGTCCGAGCGGTTAAAACCGCTCAGCCAGACGAAGTATATAACCTTGGCGCAATCAGCAACGTCGGCTTCTCTTTCAACAACCCTCAAGTTACCGCCGACATAACCGGCAAAGGCGTACTGAATGTACTAGAAGCTATTCGCATTACTGGAGGTGAGAAAACCGCCCGCTTTTACCAAGCGTCAACATCTGAAATGTTTGGTGGCTTAGACTACAATCGACCTGGCGATGGCTATGACGAAAACTCATTATTCCACCCTCGCAGTCCTTACGGTGTAGCTAAACTTTATGGCCACTGGATTACCAAGAATTACCGCGAAAGTTATGGCATGCACGCTAGTTGCGGTATTCTTTTCAACCACGAAGGACCGCATCGCGGCATATCATTCGTGACTCGTAAAATTACTGATGCCGTGGCTCGGATTCACCTCGGCAAGCAAGACCATATTGAACTGGGCAATCTCGACCCTAAGCGTGACTGGGGCTATGCTGGTGATTACGTCGAAGGTATGTGGCGGATGTTACAGCAAGATAAACCCGGTGATTACATTTTGGCAACCGGTGAAACTCACACCATCGGCGAATTTTTGACTTTAGCTTTCAAAGAGATTGGCATCGATGATTGGAAGCCGTACGTCAAACAGAACCCGCTCTACATGCGACCAGCCGAAGTTGATATTTTACTAGGTAATCCCGCCAAAGCCGAAAAAGTTTTAGGCTGGAAGCGTCAAGTTGACTTCGAGGGCTTAGTAAAAATGATGGTCAAAAACGACATCGATATACAATCCAAACTAGCCAATTAAGATTATTTTCTAGTGCGCCAGTCGTTAACGACGTCATCAATAGTTGTGGTGATGTCGATGGTTGGATTCCAGCCGGTGTCATGGGTAAGTTTGGCGTGACTGCCATATATTTCGGGGGCGTCGGAAGGTCGCATTTTGTTAGGATCTTGCGTGATGGTTGGTGATACTCTCGCCGCTTCGAGGATATATTTCAAGATGTCGTGACCACTCAACGATTTACCGGAACAAATGTTGTAGACTTCTCCAGCTCGGCCTTTTTCCAACAGTAAGCGGTAGGCTTTGGCGATGTCACGGACGTCAGTATAGTCACGGCTGGCATCGAGGTTACCGACATTAACCTCTTTGACTAGGCCTTTTTCGAAGTCAACAACTTGTTTAGTTAAATCAGGCACGATGAAGCCTAGGTTCTGGCCAGGTCCAATATGGTTGAATGGTCGAGCGACCAATACTTCAAAACCGCGACCATTGTAATAGTGGCCCATTTCTTCTTGACCGATTTTACTGACAGCATAGGGTGAGTTAGGCGATACGCGCGATGATTCGTCTAGCGGTAAGTCGGCTTGAGAGTCATACAGGCTGCCGCTACTGACTACTAGAAACCGCGGGAAAGATTTTTGAGCCAGCGCCGTTTCGAACAGATTAACTTCAATCCCAATATTGGTATTAATGTAATCCATAGGATTATCGAAGGACACGCCAACAGCCGCTAGGCCAGCTAGATGAATCACCGAATCGATTGAACTGAAGTCAATTTTCTTGGTTTCATCAGCCTTGGTTAGATCCAAAGTTAAATATTCCGACATGTGAGCATTGACGCCGTTAGTGCCTTGTTTACCACCAACCCCGACAACTTCATAGCCGTTATCGGCCAATTCTTTGACCAAATGATTGCCAACAAATCCGTTGGCGCCAGTAACCAGTATTTTATTCATATCGCTATTGTAGCTTATGAGCATATTTCTCTACCAACGATAGTCTGGTATAACAGCAAAATTTACATCAATCAGTAAGGGCTAGCCATGATACAATTAGGGACGCTACATGGGTATATATGCATAAAAAAGTCAAAGTCGTATTACGCGTCTCCAAGAAGGCAACCAGGAAAATCCTAAAAGGTGATTTTCGCTACAAGGGCCGATCTTTTGCGGTTATCGGATTAGCGGCTAGTCAATACGCATTTCGAGTCGGACCTAAACAATTTATTCGTAAGCTCAAGCAAGAGGTGATAAGCATTGATCGTCGTCTTGGCAGTAACTTGGCTTTTCCTAATGGGCTAGTTACTGGTGTTGAGATGACGACGATTAAAGATTGGTATAGTCATAGCGCCCGACCGGTTACCATCGTTATACCTAGCTATAATGACGCTGAAGTTCTTGGGCCATGTGTGGAAAGCCTCAAAGCCACTACCAACCCAGAACTCGTAAAAATAATCATCGTTGATGATTATTGTCAGCCCTCTAGTCGAAAATATCTCAAAACTCTCGAAGATGAACAAATCAGCGTAATCTATCGCCAGTCCAATGGTGGTTTTGCGGTAGCGGTTAACACTGGACTGAAAGCCGCCAATAAAAAACACGATGTAATTTTGCTTAACAGTGACACGGTGGCTCATCCAAACTGGCTAGAAAGCCTACAGTACGGCGCTTATGAGTTCGGCGTAGATACTGGTATCGTTGGGCCGAAACTGTTATATCCGGATGGTCGTATCCAGAGCGCCGGAAGTCACCGCAATACCGAGTCGCCGGAATGGTTCGATCACTATTATCGTTTTCAAGACTCCAACTACGGTCCAGCCAATATCCCACACTACGCTCTAGGGGTCACTGGGGCATGTATGTATGTGAAGCGCGAATTCTTGGATTATGTAGGGCTTTTGGACGAAGGTTTTGCCTTCGCTTTTGAAGATATGGACTGGTGTATTCGCGGCTGGCAAGCCGGCTACCGGTCATTATATTTTCCATCGGCGACCCTAACTCACGTTGAGTCAGCCACTAGACCAAAACACAAAACCTTATCGGTCAAGGAAAAACAATCAATCGATTACTTTTGGAATAAATGGGGCGATTGGTTCGATAAACGCAATGTCACTAACGAACATGGCCAGAAAAAAATCATATTTGTGCTTCAAACTTTCGGCCTTAGCGGTGGAATCAAAAACATTTTCGAATTAGCCAATCGGCTATTTTTGCGCGGCTTTGCGGTCGAAATATGGGGCATCGACAAAGACCCGTCACCATGGAAAGTTGAAGATGGTCTAAAAATTCGAACTTTCAAGAACTTCGATCGACTAGTTACAGCTTTAAGTAAAGAAGAAGCCATCAAAGTCGCGACTTGGTGGGAGACGGCTTTCCCAGTTTGGCTAGCTTCAGTCAACAAAGGCATACCAGTTTATTACATATCAGAATTCGAAACTTGGTTCTATCCGGATGATGTCGTGGCTCAAGCCTCAGTGGTTTCGTGTTATCGCAAAGAGTTCCGCAATATCACCATCTCGTCGTATAACCTTGATGAACTGCGAGCAATCGGCCTTAACGCCACGCTTATACCCTGTGGCTATGAAGACCAGACCTACAAACCAATAGCGGGCGTTAAGCGACAGACGGAAGTCCTGCTGGGCGTAGGACGCAGTTTCTTCCAGAAGAATTTCGAGATGACTTTCGCTGGCTGGAAGCTACTCGGCGACAAGCGTCCGAAAATGTGGCTATATGGTTTTGAACCAGAGATAGCCAAACGTGATCCCAAAATCGAATACTTTACCAAGCCGAGCAACGACGGTGTTAACGAACTGTACAACAAAGCAACAGCTTTTGTTCAGACTTCGCGCCATGAAGGTTTTTGTCTGCCGATACTCGAAGCGATGGCCGCTGGCTGTCCGGTGGTTTGCACCGATGCTCATGGTAACCGCGACTTTTGTTTCGACGGCCAGAACTGTCTGATGGTCGAGCAGGACGATTCTGAAGGACTCAAAACTGCTTTAGAGAAACTACTGGGTGATAAAAAACTTCAGGCCAAACTATCTAGCGAAGGCATCAAAACCGCTAAAGAATATCGTTGGGAGATGATCACCAATCGCTTGGATAAATTCTTTAGTGAGGTAAAATAGTTTGATGAGACAATTTAGCATCCTGAAGCCTTCAAACCGAAGTTTGATTCGGGAGTTGGTGGTTAGTGATTTCAAGCTCCGCTACAAAAACTCAGTGTTGGGCTATCTGTGGTCATTGCTCCGACCGTTGATGCTGTTCGGCGTATTGTACGTCGTATTTACGCACGTGATCAAAATCGGTAAAGGTGTGCCATATTATCCAGCATATCTATTGTTGGGCTTAGTAATATGGACATTCTTTGTTGAGGCTACCATGAGTGGACTCAACGCCATTACTGGTAGGGGTGACTTGGTCAGGAAAGTCAGCGTGCCGAAATACGTGATTGTGGTCAGCACCACGCTTTCAGCATTTGTAAACTTTGCGCTAAACATGGTCGTTGTCTTGATATTTATGATACTCAGTAATGTGCCATTTCGCTGGGTGGCTTTACTGTCACCATTGCTGGTAGTTGAGTTGATTGCGCTCAGTATGGGTATCGCTTTTCTATTGTCAGCCCTATATGTTAAATACCGAGACATTAGCCATATCTGGGAGGTCGTCTTGCAGGTGATGTTCTACGCCACCCCGATCATCTATCCTTTCACTTTGCCATCGAATAAATTAGCTAAAATAATGAGCTTGAATCCGTTAACTCAAATTATTCAAGATTTTAGAGCGATATTGATTACCCCAGAAACCCTGACCACCAAGGAGGTGTATGGTTCGAGCCTCGGTCGTTTACTGCCATTCCTGATACTAATTCTGATATGTATTATTGGTGGTTGGTACTTCCGTCGCAGTTCATCTAACTTTGCTGAGGATCTTTAGTCATGAAAGATGTTGCCGTATCGGTTAGTCACGTATCCAAAGATTTCAAATTGCCACACGAACGACGCAATTCCCTCAAAGAGCACGCTCTAAGTTTTCATAAACAAACTTTTGAAAAGTTTCACGCCCTAAGTGACATCGATTTTGAAGTTAAGCGCGGTGAGTTTTTCGGTATCGTCGGCCGCAACGGTAGTGGCAAAAGTACTTTATTGAAAATCATTGGCGGCATCTACCAGCCGACTACTGGTAAAGTTAAGGTTAATGGCACGTTGACGCCGTTCATCGAGCTGGGCATCGGCTTTAATCCGGAGCTAACTGGACGCGAAAATGTGTTCTTGAATGGAGCGATTCTTGGCCTGACGCGCAAAGAAATCAAAGCCAAATATAACGAAATTGTCGATTTCGCCGAACTCGAAAAATTCATGGACCAAAAACTCAAGAATTATTCATCCGGCATGCAAGTCCGCCTCGCCTTCTCGATTGCCATGCAGGCCCACAACGATATTCTGCTGATTGATGAAGTTCTAGCCGTCGGTGACGAGCGCTTTCAGCGCAAGTGTTTAAACATATTTGACGCTATGAAAAAAGATAAATCCAAAACTATTATATTTGTTAGCCACGACATGCAGACGGTGCAACGTTTTTGTGATCGAGTACTAGTTATTCACGATAGCACCACTAAGTTTATAGGTGATCCAAGTCGCGCGGCTATCGAATACAAAAAACTTAATTTTCCAGACATGGTACAAGAGACTAATACCGACTCCGATAGTATTGCTAGAAAAGACCAACGCCCCGGTACCGGCAAAATTAGAATATCTAAATTTGACGTACTTGATGCCGACGGTAAATCTGACCGGATAATTAGTTTTGGTAAACCGTTTACCGTTAGCTTTGCTTACGAAGCGACTGAAAACATCGACGACGTAGTTTTTGGTGTTGGTTTGAAGAATGACAAGAATGACAGTATTTACGGCCCAAATACCGAGGAATCGCGCTTCCAAATGAATATCCGCCAAGGCCAAGGTCAAATAACCATGACAGTTAAAGACAATATCTTTTCACCTGGGTACTATACGCTTGACGCGGGCTTTTTTGATGCCGATAACACTACCTGCCATGATTTTATTAGTGTAAAAGACGCCTTAACTTTTGTTGGCGTAGAAAGGCACGGTTATGTTTACGTTGAGCCCAAGTGGACTATTACAGAGCGGTAAAATCGATACACTTAAATATTCATCGCTCGACCCAACTTTTATCAGTCGGTACTTATTACAAGCGGCAATCTTGGAGGCCTATCAGAACCACGAATATGCCGACAAGAAACTTAAAGTACTAGATGTCGGTGGCGCCGGCAGTATCATCGGTGATTTTATAGACGTTGATTTGAGCGTCATCGATGTACTACCCAACACCACCAAACTGCCCAATTATACCCAAGGCGACGCTTTGGTTATGCCATACGCCGACAACAGTTTCGATGCCGTAATCTCTTGCGATGTTATTGAACACATCCCCAAACAAGATCGCGCCGCTTTTCTCAAGGAGTCAGCTCGAGTCACTAAAGATTTGATGATCGTGGCCGCGCCTTTTGATTTGAAGGGTGTCCGCGAGGCTGAAATATCAGCTAATGACTATTACCGGGCTATGACCGGCGAAGACCATCGCTGGCTTTTGGAACACTTGCAGGACGAACTGCCCAATATCAAACAAGCCGCCCTTGATCTAGAAAAGGCCGGATTGAATACGGCTCATTTTTCGCACACCGCTCTCAACAATTGGCAACTGGTGACCCGCGCCGGATTCTTGTTGGCTCATCAAGATCAGCATGAAAAATTCGCTGAGGTAATTCGCGAACTCAATAAATATTATCTAGATAATATTATGGCTGGTGATTTTTCGACCACCGGCTACCGTAGTTTCTTAGTAGCCAGCAAGAAACACGAGGTCGATATCAAACCCGAGCCAGATGTTCTCGACCCCAAACTTACTAGGATATTTTCGTTACTAACCGAATCGATACTGTACTTACTATGAAAAAACGCGTCGTCAATAAGCTCAAATCATTTTCACCAGTCGTCAAGCGGAGTAGTCATACTCGACTGCGCGCCCATGCGTCAACTTTAGAGCGCGAAGCCATCGATCGTAAACAGGCAATCTATAATTTGGAAAAAAGGTCAGAAGACTGGGCGAAAGAAGTCCGAGCTTTGCGCTTAGAAATCCAACGCATCAAAGAGTATGAAAAATGGCTAGCTCTTAACTACCCGTCTTCAAAAATCATAGCTAACCAGCGTAATGAGTTGACCACTTTTAAATACAAGCCCCTGATTTCAATTATTATGCCGGTATACAATACTAATCCAACCTACCTTAGGGAGTGTATTCAATCGGTCATCAATCAATCATATACAAATTGGCAACTGTGCATAGTAGACGATGCCTCTACGAAACAAGAAACAAAAGATTGTTTAGATGAGTTCCTAAATGATCCAAGGATAAAAATTAAAAAAAATAAGGTGAACGGTCACATTAGTGTTGCTAGCAATGATGCGATTGAAATTGCCGATGGTGAATATATAGCATTACTTGATCATGATGATATATTATGGCCAAATGCCCTATTCGAAAACATAAAACTATTACAGACACACCCACAAGCGGATTTAATTTATAGTGACGAGGACAAGATAGATGCTCTGGGGGCGATCCATTTTGCGCCTTATTTTAAACCAGATTGGAGCCCACATCTCCTAGAGTGCATAAACTATATTACGCACTTTTCTGTAATAAAAAAAGACATCGTGATTGAGGTGGGCGGTTTTGACAAGAGCTTGGTAGGAGCTCAAGATTGGGATTTATTCTTACGTGTCTCGGAAAGATCAAACAAAATATACCATATCCCAACGATACTTTATAGTTGGCGTGCTCATTCTGAATCAACGGCCATGAACATGCAGTCAAAAGAATACGCAATATTCAGTCAAAAGACTGCACTCGAAAATCACTTCAAGAGAGTGAAAAGCGGGTATGAGATAAATGTTAGCCTTGGTGAAAATGTAGGATTTTGGTATCCAAAATATGCCGTCAACAACAAGTCACTAGTTTCGATAGTGATACCAACCAAAGACAAAGTAGATTATTTGGAACGCTGCATTACGTCAATTCTAGACAAGACAACTTACCACAACTATGAAATTGTAATTGTTGATACCGGCTCCAAAGAAGTTGAAACCAAAAAATATTATAAGCATCTAGGGGATAGTCTTTCCCAGAAAAAGTTAACTATTAAGAATTGGCGCTACCAACCATTTAACTATTCTGATGCCTGTAACTTTGGAGCTAAACATGCCAAAGGTGAGTACTTGATCATGCTCAATAATGATACTGAAGTCATAACTGAAAGTTGGATTGAGGACATGCTGGGTTATGCTCAGCAACCAGATGCTGGAGCAATTGGAGTAAAGCTTTTGTATCCATCTAACCTAATACAGCATGCAGGTGTTACGGTTGGCATCGGAAGTTTCACCCCCGTGGCGGCACATATCGGACTTGAGACAGATAAGACTTCAGCTGATTTCATTCTAAACATGTACATCAATACCGTACGTGACACCATGGCGGTGACGGCGGCGTGTTTAATGGTATCGGCCAAAAAGTTCTGGCAAGTTAAAGGCTTCGACCCAACCTTCCGAGTAACTTTCAATGACGTCGACCTGTGTCTGAAAATAAATAAAGCTGGCTATAGCAACATCTACTTACCATTCGTGGAGCTGTATCACCATGAGTCGGTGTCGGTAGGGCGAGTCAATCAGAACCGTGACATGACCGAACTAACCAAATCAGCAGCTTTGATGCGAAAGCGTTGGCCAGGCATTATTGATGAAGACCCCTATTACAATAAAAACTTCTATATTTTAAGTTCAAACTTTGGCTTGAATGTTCACCCAGAGTTAGCTAAAGACGCTCAATAATCGGTGACTGCCGGCGGTTTTGTTAACCTTTAGAGGGTTTACAAAATACAGATTACAGAGTATATTAAGCTATATAAACTGTTAAAATAAATATATGAAAAAGCATAAAAAGATTATCTTGTCGGTGGTTATTGTGGCGCTTATCGTCGCTGCTAGTTTGGCTTGGATCAATTACGGCCACACGACCAGTAAAAACCAAGCCCTTACCGCCACCAATACAGCCGGTGTAACCGGTACCAAAGTTTCGACCAATCAACCGACGACAACATCGGGATCATCCAATACTACGCCTACCACTTCCAGCCAACCAACAACCACTAATCCCAGCGTGGTTGGAGACCTGCTGGCACCGACCGGTAGTTTTGTCAGTAATCATCATCCTAATCTGAGCGGTTCACCAGCCCCCAACCAAGAGCAATCAGTCTGTATAACGACACCCGGAGCTGCCTGCAATATCGAATTCGCTATGAACGGCGTCACTAAATCGCTTGGCAGTAAACTGGCTGATAGTGGGGGTAATGTCTACTGGACTTGGACTCTGCAATCTGTTGGCTTGACCCAAGGTAACTGGCAAATTACCGCCAAAGCTAGTGCCAATAGTCAAACTAAATCTACGACCGATTCGCTGAGTCTAGACGTCCAACCATGATTCGGCACATCTCTTATAATCTCCGATCAGGTTATCGTCGGCAATCGACGGTTTCGGCGCGCTATTATGACGTCAACAAGAAATGGTTAGCTAGTACACTGGTGATGACCATACTGGCGGTTTTCGTCGTCGGACTGTTACGAACGCCGTCGGCCTCGGCACAATTCACCGCCAACAACATCATCGATGACTGGTTATTCGACAGTGTCGGGACAATGAATACGCCCCAGATTGACGCTTTTCTGAATAATAATTTCCCCAAAAGCTGCATCAGTACCAATAATGGTTTTGCCGCTCCCGATCCAATTGGCTATTCGCCGACGACTAACTTCACTTACGGATCGGATGTTTCAGCCGGCCGAGTGATCAACGATGCCGCCCAAGTCTATGGTCTCAACCCCCAGGTCCTGCTGACAACCTTGGAAAAAGAGGAAAGTCTAGTGTCCGGTAATACCGGCTGTAGCACGCTACAATATGTATCGGCCATGGGTAATGGTTGTCCGGATAACTTGACGCTGAGTAATTATTCTGGCTTTGAGTTGTATAGTCTGCACGGTACGCCGGTGACTAGTGTATCTGGTACCTGCGTCAACAGCCCGAACAAAGCTGGTTTCTCGCGACAAGTCATCAGCGCCGCTTGGTTATTGAAGTTTGGCGAACAACGCTCCAAAGGTAATATAAATTGGGCAGTGATTAATGGTAGTTGGGATAATTCGGACGATCTTAAAGCTTGTTATTCTGGTCCGATGACTCAGGGTACTTGGCATCGTTGCCCTAATGATACTGCCACATACTATGACGGTTATACGCCGATAGATGGCACTAGTGTTCACATGGACACCGGTGCAACAGCCGCTCTGTATTGGTATACGCCACACTTCCATGGCAATCAGTTGTTCGATAGCATATTTGAATCTTGGTTCGGCGGTACGACTGGCGAAGGTTACACCCTAGCGACGTCAGCGGCTGATAACGGCGACCTCCGACAGTGGGTGGTCTATCATGGTGAACGGCACTGGGTGTCACCAGATATAATAGCCGCTTGGGGTCTACCATCTACGCCGATTCAATGGGCTGGCACTTATCTCGGCTCTTTCCCAGTTGGTCCTGATCTGGGGCGGTTGATGCGGCCGACAGGTACTTTGGACGTTTATTTTGTCGATGGCGGTCATTGTTTTAGGGTAACTAGTCCAGACATGCTCAAAGCTTGGAATTTTAGCCCTGGGGCAATTCAAGACGTTAGTGTTGGTCTGGGACGAGTACCTGCCAATCTCGGTAACCTAACCTATTCGGTAGTCGGCGCCAACAACCCGGCGGTGTTCTATGTCGACGGTGGCAGTAAACGGCTCTATGGTAGTCCGGCCATTCAAACTGCCTGGGAAGGTAGCGGTCGATCACATCAAACTATATCGGACGCTTATCTGCAAGCTATGGGACAGGCCGCCGATATCACTACGACTAAAGCCCGCTACGGCTCCAACTACTATATGATGTATAACGGCAAAGCATTCATGACGGTTGATCAGAATATTGCCGATGCTTGGGGTATTACCGGCGCCATGTCAATGAATGTCGACATCTCACCAGAATTTGTACCTCGGGACATGATGACTCGCTTCGCCAGATCTGACATACCAGGTGATGGACGGCTGTTCGCTGTCGACGGTGGAAATTTGTTCTATTTGTCGCCAGAGCAGGCCAATAATTTGGGCATGACCGCCGCCACGCCCCGCATGGCTGTCAATCCAGAATCAATTACCCCGACTATCAGTGCTTGGAGTTGGATTATGGTCCACGACTCCAGCGGCAAGCAGTACGTTATCGACGGTGGAACCAAGCATCCATTTAATCCTGACGGTCAGGTACTAAGTTCGTGGACTAACGGTGGCGCCGTCACCAGCCCACAGGTCACTAACGGTTTTCTGAATCAATTGCCTAACAACGTTAATATCGAACGTGAAATACGGGGTTCCGGCTTACAACAGTATGTTGTACAGGGCGTCACCAAGCGTTGGGTCCAGTCACCGTCGACGGCCGCTTTGTATGCGCCACTTCAGCAGGTTAGCGATAGTCTAATCAATGCTTTGCCGAACGGCGCTAACCTCTAGAATCTATAGCTACGATTAGCTATCAATGTTTAAGTTTTAGATCCTAGGACAAATCAAACTATGATCGAAGTTCAATCTACCAGTTTAGGGGGATAGTTCCGGGGAAACCGAATTGGATAGTCCCGTCAACACCACCACTGCTATTACTATTGCGTAGTGCCCAGGTGCCACCAGCACTAACCGAACCGACAGTTGTGGTACCATTACCATCCCAGTCGCCAACCACCGGATAGCCAGGCGTGAAACCAAAATTAAAGGCCATATCGGCGCCACCAGCACTGTTGGAGTTGCGTAAGTACCAGTTATTACTAGAGTCAACCATGCCGACAGTTGTAGTACCGTTACCATCCCAGTCGCCAACCACCGGCTTGGCGCCATACGGACCGAACTGGAAGCTCATGTCGGCTCCACCGCTATTGTTGGTGTTACGCAGTAGCCAAGTACTATCAGGATTGACGACACCAACCGTATCGACGCCGTCACCATTCCAGTCGCCACATACTGGTTTGGCGTTACCAGCACCGTAAGCGAAATTTAGATCGGCTGTTCCGGTAGTGTAGCTGGCGCGCATGTACCAAACGCCACCACTGAATACTACCGGCAATTTAACGCCTGGTTGATTGGGGTCCCAAGCGCACATTAGTAGATAAGCTGGGAAACCGTAGCCGAAGGTTTTGTCACCCGGACCAGTTGTTAAGTAGTCTTTAAGGAACCAATTCGCGCCATTGGTTAGCGCTGGCTTGGAAGCATTGACGACCACACATTTGGAGAATTCTGAAGTCTCATCCGGTATAGTGCCGACTTTTCGGGTAGCGGTAGCCGTAATATACTTATTGCCCGGTACCATTGAACTGGGCACAAATCCAAAAGCCGTGTTACCAAACTGGTCGGTGGAAATGGATGATGAACCAATGTAGTTTTGACCTTGTCCATAGTTGCGCGGCACGCCGGCGTTACAACTGTCACTGTAATAAAAATCTAATTGGAAACTGGTGTTGGGGGTGCTGTTGAACTCACCGCCGATGCGGGTGGTGCCGGCAATATTTCGAGCCGCATAAACGTCAGGGAAGTTCTGTAAATGATTGGCGCCAGCGTGAGGACCGCCAGGAGTATTCAAATTGGTCGTGCCGTTATTGTCCAGATCGATACCCAAGATGCCGTTGAAATATATTGAGTTCCTGACGATGGCGGTGTCGGTAGCTGACGATAGGGCAACGCCACTAGCGGTATTGCCAAAGCCGGCATAACCAATGGTGTTGCCGTCGATACGATCACCGGTTGAAGCGGCACCGGCGATAATCACGCCATTACCACCATTGCTGGCGATGACATTACGGCCATTACTACTACCGTTACCGATTTGAGTGTTGGGCGTATTTAATAAGCCTATGCCATCTTGATGATTGCCGATGGCCACCGTGCCGCTAGCACTAAGGCCAATATAATTGCCGAGGATTTGGTTGCCGGCGCTTTCAGTGCCACTGATGAATATACCGTTTTGACCATTGCCAGAGATTAGATTACAGGCCCCTGCACAGGCCGTGCCCGGCGTCGTACCAGTCGTGCCGCCAATCGTATTGCTGTTAGCACCAACGTCGCCAGGTGAGGCACCGACGCCGATGCCCATTTTGGCATTGCCGACTCCACTACTACCGCTAGCGTTAGTACCGATATAGTTACCCTCAACGACGTTACCGGTTGAACCAGCGCCGGTTAGGAAAACTCCGGCTCCGTAGTTACCAGATAGCACGTTACGATTGGCTGGCGCTGTGCCACCGACGGTATTGTTGGCAGTGTCATTAACTTCTACGCCAATATTGCCATTACCGATGCCACCGGTTCCAGCGGCGTTAACACCGACATAGTTGCCGGCGACCGTACTGCCAGTCACACCACCGTGCCATAAACCGATGCCGTTGGCGACGTTACCAGATATCAAGTTGCAGGCTCCGGTGCAGGCCCCGCCAACTGTCACGCCGCTAGTGCCACCGATAACCGTGCCGGTTAAGGTGCCACTGCCGGCGTCATTGACCAGTACGCCGTCGGCGCCATTACCGATGCCACCGGTTCCAGCGGCGTTGGTGCCTATGTAGTTGCCAGACACCGTATTATTAGAAGCATTACCACCATTTTGGGCGTTGATCACCACACCATTCTGGGCATTGCCGGATATGACGTTGCGGTCGGCAGCGGTGCTGCCACCTATGACATTGCCGCTGGCGCTAGCTAGGGAAGTACCGGAGAAAATGCCGACCCCATCACCGCCATTGGGTAGAGCGACGGTTCCCGACACATCAACCCCGATGTAATTACTCTTGACGGTTACGTTGCTGGTGTCGATGAAAATGCCTTGAGCGCTGAACCGGTTAATAATTAGACCTTTGATAGTGCTACCGCTGGCGTTGCCGGTGATGTATAGACCGCGGGCGCCGGCCCCAGCTCCATTGCCACTAATCTCAACTAATGGGGTACCGGCATAACCCGGTTGGGTTGTACCATCGATGATGACATTGTCGGTGACGGCTGGCAGGGGTGAAGCCGGCACGATCTGAACGTGGCCACTACCGATATTAAATACAATCGTGTCAGCACCAGCGGTATTGTTGGCATCAAGTATCGCCTGGCGGAATGAGCCGGCTCCACTGTCATTAGTATTGCTGACGGTAAAAGTTGAGGCCGCGTGAACTACTTGGGTGA
>JAJXTN010000018.1 GCA_021783725.1 bacterium | reverse complement strand
GGTACTTAAGCGAGGTAAGTCCAAGCCTTTGGCGAGTAATTGAGTGCCAACTAGAATGTCGATATCTCCGGCATGGGCACTATCGTAGTGTTGTTCGAAGCGATCGGCTTTCAAATTATCGGTATCAAAACGAGCCACCCGAGCTGAAGGAAATAGTCGTTGGGCTTCTTCGACGACGGCCTTGGTGCCGGCGGTTTTGAACAGAATACTCGGCTTGGAGCAAACTGGACAATTACCAGGCGAAGGCCCGCGATAGTCGCAACTATGGCAACGCAATGAGTGATTGTCGCCGTGGTAAGTTAACGGTAAGTCACAGTGCGGACAGTTGGCTTGCCAGCCACAATTCTCGCACATCACCAATCGGGCTGTGCCACGGCGATTAAGATATAATAAGCTTTGTTCCTGGCGTTTTAGAGCGCCTTCCATAGCATCGATTAGCGGTTGGCTGAGTAGCGACGACCGATTAAACAAATCATGTTGTTTGCGATCGACGACGACTATTTCACTGGCTGGATGATTGTTTGGTTGAGCAAGTGATAACAGATTGATAATTGGTTTGTGCTTTTGCTCGGCTAAGTAATAGTCACTAACTGATGGGGTCGCCGAGCCTAAAATCAATCTTGCCCGGGTAAGTTTGGACAAGTAGGCGGCGACCCTACCGGATTGATACTGGGGGGCTTGTTCTTGTTTGTAGGCGGCTTCGTGGGCTTCGTCGAGTATTATTAAACCGAGTTTGGGTACTGGGGAGAATAACGCTGAACGCGGTCCAATCACGATAACTGGCTGGTTGGCTTTCAAAGCGCTCAGCCATGCGTGCTGTCGCTCACTAGGAGCTTGTTGGGAATGCATGACGATCACTCGATTGCCAAAAATCTTGCGAAAATTATTGGCCAATTGGGTGGTCAGACTAATCTCTGGTGTTAAAATAATCGCCGATTGACCTTTGGCTAAGCACTCGGCGGTCAATTCGATATACAACCGAGTTTTGCCACTGCCAGTGATGCCGTGTAATAAATAGCTGTCGAAAGTTTGCATGGCCTCCAGAGCGGTAGTTTGCTCGGCCGTCAGTTTGGGCAATTCAGATAAATCAGGCTCGGTAAATTCTTCGGCGATTTTACCAAGTTGTTTTTCTGGTAGGTTCGATGGAATAAGCTGTTGAGTCAATAAACCGAGCGGAGCGGGGTAGTAAACCTGCAACCACTGCATGAGCTTGATTAAACTGGCTGGCAGGGGTGGTAAATCATAAACCCTGGCGATTGGTTTGGTCTTGAATTTTGGCTGGCTGGTCGGGCCACTAACGAAGCCCATCACTAATTCTTTTTGTAATTCGACTTGTACCACACTACCAGTAGCAACCTTCTGATCACTACCATAAGTCAACGGCTCATGACCGTGATAGCGATTGCTCCGAACCCAAACCAGATAAAAATACATATCTATAAGTATAGAGTAGACGATCGATAACCGTGTAATTGTATATAATGTATAAAAATGATATAATATATATTCTTGGAGCCAGTTAATTTATGTACGAAATATCGACTAATCATATATATACACTTCAGAAAGATCAGTTGGCGGTGCGAGCCGGCAAATTGGTTCTAGACGATTCGAGGGATATTATTAGTCGGTTTGACACTGATGGTCCACATTACGTTGCTAGTGGCTTAACTAGTGCTGACTACGCTGTAGCTCTTGGCTATGTGTCTAAAGTCGATGGGCTGGAAACACCAGAAATTCACGATCCACCGAAAGATGAAGTTTTATATCTAGTTACTCAGGTTGATTCAAGGGATGGTTCTGGTATCATCGTCAGTCGCGAACTTATGGCCAGTGATCGAAAAACCTGGATCAATTCGCGACTAGTCCAATTGGATCGTCGTTTAAACCACGGTAAACTGATAGTCGAAAAGTTTGAACCGAACTTTTTAGAAAAATATTTGAAAACATAGGTGATAAAACCCAAATAATGTTATTCAAGCAAAATTGGGTTGCTAAAGTTCATTGCCCTAGCTATACTTGATTTAACGTTGTTCGTAAAACAATAGGGGAAACATGCTAGACGTATTTATCACATCCAGAGTGCGGCGCAAAATCATCGTGATTTATGCTAAGTATCCAGATTTCAAGACCCATGTACGGGGTCTGGCTAAGCTCATCAAAGAAGATGCCGGCAATATTCAGCGCGAATTGAAGCGCTTAGAGAAAGTTGGCTTTTTGATCAGTGAACGACAGGGAAACACCAAAGTCTACTCAACCAATAAGCAATTTCCAATTTTCCGAGAACTCCAGAGCATTGTGTTGAAATCACAACGCACAACTCAACAAAAACGCGTTACTGGCTAATAACAGAATCTCAATTTAGCATTTAGCAATTTACAATTTACATTGGTTTAACAATTTGCGATTGATAATCGCCAAAGACTAATCCTTCGGAATTTGTGAATTGTTTAATTGTTAAATGAAAATTAACTTTGTAGGGGTTGCATTAATCACCCCTGTCAGGTACAATTATTGGCAATGATACAGGTAACCCGTAAAGACAGTAAAGAGTCTGCCGAGAACTTGCTGAGGCGTTTCAACCGAAAAGTTCAGCAATCTGGTGCTCTTGCTGTAGTTAAATCTAACCAGTTCTTTGAGAAGCCTATCAGCAAAACTGAGCGACGTCGCAAAGCGATTATTCGTCAGGAACGCAAGGCTATCAAGCTCAATCGCATCAAATTAGGTCTACGCTAAGAAAGGCCTCGCTAATATGCACATCTCGGCCAAGAAATTGCGCTCCGATGCTCATCGTATGTTGTATACGTTTCCGCTTCAGTGCTCATTTATTGACCAATCTGCATCATCTTATCAAGGCCTTTCAAGATGAACTTAGAAACCCGCATCGAGCAGGATATTAAAACCGCTCAGCTGGGTGGTGACACTATGCGCTTGAATACTTTACGCAACATGAAAAGCGCAATACTGTATGTTAAAGTTGCCACCAATAAACGCGAAGCCGGCCTAACTGACGAAGAAGTTCTACCGATCTTAGCTAAAGAATCAAAGAAGCGTCAAGAAAGTGCTGATTTATATATTCAGGGCGGTGATCAGACCCGAGCCGATCAAGAATTGGCCGAGAAAGTCATCATCGATAGCTATCTCCCAACGCAATTATCAGAAGCCGAAATTACTGCCATCGTCGAAGCGGTGATCGCTGAAACTGGGGCAAGTGGACAAGCGGCCATGGGCCAGGTTATCGGACAAGTCAAATCACGGACTGGTGCGACCGCCGACGGATCATTGATTGCTAAAATCGTTAAGGACAAATTACAGAATGATTAGCAAGTATCAATTGGCAAATGCCAATGAATTAGCAATTAGCGATTCACAATGGCTAAAGGCTAATTGCCAATTCATTGTTCATAGCTATTTGCTAATAGATAAAGGGGGTTCACTATGATAGTACTAATGGGCGTGGCAGGTGCTGGTAAAAGCATGCAAGGTCGGTTATTCGCTGACGAACACGGCTATGCTTGGATTTCGACCGGCGAATTATTCCGTTTATTGGTGACTGGTGAACGACGTCAACAAATGCTTGAAGGTAAACTGCTAAGTGATGACGAAGTGATTGCCATGGTTGATAAAAGTTTCAAATTGATTGATTTACACGAAGAGTTTCTGTTAGATGGTTTCCCGCGAACTAAAGTGCAAGCTGAGTGGTTACTCGACCAAGTTAAATCTGGGCGGGTGAAGTTATCGGCCGTATTTAATCTAGTAGCGACCCGTGAAGTCGTCAAGAAACGCTTACTTAATCGCGGCCGACCCGATGATACCGAAATGGCTATTGAGCGTCGTTTTGCCGAACATGAAACCATAACTTTACCGATAGTTGGTTATTTGAAAGATAGTGGCGCCAAAGTTTATGATATTGACGGTGATCAAGATCCAATAACTGTCCATGATCAAATTATGACTTTGTTAGATCGCGAACACTAGGCCCTAAATATAGTTATTTGCGGAGTAAATAGATAATGCAGACTCAGATTAAAACAGCCAGCGAAATCACTGCCATGCGCGAGAGCGGTCGGATGCTAGCCACAGTTTTACAGCATCTAAAAACCATTCTAAAGCCTGGCATGACTACCAAGCAGTTGGCTGATATCGCCAAAGCTAAACTCCACGAGCTGGGTGACGGACAGGCTAGCTTCCTTGGTTACCAAGGTTTCCCGGATGTTATTTGTATATCAGTTAATCAAGAAGTTGTGCACGGTATACCTAGTGCCAATAAAGTTATCAATGACGGTGATATTGTCGGTCTAGATTTTGGCGTGACTTATAAAGGTATGATTACTGACGCGGCGATATCAGTCATTGC
>JAJXTN010000012.1 GCA_021783725.1 bacterium | reverse complement strand
CCTAAACGGCCAAGTCCAAAATTATGTCAGCGATAGCCTGACAGGTATCGGTGGTTTAGCGATGGCTGACTTCCATAACAGCCCGATCGCCATCGATGTCTACGTTAACCCGAATAAACCTGAAGATTATTACGTTGACGTGGCCGAAATTCCCAGCCTAACACCTGCTCGTATCGCTGAGTTAATCCAAGCAGCCCGCCAAGGTCAACCCCAAAATTTTGCCACTAACGAGATACCTAACTGGCCACAATCAACTACTCCACCTACTCCGCCCTCAACACCATATCCCCCAGTTCAGCCAACCTATCCAACTCCACCGACCTATCCAATGCCCCCGACCCCACCTACTCCGCCAACTCAACCTTAATAACTAGCCGTATTGTGCTATCAAAAAAGGCCCCTTTACGAGGCCTTTTAAAGTTTTTTTAATCGTTTTATTAGTCGACTAGGTCGTCACCGTGGACCAATAGCGCGTAGATGACTGTTACATCTAGGGCAACGATCAGGAGTGACCAGATTGGGTAGTAAGGAATGAAAGCCATCCAAGCTAAAGCGCTTAGTAAAGCCATCAAAGAACCGACTATTCGTCCCCACAGCTTGCCGGCTAGCACAGCGCCAGCGGCCAATAGAACTACAACGCTCAAGATTAGGTGAACCCAACCCCAAGTGTGCATATCAACTGTTATTAGATAATTTGGCGTAACTGCGTAAAAAGTACCTTTAACTAAAGCTGTTAACGCGTCAAACAGTCCGAGGAAACCTGATAGCAACATCATAAATGCTGCGAGTCCAATCCAGCCCGCCCAACGTTCATTGGTTACTTGCTTTGCCATTTCATACCTCCTAAAAGTTAGTACTATTTCGATTGTCTGCCTGGATATGCACACTTACCAATAATATTTATGACTCTGTGATATTGGCTTGAGTAACGTCTTTTATGGCATTATCAATTATCTCGTAATCTATGATGGAGAGCCTATGGCTCGATGTTGATTAGATTCCAGATCTAGTCTGGAATGACAAGAATAGCCTGCTACACAAATATTTACTGGGTCCCAGCTTTCGCTGGGATGACTTGGGTGCGCCACAATCGACTGGGTCCCAGCTTTCGCTGGGATGACTTGGGTGCGATAGTGGGGTGTTGTGTGTCATCTTGAGCCCCACCTCGTAGGCTGGGGCAGGCTCCGTCGAAAGATCTGTTTGAATGAATCCCTCCACGGCAGTCGGGATGACAGAAAAATAGGGGGGGGTCGGGATGACAGTCGGGTGTTGTGTGTCATTCCAGATTGTCCCGTCATTCCAGACTTGATCTGGAATCTAATCTAAATGTAGTTGGAGCGCAGTTCGCCACAATTGACTGGGTCCCAGCTTTCGCTGGGATGACTTGGGTTGGGCTCAGGAAAATTGACATGTGGGGGTTTGATAGTATAGTAGGCTTATGAGTGAGACTTCGTCATCTACTGGTTACGGTCGAGTATACGAAATCGGTGATTTCAACATGGCCAACGCCCAACACGGCGACCAGATTCGCTTCGAATCAGATACGACCGTCGATAATGGCGTTAATCTTATCGGCTACCAGATCGGTCTAATTTGTGGTGCCACTTTTGCTTATACTCCCAATTCGAAAGCTATATCTGGTCATATCAATCGCCATTCTGACGCTTTCATCCCAGTTTCGAATTCATTAACTTTGGACTCCGCAGTTACCACGATAAGTGATCGGCGCTTAGTAGTGGTGGCACCTCCACGAATCGAGCCTTTATGGCAGCAACGGCTAAGACATAATTCTGAAAATAATGATGCACCTAACTATTTCCACTACATTCGTTCGAGAATGGCCTATGTAGTATCGGTTGAGTTAGCCAACGAAGATAAATACATACAAGGTCGGATGTTCGACTATTTGGGTTATGCTTCAAGAGTTTTAATTCAAAAATCGCCTAGGCAGTTTCGCGTACCGTTAGAGGAAGATTTAAGACCTAGATTGCACCAGGCTATTGGCCAGCTAGAAGACACCCCGGGAATGGTCCGCCCCAATCAAGCTCTAGTCCAAGTCGTCCAACACTTCGTTGACCGCCAAAAGCGATCAAAGCATAAATAAATATATTCAGTCTAGTAGTTTACGGCGTCGAGATTGACGTCTTCGGTTTGTCCGGATGGTTTCAAGATATCATCAACTAAGCGATCGACCATGTCATCGGACAGGTTGGCTTTAACGGCGTAACCTTCAATGCCCTGTTCGCGTAGACCAGCCGGCGCGTCCGATTCATTCAAGTTGGAGATGATCAAGACTTTGATGTCCTTCCCCCAGTCACTACCACGCATAATCTCCAGTATTTTGTCACCGGCGATTTCCGGTACCATTAAATCCAACAAGACTAGTGATGGTTGTTCTGCTTGGATTAACTCGAGAGCGGCTTTACCGTTATAAGCGACGAAGCAGTGATAACCGATCATTTCCAGCCGAGTTTTGTAGATATCAGCCAGCGCCACGTTGTCTTCTACGATGACGATTTTGGCCCAGGAACTGACTTCATCCATATTACTTATGATTTTATACCCGTTGTAAATATTTTCCTAGCGATCGACCAAAAATGGCCCAATTAGGCTTTTTGTCACAAGCCTGTTTTAATATTAATACAATGACTGAATCGATAAGTGGTGAAAGTCTAGACTCAAGTTCTGATCGAGTGAAGACGCCCCTCGGATCTACTGCCTTACTACGTTCTGGCTTGTTTGGACCTACTCACGAACCAACTGGCGCCGACTTATTAACTGAACTAGTTCCGACCGTAGAAGCCAATCTCAACCGTCATTTAGCCCAAGGTCAAATGTGGTATCCGCATGAATATATACCTTGGGGTGATGGCCGAAACTTCGCGGCCTTGGGTGGCGAAGACTGGAACCCTAGCCAATCAAAACTCGACGATACGGCCAAAGCCGCAATGATACTTAACTTGTTAACTGAGGATAATTTGCCTTCTTATCACCGCGAAATTGCCGTTCAATTCGGTCTCGATAACCCTTGGGGTCAATGGGTCGGACGCTGGACGGCTGAAGAGAATCGTCACGGCACGGTCATGCGCGACTACCTGCACGCTACCCGGGCGGTAGACCCAGTGGCGCTTGAAGATGTCCGTATGTCGCATATGGTTCACGGCTATCAAAGTGACGGCCGTAATTCGCTTCAGACTTTGGCCTATGTCAGTTTTCAAGAATTAGCTACCCGAGTATCACATCGTAATACTGGCACAGCCACTCAAGACCCAATCGCCGAACGGATGATGCAGAGGGTATCAAAAGACGAGAATTTGCACATGATATTTTATCGCAACCTAGTGTCGGCGGCGCTCGATGTCGCCCCCAATCAAACTATGCGGGCGATTACTGATGAAGTCGTCAATTTCCAAATGCCCGGTTCAGGCATGGCTAACTTCGGTCGAATGGCGGCCGTCATCGCCAAAGGTCGGATCTATGATCCGCGGTCGCATTATGAAGAAGTCGTCCTGCCAGTCGTTAAATTCTGGGGCGTCATGGACCGCAGTGATTTCAGTGGTGATGGTGAACAAGCCCGCGACCAATTAGCTGGCTTTCTAGCCGAACTAGCCCTAAGGGCCGACAAATTCGACGAACAAATGGCCCGACTAGCCGACCGCAAAGCTAAAAACACTTAGCGACAACAGTCTCTAAGTCGGTTGTGAATGAGACACATTATAAGTCAGGAGATTAACCACGGCTTGCGGTTCGTGATGGTTGATCTTGGCCAACATTTTGGCTAACACGCCCGGGAAAGTCACAAACATCGTCACACCGTAGGTGTCAGATTGTGAGTTCTCACATACTGTGCCCCTGAAACTAGCCGACTTCGGCAACCCCGACCGGTTCAACCAGACATCCAGCCGATCGTGGAAATACACACCGTACTCTATGAGATTTATGGCGTTATCGGTCGGATTTTCGATTGCCTGCTCAACTAAAGATTGTGGCACAAAATATGAGACTTCAGTATCTACCTTAAAACGTGGCAGTGGCCGAGAGTACTCTTCGGAAGTTGACATGGGATATATTATACAGCTTACTAGAGGAATTTGATGATAGCTTCGAGAATGATAACCAAGCCGATTAGACTCAAAATAAATATATCGATACCCTTAGTTTTGATTTGCTCCAAAAGCTTTTGGATGGCTGGATTGTGAGTGTAGTCTGGATAATTCAGTCTATGGAATGCGCCGTTGATGAATAGCACTCCAAGGTAGCAGAATAAGCAGTAAATGCACAAACTACCGACGTTGAAGATGCTTTCCCAGAAGTACCACAGACCGAAACCGAGGAAGAATACCGCCATAGCCTGAAAAACCAGACGCATTTTGGCGGTAATTACCCCGCCAGTCCAACCGATCAGGCCAGCCGTCAACGTGAAACCGAAGAATATGATACATAGTAAAGAGTTCGGGAAGCCGAACACTGAACTTTGCGGAGCGTTCAATATATTGGTACAGCTGAATACCGAGTTGAGGTTGCACACCAGCACGGCATCGACATTCTTCATCAAGGTCAATTTCTCGAGCATTTGCAAGAATGAAGCCACGAAACCGACTAGCGACGCCAGAGTGATGACAGCATAATATAGCTTCTGTTTGGAACTAGGTATCATCTCCGCATATTAAACGACTGAGCAAGATTACTCTGTAAGATATATAACTCACCCGTAATTTTGACAAGGAGACTATAATAGTAATCACTAATCAAGGAGGTGTTGATGCGGTACAACTATAATGTTTATACAGGTATCAAAAAACTCAAAACCAAAACCGCTCTAGGTCTGTCGACGCTTGTTCTAGCGGTCGCAGGCACTGGTGGAATGGCCGTCCTATCATTCGGCTCAGCGCACGCTGATTCTCTTGCTACCGTAAACGGTTGTTCATTTCTGGTATCATCTTCGACTTGGACCCTACAGTCAGACTGTAGTAGCTCAGCTGAGATTGATGTGCCAGCAGGCGTAACACTAGACGGTGGGGGCTATACGATTTCGCCCACTTTTAGCAAAACTTCTAACTCAAACAATGCTGCATTAGGAGTGTTAAGCGACGATGTGACGGTTAAAAACCTAACCGTTAATGGTGCAAGCGGAACGAGTTTACACGGCATCAACGTTTATGTGGCAACTGGAGTTGTTCTCAACGACGTTACTCTGGAGAACAATGACCACAATGGATTGGTCGTGAACGGTTCAAACGTGACCGTAAATAACATAACCACCAAAAATAACAGTTGGGGTGGCATCGATGTCGACCAGGGAGGTGGCGTAACTGCACCAGCAGTTTTGACGGTAAATGGTACCTCGACTCAAACTGAAGCTTTTGGTGTAGATATCCATGTAGATAACACCAGTAAAGACGTTTCTGTTATAGATACCAATTCTCAATACTTAGTCACCAGCGACGGTCAGGGTGGTGCTGTTTACACACTAAAATCAATACCTTCCACCAAGGACAACTGTAAAAATAGTGGCTGGCAGAATCTTAGGGATGCCGGTGGTGGGTTCAAGAATCAAGGTGCTTGTGTGAGCTTCGTTGCCAGCAACGGCAAATCGCAACACTAAGATAGTTTAAAAGACCAAACAAAAAAGAGCAGGTGCGCGGGGGAAATCTCCGCGCACTTTTGGTAAGAATTTGACGAGAAGACTATAATAGTAATTACTAATCAAGGAGGTATTGATGCGGTACAACTATAATGTATATACGGGTATCAAAAAACTCAAAACCAAAACCTCACTAGTATTAACCAGCCTATCTCTCGGCCTAGCAGGAGTAGTAATAGCCGTCGCCCTCCCCCTAGGCGCCCACGCCGCTGGAGGTTTCAACGTAAATGGCTACAACTATGGAGCTAGAATATTCTCAGGACCAGCAGATGGTGTCGATAAAACATTAGACGGAACAGTATGGGGTGACCCGACATATGCTAATGACCACTTAGTCATGAAGTGGAACGCAGCTTGGGATGCATGTAACGCTAATGGATATGACGATCCTACGTATTGCGCCGGTGCATGGGTAACTAATGAGTGGAATGGTATGCTACCTGGCGGAAGTCAATGGACTGAACACGTTAAGATAATTTGGGTCGGATCGGCCGCCGACAATAGTCCATACTGGGTTGATGGAGGCTACTCTATTTGGGGTAACTACGAAGCAATAATGGACCAAGGGATGGCCCCAGGACACGTTAGATACGTTGCAGCATTTGCCACACCCAATGGTCTAGGCGTAGCCAAACAAAATTAAATAAAGAAACAAAGATAGTCTTGAAATGCGCGGGCGGGAGCTCGCGCATTTTTTTGGTGGTAGAATTAGGGGATGGATAGTATTAGTGTTGTGCCGTTGTCGTCTGAGTACCGTGGACAGGTTGAGGGCTGGGCGACAGCTAGAGCGGTTAGGACGTTATTGAAATCGCCAGAAATATCACTGGCTAGCGACAGCAACAACCAAAGTTGGGTGGCAGTGGTGAATGGTCAGGCCGTCGGTCTTGGGACCATCAGCATCGACCATAAACACGTGGGTTATTTGGAATTTATCGTCAAACCGTCCGAGCGCCGCAAAGGTATTGGCGCCGCACTGGTTAATGCCATTCTCGACAGTGATTTCGCTAAAAGCCTCAGCCACTTGAATGCCTCAGTCGATCATGACAATACCGCCGGACAGAAGATTCTGACTCTTCATGGCTTCAGCCGTGTCGGCGTCAACGAAAACGGTCAGCTGGAATTCACCCGTCACTAGGCTAGATAATTGCTGGTTTTTATTGTGTGAGATAGTTTACATCGCTGATGGGCATCTATTTGCTATGTTATGGGTATGAAAAAGCAATGTCAAAGTTGCGGTATGCCATTACAGACCAAGGCTGGCGATTGCCGAGGTACCGAATCTGACGGTAGCAAAAACGAAAAGTATTGTAGCTTGTGTTATAAGAATGGCACTTTCGCCACTCCCGACTGCACTATCGAACTGATGACCGAGATCGTCGACAGCGCACTCCGTGATCAAGGTTGGAATCGCTTTAGCCGCTGGCTAGCCAAAAAACAAATACCAAAACTAGAACGTTGGAAAAACATCGAAACATAAGCATTAACTTTGATATGATAGTTGCGTGGGCAGTGTCTTAAAAATATTGACGGTTAACGCAGGTTCCTCGAGCATCAAGCTCGACGTCTTAAGTTTCGAAGATTCTGCCTTGTCCGATCAACGCTCACTGACTGCCTCGATAACTGGCATCGGCCAGACTACCACCACCCTGACCGTTCATCAACCTACCGAGACCAAACAATCACACGACATCGATGCGCCCGATTATCCATCAGCTATTAGTGGTCTAATGAATTTACTGAGCGAGAAGTTTCCGGTTGGCGACATATCAGCTATCGGTCACCGCATCGTCCATGGTGGTCCCAACTACAGCCAACCAGCTTATCTATCCGACGAAGTCATGGCCGATCTGGAATCGTTCAGCAGTTTCGACCCAGAGCATGCCCCCATCGCCCGCCAGTTGATTTACGCTTTGCGCCAACAATATCCCGGCGTACCACAAGTCGCATGTTTCGACACAGCTTTCTTTCATAATCTACCAGCCGTGGCTCAAGCTCTACCTCTGCCCCACAAATATCAAGCCGAAGGCTTACGCCGCTACGGTTTTCACGGCTTGTCTTATAGCTATCTGCAATCGGCTTTTCGTGATTCGGCCGGTGACTTGGCCGCCAACGGCAAAGTCATTTATGCCCACCTCGGTAGTGGCGCCAGTCTCGCGGCCACGCTTAATGGTCAGCCGGTCGACACGACTATGGGCTTTTCACCAACTTCGGGAATTATGATGAGCACCCGATCCGGCGATCTCGACCCGAGTATTGTCAGCTATCTGAATCATCAAACTGGTCAAAACCTCGACGACTACAATCATATGATTAATTTCGAGTCGGGTTTGCTAGGCGTATCTGAGCTATCGGCCGATATGTACACCCTTCTCCAACGCCAAGATGAAAATCCGCAGGCCGATCTGGCCGTCAAGCTGTTCGTCTACCAAGTGCGCAAAGCCATCGGTGCGCTGACGGCAGTACTCGGTGGTCTTGATTCATTAATTTTTTCTGGTGGCATCGGCGAGCAGTCGCCGATCATTCGCCAACTTATCTGTGACGACTTAGGTTATTTGGGTATTGATTTGGACACTTCGGCCAATCAAGCCCAAGCTGATTTAATATCAGCTAGCGGGAGTAAAGTTGGCGTTCATGTCATACCGACCGATGAAGCCAGCGTCATCGCCCAACAAGTATTTGCAACCATTAACACCAGTCAGACCTAGGGGGCCTATGGAATCCGACCAACCACTCAATCAAGACCAACTACAGAATATCAACGCTTATTGGCGAGCGGCGAATTATTTAACCGTCGGGCAAATTTACTTGCGTGACAACCCCCTACTCAAACAACCGTTGGAGCTCAATCATGTTAAGCAGCTTTTGCTCGGGCACTGGGGAACCTCGCCAGGTCAAAACTTCATATACGCTCACTTGAATCGGGTTATTAAAATTAATGATTTGAATATGATCTACATATCAGGTCCGGGTCACGGTGGACCGGCGCTAGTTAGCAATGTCTACCTCGAAGGCACTTTCAGTGAATATTATCCGGAAGTTACTCAAGATGCCGAAGGTCTAAAACGATTATTCAAAATGTCGTCTTTCCCTGGTGGCTTGTCGAGCCACGTCTCGCCACAAGTCCCGGGGTCAATCCATGAAGGTGGTGAGCTCGGCTATTCACTGAGTCATGCTTTCGGCGCCGTCTTTGATAACCCCGATCTAATCGTCGCTTGTGTTGTAGGTGATGGTGAAGCCGAGACTGGACCACTAGCTACGGCTTGGCACTCCAATAAATTCCTGAATCCATCAACTGATGGTGTCGTCTTGCCGATCCTGCATTTGAACGGCTACAAAATCAGCAATCCAACTATCTTGGCCCGTATCGAACGTGAAGAATTAGAGCAATTATTTCGTGGCTATGGCTGGACACCGTACTTCGTCGAAGGCGATGACCCGCTAGCGATGCACCAATTGATGGCCGCCCAACTTGATTTAGCCGTCGCCGAAATCAAACGTATTCAATCGAACGCTCGCGACAATAACGATACCACTCGTCCGCGCTGGCCGATGATTATCTTAGCTTCGCCGAAAGGCTGGACTGGGCCGAAAACTATTGATGGCCACAAAGTTGAAGGCAACTTCCGGGCCCACCAAGTACCACTAGCTGTTGATGAGACCCACCCCGAAAATATCGCGATACTCGAAGACTGGCTGAAAAGTTATCATCCAGAAGAGTTGTTCGATGATGACGGACGATTAAAGCCGGAGATTGCCGAACTAGCGCCTGAAGATAGTTTGCGGATGAGTGCTAACCACCACTCCAACGGTGGGGCATTGCTCAGAGAGCTACATTTACCGGATTTCCGCGATTATGCCGTCGATATTCCCTATCACAGCGTCACCAATGAAGGTAACGTCCACGCCGCCGGACCATATCTGCGCGATGTCATTAAACTCAATCAAGAACACCACAACTTTCGAATTTTCGGCCCTGACGAGCTAGTATCCAACCGCTTGGAAGCGGTGTTTGAAACCACTAATCGACAATGGCTGGCCCGTGTCAAAGACAGTGACGAGAACCTGGCCAATAATGGCGCAGTGCTCGACTCAATGCTCAGTGAACACCAAGCCCAAGGTTGGTTGGAAGGTTATCTATTGACTGGGAGACACGGCGTTTTCCATAGTTATGAGGCTTTCATCAGGATTGTCGACTCGATGGTCAACCAGCACGCCAAATGGATCAAAATGTCGTCAGAACTGCCATGGCGTAACGACATATCATCGCTTAATTACTTACTAACTTCTCATGTTTGGCGCCAAGACCATAATGGCTTCACTCACCAAGACCCCGGCTTCATCGATCATTTAATTAATAAGAAATCCGAAGTTGTGCGGGTTTATCTGCCACCCGATGCCAATTGTCTACTATCGGTGATGGATCATTGTTTGCGCAGTCGCAACTATATAAACTTGACGATTACCGGCAAGCACGACAGCCCCCAATGGCTAAATATTGAAGAGGCTATCAACCACTGCTCCAATGGTGTCGGCGTCTGGGAGTGGGCCAGCAATGACCAGGGAGGCGAACCGGATGTCGTAATGGCTTGCGCCGGCGATGTACCGACGCTCGAAACCCTAGCGGCTGTATCTATCTTGCGCAAAGCCCTGCCGGACTTAAAAATCCGTGTGATTAACGTCGTCGATCTGATGCGCCTCGAACCAAACACTGAACACCCCCACGGCTTGAGTGATCCAGAATATGATGATTTGTTTACTAAAGATAAAGAAATCACTTTTGCTTTTCACGGCTACCCGTGGTTAATCCACCGCTTGACCTATCGTCGAACTAATCGCAATATTCACGTTCGTGGTTATAAAGAAGAGGGTACGATAACTACTGCTTTCGACATGACGGTGCGCAATGACATGGACCGTTTCCATTTAGTCATGGATGTCATTTACCAGGCCAAGGTCGAAGGCGACGATGCTAAAGCACTGGTCGAAACCATGGAGAAAAAACTCATCGAACACACCAACTATATCAACGAGTATGGTGTTGACATGCCGGAAATTCGCGACTGGAAATGGGACCTATAAATCCCAGATTGTGTTGTCATCCCATCCCATCTCTAGTCATCCCAGGCTTGACCTGGGATCCAAACAAAAGTGGCGCACGGCGCTCCAGACTACGTTTAGATTAGATTCCAGATCAAGTCTGGAATGACGGAAGTGTGTTGTCATCCCAGGCTTGTCCTGGGATCCAATCGGTTGTGGCGTCCTACGCTCCAACTACATAGGATTAGATTCCAGATCAAGTCTGGAATGACAAACACTATCTCACGGTCATCCCGACCGCATTCACTGTCATCCCGACCGCCGTGGAGGGATCCATTAAATAGTTAAGTTTTCAGTATATTAATTTGTTAAAGGCGAGTATTAAGTACTAGACTTAAAGGACTATGCAGAGTCTAAATGATGATGAGCGCAAGCAAGTGTTGACCGAGGTCTTAGCTGATGAGCTAAAAGTCATTACTGAATACGTCAAAGAAATACCTACTATTAAGCGTCAGCTTAACCACGTACATGACAAAGTTAATACAATTATCGATCGACTAAACATTATCGAGACTGTTGCCCGCAGTCACGAAGCCAGCATCAAACTTTTAACCTAAAAAGTAACTTAATCGCGTTTATTTGCCGAAGCGGCGGTGAGTATTAGCGTATTTGGACAGAGCTTTTTGCAAATCTTGTTCGCTAAAATCTGGCCACATTTTCTTGTTGAAAGACAGTTCACTGTAACCAGCCCGCCAGGTCATGAAATCGCTTAGTCGCTGTTCGCCAGACGTTCGAATGATTAAATCCAATGGTGGTACATCTGGAGCATAAATATTTGCCGAGACTAATTCAGCCGTAATATCTTCGGGCTTAACACCTTTGGCGACTATCGACTTAATCGAATCGACGATTTCTTGATGACCTCCATAGTCGAGACATAGCAGTATTGTGCCACCGGTATTATTTTCGGTCAATTTCTCGGCGTCATGGATGGCGGTGACTAGAGCGGCCCCAAGTTTGACTTTTGAACCAACGACTCGCAAACGAATATTATCCTTGTGGAAGCTTTTGATCTCATGCTTCAGCACCCATTTCAAGATGCTCATAATGTCTTTGACTTCTTGCTGATCACGTTGCCAATTTTCAGTCGAAAAAACGAAAGCCGAAACATAACGGACGCCGTATTTTAGAGCCGCTCGAGCGACGGTTTTGAGGTTCTGATAACCTTGGCGATGACCTTGAGCCGTCGTTAAGCTATTCTGCTTAGCCCAACGTCGATTACCATCTAGTATCAAACCGATGTGATTGGGAGCATCGAGTGCCTTAGAATCTGCAATTGCCATAGACTATATTGTAACACTTATAGCTTAGTTAAAGCTGAACTAACACCTTGCATTAGTCCATAGCCATTATCAACATACGAGCCACTTAAAGAATAAAACTCAGTCGAAATAATAATGCCTAGCGCCTAAAATAATTGTAATCGTCAATCAGTGTCAACTGTCCAATATCTGGAGCATTCAGTGGGCCGTGCGGGAAAGGAATAACGTCGGCAATTGGAGTTGGTGTATCGGCGCCAAAATCAGTCGAACGATAGCTGGCGGCCATGCCACCGAGGATTCTCTTGGTATTAATCTTAGCAACTAATCTATCGGCTCGTTCGATGAAACCTCTATCTTCGAGGCTATCGGCATGGCCTAGTCTCAAGTCTGGAAAATAACGCAATGCGTCATCCTCTGTCGAATCGGTTACATAATAGCCTGCCGCTTCGCCAGTTAGGATTCTTTCGGTTTTGATTTTGTCTAGAAATCGGTTGGCCCGCCCTTCTAACCCCCTAGATAATAAATTGATGACATGGGTCATCCTCAAATCTTGATAAAATTCAGTAGAGTTTCCCTCACCGGCAACTGACATCGTCACACTCCGATCGTTGATTAACTTAGTAATAACAAACATTTGTTGTTAGTGCAAAATATACGTGTTGTAAAATATATATCGCTTATGTTTTATACTAATTAGCCTTAGGACTAGAATAGAAGTATGCCCACTCACCCAGAAGCCCATTCGGCTAAATCTAACGCCAAGCTCAATTCACTGCGGGCCGCCGTGCTCGGCGCTGACGATGGCATCGTGTCGGTATCGGGCATTGTCATCGGTGTAGCTAGTGCTTCCGCCTCGAGCGCCTTAATTTTAACCAGTGGTATTGCTGGCTTAGCGGCTGGCGCTTTATCAATGGCCGCCGGTGAATACGTGTCAGTTAGTAGCCAACGCGATACCGAACGAGCGCTATTGACCAAAGAACGCGCCGAACTTAAAAATTATCCTGAACAAGAGCTCAAAGAACTCGAAAATTTGTATATCGCTAAAGGTCTTAAACCAGTAACTGCCAGAGCGGTCGCCAAAGAGCTAACCACCAAGGACGTCTTTGCCGCCCACGTTGATGCCGAACTTAATATCAATCCCGACGATTTGACCAATCCGTGGCATGCGGCGATTGCATCGGCCTTATCATTTTTGGTCGGTGCGATGATTCCCTTGCTAACGATAGTCTTAGCGCCTGAAAAAATTCGAATATTAGTTACTTTTGTAGCCGTCATTTTCGCTTTAATAATTACCGGCATGCTCAGTGCTCACGTCGGCGGCGCAAATAAAACCCGGGCG
Source organism: bacterium (assembly GCA_021783725.1). GTDB lineage: Bacteria > Patescibacteriota > Saccharimonadia > Saccharimonadales > UBA4665 > JAJXTN01. The sequence goes on along the minus strand of JAJXTN010000012.1, from coordinate 6,880 downwards.
ACTATCCGAGTCGTCGCCGGTGGCGTACTAGCTATGGCTGTGACTTATGGCATTGGTAAAATCGTCGGCACCCAACTCTAGAATCTAGAGTATCCGAACGACATTGACACTACCCAATCAGAGAATTATGCTTATTTATAGTAAGCATAACCAGAAAGTGTTATATGAAAAACTTTAGGCATAATCAACAAGGTATCGCTCATATTATAATTTTGGTCCTAGCCTTAATAGTTATTGGCGCCGTAGCCGGTGTTGGTTATGAAGTAATGTCCAAGGCTAGAACCAGTTCAAATTCAACAACCAGCACTACCGCCGTCAAGACTAACACTGCAATCGATAGCAAATGTTTAGCGACTTATCATGACAATAATCTATGCCGTTTCTCGACTAATGCTTCAGCGCTAAATAATAGTTCCTATGTGGCGAGCCTGACGATAGAAAGTCCAAGTGGCGAAACTTCAACCATAGCACTAAAAAATGACGGCAAAGGTAATACCGAACTTACAACTACTGGTGGTGGTCAAACCTTCAATACGATTTCGCTTAATGGAAATTCGTATATTCAAACCGGCGGATCGTCCACCTGGACCGAATATCCAGCCGGAGTACAATCTCCAACTCTCCAAGTCAATCCTTCATCGAAGCTCGACCTAGCTACGGATACGCCCAACTTAACTTTCAAAGCTATTGGCAAATCAGCTTGTGGGAGTTTAAGCTGTTATAAATATCAGTTAACCGACTCTTCTACCCCCGATAAGACTCAGTACATCTTGTTCGATAACCACAGCTACCTACTGCGAGAATGGCAAGCTTCTGACAGCACGACCGGCAAGGTCGATATGAAGATGAACTATCAAGCGGTGAACATTACTGCTCCGTCGCCAGTTCAAGTCTTCAAGACCACCAACTAAGAAGTAATCATAATTGGCCTAAATTGCGATTAAAAGCTTATAAATATTCATCAGAAATCGTTACAATAGTAGGATGATGATTTACGTATCTACCTGGCTGGGTAAAATAATCCAGCTATCGATGAGTTGGCTGAAAAGTGGCGGTCAAGCCCTGCCCGGTTTAATCATTGAGCGCTTCCAACCATCTTACTTAGCCAAAATGCTACACAAGCTACCGGAAGGCGTAGTCGTCATCACTGGCACCAATGGCAAAACGACAACTTCCAAAATGATCGTCGAGCTATTGACGGCCGAAGGCAAGAAAGTCTTATCTAATCCAACCGGAAGCAATTTAACCCGTGGCATCGTGTCAGGCCTGCTAGCTCATGCAAGCTGGTCGTCAAAGCTTGATTATGACATCGCGGTACTCGAACTCGATGAAGCTTTCGCTATAAAATTCATCGCACGAGTAAAGCCCGAGTGGGTGGTGGCCCTCAACGTCAGTCGTGATCAACTCGACCGGTTCGGCGAAGTCGACAAAGTCGCTAGGCTAGTAGGCACCACTATGAAAGCTGCCTCTAGAGGCGTCATCACCAATGCCAATGACCCACACTTGTCGACAATCGGCCAAGCTATCGCTGACAATCAAATCAAAGTCAGTTACTTTGGCGTCAGCCCAGCTTTGCGCCAGTACTTCCCTAACGACAAAGAACTGGTGTCGGTCGACGACCCCTTAGCTAGCCAACCAACGAAGACTAAAATTCCTTCAGCCCTAGTCGAACTAACAAACTTCCAACATCAAAATGTCACGTACAAAATTAATAATCAGACCTACTCGACTAATCTTAAGCTGAATGGTCAGCACAACTATCAGAATGCCGCCGCGGCTTTAGCTCTAGTGATTGAATTATTACCGGCCACTGACCCAGCGGTGCACGTCGACAACTTAGCCAAAGTTAGTGTAGCTTTTGGTCGTGGTGAATCATTCAAACTTCCGGACGGAACCAATCTTCAGTTAGTGCTAGTCAAAAATCCAGCTAGTTTTCGCCAAGCCTTAGCCTCATATCTTTTCGACAATCCAGCGATTATGATTGCCATAAACGATAATTATGCCGACAGCCGTGATGTATCGTGGCTGTGGGACGTCGATTTCTCAACCCTTAGTAACACTCACGTGTCATTGACTAGTGGTTCTCGGGCCGCCGACATGGCCCTACGACTTAGCTATGACGACATCAAAGTCAATGTCGTCGAAAATGATTTAAACAAAGCTTTAAATAAGCTTGCCGAAATGCGAGGCGACAAAATCATATTTGCCACTTATACGGCGATGTTGCAATATTATGCCATTTTGAACAAACGAGCTGGAGTTAATCCATGAAACAACTACACATCCTCCACCTCTACCCTAATGAAATGAATACTTACGGTGATCGTGGTAATTTACTGACACTCAAACGACGGGCCGAATGGCACGGCTTCCAGCCAATTATTCACTATTATCATGTTGGTGGCGAATTACCAGAGCGAGTTGATATCGTGCTTGGTGGCGGTGGCCAAGATTCGGCTCAGGGTGATATTCAAACTGATATTTTGCGGATTGGCGATCAATTGCGAACGTTAGCCGAAGACGGCACAGTCATGTTGATGGTTTGTGGTTGTTATCAATTATTCGGCAAACGCTTCGTGACCGTCGACAAACAAGATATCAAGGGGATTGGCATATTCGATATTGAGACATTCGGTGGCGAAAAGCGTTTGATTGGTAACATCAAGATTAAGACCGATGGGTTCGGGGCATTGTTTGGTTTCGAGAATCACAGCGGTCGAACATATCTCGGTCAAGGCCAGTTGGAACTTGGTAGTGTCGAACGTGGTAATGGTAATAACGGCGAGGACAAGACCGAAGGCGCGCGTACATACAATGTTTTTGGTACATATATGCATGGTCCAGTTTTGCCGAACAATCCGGTATTAGCCGACAATCTAATTAAGCTGGCCGCCGAAAAGCGTTATGGTGAGTTCACCGCTGGTAAATTGGATGATTCCCTAGCCGTTCTAGCCCGTCGCGGTGCTTATCGACGGAGTTATTGAGTTATGTCCAAGTTGGCATTCGTAACCGGTAATGTTGAAAAGTTTCTGCTCGGCGAGCAAACTTGCCGTAAAGCTGGCATCGAGCTCGAACAAGTTAAGCTCGATATCGATGAAATCCAATCCGAGAACTCCGAAGCTATCGCTCTCGATAAAGCCGGCAAAGCATTTGCTATGCTTGGTAAACCTTTAATAATTACTGATGACTCGTGGGCGATTCCCGAACTCGGTGGTTTCCCTGGCCCGTATATGAAATCGATCAATCAGTGGTTCAAGCCTCAAGATTTGATCAATCTAACAGCTAAACTGAAAGATAGAACCATCATATTGACTCAGATTATTGTTTATATTGATTCCAAAAACACTCAGCTGTTCCAAAAAGACAGTCGTGGTCAATTACTCAAGGTCGCCAAGGGCAACTGGGGTCAAGTATCACAAAAAGCCATCACCATGGATGGCGATAACGGCAAATCAATCGCCGAAATTTACGACGGCAAGCACCAACTCGATAACCGCAAGCCAGCCGAGCTGTGGCATGAATTCGCCAACTGGTACAAGGACTACGCTCAATCATGAGGCTACCAACCAGAATTACCATTTTGGGAGTCAAAACCAAGTTCGGGCTAAGGCGTCTGCTAGCCAAACTGGTCAGTCTTAGATTGCGCACTAAAATACTATTAGGCATAGCCTTAGTAGTAGTGATTGGAATTATAATATTCATCAGATTAATTAACGGTTCGGCCAATGGGACTATCAGCCAAACCAAAACTCCAGCCACCACTCCTATCAGCAATTTAACCGCGGATGGCAAAACCTTTAGTTTCAGCTACCCCAATAGTTTTCATCAAATACCAGCAGATTCGCTCAGTGCACAAGATATCGAGAAATTTTCTTTGTTAAGTCCGCAGACTAGTCCTTGGCATATCGACATCCAAATACGTAAATTGCCCAGTGGCAATATCACTGATGACAGCTCATATAAATTGCGCAAACTCAATCCCCAACAATATGCTGAGCAGGTAGTCACCATTAACGGCAATGATATGTATGTCCTGACTGATATTACTGGCGGCTACAACAAAATCGTTTTCACTGTTGATACTGGTCGGATTGCCAGTATCGCTGTAACCAGCAATAGCGCGACCGATAGCAATCAACTTGATTTAGCTCTAAATCAAGTCATAAAAACTTGGAAATGGCGCTAATTCAGACAACAGACAGCAGAATACGGATTCACAATTGGCAATTAGCAAATACCAATGCATTAACGATTAACCGTTGACAATTGTAATCGCAAATTGCAAATCGCTAATTCATTGTCCTTTGCTAATAGTTAATAGCTAATTGACCATGTCCTCCTGAGCCCCACCTCGTGGGCTGAGACAGGTTCCCTCGATGTATCTAATTGTGGAATTTGCTAATCCATTTCCTTAAGGCACGTTATAATATAGCTTATGGGGATTAATTCACTGCTGAGCGTCGGTTTCGGCTTAATATTTGCGTCGATAGCCACTAGCACCAACTATCATCTCAATAGTTATAGTCTTGATGGGGGCAGCACCAACAATGCTACATCTACTACTTACAAATTGAATGCCACTTCTGGCGACACTCAAAGCTCGACCAACAATAGCCCAAATTATCAGACCAAATCTGGCACAATCCAAACCCAACAATCCAACGTTCCCCTGGCCCCAACACTCAGTAACGGCGGTGGAACCTACACCAACAAACTAAACTTCATCATCAATACCGCCGGTAATCCGACCGACACCACCTACTCGGTAGCCGTTTCAACTACTAGTAACTTTGCATCTACCAGTTACGTCCAAGCCGATGGGACGCTCAACACCACGCCGATATATCAGACCTACACTGCCTGGGGTGGCGCTACCGGCACACTAGCTATTGGTTTAGCCCCAGGCACTGCTTATTGGTTCAAGACCGATGCCATACAGGGAAAATTCACCGCCACTAGCTATGGGCCTTCGGCTACTGCCACCACTTCCAGCAGTACAACCCCAAGCTTATCGTTTTCAGTCACACCAAACAGCTTAAGCATGGGTAGTCTGCTGGTTGGATTAATCATAACTAGCTCTACTATCTCCTTCACCTATGCGACTAATGCCACCAACGGTGGCGCAATCTATATGGCTGGGGCCAGCACTGGATTGGTCAGCGCTTCTAGCGGTGGCTACAGCATCAACGTCAGCCCACCGAGTGGCAACCTAGCAACATTAGCCGAAGGTTTTGGTCTCCAAGCGTTAACCGCCAGCTCCCCGCTAGCTAGTCAGTCTCCATATAACGGCACCAGCAACATCGTAGGGTCAATCTACACCACCTTTCAGCCAGTATTCTCGGCAACCTCAGCCGTCACAACCGGTACAGCTACCGCCGCTATGCAAGCTAAATCATCAATCAGCACCCCAAGCTCCACTGATTACACCGATACTTTAACTTTTGTGGCGGCGGCCTCATTCTAAAGGTATAATTAAGTTTGACAACGGAGACAAAGACGATTATGCTAAACTCTATAAAGTATTAAATTAAGGCTAATATCTAAAATGAACAAAATAAAATTTATCAACCGGGTAAAGTACACGATTCTTGCAATATCGTTGGTTATGACCAACTTCGCGTTCCTACCCCAATCTGCTTCGGCCGCATCGTTAACCAATTCTTATATTGAACTCAACCGTATGGCTGCCGGTGCCACAACTAGCTTCCGAGTAGTTTTCAAGACCGCTTCAGCCGGAGCCACATCCGTCGCCATTAACTTTAACGGTGCCGATACTACAACTTGGACAGGCTCAACCGGTACAGTCAATGCCACTCAAACCGTCTCATCGGCTTCATGTGCGGCGGCAACTGGAACAACAGCTTTACCGGGTACGCTTACCGCCGCCGGTGCTTCATCGACCGTCACAATTAGTAGTGTGACCGCTCTAGCCGCGACTACCGCATACTGTGTAGACTTAACTAGCACTACGGCCGTTACTAACGCAAGTGCTGGTGAATATCACCCAACAATCACTGCCGGATCTGACTCAACCACCGTAGCCGTACGAACTGTCAGCAATGATCAGATTGTAGTTAGCGCTACCGTTCCGCCATCATTCAACCTTGCCCTTAGCGGTAACACTGATGCTTTCACTAGCAATCTTGCGACTAATGCAGTTGGGGTAACGGCTGGAAAAACTGTCACCATCAACACCAACGCCAAAAATGGCTGGTTTGCTTGGGCATACGACTCTAATACTGGACTTAATTCTGCTTTTGCCGCTCACACTATTTCATCTACCACGCCAGGAACTGGCGCAACGCTAACCGCCGGAACTGAAGGTTATGTATTTGGAATTACATCAATTACTCAAGGAACCGGTGCTGGTGTAACTTCAGCTGTGCCCGCCTACACTTCTAATGGCACATCAACTGGTAGTGGACTCGATGCTACGGTACGACAAATAGCTTCGTCTACTGGCACAGCCAATGGCGCCGTATTTACTGTTAAGGAATTGGCTGCCATTAGCCCGACTACTCAACCAGGCACTGATTACACTGATACCATCACAATCATTGGAGCTGGATACTTCTAAACCAGACCAACTCAACAAGCAACTAATACAGCCTCTAAATGGGGCTGTTTTTATAACTCAGCCTGCCTAAATGATCATAATTCATATATAATATTTCACATGTTGTTGAGCCGCTATAAGCGGAGGGTACTAGTTAGTTTTATAGTGGCCGTATCTATATTAATAGTGTCGGTAATTTCTTTGCGCTCCGCCCACGCCGACACCGGCTTCAACCTAACGACTTCGCCTCTGCCAATTGAACTAATGACTACGCCTGGTGTGGCTATATCTAGGGATCTCAAAGTCCAGAATAGTGGTACAACT
>JAJXTN010000011.1 GCA_021783725.1 bacterium | reverse complement strand
GCGCATCACCGTAAATTTGGCTCCAGCCGACATCCCCAAGGCTGATAGCGGTTTCGATTTGGCGATTGCGGCCGCTATTTTGCTAGCCAGTGAGCAAGTTCCGCCGATTTTTGATAGTCACCAAGCATTCATCGGTGAACTGGGCTTAGACGGCAGTACCCGAGCTGTTAGAGGTATAATCGGCAAACTACTACTCGGTAGAGCTAAAGGCATCACCACTTTCTTCATACCTCGAGCCAATGTTCGACAAGCTCAGTTGGTTCCCAAGATAACTATCGTCGCTGTTGATAGCCTACAAGCGCTATACAACCATTGTCACGGCGCACCGCAGTTAAAATTGATTAATACCGGTGACGGCTTATTTGAAGACAGCGAACAGCCGACCACTAGTGGCATCCAATTAAGTGAAGTTGTTGGCCAAGCCCAAGCCAAACGGGCGTTAATCATCGCCGCTAGTGGTGGACATAACGTTTTCTTTACCGGACCACCAGGCACCGGCAAAAGCATGTTAGCCAAAGCACTACCGTCTATCATGCCACCACTCAATCATGAAGAAGTCCTCGAGATTACTCATTTGCACAGTCTGGCTAGTCACGACTACGAACAAATAGTTCAGGTGCGTCCGTTTCGCGCACCACATCACAGCGCTTCGCATGTGGCGGTAATCGGTGGCGGCTTGAGCTTACGCCCCGGTGAGATCAGTTTGGCTCATCGTGGAGTCCTATTCTTCGATGAACTACCTGAATTCAGTCGACAAACCCTAGAAGCCCTCCGACAACCGCTCGAAGACCGAGTAATAAGTATCGCTCGAGCTAAAGAAACCGCCGACTTCCCGGCCGACTTCATATTAGTGGCCACCGCTAACCCCTGTCCGTGTGGCTATTATGGAACGACTGGCACTTGTCGCTGTTTACCCCAACAAATACTGCGTTATCGGCAGAAATTATCCGGTCCAATCCTCGATCGTATCGATCTGTTTGGTGATATCACCGAAATTAATCATGAGAAACTGCTTAGCCAGGGCTTGGATGTTGAATCCGATAATGATATCCGCCAAGCGATAGCTTCGGCACGTCAAATTCAAGCTAGGCGCTACCAACAACTATCTAAACTCAATGCCGATATGACCAACGCCGATATCAAACACTTCGCTCATCTGGAAGCGACAGCCAGTAGCCTACTCAATTCAGCAGCCAGTCGGCTTAATATTTCGGCCAGATCGTATATGCGGACTATCAAAGTTGCTAGAACCATCGCCGATCTAGAAGTAGCAACCAATATTACTTCGGCACATATATCGGAAGCGCTGGCTTACCGCGGACAAACATACAAAGATTAGTTGGATAGTTCTATAGTTTGATAGTGAGATAGTTTAGCGACTGGCGAGGTCGAAGACCTATAACTATCCAACTATTCCACTATCGCACTATTAAACTTATATTTATATCTGGTTTGACCTCTGACCCGACATCTGTTAGAATGGGCTAACGTTAAATCAATAATTAGCGGGAGACAGATATCGCCAAATACACCCGCCTGAATAATGACATTCGGGCACCCCAGCTCAGGGTAATCGACGAAGATGGCAAACAACTTGGCATCTTGAGCAAACAGGAAGCATTGGCTTTAGCCCAAGAGCGTGAACTTGACCTGGTCGAGATTTCGCCGGAAGCTAACCCGCCAGTCTGTAAAATCGTCAACTGGGGTAAGTTCAATTACCAGCGCACTAAGCAGTTACAGAAAAATCGTAAAACTGCCAAAGTCCTGGAAATGAAACAAATGCGATTCGGTCTCAAGATCGGCGAACACGATTTAGCGATCAAAATGGGCAAGGTCAAGAAATTCTTGGAGACCGGCCACAAAGTCAAAATTACCCTTTTCTACCGCGGACGCGAACAAGCCCACAAAGAAATCGGCTTCAAGCTCGCTGAGAAGGTAATCCTCGACTTTGGTGATACAATCGTAGTTGATCAACAGCCGCAATTAGCTGGCAAACAACTAAGTTTCGTGATTAGGCACAACCCTTCTCACAAACCAACAACCAATAAGACAAGTGATGGAGGAGCAAGTGATGCCAAAGTTGAAAACTCATAGCGGAACCAAAGACCGTGTCAAATTAAGCAAGAACGGTAAAGTTCGTGTCGGTCATCCGAACATGAACCACTTCTTGGGCAAGAAAAGCGGTGGACGCAAGCGTTCGTTGACTGGCCTAAGCACCCGTACCGGCAAAATGGCCCGAACAATTAAGAAGAATTTAGGAGTATAGTTCATGCGTGTTAAAAGAGGCGTTGCTGCTCACAAGCGACACAATAAAATTCGTAAAGCCACTAAAGGCTTTAGTCACCCTAACCGCGTCAGTATCAAGCGCGGTCGACAGGCTTTGACCAAATCATTGCAGTTCGCAACTCGCGATCGACGCAACCGTAAACGAACTTTCCGAGAGACTTGGAATACTCGTATCAATGCCGCCGCTCGTTTGAATGGCACAACTTACAGTAAATTGATTGCTGGCTTAAAAGCCGCTAACATCACTTTGGACCGCAAAATCCTAGCCGAATTAGCCGTCAACGAACCATCGGCTTTCACCGCTGTCGTCAACCAGGCCTCCGCTAGCGGAAGCCTGGTCAAAGCCACTCAGAAATAAATAGCTCAATTAAATTAAAAACTCCTCTATCCCAGAGGGGTTTTTAATTGGTTGGACTACCTATAAGCCGGGTTTTGTCTCAAAGCGTGCTCCGCACAATAGGCTCAATTAGCTATTAACGATTGGCAAATTACGATGAATTATCGATTGACTATTAACGATTGAATCGCATCAAGGCTAATGGATAACTGTTAATTCATTGCTCTTTGCAATTTGCTAATTGTTAATTGAGCCCTTGGTGCGAAGCGCACCTGAGGCCGATCATCTATCTAGGTCTGCTGTTGCCAACAAACTCAAGCGGTTCTTGTGATGAATCCTTAGCGGGACGCTTCAGGCTTTAGGCCTAAAGAATCCATCTCCTTGCAGCAGGCAGGGTTTACCTTTTGCTAGCGTCACCGCTAGCAACTGTGGGCTTTTACCCCACTCGTTTCACCCTTACGGCGTGCTCCGCACGACATTTGTGATTGTTCATTAATCAGTTTTCAATTATTTGCTAGTTATCATTTCGCAATTCTGAAAAATGAAAAATATGAAATAATTTGTTAATTGTGAACTGAACAAATTGTTAAATGACGTGCGGAGCACGTTACGCGGTTTCGTTTCTGTGGCACTTTCCCTGAGGTTACCCTCGGTCGCCGTTAGCGACTGCCATTCCCTTCGCTGCCCGGACTTTCCTCCCGCTATTAGCGTTAACTAAAGCGAGCGATCAGCCGATAATCCAACCACGAACATTATACCACCCCTGTTAAGTTTTGTCATCCTAGTCAAGTTTCGTCCAACAATTTTGAGATCAAGCTTGGTCGGCGATGTGATCATCGAGCGCCCGATTCACGGCCGCATCGGCTAGCTTGTTGAATTCACGTGGCACATGGCTGAAACTGACGTGTTTAAATGATTTGATTAAATCTACGGCCGCTTGATGAATTGGCCACAATTCACGGTTCTTAATTTTGAATATACCCTTCATCTGATTGATAACTAACAGACTATCCATATAGACTTCTAGCTCATTTATTCCCATGGCTTTGCACTCTTCAAGGGCTAACTTGAGGGCCGTATACTCGGCTTGATTGTTGGTCGTAACACCTAGGTAAACTCCCCTATCAACCAATACATTATCTTCTTTATCCATAATCACATAACCACTGGCACTCGGACCGGGATTGCCGCGCGAACCACCGTCAGCAAATATTTTTGCTTCGGCAATGTGTGGCAATTTTGCCGTCTCCTGATCGGTAAGTTGCCCTTCAACCAGTTGGTCGATAGCCTCAGCCATTTTACGATCGGTATCAGTGATATTGTTGCTGTCTTCATGGGTAATCAACCAAATTTGGACGACACTCCACTCATTTTCCCACCTAGGGTGATGTTGCATCGTCTCGGCCAAGTCAGCTACCCGCCCCATGAACGCCCAAGCTTGTTTGAAATTATCGAAGTTAAACTGTTTATATAATCCGTGTTTGGTTTCTTGCCACATGCTGTCTATCTTATCACGCCGAGCTAAAGCTCATAAACTAGCGAATTCTTTGATTAGTCCCAAACCCCAACGAATTAATCACATTATTGGCTTCATCGCGGTTAAATAGTTTCAAAACCCCAAAAGTATTTTCTTCTAGCCTAACGAACAACATCCGGAATTTTTTGGCTCGGCGTGATACTATCGATAAGCCCGAAGCCTGAATTGGCTTATACTCCCAAACATCGTAGGTTTTATGTCCGATATTGACGCTGAATCTCATCTTCTTGATGCCGTGGGTTTGACCACTCACAATATCGACTCCGTACTTAACGTGCTCCAAGATATTCTCAATATCATGGACGAATTTATCACCATGCTGATTATTACTCAAAAAGTCTTTAGCCATCGATTCAAAGCTAGCTTCATCACCCTCTTCAAAGCCCCTAGTAGTAACTTTATGTAGTCCGGCTAGTTTGATTGGTTCACGACTGTTATCTGCCTCGGAAGCGGCAACAGCGATTGATGCTAAATTATCAACTGTACGCTTTTGGACCAGTCTTTCACGTCTACGAGAATTAAGCCTTAGAACAGTTAGTCTTGAGGCTGGGCTGGCCTGACTGCCACTAGCGGCCAATCTAAACCGCAGGGCTTCTATAACGCATTCTTCATAGGTATCCCGAAATTGACTTTGCCAATCAATGTCATCATTAGGCACGACTAGGTCAGCAAAATTAGTCTTGGCATAGCGCATAGATTTGGTCATCGAATCAGCTAAAGCTTGTCGCGACTTAGCTAATGAAGCCAGGCTATCTTTACTCCACTCGCCCATGTTATTAGCCAGAATTTCAACTGTAGCCTGAGGATTATCGGCCAGCTCAGGATTTATAGCTTGGGCAAAACGAATGATTCTTGATAATGAGCCGAGCCCATTGGGCAAGTTGTTGCGTTGTTCAGGATTCAAGGCCAGAATTGCATTTAACATCGTACGAGCCACATAAACATCGTATTGTCCGGAGTCTAATTCAGATTGTAGCTTGGATAAGAATGACGATCCAGCGATTTCAAATGCCCCAACTAATGCCAGCTCGGTCGGCATGTCTCCGTTGGCGGCATCGATAGGTTTATCGCCTACACCGTAAGCTGTCATGCCAGAAACCGTTCGGATTAAATCAAACCTTTGCTGAGCGGTTGTTCCGTCTTGCTCAAGGCAGACGGTGGTATCGATGCAGGCAGATTGTAAATCTTTGATACGAGGCGCCATTTCAACAATTCGGCTAATTAATACTCGATTAATACTGGGGACGACGACAGCATCTAACGGTTCGCCTAATAAATCGGTCAATATTTGTTGTCCGTCCACGCCTTCGTCCAAACTATTCATTACATTCACTCCACTAGTCAAAGTACGGGCTGTCAGGGCCTTAAGTTTCGGATTGGTGCTACGAGCTTCTAGTCGACTAATTTTGTCTGGCATTTGCAGTCCGGCGGCTTCAGCGACTAGCTTATTAGAATCATTAACTTCATCAATGCCGCTCAACCTTGACCTAATCTCTGCTAGCACTGGATACTGAGCTTCAACCATAGAAACATCTACCGACAACAACCGAGCTAGTTGGGCTTCGACGTCTTCTGGCGGCGCTTGAATAGCAAAATCCTCTTGGGAAATCTCTTGAGTCATAAAAAATGTATAATACAAGCTTTCATCTTTTATATCAATACAGCCTATGCACTGTCTTTTAGTATCAGCGTATAAATAATTGCCAACTAACAAAATTAGCTGGCTACAGTGATATAATCTGGATGTTCTGTATCGGGGTGTAGCGCAGTTGGTAGCGCGTACGGCTGGGGGCCGTGAGGTCGCAGGTTCAAGTCCTGTCACCCCGACCATATATATTTTACTGAGATTCACCAGCATATTGTATGGTGGATTATGAACCAACCACAAACGGATGAATAAAGTTGGGCAACTTATTGCAGTGATATAAAATTAGCGAGAGATTAATAACTAAAAAGAAAGATAATAAATGGACGATCAGCCCACACAACCACAGACACAGCCTAATTTAGGTATGTTCAAAAGAAGAATGGGTCGTCTGGCATTCTTGCTCAGTATAGTCTATATACTGGCTCCGTTTTTGATTGTCGCCTTGCTACAGTTTGTCGTACACTTCGCACTAGCAAGTAGCAATAGCGGCAACACAAATCCCAACTCACTGTCCGCTATCATAAACATAATTTCGCTATTAATCGGTATTGTAGGTGTAGTCCTATTAATTCCCGTGTTTATATCTTCCTACGTTAGACGGCTTCACGATGTCAATCAATCGGGCTTGTTAGTATTACTTATATTTGTCCCGCTCGCAAACCTAATACTATTCTTGTTCCTATTGTTTGTACCGGGCACAGCTGGTGCCAACGAGTATGGTAACCCAGTTGACTCATACAATTACTGGGTAGTTATGGGCCTTAAAAAGCCACTGTTGTAGCCTGTAACCATAAAACAACTACTAGGTTCGACGGTAGTATAAATCCATCAACAAATTAAAAAATCCAAGGCAAAAGTCTTGGATTTTTTAGTAGTCGGGCACCGAGTTTGATCACCTGAGGGATCCCAGGTGGGTGCTCGCACTCAACGACCACAATCGTCAAAAATATTGAGCTCCCTGAATGTTATTATCAGATAATCATTCACTCGGCGGGGGAGTTTTTAGGCTCTACCCGACCTACTTATTATACCTTAACCCCCTGTTCGTCTAAGGCAATATATTCAACACACTCTGGATGACATTATTCAAAATGCTACCGATTCCACCGTACAGTACCAGTCCAAAAACAATAAAAAAGCCGTAAGGTTCAATACTGGCCAAAAACCGTTGAAATGGCTCAGGCGAAAAAGCATAAAGCACTCTCGAACCATCTAATGGCGGAATCGGTATAAGGTTGAAAACGAATAAGGCCACATTTAATTGAGTGAAGATTACCAAGGCGTGAGATAGACCGCTACCTCCAGCCAGTACATGTTGGACCAACACGCCACCGATTACCGCCAACACCAGATTCGATAATGGTCCGGCGGCCGCCACCATGGCCGCCCCGAATTCATCGTACTTCAAGCGGGCTGGATTGAACGGTACTGGCTTAGCGGCCAAGATTGGAAAATGGAATAAAACAATTGTAATGATTGGTAGCAGAATAGTCATGAACGGGTCAATGTGACGCATCGGGTTAAGACTTAGCCGGCCAGCTTCATCGGCGGTGGTGTCACCCAACAAATGGGCTACATAACCATGCATGAACTCATGTATCACTAAAGATATGAGTATCGACACGATGGCGATCAATATATCGTTGAAACCGGATAGACTAGTCATTACATTAAGTATACCAGCTAATAGATGGTTGACTTTAGTCTTCAAAATCGTTACAATAACACCTTGAATCTTCAATAAATTTTTAGGATACATATGCAGAAATGTGAACTCACCGGCAAAGGCAAGCAATATGGCAGCAATGTCAGCTTCTCGCAACGCCACACCAAGAAAGTCTGGAAGCCTAATCTTCAGACTAAAACCCTCATGGTCGACGGCAAAAAAGTAACCATGAAGCTTAGCACCCAAGCTATTCGTACGCTCAAGAAAAAGGGCCTTTTGACCCCTGTTACTTCGACTAAATAATCAGCTAAATAAATAAAAAGACTTGGTTGTTACGCCAAGTCTTTTTTAATTCTAAATTCCGAATTTACTGCTCGCCCATTCTAGCGTTTAGGATTTTTCGAGAACGACAACTTGAGCAATTTCGCCTAGTTCACCGGGCTTGATGCGCAGTTTTAATACCGTCTCTTTGGGCTCCATAGCCATTTCCTTGAGCGCATTTGATAATTCTTGTTGAGGCACTGGGAAATTCAAATCTTTGTCGGCATAGTGAGTTGGAATTACTAGCTTAGGTTCGATGTCTTTTATGAGCTTCAAAGCCCCAACTGGGTCTACAGTGTAGCCATTACCACCAACTGGCACAATTAGGACGTCCACCATACCTATCGCCTCTAATTGGGTCTCACTCAGCTCTGGATAAATATGCCCACTTATTAAAACACTGACATCGCCGATGACCATTTTGAACATTGTAGCGTTCTTCTGACCTTTTTCATCAGTATGAGCCTGGGCGCCAAGACCAATAACCGATATGTCGGCCACTTCATACTCTCCGGGCCCGTCTAATATCATTCGGGCTGGCTGATCGCCTGGGTGTCGATGGCTGAAAAGCGCGACGTCATCAGCTTTCAAAATGCTTTTAGCGCCAAGTTCGGCTAGATTATCATCTACCACCACTCGATGACCCTTATAGGTTAATGTCACACAGTTTGCCCCATAAAATTGCAAATCCATATTTCCCCTTCTAGTTTTCTAATAAATTATGCGTATCAACTAACACTTGTTTTTTAGCGTTGGCGATCGACACCGCAAACCGATCATGTATCTGTTGTCGGTATTGGAAATCGGCCAAACTCATAACTGCATACTTGATACTCTTATTTTCTTTAGCTTCCAGTTCATCGATGTATTTCTTGAGCGCATTAGGATTAACTTCGCCGACTATCAAGAAATCAACCCCAACACTATTATCACGAGTGAACTGGCCAGTATAAACTGCCAAATCAATGTGCCCAACCGATTTTAGGTCTGATTCAACAGCCACATCAGTGCTCGAATCATCATCGGTCTTCTTGGAAATAGTTTTGGTGATACCGCCACCAAAGATTTCTTGCAATGGTTGGAAATATTCGTATTTCTGATTAACCTCATAGTACAAACGATTATTGGTATTCTCCGAAACAATGATGCCAATGCTCAATAAATTACTCAACTCGCGGCGGACCGAGTTAATTTGCTCATCAATCTTGCGTGTAATTTCTCGGACATAAAATGACCGGTTCGGATTACTATAGAACAGTTGCAGAAGCTTAACGCGTGTTTTTGACCCAAAGAGTTGCTCAATCATGTTTCCATTGTAACAGTAGACGGAACAATAAGGAATGTCAGTTATTCAAAGATGTTGTAACGATATCAACTACTTCGGTCCGATTAACTGGGGTAGTAATCCAATGAATACTTTTGTTACGCTTGAACCAAGTCCGTTGTCGTTTGGCTAAATCGAGTGTGGCTTTGATGATTTTGGCTCGGGTTTCAGCTAAACTTTGAGCACCCATGAAGTAGTCTTGCCACTGAGCATAACCAACGCCTTTCAGACCTTCGCAGTCCCAACCATAGTGATCCACAAGTTCTGAAACTTCACTCTCAAGTCCTCTCTCGAACATCAAATCGACCCGTTTTTGAATGCGCCGGTTCAGTTCTTCGCGCTCAATTTTCAGCCCAACTATTAAAGTATTTGGGCGTAACTCGTGCCTAGTTGGCTGCGCGCCATTAGTCTCAATAAGTCTAATTAGACGTCGCTTGTTCCTAATATCGACGTCGCCCAAATCCAATCCTAACTTCTCTATCTTATCCAACAATTCCTCTATCGATAGCTTATTAAGTTGCGCGCGGGCCGATCGGTCACCACTCGGTAAGAAACCAAAATTATAAATTACCCCGTCGATATATAGTCCAGTGCCGCCGACCATAATTGGCAGCTTGCCACGACTGCCAATATCCTCGATGGCGTCTAATGCCAGTCTCTTGAAGACAGCGGCCGTAAAATCCTCGTCTGGACCAGCCACATCTAGTAAATGATGCTGAACGACACGAATCTCCTCATTAGATGGTTTCGCTGTGCCGATGTTAAGCTCACGCCGCACAGTCCAACTATCAGCGCAGATAATCTCTCCGTTGAACCGCTTGGCTAGTTCCAAAGCCAAAGCCGACTTCCCAGAAGCCGTCTCCCCCACAATCACCAACAGCGGACCTACACGTCCTTTCGCTAACCAATTAATTTGACGGTCGTCACTATTATGTGTCAATTTTGAAATACTCCTTAAGTTCGATTTCACGATCAATCTGATTAACTTCTGCCACAACAATATCACGACTAGATATTCGATACACCTGCCGAATTATTTCCATCTCGTAATTGCATGAATATGGATAGGCCCAGGCACTTTTCTGCAATTTATAGAACCCTAGAGCTTTGAGTTTTCCTCTCAAGGCATCTCTTATTTTCCTGTTTGATTCTGCAATATCAAATAAGACCAATCGCCATCGGCCATCCCAAATTTCTGGGGTTAGAATCTTTAAATCTCGAAAATCAGATCTGGTTAATCTTTCTCGGCCCTTTTCTGTGATAACCACTCTTAATTCACCTTCATTAAATTTATTATAGTCAACAAGTCCGGATTTTTTCATATATGTAACGAGGGTATGTGCATTTCGAGCTCTGCTACGTTTATCTAGTCTCTTGAGGATTATATCTCCAAGCTGAACAGCATTCGGTGCAATTATCATCCCTCCAATCATTCCTGTCATTACCAAAAGCCTAAGAACCCCGTCTATTATCTGTGCTGTCTCCAAATCTCTACTCATATGACACTTAATTTAGACGGTCGTCACAATTAATGCACACTTTTATGTGGTATGTTAATTAATAGGTAAGGTTATGGGGGTTAAGGGTAGCGACTCAGGAAGTTGGAGGAAACCAAAGTAATGAGAGGACGTCCACTTTGTAGTCTTCTGACACGGCAATGCCTTCGGTCTCAAGCGCCCGAGCATGGCTGGAGCGACCACCAGGATAACCGGAGGCCAAACCGCCGCTTTTGTTAACAACTCTTTGCCAGGGCAAGTTTGGATCGCCAAAATGGGCGATGCCACCGACTATTCTCGCCGCTCGGGCGTTACCACAGATACCAGCCAACTGACCATAAGTCATGACTCGACCGGCTGGAATCTGGGCGACCACCGCCTCAACCCGTTGCCTGAAACTCACATCAACTTCGCGCATCGAAGTAAGCCTGGACTTCTGCCCAATCATTACAGCGCGTAACGTTGGTCGGTAGCCCTTCATCCAAATTCCACGGATAATTTCCGAATAGTATCGAAGGTGTTCCGGCTTTTGCGACATCAACGACGGCGAACAAATTATCATCTATAAAATAACTAACCTGCTCTGACTCAACAATATCGGTCTTCGATCGACTTCTACCAGTCAAACTGTATTGGGCTGTGAAGTGAACATCATCAAACAAACTTGGATAATGCTCAGTCAGCCATTCCCTGGTGACCAGTTCAATAATATAATCTCGACCGGTAATGACGATCAAGTGATAGTTGCGGTTCAGATACTCCAGAACTTTAACCGCCCCGGGCAACGGTTTCTCATCTTTAAAACTGTCTGACTCGAAGTAAGCATGGACCCTCTTAATGGCTTCAGCGTCAGTCGCCGTTCCCCAGACTTCCGGATTGGTCGAATGGACATCGGCCAAACTGAGTTCAGTACCATAAGTCTGGTTATACCAACTTATCAATCCTTCGTGATGGGCCGTCAGAACGTCATCTAAATCAACAGCTATTATCGGTTTAGGCATTTTGTTGCCCCATCTTCTTTTCAAAGTATTTTTCTACTGATTTCCAATCCCGGCAACGTTGCATGTGGGGTGGAACACTATGATGCCAACCATAATTTCCAAAAATCAAAATATTTACACCCTTATTGTATGCCGTGTGAGCATGCTCAACGTTATCATCAATCAACCAACTAGCTCCGTATTCCAAGCATAGTTCACCTTTAGTTTTATGTTTCATACCTTCGTAACCTTCACCAAACACTAGTTCAGAAAATATGTTTGGGAAATGCCTATCTAGCCAAGCTTCTGTAGCTGTACGCCAACTACTGTTGCGTCCGGTAATAATCATCAGTTCGTAGCGTCTTTTCAATCGATTCAAAACCTCAGGAGCATCGTCGTGAGGCAATACATGTGACTGGTCAGCTTTCATCTGTGGATCAAGGGCATCCATAGTTATCTGACCAGATAGCCCATGCTGACCCCAAACAAGTTCATAGTACCCCCAATAATCACCTGGAATTTGATAATCCTCAGGTTTCAAATTAACACCAAGTCGTTGATTGACTTCTAGTCTCAGCGATTCAGTACTTTGAGCCAGCACATCATCTATATCAACGGCAATAATCGGTTTAGGCATTGGATCAACCTTTTAATGATGTCTTGTGGGTGCGTGATTTGGCTTCGTGGGCGACAGTCTTTAGAAATTCATCAATCGTTATGGCTTGAGGTTCAGGTTGAACGGCCATATCTTTTCGAATCCTAGGTGTCACCTGCTGACTAGTTATTTCCTTTTCACCTATTACTACGGTGTACGGAACTTTGGCTAGCTCTGAAGCACGGATCTTCTTACCGACCGATTCATTAGTATTATCTACTTCTACTCTTAAGCCCAGCCTCTTGGCGGTCCTGCGAATATCATTAGCGAAATTAACCGTCACGTCCTCTTGATTGACGCTGATCAAGCGGATCTGCTCAGGGGCTACCCAAACCGGGAACTTACCGGCGGTGTGTTCGATGTAGACACTCAGGAACCGCTCGATGGAACCCAATAAAGCACTGTGTATCATCACCGGTTGCTGCTTCGATCCATCTTCGGCAATGTAATCCAGGCCGAAGCGCTCCGGCTGAACGAAATCTAGTTGCACAGTGGCCAGTTGATGCTCACGACCGATAGCGTCAGTCGCCATGAAATCAATCTTCGGACCATAGAAAGCCGCTTCGCCATCCTGCTCGAAATAATCTAGCTTGTTGGCGACGACAGCGTTCTTAAGCTGTTCCTGAGCCGACTGCCACAATTCTGGAGCACCCAGATAGGCGTCGCTGTCATCACGGTAGCTCAAACGCACCCGCAACTTAAGATCGACCGTCCGATACAGCTCATTAGCACAGTCTAGTAACTGATTTATCTCGGTTTCTATCTGGTCAGGCCGGCAGAAGACATGACTATCATCTTGAGTCGCCGATCGGACCCGATTCAGTCCACCTAGCTCACCGGTTTTTTCATCACGGTAAATAGTTGTAGTTTCCAGATAGCGTACCGGTAAATCACGATAACTACGCGATTGCGAGGCATAGATACGGGTATGGTGTGGGCAGTTCATTGGCTTCAAAACTAATTCATCACTGGTTTCTTGGCTCTTAACTAGGAATAGCTCGTCGCTGAACTTCGCCCAGTGACCACTAGCTTGGTACAAATCTTTCTTGGTCATGTGCGGAATCCAGACTTTCTGAAAATCATAGCGCTCGCGCAGTTCATTAGAGAAAGCCGTTAATTGCTCGCGCAGTACTGTGCCCCGAGGCGTAAACAATGGTAACCCCGATCCAACCATGTCGGAGAACAAGAACAAGTCCAGTTCTTGACCAAGCTTGCGGTGATCGCGTTTTTTAGCCTCTTCCAACATATCAAGATGTTGCCGCAGTTCTTTAGGTGTCGCGAAAGCCAGACCATAGATTCTCTGCATCTGGGCGTTCTCGACTTTACCGCGCCAATAGGCCCCTGACACCCGATGGAGTTTGAAAGCACCGACTTTACCAGTCGATTCAACGTGCGGGCCACGACACAAGTCAGTGAAATCACCGTCTTTATAGAATGACACGTTATCAACTTGGGCCTCGCCAACCTCGGCGATCGTTCCCAGTTCATCGGCATTCAAATCTTTAGCCATCGTCGTACCGGCCCGTTTCAGATCGTTCAATAAC
This sequence comes from bacterium, assembly GCA_021783725.1. GTDB lineage: Bacteria > Patescibacteriota > Saccharimonadia > Saccharimonadales > UBA4665 > JAJXTN01. The sequence continues at coordinate 9,620 of JAJXTN010000011.1, read as the reverse complement.
TCGACTTTATAAGGTTGGTTGGCTTGCTGAGCCCGTGTAATAGCTTCATCGATCGGCATTTCGAATCGTTCAAATGCCACATTGGAATCAATCACTTTATGCATTTCGGTTTCAATTTTGGCGAAGTCCTCTTCTGACAACTTGGTATCGCCTAGATCGATATCATAATAAAAGCCATTTTCGACTACTGGACCAACCCCAAATTTGGCTTCCGGCCATAAGTGTTGAACCGAAGTTGCCAAGATATGCGCCAAACTATGTCGCATAGCGTGTAATTGTTCGTTATTATCTGCCATATTAACTCCTTGAAGCTGTGTCATCTCGAGCGCAGTCGAGAGATCTATTAGATTTTTAAAATTAAAAAAGACACCGAGGATATGCCAAATATGCATCTTCCTAAGTGTCTCGGCTCGGCTTTCCGCTGGAAGGCCGAGGGTTCCACCTCGACTTTACTCTTGCAACTTGGTGTATCGTCCGTCGTTGCCACACCTACGGAGCTCAATGGATAGTGACTCCACATCACAGCTCAATATAATTATATCATTTCATTCATCGGCATTGTACGACTCACCTAGAAATAAAAATAGGGTTGAATGATCTCGCAATTCATTCAACCCATATTTTTGAAAAACATTCTCGGCAAAACTACGCCTTAGCAAGTACTATAGCAAGGTTAGTATTATATGGCTAGCCTATTTATGCTGTAATTCCTACATTTATGGCTGGGGATAAATTTAATCTAACGCCCTGTGTGACGTCAAGGGACGTAGACCGTAGACCACAGTGATTTTGCTGCAGTTTACGTACTACTGTCTACTTTTTGTTTGTCCTCCTGAGCGAAGCGCTAGCGAAGTCGAAGGATCCGTTTAGCATGAAATAGATCTCTCGACTGGCTCGCGATGACGGCACTATAGTCTACTTGCTACTGTTTACCCTGTTATTGGGCAATATAGGATAGCGGACTAAAGTCCTTTTTCGCAGTAGCTTTCTCTCCGGCTATCGTGCCGATGGCCGGATGCGCGCGCCACCGCTACACCGAACCTGGCGTTCGTCCGCCATTTGGCGGACTCACTTGATAGGTTCGTAACCTGTTGGGGCGCCACCATATAAAAAATCCCACCGGAGTGAGATCTTTTATATGGTGGGCGATATAGGATTCGAACCTATCACCTCCACAACGTCAATGTGGCGCTCTAGCCAAATGAGCTAATCGCCCTTGGGGGCTTTACCTCCAGAAACTATAGCTTAAGCCACCAATAATATCAAGCGATATATTAGTGATTCGCCCCTGTTAAATTAGCTTCTATTGGCCCCCTAGGGATTGACTGAATAAACCAAATCTGATAGCATATATCAGTTAATTAGGAAGTTTGGGATTAATAAGACCAGCGCTTTAGACGCCTTTAGGTTGTTTTACGAAGAATTGATCTCCGAAAAACCAGCCAACAACCGTATTCGTAGAATACGCGCCTCAGGTTCATCAGCTAAATAGCTAATGAATAAGTAGGTCGCAAAATATGCTATCTCTATAGCACTTATGATTGAAAGTAGCTTTTATAGGGATGTTATCCCCTATTTCGTAATAGTTCTACACTGGCATTTTTTATAGCGATATGACAATATGTAGTCATGGTTTGTATACAATGTAGCGCCAAAACCCAAGTTATCAACTCCCGTCCACAAAAACGCCGTAATCAAACATGGCGTCGGCGCCAATGTTCAGCTTGCCATACCATCTTTAGTACTATCGAAACGACTGACTACAGTGCCGTCTGGGCCGTCAAACAGGCGTCAGGAGCGATTATGGCCTTCAACCGCGATAAATTACTACTCAGCATCTATCAATCTTGTCAGCACCGGCCCAATGCCCTAATTGATGCTAGCGACTTAACAGATACATCTATTTATAAATTACGAACCGTAGCCAGCAATGGACAATTATCGGCCAAGCAGATCGCTCGCACTGTCCAAGTGGCCCTCAATCGTTTTGATAAAGTGGCTAGCGTTCACTATCAGGCTTTTCACAAAAACTAGACGGAACAGACTACAGATAAAAGAATTCAGAACGAATTAGCTATTTACTATTAGCCAAGGACAATGAATTGGCAATTGGCAATTGGCAATTGGCGATTAGAATTGTCAATGGCTAATCGTTAATTCATTGAAATTTGCCATTTGCTAACTGCTAATTAGTTATCTGCTATCTGCTTAAAGGGTCGGCGTCAGAGCTAGTGGTCACGCCCGATTCGCTAACCGTGGCCTTCTCAGTGACATCGAACTTACTGATGTATTTACCGAGCATTAGTCTGGTCTGTGAATAGAAAGCGGCCGTTGAACCATAACAGATAGTGGTAATCGGTAGATACAGCCATTGTAGCCACATGAACAGCGATCGATGTCGTTTATAGCGGACTGGACGCGGTGGTAAAGTCCGCATACTGACGAATAACGAAGCAAATAATCCAATCAGTCCCAACTGCTGGATCCGACTGACTATCAGGGGTAACTCATTGGCCGCAAAGCTTTGAGGGTGGAGTAAAGCCGGGATGAAAGCCGCGAAGGTAATTAATGGGGCGCCTACAGCCCACGTAACATGCCCCTCGAGCGTTCTAAGCAATTTGGCCAAGACATCAAGCTTTGGTGCTTTAGTCGGGCGGAAAAAGCCCTGATTGGCGATATAAGCCACGTCCGAAGCGCCATATGTCCAGCGCCGCAGTTGGATGAACTGGGCTTTGAGCGTTTTGAAGTAACCTTTAGCCAATACCGCATCCTGATATATCGGAATACTCAAAGGATAAACTCGATAATCACCATCAAAACAGAAATAGCTTCGCCAGAAGTGATGACCATCCTCGACGATTGTTCGAACACTCCAGAAGTCCATCTCAATCAAGGCTTGCATACTCTGAGCATGCGCCGAAAAATTACGTTCCAGATGTGGCCGTTGAGTTAACACGATGTAAAAGAAGTTATTACCGGTAGCAATCACTCGCATCGGCGCCGGAGCATCCCATATATTATTAGTGAACATCGGTAATGGCTGGAACGAAGCTCGGAGGGGATTCGGGACGGCGCAAAAAGCGTAGGATAAAGCCGCGAAGTAGCGACGATCAGGGCGATTGTCAGCGTCAAGCGTCGTGACTATGACTTTGGCTGGATCGAGTTTGATATCTTCCAGATAAGTTTGAAGTTTTCGGCCAGCGAAAGTTACATTACCACCCTTGCCGATGACTTCTCCTGGAATATTAGCTGGGTGTTGGGCCGACATCACATGTCGGAAATGGTGTCGATACAGACTAATCAATTCCTTGACTCGGTTCTCTGTATCCTCCCCAGCTCGGCCCTCGTAAGCAATCACCAATATCATCTGGCTAGTATCATAATCGGCGTTGATCAGCGACTGAATGGTTGGTTCTAGGACCTCCCTAGACTCATTAACGGTCGCAATAATCACGGCGTGAACTAGTTCACTAGGTTTATTGTGAACGTGTCGACTGTGCAATAACTGCAAATTGCGCAAATGCCAGTCCGGACGTACGGTTTTAGTAGCCGTAACCTGTCCGGCTTCTAGATCAGCAACCAAAGTTGACCAGTCCAGCGCCATATGCTGTTTCATCGTTCTATAACCAGCTAGAGCTCGAATATCGACAGCCAGTGACCTAGTAAAATAAATAAGTAAATAACCAAGAATAAACGGTACCGCCAGAGTGACATTGATGCCATTGATGTTGACTGTCACAAAACTCAAAATGACTGGCGTGAATAATAGTAACCAACTCAAACTGCCGGGCAGAATTTCGAAGAATCGATAATGACCTTTACGATCTTTTTCATACGGTATTTCAATGTTGGCCATATTAGCGAAGGAGTAATAATGAGTTAGCAATTACCGCCGTAAAGATCAGCAAAACAATACCTAAACTTAGTATGGCGATCGCTACCTGACGATGCACTGGATACATCTTGAGACTTAGCAAGCCATTGGACACCATTACCACCCAAGCGAAAGCGATGAAACCAAATAGGCCGATAACACTGCCTGGGGTATAGATATTAATACCGACGGATGGCCGATATTGGACATAGAACACATTACCGTGAGTGGTGCTGATGCGCACCAAAATAAATATTGTGGCGGCAATCGTCAAAAATATATTGATGCTCAGCAACAAAAGCACCAGATGATCATTGAAATACTTCTTAGAAAAAGTCATACGATGAGTAACATTGTACCATTCTGTCCGTTGATTTGGGCTTAAAATATTGGTGCGGGTAAGGAGAGTCGAACTCCTGTCTCAGCCTTGGGAAGGCTACATAATAGCCGTTATACGACACCCGCCTGCTTTTGACACAGTCAAAAACAATTTTCATTTCACAATTTTCAATTTACATTTATCGACAGCTTCGCTGTATATATCTCAAAAGATTACATCTTTTGTCGACCATTGCTAATTGTTAAATGACAATTGTGAATTGCTTTGCTCTTGCAAAGCCTGGCTTGCCATACGAAGCTTTAGCGAAGTATGGAGCCACCTCGGGGAGTCGAACCCATAACACCCCTGTGTGGTGTTATGTCGACACTAGCGAAGCGTCCCCATGAATTTGGAGCCACCTATCGGAATCGAACCGATGACCTCCGCTTTACGAAAGCGGCGCTCTAGCCAACTGAGCTAAGGTGGCAAACTAACCTATCACCGAAGTATTATACCAAAACCATGTTCAAAACTTTTTAACATTCTTAAGTTGCTTTTAACCCATAAAATTGCTATGATTACCCCTGTCTTTCGCAACAACTTTGCGATTACCAAAACTTCAATCCAAGGATCCGGCCGTCTGCAAGACAGCCGGAGACTGAATGAAGTTTTGAGAGGAGTTCGGCCGTCTTGCAGACAGCCGAACGACGAGGGCTCGTAGTGAAGTGGTTATCACGCCTCCCTGTCACGGAGGAGATCGCCGGTTCAAGTCCGGTCGAGCCCGCCAAACCGTATGAAGAGCTGTGACAAGCTCGGAAGCACCTCCGTTATCGGGGGTGTTTTTCTTTGTTCGAAAGTTCCTTAACACTTCACGGTGCTTTTCAACCCGTTTCGAAATCGCTAATGCATATGGGTTGTACTGTGCGATAAGCTTTGAGCCATCTAGGTGAAGGCTAGTAAACAGCTCATTGAGTAGCTTACGCTTCTCCTCGGGTGACTTCTTGGCATAGACCTGTGCAGCTTTCTGCGACTTCTCTAGTACGTCTATGCCTTTCTGTAGCTGCTTACGGCTCTTATCAGCCATGTTGGTGACGTTGCCCTCTAAGTCGGTCAGGTCTTGCATAATCTTCTTGCTCAACTCATCGTACCTTTTAGGAGTGATACGTTCGCTGAGCCATCTTTAATGGACTTGAAGCGACGTAGCTTCTCGGTCGCGCCGTGCCAGCGCAGCAATGAGATGCTCGCCGATAAAGAGCTTCAACAGCGTGTGATATATGCCTTGCGGCCTGAGAATCGAGACATATAAAAGTTATTGGACACTTGGACTAGTGCCAGCTTTCATTCCAAGCGGTATCTGAGAAGCCTGACTTCCACTGCTGTATTTGTAAAGATATCCGTCGCTTCCTTGCAATGCTACTACATATCCACTGTCGGAAGTGACAATACTCGGGCTCGTACCGGCCATTAGAGTTAAGGGTGGATGCGTTGTAAGGCCATTCGAGCTGTCATAGATGTAGATGTATCCGTCGCTTCCCTGGATTGCAATCTCGTATGCTCCACTCGTAATTGTGGTTATGCTTGGACTAGTGCCAGTCTTCATTCCAAGTGGAATCTGTCCGGCCTGACCGCTTGAAGTATTGTACGTGTAAAGATATCCGTTGTTTGCCTGGAATGCTACCACGAATGCACCGCTCGATAATCGCGTAATGCTCGGGCTAGTACCTGCCATCATACCTAAGGGAACGTGAGCGGTTAGGCCAGTAGAGCTGTCGTATATGTACAGGTCTCCTGTGTTTCCTTGCATCGCGATCAAATAGTTGCTGCTGGATGACGCAACAATGCTCGGGCTGGTGCCGGTCTTCATTCCTAGTGGTATCTGGTAACCCTGACCGGTTGCGCTCTTGTAAATGAACAGGTACCCGTTGTTAGCCTGGAATGCCGCCACATACGCTCCATTAGACATGGGTAGTTGTACAATGCTCGGGCTAGTACCTGCCATCATACCCAGCGGTGGATGTGTAGTTAGACCGGTCGAGCTGTCGTAAATGTAGAGGTCTCCAGTACCGCCCTGTATTGCTGCTTGGTAGTTGCCGTTCGATGTCCCGGCGATGCTCGGACTAGCACCTGCCGTCATACCCAGCGGTATATGTGTTGCCTGGCTAGTAGATCTGGCGTATGTATAGAGGTCTCCTGTGTTTGCTTGCATTGCAATATGCCACGCTGTGTCCTGGAAATGGATGTAGCCTGACGCTGTACTAGCTGCTACACCGGTGGTTCTGGCCCACCATCCCGGGTTTGTTGGATACCCGGCGTTGTAGTCCTCGGTCGTTATTGTTGATTTGTCTGTGCTCACATCCTCAACGTAGGCGACGTGGTCATGGGTACTAGACCAGAATATCGAGCCTTTAGTAGGGTTCATGTCAACTGTGTAGCCTGAGGCTGTAGCGTCTGGTCCCCAGTTCACTGCGTCATCGTAGAAAGCTGTCAGCTCGAAACCGTTCACCGAGTGAAGCATCCAAGCGGCATACGATGTGCATTCCCGATTGTATTCTCTCCACGTGTCGAACACAGAGTCCTGTGCTGCCGGAGGTGCCCATGGAGCTGGGTATGTGTCAGTCCCAACTGCAAAAACGATGTTAGGAGCAAAGCATATTTGTAGTAGAGGTAGGGCTAGCACAGTGGCTAAAAGCATTCGGCTAATACGGTAGAACATAGATACTCCAGTTTGTTAATTGGTAGATGTGACGTTGATAAGGGAGGCTTTGATAACATTGTTGGCCTGCCCTTGGTCGCTCGCTGATATTGCTGACCCACACGCGGATTGAGAAGGTACGAATAGATAGTAGTAACCGTTTATGTATGCGTATTGTCCAGGATTCTGTTTTGCACTATCTGCTACGGTTTGACCACCATAAACTGAAGCTGAATCTGTCGGTGTGAATCGCTCAATAACTCCTGCTCCCTTTGTAGCGCACGTTAAGTCTTTGCTTGCCAAGGCGGCGGATCCAACTGTTACGCTTTGACCACCTGCCGTAACCGCATAGCTAAACGTGTCGCTGCTACTGTAAGGGAGCTGAACTCCCCACTCTTTGATAACAAGATACTTTTGTGCACCTTGTACCGGTTGTGAGCTAGTGGTATTGTCAGAGGGCGTTGTGGTTTGAGAAGCTGTTTGCAATGTACTATTTCGGGCTACGGCCTTATGGCTATGATTAATGAAAAACACACCTGATATGCCTACAATCGCCACTATAAAGCAGGCAACAATAATTCTGAGGTTACCATAACCCCCTTGGTTGATTCTGTCGCTGTGCATATAACACTCCCCGTATTACACTGATACCATTAAAATAGATGTAATGAGTAATAATAGCAATGACAACGTAACAGTAGATGATGTAATAATCACTACTTTCACAAAGATTGCTGGCTGTTATGCTTAAGTTATACCTAACCCAAAGGAGTATTCGATGCCAAATCGTATCAAGCGTAATCAGTACGGTTTCACAAGCATAGAAATCGTAGCTGTATTGTTAGTATTGGTGTTGATTGGGGCGGCGGGGGTATGGGTATATCATACCCATACGAAGGACTCACCAGTGACATCAACCACAACAAAAACTTCCACAACTAAAACCAAAAGCGAGACTAATACAAATACGACTCCGACGCATACGGCGCAAGATGCGGTCGCTTTCACGCAGTCGACTTATGATAACTACCTTATAGCGGTTAACAAGGCAAATAACGACAGTGGCAACACTCAACCGGTAGCACAAGTGGGATTAGTGGCGGTAAAGAATAATCTAAGCACCGACCTGTATGCGAAAGCTGCTGCGGTTACACAAGCAACCCCATTTAGCTGCACAGCTCAGTATGTAGCTTATAAATATACTGCATCACTAGCTTCAAGTGATAAAACCAGTGCATTAGTCACAGTCTCCATTTCTAACGGTAGTGGTTTAAGTACCAATGGCATGAGTGTTAACGTAAATTTGAATTCTTTGAAAATAACTGCCGTTACGTGCCCGATCTAAGATTCTATAATTTACGGCACATAAAATCACTAACGGTAAGAAAATGGTTGAAATGACATCCGCTTGTGAACAGTGGGGGCTATTTTTCTGGGTTAAGTTGGATGGTACCTTACTCAATCTGGGGGTGTAAGGGGTATCGGCCACAAGAATAAATATAAAGGCACGACCACCCCAGTTATTTCGTACGATTTCTAGTACTACACTGTAGTGATCGTTCGGAAATCCGTCTCTATGGCCTGCCATATAAAATGCCTCAGATCAAAAGTCTGGGGCTTTTTATATTGGTAGGATTGATTGAACTTGAACGGGCATACTAGTAGCATGCCCCTCTTCTTGCCCCAGAAAACTGATACATTCTACGATCACCAACGACTGCAGTCCAAAATTCCTAAATCAACACTGTAATCAACCGCCGGCTATTGCCTAGTGAGCCAATAATTCATAAACTAGGCACACAAGCTATAAGCTACATGAGGGTCAATAATGAGTGAATATTTAACTGAGCGGGTGCAGGTTTATACGCCAGACGTGGCTTACCAGATTGGCCAGCTACTGCCGGTGATCGATAATCGACTAACACCCCTACCCGTCCCCGAGGAACTTTTGAGGCCGATTATCGAATCGCCGGACCGAGAATTGATTGTCGCCAAAAATGTAGGTCACAAAATCGTCGGCGTGGCGGCCCTCAATGAAGCCGTTGGCCTAACCGGACGACACGCCGTGCTTAGAGACATGGTATTGCATCCAACAGCCCGGCAAGCAGGAGCTAGTGAATTACTAAGAGACGAGGTCATCGCCTGGTGCCACGAGAGAAGTTTGGAGCTACATTTAAGCGGCCTACCGAAACTCACTATGTTGGCTTTCTACGGCTCGAACATCGTCCTCGGGCCGAAAACCACCTATACCATACCAATCGCCAGAAGCGTCTAGATAGAAATGAATTTATGAGCTGGGTTTTTGGCTTGTAGCGGGTTGGTGAAGTAAGTTATTGGCTTGAAGATAAACTGGATATTGGCGGCATGCACAGAAGTTTTGCTACCATCGATAACTTTAAGGATTTCTAACGTGTAGCCAGTATTGACTATCGGTGAAATCTGGCCAGGCTGTAATTTGAACAGTTCAGCAGTAACCGCCGGAGCTAGATTCGGATCATTTGGTGTGACGACCGCTGGATACTGACCACCGTTCGACTTAGTGCTCGTATCATCGCTACTCTGACTAGCCACCGTGGCGAAATCAGCTCCGTTCTTGAGTTGAATCAGCGCCGCTTGGGCCCGAGCATTGGTCGTGGTGTCCAACTTGGCGACTACCGCTTGTTGAAGCAATTGTTGCTTTAGAGACCGCTTAAAATCAGCTTCATTCCAACCCCAGAATTCGTTCAAAACATCAT
>JAJXTN010000004.1 GCA_021783725.1 bacterium | reverse complement strand
GTATTTGTAAGATTCTTGGGGTAGCCAGTTTTGTAGAATTGTCGGATCGGCGAAGGTTATAGTGGTATTTTTCTTCGGAACCGAGTAGGCGTTACTGCGGTGACTGTAGATATAGACACTTAGAGGTAAACCGATAAATATGATTGCCAAAAACATTAGTAGTTGTTGGCGAGAAAATAGCTTACTGATTTGCATAGCCGGCCACCTGTTGTTTTAGATAATTAGCCACCTCGGCAGGTAATTTTGAATAGTCGGTCGGATAGCCGCTTAAACCATTAAAGTAACCGACTATCCATGAGCCGTTGACGAAATGTAAAGCGATTTGTGAAGCGCTACCTGGGCCGACGTCACCCGCCAACCAGCTATTATTTTCGAACCACTGTGTATTGAATAGCGTCGGAGCACCATAATCACCATACGAACCTAGTATCGAGCTGATCAAAGCGCTCGGGTCGCGTTGTTTCAGTTCTGGTTTAAAACTGGTCGTTAGAAAATTGTTGATTTTAACAGTCGTTTGGTACGGTTCATAAGTGGCAGAATAAACTGTGACGGTGTAACTGCCGGAGCGCAGTTTGACTGACGAGGCGCTGACGGCGTGTTGATTGACTAGAACTTTTGAACCATTGGGTACTGACAGCTTCAGTTGACCATAGCCAATAACGCTCAATATCAACAAAATAATACATATGCCAGCAATGGCGGCCACCGACCATACGATTATTCTTTTTAGATTAAGGTTGTTTTGAGGAATTTGTTCAGGATACATAAGCTATATTCATTCTACACTTTAACAATCATTATTTTGGACATGGTATTGGTTGTTTATAGGCTGGTGGTCCGGTGTCACCGAAAATTGGGGGTGTCCAGCCCAGATACGGTAAGTGCCAAGCGCCGGCGGTTATACTTTTGAACGAAGTGATAAATACTCCACCTTTACCCAGAACATCCCCAGACAACACCATGTTGTTGCCCAAGTAGACAGTTACGTGACCAACCTGCCCGGAGGTATAAAACAGTAAAGCGCCAACTGGCGGGCTTAGACCGTCGGGTGCAGTTGCTAGGTGGACATCTTTGGCGTCACCGTGCAGTAATGACTGCCAGTGAACGATGGCCGAACAGTATCCAGAACTATGCTTCAACCAGATAGCGCCTGCCAAGTGGTCGCACATACCTTCACAGGAAGTGCTTTTGGAAGTTGTGCAGTATTGCTCATACGTCGGGCTACCGATACTGGATGCGGCTAAAGCTTGAGCTCGCAGTATCATTTGGTCTGACCCAGGAAAGGCTGGTAATGACGATGGCGTTAGTGAGCCGGCGCCAATACCGACGCTCGGAGTCGCACAGCCAGAACTAACAGTGGCACCGGTGGCCGAAGCGCCAGCGCCATAAAGTGCCAGGACTTCATTGGCATACTTAGTGCGTTTCAAATCATTTGGACCACCGGCACTTTTGTCAGCTGGTGCCTCGTATTTCTGCAGTACCAACAACACGGCATCATGAACCGTAACCGTCGATTTCAAATCAGTTAATAGATGTCCAAAGCCGGTAGATAACTCTTGCCAAACAAAATCCAACTGAACCCCCAAGTCCGTAACAGGAAGGTTAGCTGCTGCCGCAAATTGCACAAGCTTGGTTTGTCTACCAGGGTTTTGGATAGTTCCAGCGAAAGTCCACTGGGCTATACCAAAACCAACTTTATCAATCGGATAAGGGGTGTTACTACCATTTTGTTGTGCTTTGGGGTTAAGACCGGTTCCCGACTCAGCCATTAGGTTTCCAATCAAACCGGCCGATTGTTGAGGAGTAAGACCTTTACTGACGAAATAATTGAAAGCTTTCTGTTGATTATCGCTACCAGCCAGAGTTGGACTGGTAGAACAACAACTAGTCCCGATTGAACCAGTTGCCGCCGCTGACGATAAATTGCTAGTCACCAAGCTAGCTAAAAGCGATGAGCCTTGAGTGGTTGGGTGTAAGCCATCGGCCAATAAACCATTGGGGTCGGCTATGGCTGGAGCGGATCCAGGCGTGGAAAAAGGATCGCCGGCGGGTGCGACAGCCCCAGCCCAGTTAACAATCTTAAAATTACTGGTCGTCGACGACGCGGCCAGCTGTTTGTTGAAGTCACCCATATAACTTTTGAGATTGGAACTCGTCCAAGCGCTAGTGCCGGTCAGGTTCACCCACCAAATCGGTGCCGTCGGATTGATCTTGCGCACCGCGCTAATGATGGTGTCGATTGGATTGCCGGCTAATCCCCCGTTTGACCCTAGTGCGATAACGATGCCACCTGCCCCAGCTACGCTAGATGTGTCTTTGATCAATGCGTCGGCGCCACTTAAGTCGGTGCCGTTTTTAGACAATGTTCCACCGCCCGATTGGCCAGCGCTAGCCCATGATCTTCCAACCTTGGCATCAATAAACGGGACTAAGTTTTTAGCTGCCAAAGCTGCGCTATACTGCGATTCAGACCGAACGGTTATCGAGTCGCCAAGGATATACACGCTGGATCCGGCCGTCAAAGTGCTGGCACTACTGGTGGATCCGCCGGCTGTGCAAACACCAGTGCCAGCATTGGGATCATAAAAAGGTGTTAAGCCGTTAATGCTATTCAGGTCACCGCTGGTTATGGCATAGGCTTGAATTGAACCGCTAAACACTAACACCAACATCAACACTAGTAGTCGGTAGATATATACCCGACCAGTTTTTAAGTTTGATAAACAGCTCAACTTGATCATGGGGTGACATCCTGATAACTAGTCAGTTGGTCGATAGTATTATTGTAGCTTTGGGCAACCCGCCAACGAAAAACTAGATCACCAAAACCACTCATACCGACACCAGCATCTTTGTCGTGATTGTGAGGGCCAAGATTATCGGGTGAGCACAGACCTTGATTGGCGATAACATTCCCATTGTTATCGCGCCTAATGTCACCACTCGATAACATTTGACCGATGGTTTCGCTACCATCAAAACATTTACCATAACGAGCGGCGATGGCGGCTTCTTGACCGCTATTATCTAAACGTAATTGGTTTTCGAGCGGACCGTAGGATTCGGTCGTCATCAACTTTTTCTCCTCGGTGGTGTAGCCAAACTGCACATTGCCATAGTAAGTGTTGACGCTGGTAATGTTGGTGGCGGCGAAAGCTGAGTGCGAGAACAGGCTTCCGAATATTGAGCCTAGCGAACGCAGAGGATTGAGAATCAAGCCGGCGTTATGCAATAAGCTACTAAAGAACGAACTATTCTCATAGCCGCTAATAATCATTGCCAAGCGATTGGCTAGTGAGCGGTAATTATTAATGGCTAAGTAGCGCTGGTAAGCACTTTGCGAGCTGGTTTTAGCCGACATCATAGCTAAACTATTGGCGTTATCGGCGTTCAATTCTTTGTCTTGGAGCGGTGCGCCGTAAAATTGCCGTTGCTCAATCATATTGGAATACTTATTGACACCATCATCGATAGAGTCGTCATAAGGTTGGCCAACAGCCAAAACATTATGAGTACTACCCATTTGTGATAATACTATTGACTTAGCGACAAGCGTGGCGGCACCGATCCAAGCCAATTGTTTGCCGGTGTCGACAAGTAGGTTTTTGCCAAAACTACCGGCATTCTGAATCTTAGTTAGAACAGATGAAGCCACAATCGGTAGAGTTTCATTGACCGCCGATTCGGCTGCCGATTCGACCGCAACCTTTCCAAGTATTGACTCACCACCAGTAGGGACTGCAGATAGAGCTGTTACGGTGATTTGGGCGATACCCAGACCTACCCCAACCCAGACATTGGTCAAAGAGGGGCAGGCATTATGAAACGGTCCATCGAGTATTGGCCCGATTGGTCCAGGAATCATATCGGCGATTGAGTAGCTATATTGGCCCGTAGGCGAAGCTTCAGTCGAAGCGTAACCGGAAGTGTCTACCACTTGTCCACTGGCGCGTTTCTGGGCCACGCTATCTTGGATTTTACCTAGTTTCCAGTCGTTTGCCCCGACGGCGACAGCGTTGACGTTATAGCCGTTCTTCAATTGATCGGCGGTCGATAGAGCGTGTACGCCCGTTCGAGTGGTAGAGTCACTATTGGCGTCGATAGATGGTCCGGACTCAACTATCGAACCGTCATAAATTAAGCACAATGGAACGGCCCATTTATAAATGGGGTTGATGATACCCAGAGCTTCTCCAGCCAATCCCGACAAACCTGAAACCGCCGTACTAGAGATCTCTTTATCGATGATTTTCTGGACAGCGGCAGGAGTTTCGTTGGGGTTGGCGACGACAGCTTTAGCTTGGGTGGTGTCGGCTAGGGCTTGTTGTTCGGCGGTCGCGGCATCAGTGGCGGCCTGAGTCACACTGCTTGAAGCGCCACTGGCAATTTTCGGCGTGGCAGGAGTGTCGGCTGTAGCTAGCGGCTCGCCTTTGGATACAGCCAGGGCTTCCCTCTCGGCGCGTATTTTGGCTTCTTCGGGCGTTGCGCCGGCATATTTACCAATCATCCAAGCTACTAAGCTTATACTGAGGTCACTGCGTATTTGGGAGGCGATACGGGCCCGAGTAATCGGTCCGATACTTTCGGCCTTTAATGCGGCTATAAAGTCTGGCGTAAAACTTTTCGCCAACGGGATGTCGCGAGTGATTAGCTCGTAGCCCGGAACTAACCGACCTTTTATAGGAACACTTTTGACATTAACGGTTTTACCTTCTATGGTGACGCTTTTTAGGACATCACGACCGAGAATTTTTGAACGCTCCGTATTATAGATCAACTTATTTGAACCTTTGAAATTGGCTATAGTTTTGTTGGGTCGAAATTTGTCTAGTTTGGACCATAACTCCCCGGACTTACCGGTTGTTGGGTTGAAAGTGTTTTTGATACTTGCCCATTTCGAATCACTGGCAATGGCGTCGATACTAGTTTTTTCAGCGACAATTCTACCAGTGTTTTCGGACATCTGGGTTAAAGTCCGGGCAAATTGATAGCCAGCCACACTTTCAGCGAAAGACACGGCTTTGTATGGACCGATAACCAGAGCAAGTAGAATGATGACAAGAATAGGCAGGGTTAAGCCTCCCAGCAATGCACCATAAACTAGTTTATTGTTGGCGACTGATTGCTTGAATTTGCCATACTTCGAAGATTTGGTATTGTCGGAATAACCGTTGCCGAGGGTGTCGTCGGTGTCTGGCTCAGCCGAATCAGTAACAACTTTCTCTTTGGCCTCTGCTTGATTGTTGTCGGTTGGGCTGTTGCCAGCTTCGGTTTCACGACTGGCTAAATCTTCTTCGCTTCCCTGTCGAGCCCGATCTTCGGTAGCTTGTTGTTCGGTGGCGTCCATACCGGTAATATTGGCCAGCTCATTATTATCTGGAACCCCACCATTCAGACGCTGTTCGTCTTGGTCTTGTTTGAATAATTCTGGGGCGTTGGCCATTTTAGTTTCTGCTCGTCATATGTTTAATTATATCGCTATTTAGTAACTTTGGTTTGAGGTAACTCCTTGAACATGCATTAGCTATACATTACCTGGATACAAGCGGTTGTTTAGGTCGATGGTGCCCTGTGGTTGGTTTATTTCTCCGGCTTGGGCGCTGGAATTCATTTGTTGAATTTGGTCGGGACTAGTAGTTATTAGGCCGGTCTCAGTCGGGCTGGCGACTACTTGCAGGTGGACATGATTCTGACCAGCGAAGAACAGACCTTGGCCGACTGGGAATTGGCTAAGACGTTTCTTTTCTTCGCTAGTGAGCTTAAAGACATCAGACAGAACGTCAACGGCGCTGGTCGACTGTTTAAGCAAGAATTGCATCGAAGCGTTGGCGACGATCGCTCGGCCCATACGACTACCCATAAAGTCTTCCACGTCCTGAGTGATGGTGGTGATACCGAGGTTATATTTGCGAGCTCGTTTAGCTAAACTGAACAAGAAGTTGGCTGAATCTTCGTACTTCATCAATTGCCAAGCTTCATCAACGATTAGGATACGGCGCTTTTGATCGCTCTTGGTTTTGTTCCAAATGTAATTCAGGACAATGTACATGGCGACCGGTCGCAGTTCGTCTTCCAAGTCCCGAATATTGAAAACGACTAGAGGGTTGTTGATGTCGATGTTGCTTTGCTGACTGAAGATGCCGGCAAAAGTTCCGGTCGTGTATTTGCGCAGACGTTGGGCTAGTTGTGGACCGGTGCCACCCATATGCAAAAGCGTGTCGTATAGATCGGCAATCGTTGGCGGAACACCAGTGTGAGTTAACGGATCGTTGGTGATTCCGGCGCGAGCGTAAGTTTCGATTAATGCGGCATCAAGGTCGGCTTCTTCGGACGGGGCCAGTGCCGGTAAAGTCGATGCCATACCACCCAGCATTTGGGTTTGAGCACCACCCATCATTAGGCGCAGTAAACCATGCAAAGTTATCAAGTTGGACCTTAGGGCGTTGTCGGCTTCTTCGGTATCAACGACTTTCGGCAAGTCAAAGGGATTAATCCGAGTCGGCGAACTTAAACTTAAGCGAACATAAGCGCCGCCGACAGCTTCACACATTCGTTGATACTCGTTTTCTGGGTCAATGATAAATATCTCGGTGCCGAACATCATGCTTCTCAGGGCTTCCAGTTTAACGGCAAAACTTTTACCGGCACCGGACTTAGCGAACACTACCGAGTTGCTGTTCTCGAGTGAGAAGCGGTCGAAAATCACTAAACCGGAATTATGCATGTTGATGCCGTACAGGATGCCATTATCTTGGGTTAGGTCGGAACTGGTGAATGGAAAACTAGTGCTCAGGGCGCCGGTGCTCATGTTGCGACGAATCTGTAATTGGTCGACCAACTGTGGCACGGTGCTGTTGAAGCCCTGCTCTTGTTGGCTGGTAGCTGGTTTGCTGAAAACTAATTGTTGACCAAGCATTGATTCGACTTTGTGGCCGGCGTAATCCAGTTCGTCTAAAGTGCTAGCGTAGATGGTGAAATATAGGCCAAACCGGAAGAATCGTTCTTCGCCAACCTGTAGTTTGTCGCGCATTTCTTCGGCGTCGAGAATAGCCGCTTGTTTGCCTGGGTCACGAACTCGACCTTTTTCGCCGTCAATCTGTATGCCAGCTTCCAACTGGGTAACTTTCTTGCGTAAGTTTTCGAGCACCACCTGACTTTCGACCGGGTAGACATACAGGCTAAGGTCGATAACTTCGTCGAGATTAACCATGCTACTCAGCCAACCGGTGTAGATTTGCCGAGGATAACCATAGACGTAATAAGTTCGGGCGTAACGAGTACCGAGTTGGAAATGGGTGCTAGAGAATTCCAATGAACTAGGCGCAATGAAATCACGTAATGCGGTGATGCCTTTCTGAAAAGCCGATTGCACTTCTTGTTCCTCACGAGCTCGTTGAGCCTGGGCGATGGCTACTGGGTCGAGGGGGGGCTGTTTTTTCTTACCAAAAGCCATCACACAAACCTCCGGCCATCTAAGTTCAGACGGGCAGACATTACAGATAGCAGATTACAAATAGGCGGCAAAATACAGGCAACAGACTTCGTTATCTGTAGGTCTGTGCTCTGAAACCTATCTGCTATCTGATTTCTGCTTTCTGCTATCTGTCGGTTCATTGGAGTTCCCTCTGGAGGTGGGCTTGGGGCGCCGAACCTTGGCCTTTAGTGATGACATCGGCCGTCATTTGACCGAAGTTTTTGAGTTGTTGGCGGGGCGCGGTGTCGGGGTTGTAGGTATCGTAATACAGTTCAATTAATTCCTGCGTATCAAGCGGTAGTCCTTGAATGCCAGCCTGTAATAGTCCCGACAAGACACTTTGGACACGATTGCGCAGTTCGGATTTGGCATTTTCCAAATCAGCTTCATTGATCACGACGTGTTGTTCCTTGGTGTTGAATAAGGTAGTCAAGCCGCTGATAAAATTCTTACTTTGACTTAAAGCTTTCTGTACATCAGTAACTGGGAAGTAAGGCACGACGACGTAAAAACGCTTGTCCATGATGTTGGTTTGCTGGCTAAGCGAGTCAATATAGACAATGTAATCTTCCATTAGCAGTGCTAACAGCATGTTGTCGTGCTCGGTACGAATCTTGTCCAGTTTATCGATGTAGGGTTGCAAATCGACTTTCTGTGACCGCATGAATATTTGAATCGGGAAGTACAGCGAGTTTAGAAAACCTTGATAACTGTATTCGATTGCCTCTTGTTCTTGCGGACTCATCAGATCGAAGTTGACGCTTTTGACCATCACTACTGAACGGAATGAACCATCATTCATGATGACGATACCATCGCGGATTTCGGCTATTTGCAAAGCGTTCTGGGTGCTGTTGACGTTGGTTCTAGGCGGTGTAACGGCAGGCTGACCACCTACTTGTGGCATAGGTGATGGGGTTGGTGCGGGAGGAGTCGGAGGTATCGGAAATTGGGGTGTCACGAAAGGCATGGCCGCCGGACCCTGTGCTGGATTTGGATTATTTACCGAGGGATTCATATGTTTTTAGCCCACCTATATTTGACAACGTTTGTTTGATGCGCATAGCTTTAGCGGAGTGAAATAACAACTTCATCCTCGGGAGGCCTATCTGGATTCTTGGCTTTATAGGCTTCGCGGGCTAAAGTAGCCACATTCAAATCGTCGTTGTTTGCCAAGGATAGTATAGCAGGGTCTGGCGGTGGTGTCATGGTGGTTGGCGCCGGAACGTAATCTGTTGGTGCTGGAGTTTGAGCCACCGCAGGCGTACCTAGTGGTTGAATGGTTCGCAGATGGGCGTAAGACTGATTTTGAGTGGCATGTTGGGCTTTTGACCGTTCAACAATAGCCTGCTCGTCGGCTGTTGGGGCGACCGATGAGTCACCCACCGGCGCACCTGGTTGAACAACCGGGTCACTACCGAACATCGCTTTATCGGCTGGCAGGTTGGGTGGTGGAGTCGGTTGATTCATGAACCAATAGTCGTTGGGTGGCGCGGTGGTTGGAGCTTGTTGGGCTCGAATATTATTCAGCTCGTCGACTAATTGCCGACGGTGCGTTTGGGTCGAAGCATTTATCATGCTCTGGAATTGTTGCGCAATCGGATTATTGTTTTCGTCGAGTATATCGTCAGAAGCTTGAACATCATAATTCGGTACTTCTTGAGGAATTGAGTTAATGTCAATCAGTCGGTCAGACTCAACGCTATCGATTAAGCCTGGCTGGCTATACAGGTTGACGTTAACGTTTTTGACCGCCCAGCCACGACTGTCGATGGTGGTAGCAAGAGCGCTCAAGCGACTCTGGACTTCGTTGGCTGATAAACCGTTAGTCAGTACCCGTTCAATTTTCTTCGGGACGGTAATCGTCACTAATTCCTTGACGCCACTCTGGTCCCACAGACGTTTGCGGGGCTTGAAATAGAAACGGATTTTGGCTAGCGCCCAGATTTCGGTCGGCTGATCACGGCCAAATGGAAAAGCGAAAAAACCAGTGAATAATGCTGGCGGCAAAGTGATTATCAGCAAAAAGCCGACGCCCTTGCCGACCAGTAGAAAACTAATATATAACAGGAAGACCGATATTAGACCGAAAATGAACTGTCTTAACGACAGCGGTCCCAGAATCTTGTCTTCCGCCTCAATATCTTGCAGTACTTTGTATGTTGCCATTACCGCTTAAGTATATCAAAATTCACATTAAACTAATGAACCATATCGGACTCAGCAGGTTTTGCATTAAGGACGTATACCGGGTTGAGTCGGCGCTCCTGGTATAGGACCGGGGCCTCCGGGCACAGCAGGACCTGTTTGTCCCGGCGGTAATTGTCCTAACCCTAGTTCTCTTCTCGTAGTTTGGAACATAGGGTTGATTCTGCTTGCTTCTACACGTTGTTGGACAGTTACCGCCCCGTTTGCACCCGGAGCACCCGGTACTGAGTAGAGCAATACTTGATCAGCCAATACTTTGGCATTCTTGGGAGACGAAGCTGACATAGTGTCGTATAGGTTAGCGACAGTAGCCAGCTGTCTATCAATTTCATCCTGATCACCACTCGCTACCGCATCCCTAACTCTTTGTTGAAGGACGGGCACCAGACTTTCAACCGAACTGGTTTTCATGCTGGCGTGGGCCAAGACTCCAGCGCCTTGAGAATCGAGGGCTTTTCCAGCCAGCTCAAGATCGGCGGTTGCGCTCCTGCCTTCGGCGTCGACGTCGGCGTAAGCACCTCTTCGATAGTTGTCGGCAATTGCGTATGTTTCACCAAAGCTGGCACCGCCTTGGTCAGCCCTACCAGCACTCATGGCCGCGCTACGACCTTTAGCCACAAGAGTTGCCATTAGACCATTGTCGTCGCCGGCAACATCAGCGGCGGCTTTCCATATTTCTGATTTGGTATAGGCTGTACCACCAGCTACTGCACTCAAGAAAGTAGCTTGCTTGAAAGCCGCTGGGTCATATCGTTCACGTAGTTTCTCGACTCTTTCAACATCACGGTCAATGTTTGGATCATTAGCACCAGTATATCGGTCAGGTATGGCCATAAGTCGGCGCCTGAGATCATTTCTGTCGGTTGAAGCCGAAGCGGCCTTGTTGAGTCCGTCGTCGCCCTTCCAAGTGTAATCCTTGTCTTCCATCATGTGGTCGCGTTGTTGCTCAGAATCTCGTTCGATAGATTCACGCATTCTAGACCGCCATCGACGAGGATCGACCCCAGCATTATTGATCGTCGAACCAACTTGCAGGCCTTTGTTTATGCGACCACGGAAGTTCTCGTCATTGCCTCCCTTGAAGCGTTTGCCAGATTGAGTTTTCTCCCAGTTGCCTTTGGCTCGACTTTTGCGATAGCCTTGGAGGCCTTTGAAGCCACCTTGAGCTTGTTTGTTGATCATGCCACTGGCGGCGCCTAGAGCGGCACCGGCGAAACGGAAAGTGGCCGGAATCATGAAGTACGGTCCAAAGTAGGCGGCGAAAGCGATGAATTGATTGATGGCACTACCACCGTTGGGCCCGCTTAGGGCGACTGCCGCAAAAGCATGACCAGCGGCAATGATGCCGGCGATGATCGGGAACATCAGCAGGGCCTTACTGAATGATTCCCACCAAGTTTTGTAATATTTCTGGGTGTTGGGCAGAATGTAGGCGACGATGGCGACCGGCGCGATAATAATCAAAAAGATGATAAGTATTTGTCGTAAGACTAGAGTAATGTACGCCACAAATAAGGATAGAGCGCCAGTGACTGCAAAGCTCAGTAGACCAAAAGTTCCTAGCGCGACGATGGCGCCACCTGCTACAACAGTTATCGCGAAGTCGCCGCCACCTGATAGCGAACTGGCTTTTAGATCGCTGAACGGACTATAAATCAACCAGCGGATACCGTAGCCTAAATCATTAGTTAGCTGTACGAAGAATTGCATTAGTGGCCAAGACAAATTGATCAATATGGCGACGATCAGGAATCTCGGCAAAACTTTTCTGATAGTGTAAGCATCGAGTATCTCAAAACCGGCGGCTTGAGAGATGATCACTACCAAAGCGGCAATCACCATTAAGGCTAGAGATATGTTGCGAAAAGAATCCCAGGCACTTTTATAATCTTTAGCCGACGCGCCATTACCAAATATCTGATCAGGTGCGCCGGTATTGCCAGAGGTGCCGACTGATAATTGGCTATATATCAGGTTGGCTAAAGGGTTGATGATGTTGACCATGCCTTGGACGGCGGCACACAGTAACCAGTCAAGCGGATTGGCTCCAGGACTACAAGTCAGGCTGGGAGCGCCAGTACCCGAGCCGGCAGCAGTACCACTAGTAGTGCCAGTAGCGTTTGGGCTGTTGCCTGCGCCAGTATAGTTGGCGACATCAGCTAAACCGATAGTAGAGTCAGAACTATTGCCACCGGGTAGGGCGATATTAGGGCTACTGCCAATATCATTAGATCCATCGGTCCCGGCGATACAAGTCTGTTTGCTACCATCCCATGTAGTATCGTATTTTTTCTTGACAGAATCCCAGTGCAGTATTGTGCCTTGAGTGACATTGCTTGGAGATACGGCCACTACAGCGGCAACCGTCTGACCATCGGTTTTAGTACAACCGGCCGGTAAATTGGCAGTATTGGTGTATAGGTTATAACCGGCTGTGTATTGACTTGGCGCGTGCTGGACGAAATAGTCATAAGCTTTTGACGGCGCTAGACGACTTAGTGTTTGGCCAAACATGCTATCAAGCTCGTCAGGGCTTTTCCAGCTCAAGAAAGTCGCCATAGCCCTTAATACACCCCAATCGCTACCAATGGTCACGCCTTCGTTGTTGATTGCTCCCATGGTGTCTGGGTTGATTGTGCTCGTTCCAGAAGTGTTCCTGCCAGCGCTAACCGCACCAGAGATTATAAATGGCTGGCGTCCAGTCACTTTTGTCGGATCGAGACTGGTTTTACCATTGGTAACTATGCAACTAGTATCACCATTACCTGTTGTTGGCTGTACTGCATAAAGGGTGGCGGCAGTACTGCCGTTAAAACCTAATACTAAAGCGCCTTGACATACTCCATGGGTAGGGCTAGCCAAAACACTGCCGCCGTTAGCCCCCGGCCAATACCAATAAAAACCGCTTCCATTCTTGTCGTCAGCGATGTAGTTTGAGGCCGAAGTGGAATAAATAGCACAAGTGCTAGCGCCATTGGTCGGGGTGTTACTAGCTTGACAGTTGATTGGTGTGCCCATGTCGACAATCGTGAACGGATTAATGAACTTAAATCTAGTAGTGTTGCCGGGTATAATTGTGCTTTGATTAAAATTAGAATCAACGAAGTTGAAGTTTGTGGCCGCAGTGGCGGGCAGTGGGACGGACGCCACGAAAATGCCGAGTCCAAAGACTAGCAAGCACGCAATAATTATGTAGCGTTGGATTTTTATCTTATTACCCACAACCATAATTCTATATATGGTAATCTCTAAAAGCAAAACCGTAAAGAAATTAAATTTGCTCAAATATGTTATAGGGGTATAATCAAATCAAATGTTACAGATTACAAATAACAAAAATCGTTTAAAATTGGCCGGACGAAAATCGTTGGCGTTGGGCGGCTATAATTATGTTAATTCTAATAACTAAAGTTACTAGGTCTGTCTAATATGATGAAAACTATACGAAGATTTATCAGCAACAGCATGATTATGGTGATACTGGCGTTGTCTTCATCGACTGGTTTGATCTATGCAGCCACATCACCAAACACAACCAGCAGTACAACCACGACTGCAACTTCCAAAACTACAGCCTGCGACCCCCAGACTTCGGGTACCTGCCCTAGCTGTACTGGCAGTGATTTATGTAAATCGGTCGCTGACCCGGCATCTACTGGTTGTACGCAAAACAGCTGTAACTTGGTCAAGGCATATCTAACACCCGCGATTAATCTATTGTCGGTGTTGCTAGCCTTGATAGCGGTCATCTCCTTAATTATGGCTGGTATCCAATATACCGCTTCGGCTGGCGATCCACAGAAAGTGTCGGCCGCCAAAGCTCGGATTCGTAATACTATCATCGCGATTGTGGCATATATTTTCTTGTACGCCTTCATCCAATTCATTATCCCTGGCGGCTTTTTAAACTCTGGAGGCTAAATGTTTAATATCATCACTCTTATTGCCGCCACCAACTGTAAACCAACATTTTTTGGTTTAATACCGTGGTATCAATATCTAAAATTAAATCCAACTACTTGTAATGTGGATACTTTTCAGATCATGCCGACGGCCGCTTCGGGTAGTGATATACCTTTGGTACTGCTGGCGTTAATTGACGATTTATTGAGAATTGCCGGTATGGCGGCTGTGGCTTATGTTATTTACGCTAGCTTCATCTACTTGACGAGTCAGGGCAATCCGGAGCAGACATCCAAAGCCCTAAAAACATTGATTAACGCCCTGATTGGCATGGCGATTGCTATAGTAGCTATCGGTGTCGTCACATTCTTAGGAACAACTTTAGGAGCTTAAAATGATTACAATATTTGCCGCCAGCTGTGCCAATCTATCTTGCCTACCTCAAGCTAGTGCTTCAACTTCGGTTATTGCCAATGTTTTAGCCGTAGTTTTTGGCTTGGTGGGAGCGATTGCTTTACTAATGATTACTCTTTCCGGATTAAGATATATAACCTCTAATGGCGATCCTCAGAGAGCCGCCCAGGCTCGCGAGGGTATACTTTATGCTTTGGTAGGAGTGGCGGTAGCGATCTTCGCTGAAGCCATAGTCGCTTTCGTAGCGGGGAAACTGTAATGATGAAAAAACTTATACTTCTAGCCGCATTCTTGGTCGTTATAGTTGGACAAGCCCAACCGGTATTCGCCTGGAGCCCTTTTGCACCTGTCTGCGACACGACTACTGCCAGCTCGGCGGTCTGTAGTCAACAGGGCGACACGGCAATATTGGGCAGTAACGGCATTATTGCCAAGATTACTAATCTGTTGGCTTTCGTGGCTGGCGCGGCGGCTGTTATCTTTATACTGATTGGCAGTTTCAAAATGGTGGCTTCGGGGGGCGATAGCGCTGGCGTAGCCAAAGCTCGGAATACCATCTTTAACGCCGCCATTGGGCTGGTCATCATCATCGCCGGTACTTTTATTATCGATTTTGTAGTAAGTAAATTATAGGAGACGTAAAAGACTTGAATAAAATATTTTCCAAAATGTTCGTGACACTAGCCATGATTTTCGTGCCGTTTATAATCGGGGCTGGCTCGGCCTATGCCGCACCATCAACAACCCCAGCGCCAGGGCCTGCTTGTATTCAGAATACAACCGCCCAAGGCCAGGTGTTAGGAGGCATTAATCAGACTGGCGCTAGCTGTAGCACTTCTGGTGTCGACAGTTTAATCGTATCGATAGTCAAGATTATTAGTTACGCTGTCGGTGTAGTAGCGGTCATCATGATAGTTTATGCTGGTTTCTTGTATATCACTTCCGGTGGTGACAGTGGCAAAATCACTAAAGCTAAAAATGCCTTAATCTATGCGATTATTGGTTTGTTCATTGCTTCCCTAGCTCAGTTCATTGTCCACTTTGTTCTGACTACGGCCCAAGGTGTTTAAGTGTACTTGCCCTGTAACGGGGTGCTATGATATAAGTTAAACATACTAAAGAAAGGTAAAAATGATCGGCAAAATTAAAAAATCAATTTTCGTACTCATCGCTAGCGTATCCCTCTTGGCTCCGGGCTTGGTGCCTGGCCTAGCTGGTGTAGCAGTTGCGGACAATATCAACACTAGTCTATGTACAGGCACAAATACGGCTACGGGGGGTAGTTCTTCAGGCTGTACGACCACAACAGCTAATGGTTCATTTGCGCACATTGCATCACAGATCGTTAATGTGTTCTCAATCATTGTCGGTATCGTGGCCGTTATTATGGTTATCTGGGGCGGATTCAAATATATTACTTCCGGTGGTGACAGCGGACACGTGTCTGGCGCCAAGAATACTTTGATCTACGCGATCATTGGACTATTGATTGTCGCTCTAGCTCAATTCATCGTTCACTTCGTGTTGACTACAGCTAGCAACACTGGCTTAACGGCTTAGATATATTCTTCGCCAATAAAATACCCCCTCAAAATCGAGGGGGTATTTTATTTGGTTAGATTTGTCGTCTACAAGACTTGAATCTTCTTGATGGTATCTTGTTGGAGCTTACCAAAGCTTATGGTTAACACACCATCTTTAAGGACGGCCTCAATCTCTTCTTCCTTGACTGGTACTGGCAAAGCGATAGTTCGTGAGAATTCACCCCAGTAACATTCTTGCAGGAAGTAGTTCTCGACACCGTCTTCGGTGCCACTACTCAAAGTGCCGCGAATCGTTAATTGGTTATCAGAAATACTGACATCCAAATCACTCTTGTTGACACCAGCGGTGCGGGCCTTAACGACTAGTTTTTCACGAGTCTCGAATACATCAACAGCGAGCTGTCCAGGTACGCTTTCGTCCTCGTCCCACTCATCTTCAACGGCTGGTGTAGCTGTTGGCTCACCGGCCTGTGTAGCCATACTCAGATCATCATCACCCAAAAAAGCCGCAGTTAGTTCGTCTTCTTCGAGTAATAAATCGTCATCGCGATTACGTCGCGCCATAGTTGTTACCCTCCAATTGATTAATGCAACGTCATCCTTAAATAGTTAAGGAATCAGTGATAAGAGTCTTGCATTTTTGTGTTATCAACAGTATAGCTTAGGTCGTTAAGAGAGTGCAACTTGCCCTCACTTATTTACAACACATTAATCACAACATGAGTATATTTGATCGACTGCTGTCTGTAATAGCGCCTTATGAATGTCTGGGTTGTCGGACTGAAGGTAGCTTGCTTTGTGATAGCTGTAATCATCAATTACCAGTCATTCCGCCAAGGTGTTATCGCTGTCGTAAAGTGTCACCACAAGCCCTCACCTGCCGACCTTGTCGTAGTAGCAGTCGACTGTACAGTGTCCGGGTTGCTACCATATATACCGGTTTGGCTAAAGACGTAGTCTGGAATCTAAAGTTTCATGGCGCCCAGGCAGTAACTAAGCAAATGGCCAAGCGTATGTTTCGCAATATCGACCCAGATGTTAGTTATGTGATTGTGCCGGTGCCGACCGCTAGCAGTCGAATTCGCCGTCGCGGTTATGATCAAGCCGTTTTGCTAGCCAGAGAGTTAGCTAAGTTATCAGGTCAACCGCTAGTGAACTGTTTGAAGCGGACCAATCAGTCTCATCAAGTCGGTGCCCGACGCAGTCAAAGGTTGGCTCAACTGAAAGGGGCGTTTAGAGTTGTCCGGGTCGGCAGTATCCATAATGCGAATATTTTGTTGATCGACGATGTTGTGACTACTGGCTCGACTCTTGAGTCAGCGGCAACATTATTACGTAGAAGCGGTGCTAGAAGAGTCGAAGCCTTGGTCTTCGCCCAACCCTAATAAAGCTATTTATACAATTGTCATTTCACATTTAACAAATAATTTCACAATAAACATTTATCAATTATCGAACAGCTTAAATTCCAAGTCATCCCAGGCTTGACCTGGGATCCAATCAGTTTTGGCGCAAAGCGCTCCAGCTACATTAAAGATTAGATTCCAGATCAAGTCTGGAATGACAAACACCGTCTCACTGTCATCTCGACTGAAATGGAGAGATCCACTCAAACAGAACTTTCTACGGAGCCTGCCCCAGCCTAAGAGGTGGGGCTCAAGATGACAAGGAATTGTGGCCGGATGCTAGGCCTGAGCTACTGTAAGAGTATGTAAACTGTAATTAATCATTTTTAAGTTTGGAGAATAAGGCCTGAAAAGATATAATTACCTCTGTTATGGAAGGGTGTCCGAGTGGTCGATGGAAACGGTCTTGAAAACCGTCGTGCCAGCAATGGTACCGTGGGTTCGAATCCCACCCCTTCCGCCAGATTAAAATACGAGTTACAATAACACGGTTGCTCGAACAGATACGGAGAGGTACCCAAGTGGCTGAAGGGGTCGGTTTGCTAAATCGATAGGGGGGAGCAATCCCCCGCGAGGGTTCAAATCCCTCCCTCTCCGCCATCCTACTTCGCTAAAGCTTCGTAGGATTTACATATTATCGAGTAGGATGCCCTCCATAGCTTTAGCGACGGAGGGCTATTCATTTTTGGGGGATTTGAACGGGCATGGCGAGCGATAATTAATAACCATACGCTTTTGAGACTTAAAGCTATAATGTTAATGCATAATCATGAACACAGACACTCAAGGCCTAACAACTGCTAATGCCACCAAACAACTAAACAAATATGGCCCCAACACACTAGTTGAGACTACTCGACTACCTGGGATACTGGCTTTTCTAAGTAATTTTACCAATCCACTAGTCATTATCCTGATGCTGGCCGCCATTCTTTCGGCTTTCATGGGCGACATTATTAGTTTTGTGATTATCACTACCATTGTTATGGTGTCGACCATTCTCAATTTTGTTAATTCTTACAAGTCCGAGCACGCCGCAGAAGAGTTAAAAGAGCGGGTCAGGGTTGAAGCTGAAGTCCTGCGTGATGGCTTGTGGGTCAGTCTGCCGTTGGCCAGTCTGGTGCCAGGCGATGTGGTGAAATTGGTGGCCGGTAAACTTATTCCGGCCGATGGTGAAGTCATCGAGGGCAAAGATTTGTATGCCAACGAAGCCGCGCTTAACGGTGAATCATTTCCCCAGCCCAAACCGGTTAACTCGCAACTGTACCTAGGTTCAAGCATTACTAGTGGTGAAGGATTGATGCTGATCAAACAGACTGGCTCGGCCACAAAATTTTCACATATAGCGCGTGATCTTTCGGCCCGCGACAAGCCAACTGAGTTTGACCGCGAAATCAAAGAGTTTAGCGTCCTAATCATTAAAGTCACAGTGGCTTTGGTGGTGTTCATCTTTTTGTTCAACATTATGTTTAGGCACAACCCGCTTGAGGCTTTCTTGTTTAGTGTGGCTTTGGCGGTTGGATTAACGCCAGAACTATTGCCACTAATCATTACGCTCAATCTCACCAAGGGTTCACTGGCAATGGCCAAACACGGCGTAATCATTAAGCGTTTATCTTCAATCCAGAATCTTGGCTCTATGGATGTGCTGTGTACCGATAAAACCGGAACGCTTACCGAAGATAAAATTACTCTGGTTCGATATGTTGATGGTTTTGGTAGTGAGTCCGACAAAGTGTTGCTATACGGGTATATCGCCAGTATTTTCACTACCGGGTTCGAGAACCCGCTCGACAAGGCTGTGCAATCTTTCAAAACCGTTAATACGACTGGCTATCATAAGGTTGACGAGATTCCTTATGACTTTGAGCGCAAACGTGAGTCAGTGGTAGTTAAGCATGATACGGGACGATTGCTGGTATCTAAAGGCGCACCAGAAGAAATCATGCGTATCTGTGTAGAGTATGCTGACGGTCAACCATTCAGTGACGTTAAAGCCAAAGTCCAAGCCGAGTATGAAGCGCTCAGTGCCGAAGGTTTTAGGGTTCTGGCAGTAGCGACTCGTAACGTAGTAACCAAGGACGACTATGAACCTGATGTCGAACAGAAAATGACATTTATCGGTTTCATGGCTTTCCTAGATCCGGCTAAACAATCAGTTCGAGTAACCCTCGACCGAATCCGCGATTATGGGATTGCGGTCAAAATAGTGACCGGCGACAACGCTCTAGTCACTCGCAAAATCGCTGAAGACATTGGTTTGGAGATTGCTGGGGTGTTATCCGGCAATGAGATTGAAAAAATGTCGGAAAAACAGTTGTGTGCGGCTGTCGAGACGGTTAACGTGTTTGCGCGAGTTAATCCTGAACAGAAATTGCGAATCATTGAAACCTTACAAGCCAATAAGCACGTAGTTGGCTATCTTGGTGACGGCATTAACGATGCGCCATCGATTAAAGCCGCGGACATCGGTATAAGTGTTAATAATGCTGTTGATATCGCCAAAGCCACAGCTGATTTAATTCTATTGCGCAAAAGTCTCAAAAGTCTGATTGACGGCGTCATCGAAGGCCGTCGAACTTATGCCAACACCATCAAGTACTTGATGATGTCGTTAGGCTCGAATTTTGGCAATATGTTCTCGATGGCCGCCGGATCGATGTTCTTGCCTTTTCTACCGATGAAAGCGACGCAGATATTGTTAACCAATCTGCTGTACGACACATCACAGCTGGCAATACCACTCGATAATGTCGATACCGAACGTCTCAAACAACCTCGGGTACTAAAGATTGCTTCTCTCAAGAAAGCCATGTGGGTGTTTGGCCCGCTTAGCTCTTTCTTCGACTTCACGACTTTCGCTATGCTACTTTTCGTGTTCCATTATGGCGAAGCGTCGTTTCAGTCAGGCTGGTTCCTAGAATCAATGATGACTCAAACATTAGTAGTGTATGTTATTCGGACGCGCAAAATTCCATTCATTCAGAGCACGCCAAGCCCGTACTTGATGTTCAGTACGCTAGGGACGATCGCTCTAGGCTTTTTCGTGGCTTTAGGGCCACTAGGCCACTATTTCCGGTTCGGTCCACTATCGGTGACCGCTTTGACGTCAGTTGTCGCTATTACGCTAACGTATTTGCTATCCTCGGAAATTGTTAAACGTCAATTCTTCCGGCGGGTCGACCTGTGATATATAAGCTTTTTGGGTCGAATCGTTGCGGTACGGTACAATAATGCTTATGCCAGATAATCAAGATGGTGCTCAGAACGATCAACCGGCAGTTAATAATTTGCCAGGAGTAGTTGTTTCACCGGGCGCTACAACTCCAACTACTCAAGAGCCGGCTACGGCCTCGCCTGCCGAGCTGCCACCAGCTCCTCAGCCGCCAGTTGCTACATCCAGCCAACCCGCTAGTCCTGAAACTGGTGAGCCAAACTTTTATCACGAAGACAAGTCGACTCAACTAGATCAGACAGACGTTTCGGTCACTTGGACAGCCTCAGAGTATATTTCTCATCAGAAAACCCGGGGCTGGTACGGTGCCTTAGCTGGTGGGGCGATAGTTGTTTCGGTGGTTCTATATTTTCTAACCAAAGACTTCATTACCGCCGGCTTTGTTATCTTCGGAGCGGTGCTACTGGGTTATTACGCATCTAGACAGCCCAATGAGCAACACTATAAATTGAGTAGTTCAGGTGTAGATATCGGTGATAAACATTACCCATATGATGAGTTCAGATCTTTTTCGATACTCGAAGAAGGTGCGTTCATGAGCGTGGTTTTCATGCCCCTGAAACGATTCTCGCCGTTAAGGGCGATATACTTCTCTGCCGACCAATCTGACCAGATTGTCGAGATATTGACGCCACGTCTGCCGTTCGAAGAACGTAGCCACGACGCTATTGATCGGCTGATGGACCGAATCCGTTTCTAGCTAACTATCTAGTCGCTCTGACTCGTCCGCGTCGAAATAGTTTGTGCTCCATGCGAGTTATGTAACTGTGCTTAGCTTTGCGAGCGTCTTGTTTTTCGAATTCGTCCATTAGGGTTTCAGCGTCTTCGTGTGACATGGGTGATTCTCCTTTTTAGCTGGTAGTATTAGTATCTAACTTGAGACTTAAACTATGCTGTGAAGTTTCTCACTAAATTTAAGTTTAAGAAGTATAATTACTTAAAATGAACTTTCAAAAATTCGACCATATCCAATCCAAACATCCAGTCCTGGCTTTTCCAATAGCCGTTATCAAGAAGTACGGGGACGACCAAGCCGGTAATCAAGCTGCCCTGCTAACTTATTACGGTTTTCTGGCTCTATTCCCGTTACTATTGGTAGCGACGACCATTTTACAAATACTGGCTTTCAACAACCTCCATTTACAGACCGATGTCGTCAACGCTTTAACTGGCAATTCTCCAACACTCGGTAATCAATTAACGACCCATATTCAAAGCTTGCATCGAAATGGCTTGGCTTTATTGGTCGGCTTGTTGTTCTTGCTGTATGGTGCTCGAGGAGTCGCTTCGGTGTTTCGTAATGGGTCGAATCATGTTTGGGGTATTACTCGTAGTCACATGTTGGGCTTTCCGAATTCGATCATCAAAGACATCACGACGATTGTTTTCGGGGGCTTAGGCTTATTCATTGCGGCTGGGATTACTGGTACGGTCGCCACTTATGGCAACAGTCCATTTTGGTGGTTATTATCATATATTGCTGATGCCATTGTCTTGTATCTGGTGTTTAACGTGCTGTTTAACTTAGTGTTGGTCGGTAAAATCGCTACCAAAGAAATACACCTGGCATCACTATTTACAGCCATCGGCCTGGTGACGATGCAAATACTCGGGGCCTACATATTGGGTCGCGTGCTCAAGAATCTCGATGCACTGTATAGTACATTTGCTGTTTCGCTAGGACTATTGTTCTGGATATATTTACAGTCGCAAATAGTCTATTACTCAATGGAAATTGCGCTAGTTAAAAGTCGAAAACTTTGGCCGATAAAAATAATAAAATAGCATCGTCAATAGATATGAATGGATGTTCGGAATGGGCAACTAGTACTGTATGTACTGGCGCCACCAAGTCCTAGTGTGTGACCTAGAGTTTGTCTCCGTAGATGTGTGTTGCATGTCAGCCTCCCGCAGCTTACTCGACTATAGTAACCTGCTTAACTGAATCGGCGCTGTAAATATTCCTACAATCTTGACTGCTAGTCTTGGCGACGAATCGTCACCGAACCTAATATCAGAGCGACAACCCCGAAGCTAGCGACAATCAGCAGGTCTTTAGTTAGTTCGGTCGTCCAATCAGAGTGGTGTGCGACTTGTTTCATAGCGTCGACACTATAAGTTAGGGGCATGATGTTCGATAGTTTTTGGAGGAATGGTGCCATTTGATCACGGGCAACGAATAGGCCACAAATCAATAACTGAGGGAATATAAAGGCCGGCATGAACTGTACAGCCTGAAATTCGCTGGTCGCAAAAGCACTCATGAATAAACCAAGCGCCGTACCCAATAACGCCGCCACAACCGCACAAATGATGACCGGCAAAGCGCCCGCCTGGACGGTGACTTTCAGTAATCCCAAGACCACCCCAGTAGCTATTACGGCCTGGGCGAAAGCTACGACGGCGAAAGCCAGAGCGTAACCGAGGATAAAATCAAGCTTTGACATCGGATATGTCATCAACCTATCGAGCGTACCGGCGGTTCGTTCGCGGACTGTGGCTATCGACGTGATGATGAACATCATGACCAGCGGGAAAATTCCTAGTATTTCCGGCGCAATATTATTAAAGCGAGCTTGATCGTTATAAAACACGTATTTCAGAATTGTTAAAAGTATTCCTGGAACCAGCAATATTAATACTAAAGTTCGGGGGTCATGCAGTAATTGCTGGATGACTCGAATCGCCGTGGCGAACGTTTTGCGAACACTCATCGTTTGTCTCCGACTAGCTTCAAAAAGCTTTGCTCAACGGTTTTACTGCCAGTTTTAGTACATAGTTCTTGGGGTGAATCGTGGGCTAGAATCTGGCCATTTCGGATTAATATGAGGTCTTCACAGCGCTCGGCTTCGTCCATGGCGTGACTGGTGATAATGATGCTGATACCGCGAGCTTTAAGCTTGTGGAATAATTGCCATATCTGGTCCCTAAGTAAGGGATCGAGCCCGACAGTTGGTTCGTCGAGGACCATTATTTTTGGTTGGCCAATCAGGGCGATAGCTAATGATACGCGCTGTTTTTGGCCACCAGACAGGCTGTGTACCAGCTGATTGGCTTGATTGGTCATATCGATATCGGCCAGCAGTGTCGGAATTGTGTCGTTGGCCGTTTGGCGGTTTAGCCCGCGCATGGTCGCGAAATAGCGGAGATTCTGGATGACCGTTAAGTCTTCATAGACTGAAACGGCTTGAGTCATGTAATTTAACTGTGAGCGCAATTTTCGTGATCCGGCCGGCAGACCGAGAATCGTTACACTTCCCTGCTGAAGTTTTTGGCGACCGACGATTGACCGAATTAGCGTTGTTTTGCCGGCCCCTGACGGCCCGATGATGCCGACGATTTTATCGTCAAACAGCTCCAAATTAACATCTTTCAGGGCTTCAACCCTGCCCCCGAGCACAACCGTCAATTTTTCAATTTTTATCACCGATGCCATGTAACTCCAAACACCCAATACTTCATTAATCGTAGCACAATAAATTGCTTAAGCAGGTTCTATTTGACCAATAGAGTCTTGCCGAGTAAAAGAATTGAGAACGGTCGATCGCTTATGATGTTGTCGTATATCAAGGCCGGAACATTTCCATACTTGGTAGCAGTTGATATATAAGTTTTCGCAATATCTGTATGACCCTGAGCACCTTGAAAAAGCGAGTAATATACCAATAGCTTAAAATCGTGCGGGTATGCATTAATGGCTTTTTGGAAAAACTGTTCAGTCGATGTCGGGGTTGAATACATCATGAGAATCAAACTTAGGTTTTCGTATATGATGTCCATTTCACCGTATTTTAGAGCCTGTTCATACGCAGTTTGTGCGGCAGAATAATTACCCATTTGCTCAAGGGCCACACCAAGGTTGTTAAAGTTATTAGTAACAGGGTATATATTAATTGATTGTTTGGCGTATATGATAGCTTCCTGATATCGTTTTTGGTCGATAAGAGTTTGAGAGAGGTTGTTCATGGCAAAGTAATCCTCTTTGGAAACTTTTACATCGTGGACAGCCAGAGTGTATTGATTGTGATAATTAGTCCCTCGTACTGCCGTTTGCACACCAAGCACACCCACCAACAAAACAACAAGTAGTGCCATTGAGTTTGGACTTAACTTTAAGTTAAAAGTTTGTACTATAACACCGAGAGCACCGAGTAGTCCTGCCATAGAAAAGTAGAACCATCCCTCACAAGCAGTCATGTCTAGGGGTATAAATTGAAGGTATATGCCGAGGCTGAGAACTGCCCAGGTCATGAAAAACAAATAAGTCTTTAAACTATCATTAGATAATCTTTGACGCACTCGGAAGCCTAGATAGATAAACATTCCAATTATTGCTGAGTCGGCCAATAGTGGGAGTAGTACGTGGCGGACACTAAAACTTGAATATACCCAATAGTAGTTATTGGCAAGCTGTCGAGGAAAAACAAACTTTGATGCATAGAATGTGATAAGCGACGGGATAGTGTATATGCGCTCAAAAAAGCCATAGTTATCTATCGGCCCGCCATTAGGATGTCTACCGACAAGTCCCACCGCATTAGCTTTGAGAGCAAAATAAATAATGAATGGTAAAGCCATAATTTTAATAAATTTGTATAATCTATTTCGGTCAAATATAAATAAGTACAGTAAAGCCAAAGCGACAAATACAAGCGCCGCCTCCTTGGAAAGTAATGCCAAAAACAAAAAGGTTGCAGCCAATATCATGCTACGCGTCGACTTGTAAGTAATAAGTGTCCACATAGAGAGGGTGCCAAATAAGAAGAACAACGCATCCTGCATAGATGGAACAGCATATACGTCTTGAGAGTTGAGCGGATGGACGACGAATATGAGGACGAGCGCTAAAGCTAAGAGTTGTTTAAAGAAATGTCTAAAAATCAGGTATAGAACAAAGGCCCCGGAAAGGTACAAAACGAGTTGTACGATATGGAATGCAATTGGGTGAGGACCGAATAGTGTATATATTATTGAGAATAAAGTCGACATCATTGGTCTGTAATAGTCGCCAGTAAGTTGGTAACCGTTATAGAAAGTACCTGATTGAAAGAAATGCCCAACGTTGGAAAATGAATGCACCGGTGTATTACTTACGATTTGAAACGCATCATCGCCTTGGAACCCACCATTTAGGCCAGAAAAAAATACTATAAAACCTAAGACGAATATGACGCAAGTGACTTGCCAAGGCTCGAGATTATTTATCTTGGACAACAATCGTTCCATAATTAAAGTAACTTCACATCTTAAGCAATACCTTAACACCAATCTTATCAATAATGCTTAATGCCGACAAACGAAGGTATACTGTCATCAGGAGCTTCAATTATGAAATACGCCAAACGTTTAGTGGCTTCTCGAGTAACCCGATTTACTATTGCTGGCGCCGTCAATACCATAACAAACTTTGCAGTTCTTAATTTTATGTATTATGGACTGCATCAGAATAAGATTATCTCAATTGTTATCGCTACCTCTTGTGCCATTACAGTTAGTTTTATTCTAAATCGCAACTTTGTATTTTCTGATAAAGAGCGCCCAATCAAGAAACTACCCCAGTTCATGGTCGTATCGGTCTTGGGTGTCTTTTTGATACAGAATTCGGTTTATGCACTCTGCATTGTTTTATTGAATCATCATGAAGCAGGCATAGCGGGTGTAATACAAAGAGGCCTTGGCCTACGTTTAAGCGATAGCTTCGTTAACGTAAATCTAAGCAACGTCATCGCATCACTGGCCGTAATGTTTTGGAATTATAATGGCTACAGGATATTCGTTTTTAACGGTAAGAGGCATGGCAATGAAATCATCGAAGATCTCAGTACAGAAACAGCCTGACATATCGATCATTATCCCAGCGCTTCATGAGGAGAAACGCATTGGCAAGACACTTGATGAACTTGCATATTTCCTAAAGCACGATAGTTTTTTCAAAAATAAGACAGTCGAAGTGCTCATCGTAGCTGCTGACAGCTCTGATCGCACGTACGAAATTGTTTTAGAGAAGCAATCTCGGTTCCGTCATCTTAGATTATTAAAGCCAGGTGCGGTGGTTGGTAAAGGCCGTGATGTGCAGTACGGCGTACAACGCGCAGCCGGTAGCATAATTATCTTTATGGATGCCGATCTGGCTACACCACTGCGACATCTTAAAACATTCTATAATGAGTGCACTCGAGACGCTGATGTGGTGATTGGTACTCGTAATCTTCGAGTATATCGTACGAATAAATTTAGGTCGCTGTATTCTAGTTTTGGCAACTCGTTGTATCGTTTAGCTGGAGGAATGAAGGTTGAGGACACTCAGTGTGGCTTCAAAATGTTTACTGCTCCAGCCGCTCAACTTTGTTTTTCGAAGTTAACTATTCTCGGCTGGGGTTTTGATTTGGAAATTTTGGCAATTGCTCAGGCAAACAAATTAAAAATAAAAGCAGTACGTATAGATGACTATACCCACATGCCATACAGCACACATACTGACGGTGTATTTAGAATTGCTTTGAGGAGTGTCTCGGATCATGTGCGGATTGCCGTAAATCGGTCGAGACGGCGATATACTTTTTAGGATAAGCGTTATGGACAATACGAAATAATTGTTTATACTGGCTGGTATGAAGAATAATCAAAAAGGGTTCGGGTTAATTGAAACATTTATAATTTTAGCTATCATACTTTCAATCTCGTCGATTGGCTGGTTTGTGTATAATAACGGTTCAATTAAGGCTAAAACTACAGCTTCAGTATCTAGTCATGCATCAGCATCCAAAATTAGTAATTCGGCCAGTACTGTAAAAACCGCTCAGCCAGTTACGATTAAAGGCACGCCAATACAGAAATCTGACTATTATTCAGTAACGCTCACGGGTAGCAACCTATCTACTGGCAATGTCTATTATGGCAAAGTTCAAAAGATTAACGATAGCTACATTCGTCTCACTCCGGCATATTATGCAACCAGTAGTGGCACGATAGTGTTATTGGGTAAGGAGTTACACGCTCCGGAATCAGCTATGTATATCAATCTAGCGAGTGTGGCGACGGTTACCCCGCTAGCTTCAACCGATAAGATCTATTCTGCAATCATCGCTTCCAACAAGGCTACCCCTGCCCCAACTGTAAGCGATGCCTACCCATCGGCTTCGATCGACAAATATATTAAGACTGGTCAATATCAAGCGGTATTTTTCAATGACGGCACAGTTTATTTCGCCAAACTGCAATCAATTACCACTGATCCATTATTCTCGGCGAGCACAGTAGTATTTACTCTGAAGTCTAGCGCCAACAACTCAGTCAGTTTAATGAAGGTTGACCCAGCTCAAGTCGCCACCCACAAAAGTTCACAAGTGATTTATTGGAATAATTTGGTTATGAGCGGACAAGTGTCCGCGGCCATCAGTACATTTCTGAGAAACAATCCCTAACAGGGATTGGCTACATTAAAAAAAGCCCGTTCTTACATATCAGAAGGACGGATATCGCGCGTCTGCGCCACACTCCTTCTTGCGATGCTCGTTGATAGTTTGCAAGCAGTCTATCAACTGCGCTTTTCATTCGCCGAACCCTAGATGATTATCACCAATCCCTATCAGTCAATATAAAAACACCCAGGCAAGCTGAGTGTTTTTAATTTGGCGGAGAAGGAGGGATTCGAACCCTCGGTACCATTGCTGGCACAACGGTTTTCGAGACCGTCCAATTCAACCACTCTTGCACCTCTCCATACACTTCTTTAACGCGAACGAGTGAATAAATTGTACTCTTTCGCTACCTGGTCAAGCCGAATCGGCTTGACTGGCGTCGAGAGTAGCACCTTCAACCACTCGGTCACCTCTCCGCGACCAACATATTTTATCAGTTAAACGACATATTTGACCGTAATAAATTATTAAAGCTCTTGCAGGCTAGCATTAACACCTCAAACATGCTAGAATTACCCCTGTTGCAATTTGCGATTACCCAAATTCACAATCCAAGGAGCGTACGCGACTGAATGTGAATTTGAGAGGAGGAACATAGTCTCTGATCGAAGCATTTGCCTGCTAGGCAAAACGAGACAGAGACGTAAGTTTCGACGAGTACCCGTAGCTCAGCTGGATAGAGCGTCGGCTTGCGGAGCCGAAGGTCGTAGGTTCGAATCCTGTCGGGTACACCAATACATGAACTCCACTTAAGGTGGAGTTTTTGTATTGGTACTCGTTAGAATTGGGTTCTACGACAGGGATTTTCTGCAAGAAAATACCATAGTCGTTGGTACGTACAGGCATGAACGTGCAGGAGCTTGCTCCGATAAGAGATTGCCGTGCAAGCGAAGCGCATCCTGTCGGGTACACCAAAATATGAGCCTTAGATTATTAGAGAAATTGCTTGGCTGAGCACGATTGGTCAGTAGCTAATTATTGAATCAAACGGGGTTTGTTGGATTTGGGTTTAGTAGGTGATTTATAAACTGGCGTTGCTGGATTAGTTGTTGTGGCCGTAACGCTGTCGGTTGATGAAGCTGGTGGTTCGGCTGGAGCTTGGCTGTTGTCGCTGGACTTAACGGTCTGCGGTGTTTTGACTTTATTGCCTTTAACGATCATTAGCGTGATGAATATTAAGGCGGCTAGAGCAAGGTAAGCGATACCGAAGTACATGTTAATTTTTACTAATTGATTTTCAACTAGATGCGCAAAAGCCGTTAGTGATTGTTGCAAATCCCCAGTTGAGGAGTTGTTGAATACTTGTTTTTCAATCTGTTTTAGAACGTAATCGGATACAAAACGAGTTGTAATCAGGATTATACCGGCGTAGGTCAACACTAGGCCGACGCGGTGGAGGCCTTTGCGCTTACGGGCCGATATGAATATCACGCCGACAGCACATAACAAACCTAAGGCGCCGATAGCGAATGGTAGCTTGGTGGCTGAC
The DNA here is from genome assembly GCA_021783725.1 of bacterium. Taxonomy (GTDB): domain Bacteria; phylum Patescibacteriota; class Saccharimonadia; order Saccharimonadales; family UBA4665; genus JAJXTN01. Next base: position 55,416 of record JAJXTN010000004.1, on the reverse strand, counting down.
TGATAGACCTTGGGCGCATAGGAGAACCTAACATAATAAGCTTCGCTACCATTGGTGCCAGTGTTAGGATCGATGGTATCGGCGGTAATGACTGGGTTGCTCAAGAAACCGTCACTGGTCAATATTTGATTAGTGACGGTTGTCCCGGCGGTAGTTGGGTCGAGAATTGCTGGACGACAGAAAACAGTTAACGGATCATAATTTTTTAGACTAACAGCTTGGGCTAGAGTGCAAACCGGTAAACTGGCTAAACGTTTAGTGACGCTGTCGCCGATAAGTTGAGCGAATGTCTGTTTGGCGGTTGTTAAATCGACTGAGAAAAGCGGTTTGGCGGTTTTGCCTTCTAGCCAGGCGTAATTACTGTTGATGATGGTATTAACGCTGGTTCGTAATAAATCGGTCGTGAAGGCTGTTTTGGCGGCTTGTTGGACTGCTGGATCGCTTAGCAAAACACCACTGTTACCGTTGGAATTAGTAGAGGTTTGAGCTTGTTTGATTGCTGTGTTGACGATGCTGGTGTACAGGCCACTTTGTGATAGCCAAGATTCGATTTTGTCGGGATGAGCACCAGCAATATTAATACTGGTAGCAGCCGCGCCAGCTAGCAAACACAGGAACAAAATTACCGACAGAAAGTAAACAACTCCATTTCGAATCCAAAGCATGAACTCATTGTAGTCGAAAGCCGTAAAATACAATACTAAATTTATTCAAGCATTTTTCCACATGCCCTGTTACTGGGTTACACTATATAAATGTATGCGACCGTAAATACCAATGGGCTTGTCGGCACTTTTATGATTATGTGGGCGATTACGATGCTGGCTGTCAGCGTGACGCTAGTTTTGATGGTTTTGAGCATCATTCACGTATTACAGCATCAAGACGTCAAGCATCGTTGGCTGTGGTTGGCGGCGATAATCCTACTACCTTTAATCGGTGCCGCAATCTATTTCTTGGTCGTCTTGATTCCATACAATCGCGAGCACCCCTACATTCCACCCAAAACCAAGTAACTATTCCCTACCCCATAGCTAGTTGTCTCGGTCTATTGCGGTGTGATCGTCGTCTGGCGTAGGCAATAATTCGGTAAGCTACCCAAAGCCCGAGCAATAGGCCTACCAGATAGGTAGAAATCCAGACTGTATAGATCAACCAGCTACTCATGGTGATGTGTTTCACGGACGGCGGTATCAGATTTTTGATTAATTTATTAGATGAAATCGGCTTCGGGGCAATTGTTGAAGCTGTATTTAAATTATTCGATGGTGTTTTGATAGGTGTAATCTGGCGGGTCGACAACGGTGAGCGCAATTTGGACGTAACACTTGTAGGCGACTCAAGGCTACCAGTTATAGATGATGAGCTTAGTGGTTCTGGGTTGGTTGAGGGCATAGGGTTAATCGGTATATTACTGGTTGTTGTATCGTTGGCTGTAGTAATGGTGGCGGGTGGTGAGCTGCCGACTGGCGTAGTGCCTGAAGTTGATGAGGTTGGTCCAATATAGGCGTCGCAGATATCATCGATACCGTCATTGTCACTGTCGATGCCAGAGTTTCGGGCTAATGGGCAAGAATCGGTTGTATCCGGTAGGCTATCTCCATCGCTATCCAGACTACCGGCAGTGACATATATAGGTTGAGTGATGTCTATTGAATCACCTGATTGGTTAGTGCCAAGGATATCGACAGTATGCGGACCGCTGTTAGCCGCTGGTAGGACAAATGTCGTAGTGATGTTACCCAGTGAATCGGTGATGACAGTGGTTGCCTGACCAGAAGTCAGTCGGTCTAGTTCAATCATATATATAGTCGCTGGTCTCAGACCATTAGTTTGGCCATCAATAGCTATTGGATAACTGGTATTGGGGTTGACTATCTCTGGCAAGATGGTGGTTGCAGGAATGATAGTTTGAACAGTTCGTCCACTTTTGGGGCTGTTGAGCAGGCTTTGGCTGGAATTAATGATCGATTCTGGGCTGATTGGCGAGCGAAAATTATTGGTTCGTCTCAAAATAGTCGATTCAATAAGATAATGTCCAAAAGCAGTGGGGTGGTAGCTCTCCCTACCCAATATTTTTAAGCCAAACAATCCGTTGTCTTTGCCGGCCGTTAGTCCATTGACGGCTGTGTTGTAGCTAGCGTTCTCGCATAACCGATAACCATATAAAGCATCAGCAATATCGACATAGCTGATAGCGGCCAGTTTGGCCGACTGCTGAATGGCACCGTTAAGATAAGCGATAATTTCCGCCGAGAACTCCAGCTCACTTTTGTTTAATTGAACGTTAAGTGCGCATTGTCCTTTGTCGTAGGCGATTTGGGGGTAGCCAATGGCATATATTTGGCTTAACGGCGATTTAGCTTGAAGTTGTTTGAATATATTGGTCCACGTTGGAACGGTTCGGTCGATCAATTTTATAACCTCTAGCCGATCCTCGTAGCTGTTATAGCAGACGTTATCACTTGTATATCGAGACCAATGGGGCATTACGCAGTTCACCAGCATGTTACCGAATCCAATATCATTGCCGCCGACTGATACGGTCAAAACTTCTGGTTGATACTGGCTAACAAAGTCGGATTGTGGCAAGTTGCCGGGGGTGTAGTCGCTTAACAGATGACTAATATCTAGCGAACTTAACTTAGCTGTTTGGCTGGCATGGATAATCTGACCGGAGTAAGTGTCAGGATTGGATGGTAGGATATCTTGGCTTCTAGCACCCGAACAGGCTACCGAATGACCACCAGCATTGCCAAATAACTGGCCACTAATCAGCAATGGATAAGAGTGCAGTGATAGATGACAATGGTTGACCGTTGTATCGGTGCCGTCGACGTAGTCGAAAGCACCTTCGCCAGATGTGTATGAATCGCCCAGTGCCAAATAGTTGCTAAGCGTGGTGATCTCCGAGCGTGGCGCTAATAGGTAACTGTTCGACCCGCTAATCGTGTTGGCGACGAAACTAAGCAACTCCTCGTTGACGAAACGAACTTGTTTTATAGATGTTAAATTGGATATTTTAGATTTAACGTAGGATTTATAGTCGAAGTACGGACATAGCTGGTAGTTGGTGCCAGTCTGACAACTGGCTAAATCATAGACTTTAAAGCTGTCGGCGACGGTGTTACTGATGGCCACGTAGCGCCCACTTGAACTAATCGCCAAATGCGAATCAAACAAGGACGAACTACTGATAGTACTGAAGGCAGGTGCAAATGGCTTCACGTCTAATGTAGCTAGATTGATTCTGACGAAAGCCCCGCCGACCGTTTCAGCGACTAACCAACTACTGTTAGACGAGAAAGTGATAGTCTGAGGGTTGATAATCAAATTGGCGCCATGGCTATCATGGAATCGATATTCGGGGGCTAGACTGACTTTCTTGCCATTAATCTCGCCCAAAAGCCCATTTTGATCTTTCAATGAGGTGTAAATATTCTTATACATGCCCAAGTAGACGCCTTCATTGAGGGCACTATCTAAGGTCAGAACATCAGCCGTACCTGGCCAAGCGACCAGTAACTCTTGGGGATTATAGGGAATGATTGGCAGTGCTTCACTGCTGCCGTTGAAGATTGTCATATAACTATCGGCATCAATCAGACCGTAAGCAGTTCGGTAGAAACAGCCTAATTCAATCGAGCTATCGCTCGCCCGTCGATAACTTATTTGGCTGCAGTCAACATTCGGATATAGATTGGGGTGATTCAGACTGGTGGTGGCAGGTCCGAGTAGCTTTGTAGCGATTATACTTGGGGATGACCAGCTATTCACCGATGTATCAGCGACCAGGGCGGCTACGAATAGATTATTTAATATCAGCCAAAAGCTCAGACCCAAAGCGACTAATAGTAATAGGCTGATTTTGAATTTGTGCTTCAAGCAAGTCCTTTCGAGTTATCAATATCGACCTACTGGCTATCGAACAGCAAGCATAAGCGACCCTGTAATCGATATAGTTCAGATAAATTTAATAAAGCATGGCAATGGCCGCACTGTTATAATTGTTGGATGGTTGAAGACAGTGTGTTCACTAAGATTATTAAAGGAGAAATCCCCTGTTTTAAGGTTTATGAAGATGAGCTGACGCTAGCTTTTCTGGATATTCATCCAATCCAGCCCGGCCATGTCTTGGTAGTACCCAAACAACAGGTAGAATTCGTCTGGGATCTTGATGACGTCACTTATCAGGCAGTTTTGGCAACGGCCAAGAAAGTCGCGATTCACCTTCGAACGGTTCTGAAAGTGCCTTATATCGGCGAACAAATCGTTGGCGTCGACGTACCACATGCTCACGTTCATCTAGTTCCCTTCTCGACAGTTGATGAATTTCGTCGACAACCAGATATGTCGGCTGAGCCAAACTTCGCCGAACTCAATGAAATGGTCACTAAATTAGCTTTCTAGGATACAATTAATAGATGAATAATATGCTTTTCGCAGTTTTTTTTGGGCTTGGGGTAGCCGGCTTTGTCTATAGCAAAATGAGCCATCGGCTGGGCAATAAAAATGGACAAAGTGTGTGGTTTTTGGTTGGCATGGCCTTTCTAATGGCGATGTTCCTGTTCTATTCAATAATGACTTGGGTTTTGCACTTTCACTAGCCATTTAGTACTAATTTACTTGGATTATGGTCGAAATGTTGGTAACATATGGCCATGGATGAGAAGGGGTTGGGCAAACGCCTACAGTTAGCGCGACAAGCGGCTGGCTTGACGCAACAACAGTTGTGTCAACGAGCCAATTTGAGCTTCTCTACTCTTACGAAAATAGAACGTGGGGCTATCAAATCACCATCAATCTTTACCGTCCAGTCGATAGCCAGTGCTGTTGGTAAAACTCTCGATGAATTAGTTGGCCCCCCTGCCCCACTGCGCAATCTACATGTTACTAAGCGTGGCGTAAGTTTTATCTACTTTGATGTTAATGGTTGTCTAGTTCACTTTTATCAACGAGCGTTTGCTAAATTGGCGACTGAAACCGGCGTTCCGACCGATGTTGTTGAGTCGGCTTTTTGGCATTATAACGATGAAGTTTGTCGCGGAACTTTCAGCATGGAAGATTTCAACACATATTTGGCCGAAAGGCTCAATATCAAACAAGTTGATTGGCTAAAATATTATCTTGAAACAGTTGAGCCGATTGTTGAAATGCAAGATTTGCTTAAGTGGGCCGTTGAAAACTATCGAGTCGGCTTACTAACTAATATCATGCCTGGTCAACTACGAGCCATGAAGAATTCCGGCGCTTTGCCAGATTTAACTTATGATAGCGTGGTTGATTCTTCTGAGGTAGGAGTGATCAAACCAGAGTCCAAGATATTTGAAATTGCCGCCGAACGAGCTGGTGTACCACCGGAAGAAATACTGCTTATCGACGATTCGAGAGTTAATGTTATGGCCGCCGAGAAACAAGGTTGGCATGTGCTGTGGTTTGACGATTCGCGTACCGAAGAAGCGGTCGACAGAGTGCGCGAAGTCCTCGAGCCAGCGGAATAGATTCAGATAATCAGGATTCAGACAACAGATAAACAGGTGGGTAACAGATAGCAGGTAGCAGGCTACGTGGTCTGACAGTCTGATTCCTGTCGCCTCCCTGCCCTTCTGCTATCTGTAAGTCTGCAACGTCTACTCCCCGACTACTAATTATTAGTAAATCGTTTAATCTCTGCAACGATTACGGCGAGTTGGTCTTTAGCATCGGATATCTGTTGTTTGGTCTGGCTGACAACCTTGTGAGGCGCATTATCAACATAGCTTTTGTTGGTCAGCCGAGCCTCTAGTTGGGCTATTAGAGCCGATTGTCTGGTTTTCTGGGCTTCTAATTCAATGACGTAGGCCTGAGCTCGGCTTTTATCGATGTCTAGCCAGACTTTGTGAGTCGTACTGGTCAAATTCATGCCGGAACCGTCTTTGACGTCCGTAACGGCCTGTAAACGCGCCAAATGCTTAATGATAGCGGCATTGTTGGTGATGAATTCATCGTCCGTGTAGTACATGGTGACGTTGCCAACCTGCAAAGCTTTGATGATTAAGCGAATTTCGCTAACTATTGCTTGGATTTCGGTAAAGTCGGCCGATATTTTGATATCGCCTTTGATGGTTTGCGCGAACTGTTTGCCGGCTAGTAAACTATCATTTTCCCAAGCTAAAGTTTGCCAGATGGTTTCAGTTACGAATGGAGCAAATGGATGAGCTACAATCAGCACAGACTCCAAGATGTGACACAGCAGACCGTGATTAGGAGCTGTTTTACTAGCTTCGATGTACCAATCGGCCAGATCGTCCCAGATAAAATGATACAGCTTATCGTAAGCGTCGCTGAATTTATATTCTTCCAAATCAGCTTTAATTTTATCCGTAGAACGTTGTAAATTAGTCAATATCCAGTGATCAGCAATGGTGATTGGTTTGGTGTCTTCCCTGTTCGGATTTTCGCCGACAACTGTTTCGATATAGCGGGCAATATTCCACAGTTTGTTACAGAAGTTTCGGCCGTCTTCGACTTTGCGTTGGTCATAGCCTCGATTAACCGCCGCCGACCGACCGTTAATAATGCCCAAACGCAAGGCGTCCGATCCGTACTGTTCGATTACCGGCAAAGGGTTAACGACATTACCGACTGATTTGCTCATCTTCGATCCATCTTCAGCCATGACATAGCCGTGGATATAGACTTCTTTGAATGGAATCTCATCAGTTACGTACAAACCCAACATAATCATCCGGCTAACCCACGGATACAGTATCTCACCACCAGTTTCCATCAGACTTAAGGGGTAAAATCGCTTAAAGTCGTCACTATCGGGGTGCTCTAAAGTGGCGTATGGCCACGAACTGCTACTGAACCAAGTATCAAATGTGTCAGGGTCGCGATGGTAAGTTTTGCCATCGATTTCGATAATTTCTTCAGTGACGCGTTCGTCATAAATCCAATCACTGGCATCGTCGACATTTTGAAAGGCTGGGATAGGAATCCCCCAAGCGATTTGACGGCTGATATTCCAGTCATGGAGACCTTCTAAGTAAGCTATCAACTGAACTTTTTTAGATTCCGGATAGAATTTAATCTGGTCATCTTTCAACGCTTTGATAGCCCTTTTGGCCAAAGGCTGCATATCGATAAACCATTGATCGCGTAGTAGTGGTTGGATCACCGTGCCGCACTTATAACAGTGGCCAACGCTATGCATATGGTCTTCAGTTTTCACGAGAAAAGTTTGAGATTCTAGGTCAGCGACAACTTTTTTACGGCCATCTTCAACGCTTAAGTCACGGTAAGCTTCCGGCACATCGATAAGCTTACCCTCATGGTTTATAACTGTAATCGATGGCAATGAGTGACGCTGACCAACTTCGAAGTCGTTGGGGTCATGAGCCGGAGTTATTTTGACGGCGCCAGTTCCAAATTTCATATCGACGAATTCGTCGGCCAACACCGGTAGTTCTCGATTTGTAAGGGGTAATTTAACAGTTTTACCGATAAATGATTTATAGCGGTCGTCGTTGGGATTAACGGCCACGGCTGTGTCGCCAAACATCGTTTCTGGTCGGGTGGTTGCCACGGTCAGTTCCCCGCTGCCGTCGACCAATGGATAGCGGATATACCATAAATAACTAGCTTCATCCCTGTAGACGACTTCGATATCGGCGAAGGCTGTACCGTGGAAAGTACAGAAATTAACTAAACGTTCACCCCTGTATATCAGTCCTTCATCCCACATTTTATGGAAAGTCGAATAGGCTCGTTTAACAATTTTGTCATCTAGAGTAAAAGTGAAACGTGTCCAATCACAGCTGACACCCATTTTCCGCAACTGCTGTTCGAAGTTAGACCGGTTGAGGGCTACAAAGTCCCATATCTGTTGATATAGCTGTTCACGTGAAAAATCAAATCGGCTCTTGCCTTCCTTGGCCAAGTGTTTTTCGTAAACTGATTGGGTTTCGAATCCAGCGTGATCGGCTCCTGGTAGAAGTAATACTGACTCGCCTTTCAGGCGGTGATAGCGGGCTGAAATATCTTCAAGCGCGGCGGTTAGTTCGTAGCCAATGTGCAAATCAGCGTTAGCGTTTGGTGGCGGCATGACCACTGAATAGTAGTTTTTGGAATCTTGAGGTGCAAAAACGCCACTTTTTTCCCACAAAGCATAGATGTCATCTTCGTAAAGATTTGGTTCATAGACTTTTGGTAAACTCATATCCGTACTATGATATCACCTCTGTAATGAAAGCGAAAATGTGAACAAAATACGTACTACATCGTCAGATTGGGGTTGATAGCCAAGGTGTAGGGGTCGGCTGGTGGTTGATCGAGCAGGGCTTTATAGCATCCCAGAGTAGCGATCATTGCCCCGTTGTCGGTACAAAGATTAATGTCAGGATAGTCAACCGATAATGGCAGGGCAATGCTCAATTGGCGACGCAATTCTTGATTGGCGGCGACGCCACCAGCAATTACGACACTTGCGGGCGAGAATTCTTGATAAGCGGTTTTAACTTTATCAACAATGGTCTCTATGGCGGTTCGCTGGAAACTGGCGGCAATGTTTTGTTTTTGGACGGTTGTAAGTCGTTCGGCTAGCTTCATAGAAGGGAAGTCGTAACTTTCCCCGATTTCGGCCTGTGCCAGCCTTAGAACGGCTGTTTTGAGCCCAGAGAAGCTAAAGTCGTAACCAGTCATCTTGGCTTTGGGCAATTTGTACTTGGTGGGGTCGCCAGATTCCGCCGCTTTAGCTACCGAAGGTCCACCAGGGTAGGGCAGACCAATGATTTTGGCAACTTTGTCGAAAGCTTCGCCGATAGCGTCATCTTGAGTTTGGCCCAATAGCGTGTAGTCAAAATGATTGCGAAACAGTGCTAATTGGCTGTGCCCACCGGAAACGATAACGGCCAACATCGGGAAAACTGGGGCAGTAGACCGTAGACTGTAGACAGTAGACAGGGCAGGCGAGGCTTCGGTTAGGAAATTGGCGTACACGTGGCCTTCAACATGATTTATCGCATATAGCGGCTTATGATAATTAATTGCCAAAGATTTGGCCGTCATGACCCCAATCAACAAACTACCACCGAGCCCAGCACCGTAAGTCACGGCGATGCCGTCAATTTGGGCCCACTTTTCCTGCTGGGTCGTACCTGATAGCGGTTCGAGAGCTTGCTGAATGACTGAATTGATAACTTCGATATGACTGCGAGCGGCAATTTCTGGCACTACGCCACCGTATTTGACATGCAAATCCATGCTTGAAGCCACAACATTGCTAATCAATCGTCGGCCATCTTCGACGACGCTAGCGGCCGTTTCATCACAACTAGTCTCAATCCCAAGTATTTTCATCACTGACTAGCATATCATGAGTACCTCGAACTAAAATTGCATAAATACATAATATGTTTAATTATAGTTGACAAATCACTTGTAATTTGTTAGAATAAGTTTTGAAATATCAAAAACAAAAAAATAATATTAAGGATAATTAGGTTAATATATGTCACACGAATCCGTTCCAATTACTGTCTTATCATCGACTGAAAGTCCACTAGTTATTCAACAAGATCCTTTAGTTTTAGCTAAAGTGGCTAGCTTTGCTCATACCCCTGAACGTGAATTTGCCGCCGGACCAGACATACAAAAAGCCACAGGAATGACTCATCAAAAAGTTATGGAAGCTGGATACACCACCTATGGTGATCTCGAAGCTAGTGCTTTGGCTTGGGAAGCAGAGCAGGCCGCTCGAGAACAAACTTTTACGCGTAAAGAAATTGGCGCTGAAAAAGAAGCTATTTATCAATCCGAGATGAATGATTATCGAGCGAAACGTGATGCCGCCAATCAAAGGGTAGAAGGTATTTCATATCGTAAAAAGTTACAGAATGGTGGAGAGATTGGGCTAAAACGTAACCCCGAGTTAGCTAAAAAATTACAAACTGAAGCCGTCGCCGAAGCCGCCGCCGAGGGATTTTCAGTCGGACACTTAGAGCCTGAGTACTATTCCGTTACTCAAAAGCCCGAAGCTGAGGCCCGAACTGCTGATTTGGCCCGTATGCTACGCGAACATGATGCTGAAGTTTTGTCGGCTCAAGCCAAAAAATCCAGTCCCGAGGAAGCCCCTGCAGATTTAACAGATGATTTAATTGACAGTGAGCCCGTCATTGATGCTTCACCGAAAGGTCTTCGAGCCCGAACACGTCGAATTATGGGCAAGGCTCGGGCCGCCCTGAGCAAGTTGAACAAGAGTTTAGACGAGTTGATTATTGGGTCGATTGTCGAACACCCAGAGGTTAAACTCGATGATTCTAAACACCCCAAGAAAACTGTGAAAAGCGGCGTTAAGTCGGCTTATGCGGCTACTGGCGCGGCTGTTACGCTTGGATTAAATAAAACCCATGAGTACTTCAGTGAACAAGAAAAAGGCAAGTTTGACATCGAAAAAGGCAAGCGACGCAAAATAGTTGCGGCCGTAGTCGGAGTGGCGGTAGTCGCCGGTACAGTCTACCTAGCTAGTCGTGGGTTAAGTAACCCCGGTAGTAAAAGTGGTGGTGCCCAAGAAGCGGCCAATGGTCACACTGGCGGGCACGGTAATAGTCCAAGCCCAACTGTTCCGGGCTCTGGTCATGGAGTAGAAACTCACCCACCAAAAGCCGCGATGCCGACCACTGTGCGACTTCATGAAGGTGATACTATCTGGAACGAAGAGAAGGTTAATCTAATTCGTCACGGTAACTTACATCCGACTAATGCTCAGATATATGAAGCAACCAAGCATGCTTTAGGCGCAAATGGTTTGACGTGGGAAGAAGCCAAAGAATTGCCCGTCGGCGCCAAAATTAAACTTTAAAATAGTTGTATCTGAACAATGCAAACTGGCCGGCAAACTGGCCAGTTTGCTTTATAATCATTGAGATGAGTTTTCGTAATAGTGTTAAGAAAATTATTCCTAGCGGTTTGTTCCCGGCGATTGAGCCTTACGGCCATCTGTTAGAGGCGGTAATCTTCAATATCCTTTACGGTTTTCCGGCTAAGCACATGAAAGTCATCGGTGTGACCGGCACGAACGGCAAAACATCGACGACTTATATGATTCATCGGATGCTAAACGAGGCTGGCTATCATGTCGGCATGATGACGACCGTTGGATTTGGTGTCGGCTCAAACATTACCCCCCAAATTCATCATATGACCAATGTTGGTGTACCAGAATTGATGCGCCGATTGAAAACTATGAAAAAACAAGGTGTCGAATGGTTGGTACTGGAGACCACTAGTCACGCCTTGGCCCAAAATCGCATCTGGGGTGTGCCATATTCAGTCGCCGTTATGACTAACGTTACTCACGAGCACTTGGATTATCACAAAACTTTTGAACGTTACCGCGACGCCAAGCGCAAACTTTTCAAATTGGCTAATGCCAATCAGCAAGGCCTGAGAACCGGCATCATTAATGCTGAGGATCCTAGTGCTGAGCTGTTTGCCAGCGATATCGCCACCAAAATTACTTACGGGATTGATAAAGGTGATCTTCGTGCGACCAACGTCGATCTCAAACCCTCGGGCAGTAGCTATATGGCGGTCATAGGTGATAATAGATATGATATACGCTGTAATTTGCCGGGTAGTTTCAACATATATAATTCGTTGGCGGCGGTAGCGGCTGGTCGAGTCGTTGGTCTAACCAAAGATCAGATAGAGCGAGGAATCGCTGCTTTAGAAGGTGTGGAGGGCCGGATGACCAGGATAGATGAAGGCCAGGACTACGACGTAATAGTCGATTTTGCTCATACGCCTGACAGTTTCGAAAAGTTGTTCAAGGATTTGAGACCGGTAGTCAAAGGCAAGTTGATAGTGATGTTTGGATCGGCTGGTCGGCGTGATGAAGCCAAACGGGCAGTGCAGGGTGAGTTAGCTGGGCGCTATGCCGATGAAGTCGTGATCACCGAAGAGGATGATCGCGATATAGATGGTTTAGCGATTATCGATCAGATAGCTGGAGGAGCTGAATCGGCTGGAAAGGTCCGCGACCGTGATCTGTTCTTAGTTCATGATCGGACCGAAGCGATTAAATTCGCTGTCAATCGAGCTAAAGCTGGCGATACGATACTACTTCTAGGTAAAGGCCATGAAAAAACTATTGAACGGGCCGATGGTGAGCACGCTTGGGACGAGATTGCTACGGCGCATAGCGCCATCTACAGTAGAAAGTAACAAGTTGAAAGTTTATAAAGTGAGGACTTTTTACTTTTAACTCAAAGTCAGGGTGGTGCAACGGATATATCCACCACCTTTGGCCAGTTCACTGATTGCGGGAGTGAGCGTTTTGAGGCCATGCTTTTCGATATTAGCCCGTAGCTCAGGGGCTTGGGCACTCATGATGACTGTTTCGCCGGTGGATATTAGATTGCAGGCGAAGCCTTGGGTGGCTTCGGCTAGTGAAACTTCGATTTTCTGAATGTCTAAAGCCCGCATCTTGGCCTGACTGTCCGGTGTGAAAGCTTCTGGGCACCAAGCGATTAAATCAGTTTTTAAGACAGAAATCGCTAGGTCGATGTCATAGAAGAAACTATCAGGCCAACCGGACAACTGATTGATTACTGGGTTGCCGGCCGAATCTAGCTCGGGTACGGTCTCTAAACTTATGACTTCAAAACCAAACTGTTCAGCCAGAAAATGATGCATTTGCGGATCAGTCCGATAATTCGAACCAGCAAATAGCCAGTTACCACATGGCAAAGCATCGCCTTGGCCACTGAAGCGGTGAGGCGCTTTAATAATCTGTTTTCCCATAGCAGTTAGTATTTTTTCGGCATAGGCTTCTTCGGCTTGGCGTGGGCCGGGTAGGGAAGACAGGATTACTTTATCCCCTCGGCAAAGACCCCAGTTAGCGGTGAATATACCATCTTGGCAATCGGCAGGCGGCTCAACTTTGACGATTTCGATGCCGGCCGTTTCCAGTGCTTGTTGGATACTGGCGAATTCAGCCATAGCTCGTTCACGATCAACAGCCGTAATGCCTTTGGAGTAAGAATTAAGCTCGACGACATCAAAGTAATCGGCCCCAGACATCAAGACTTGTTGGTTAAGCTTCGGCATGTCGGATAATTATACCAAAATCAATATCACTATTTACCTATTAACCCAAATATTATATAATATAAGAATATGAGTATAGCTTTTAGTGGCGAGTCGTTGATTATTCCTAAAACGTCTTTCGGTGCTTACCCAGATGCTGAATTAAACCCACTGCGGCTAAAGACCGTTGATTCATTGCATGATCAGCTCGTAGATCATATTGAACAGATTGAACCAGGTGCCATAAATCTCGACCAAAGGGAGTTCTTGGGCGTTCAAGCTACAACTGCCACAGCCCGTTTTATACCTAACAAAGAACTAGGAAAAGGTCGCCAACACAGCCACCATAAATTAATGTTTGGTCAACTAGTTCTCAAAACGGCCGTCGATCAGGAACTACCGACACTAGTTGCTGTGAAGCCGCACGATGATACCGATACGCTGGCCCATGAATGGGTAATGTATTCGGTGATGAATGGTCTGAGCAAAAACCAGCAAAGTTATCTTCAACTAGGTGTTTGGACTACCGAATCAGGAGTAAAACAGTTAGTAACTTTATATGAGCATAGCGTGCAGTCGTTTGATAACCTTTTTTGGCTTGAAGAACAAGAAGCCAGAGGTGTAACTGACGGGCAGTTAGCCAGGGGCTATGAGCTGATGTTTTTCTCACTTGGCATTATGCATGGCGCCGGTTTGGTGATGGGCGGTGATGTTAAGTACGGCGATGCCACGGTCAAAAATTTGGCGCGAGATTCCAATCGGATAAGGTTCATCGACACCGAGCTAGTCAAGTTTGTTAAACGTAAGAACGGTTCGACAATAGCTGACGATCCGCAAACCGCCGATTGGTATAAGGCCGATGTGATGCAATTATTCGCTTCTAGTTTGGAGCGGGCCAATAGTGCCGACGAACCAGTCATACTGACTAGATTGGAAAAATTACTAGCTGACGAGATGTTTGTCGATCGTATTTATGGGCACTATCAATGCGGTGTTAGCAAGGGAGGTGAAAGAAGTGGATTGTCTTCACCGGCGCATCTTTATGTCCCAGCCGACAAATTTACAAAAATTGTAAAAGCCGCCATAGATTATGAATGGAATCGTTTCGAGGTAGAAAAATTACTATTGACTAGAAATATTCCGACTCGGTAGTATATAGCATGCAACTAGCACTCTCATGTCTTAAGTGCTAGAATACACTTAACTATAAGGGGGAAATGTTTATGAGTACGCCATTACAGCCGTTGGGTGATTATGTAGTCGCTCAGGCCGAAGAAGCTCCTACCAAGACCGCTAGTGGTCTATATATACCAGAAAACACTGGCGAGAAGCCTAAAACAGCCAAAGTTGTAGCCGTCGGTAAGTTAGCCAAACAAGTTAAAGTTGGCGACCGCATCGTCTATAAAACCTATAGTACGACCGAAGTTAAAATCAGTGGTAAAGACTATGTTCTAGTCAAAGAAGAAGACATATTAGCGACAGTTAAATAGGAGGAAATATGGCTAAGAAAGTATTTTATGATGATGATGCCCGCAAGCGCGTGCTTGGCGGGGCGGAGATTTTATATAACGCTGTTAAGACCACGATGGGGCCTAAAGGTCGCAACGTTGTCATCAGCAAAGGTTTTGGCGCTCCAACCGTCACCCATGACGGTGTAACGGTAGCTAAGGGTGTCGATCTGGCTGATGTCGATGACGAAACTCTGGGTTATAAAGTCGGCGCTGAGTTAATCAAGCAAGCCGCCAGCAAAATGAATGATGTCGCCGGTGACGGAACAACGACGGTAACGGTTCTGACTTATCACATTCTCAATGAAGCTAATAAATTAATCGCCGCCGGCCACAACCCTATGCAATTACGCAAAGGGCTCGAAGCCGCCGGCCACGATGTGATTAAGAAATTGTCGACACTATCGGAAGATATACAAGGCAAGAAGTCACGAGTGGCTGAAGTGGCAACGATTTCCGCTGGTGATGACGAAATCGGTAAATTGATAGCCGATGTGATTGATAAGGTTGGCAAGGATGGTGTAGTGACGGTTGAGGCCGGGCAGGGACTACTGCTCGAGTCGGAAGTTGTCGAAGGTTTTACATTTGATCGTGGATTTGTCAGCCCTTACATGGTGACCGACACGGCTCGTATGGAAGCTGTCTATGACAAACCAGCTATCGTTATTACCGACAAAAAAATCAGTAGTTTGCAGGAGTTTTTGCCGCTACTCGAAAAGTTAGCTCAATCTGGCAAAAAAGATTTAGTTTTGATTGCTGAAGATGTTGAAGGTGAAGCGTTGGGTACGTTGATTTTGAACCGCTTGAAGAGCGTGTTTAATACTGTCGCTATCAAAACTCCATCTTACGGCGATCGGCGTAAGGACATTTTGAACGATATCGCCATTCTGACTGGAGCTCAGGTCATCACTGAAGACCGCGGTATGACTTTCGAAAATGTCGACTTGGACGTCGTCGGTTCGGCTCGTAAAGTTATCGTTAATAAGGATGAAACGACGATTATTGAAGGTGGCGGTAAGGCTAGTGATTTGAAAGCTCGGATCAAACTTATCGAAAGCCAGGCGACTCAGTCCGATAGTGATTACGAAAAAGATCAACTTAAAGGCCGCCAAGCGGCTTTGTCTGGCAAAGTTGCTGTCATCAAAGTCGGTGGTGCTACCGAAACTGAGATTGAAGAGAAAAAATTCCGTGTCGATGACGCAGTCCACGCTGTCAAAGCGGCACTTGACGAAGGTATCGTCGCTGGTGGTGGCGTAACGCTCGTCAACTTGGCCGACGACATTAAGCTAGAGGGAGCTGATTCGATTACGGCTGGTGCTCAAATTCTCAAGAACGCTCTCGAACAACCATTCCGCATATTGCTTAGCAATGCAGGTCTCAATCCTGACGAATGGTTACCAAAAGTTCGGGCCGCCAAGCCTGGGCAGGGGGTAGACGTCAGTAATCCAGTTAAACTGGTTGATCTGAAGTCGGTAGGAGTCATTGACCCAACTCGAGTTACCAAAGAAGCTTTGCAGAATGCCGTCAGTATAGCCGCTACGGCTAGTACGATGGGTGCTTTGGTGGTTGATGTGCCGGTAGCCGAAAAGGCTAACATGCCGGATATGGGCGGAATGGGCGGGATGATGTAAGAATATGAGGAACCCCAATCGGGTTCCTCATCGCTTCGCTGCTCTTCCTGAAATAGGAAAAAATAACCTGGGAATGAATCCCAAGTTATTTATATTTTATAAATGTTATTTTTTGTCGGTGGAGTTTTGGGTGAAATAGTTTATTTCGTTGATGATGTCGAGTAGAGCTTTGGCTCGAGCTTTTTCATTACTAATTGATTGGGCGGTTTCGTAAGCTGACTTGATCAAGCTTTGGTCATCGCTGGCCTGAATCATCATTAACATTGTTCGAAACTTGTCTTCGGGTGATTGATCGAGATGATTTACTAGAGGTGAAAGTTCGCTTAAGGCTCGCTGTTTGATGTCGATCAAATCGTTGGCGGCATTTGGCTGATTATCGTTTTTAGGGGTAACTGCCGGTAAATCAGCATCGGCTAAAGTCGTTGGAGCGGTTGGAGCGACTGGTTGGGCTGGGTCTATGGGAGCGCCCGGATGTTGCCAATTTTGGTTGTTGGCGACCGCTTGATCATCAGCTGGAGCGGGATTGGCGGTTGGTAAATTTATAGCCGGTTCTTCATCAACTGGTCCAGTAGTTAAATCAGCTACGGCTTGAGGCTGCATTGATATATCGTCTTGATGTCCAAACATGTCCCCCCCCTAAGTACTAATGGTTACGATATACTATATACGACCAATCAATAAATGTCATAAGGAGAAACTGTATGTTAGATGATTTGAAGTTGATTCATGAACGTGACGCCCAAGATGCTCTAGGAGTTGCCGAGAAACAATGGCAACAGATTCAGCAGGAATATCCTTTAGACTTGACTACTCCCAGCGAATCAATTCAACGAGTGGTATTTGGCGGCATGGGGGGTTCAGCTTTAGGGGCTTTAATAGCCCAGAGTTGGCCGGGCTTCAATAAGCCGTTTGAGATATCGCGTAATTATGACATTCCTGCTTATGTCGATAGCGACACGCTATTTTTCGCTTCAAGTTACTCTGGCAACACCGAAGAAACACTCAGCGCCATCGAGCAGGCCGAAGCCAAACAAGCTGGAATCATAGTCATTACCAGCGGCGGCAAATTAGCTGAGATTGCCCGTCAGAAAGGCTATCCGTTATTGCTGTTACCAGAGGGTCTACAACCACGACACGCCGTCCTTTACAGTCTGAAAGCCCTGCTGACGGCTACTGATATTCTAGGCTTGTCTAACGGTTCAGCTCAGCAGTTGGCGTCCAAAGCTGAATTCCTCAAACAGTCGTTAGCTGACTGGTTACCAACCGTGCCTACAGCCAACAATCAGGCCAAACAGATTGCTTTAGATGTTATTGGTAAATCTGTAGTAGTTTATGGTGGTCCTAAGCTATGGCCAGCCGCTTACAAGTGGAAAATTAGTTTCAACGAAAATGCCAAGCACATTGCTTGGGCTAATCAGTACCCAGAATTCAATCATAATGAATTTATCGGATGGACCGAACAACCTGTCGATAAGCCTTATGCAGTGATTGATTTGCGTAGTTCGCTCGAGCACCCTCGAGTCCAGAAACGATTTGAGGTTAGCGCTAGACTGTTGTCTGGCAAGCGACCAGACCCGATTGTCGTTGAGGCCCAAGGGCAAGATTTACTTGAGCAACTGCTGTGGACGATCGCTCTTGGGGATTTCGTCAGCATCTATACAGCGCTACTCAATGGCATCAACCCGACACCGGTAGATTTGATTGAAAAATTCAAAAAGACCCTAGAAGACTAATCTAAACATAGCTGCAACCCTAACTTTTACGCTTAAGCCTATTTTAAAAGTCGCCAAAGCCTGATTAAATATGTTTATGAAATTATTGTTAGTGTTGGGGGTAATAGTCGGGGGCTATTATCTGCTACTGACCCATACTACCGATATCGTGCTACAGCAAACTCAAAATTTGAATGCCAGCTATCAATACGTAGCCAATAATGCCGATAAAATTGCCGGCATTCATTAGTTAAGTGGTAATATTCTGTTCTGCCTCTGTTAATCTGATAAGTTCAGCTATATACTAGCTGTATGCAGAAAGATTTGGAGAATGTGATTGCTGAAGTTGCCGAAGATTTATTCGGTCAAAAAGTAGTAATTGAATTAACTCGTCCTGAAGAAAAGTTTGGTGATTACGCGACTAACGTCGCTCTCCAGTTAGCCAAGTCGGTCAGTAAAAACCCTAGACAGGTAGCCGAAGAATTAACGTCAGTCTTACAAACCAAGCTGGCTGATAAACTGAGTGCCATCGACATCGCTGGCCCCGGTTTCATTAATCTGACATTGAACGATACCAGCATAAATCAGGCAATGTATAGCGAATTATCGCGGTCGTTAAAAGACCAAACTATCGTCGCCGAGTATTCTGATCCCAACCCTTTCAAAGTTTTACATGCTGGTCATTTATATACGACGATTGTCGGCAACGCGATTGCCAATTTGCTAGAGACCGCTGGTGGCAACGTGCACCGAGTTAACTTTGGTGGTGACGTTGGTCTTCATGTTGGTAAAGCGATGTGGGGCATTTTGAAATATGACGGTCAAGGCCAAGTTGATGAGGTCGCCGCCAAACAGCATATTCAATCGATGTCGACCGAATCGCTTGATGAAAAAGCGGCTTTCATGGCGGCTCGATATGTAGATGGTAGCAGTGCTTATGACGAAGATGAAGTGGCCAAAACCGAAATCGTTTCTATCAATAAACGGGTCTACGAAACACAAACTAGTGGTGATAAAGATAGCGATTTTGCCTATGTCTACTGGACTTGCCGACAATGGAGTTATGACTATTTCAATTTATTCTATGAACGACTTGGCGTAACCGCCTTTGAGAAATATTATCCTGAAAGCGAAACCGCTCAACTTGGTATCGATACCGTCAAACAACAACTAGCCAAAGGGGTTTATGAGGTCAGTGACGGTGCCGTAATATTTCGTGGTGAACCATATGGCTTACACACTCGGGTATTTATCAATTCGGCTGGTTTGCCAACTTATGAAGCCAAAGACGTCGGTTTAATCATGAAGAAATGGCAGGATTACGCTTTCGATACATCGGTCATTGTCACTGGTAATGATATTGTCGAGTATATGAAAGTTGTGCTCAAAAGCATTGAGCAATTCCAGCCGGAACTGCCACCACGCACCAAACATATTACTCATGGCCAAATTAAGCTGGCTGGTGGGGTGAAAATGAGTTCGCGTAAGGGTAATTTCTTGTTGGCTAATGATGTACTGGATGCCGCCAAAGTCGCGTCTGAGAAAATCAATGCCCAGACTAACGATCAAGTGTCGAACTCAGCTGTTAAGTACGCATTTTTGAAACAGCGTACCGGCGGTGACATCATTTATGACCCCGAGGAATCGGTTAGCATCGAAGGCAATAGCGGCCCATATTTGCAGTATGCGCATGCTCGGGCCCGCAGTATTTTACGCAAAGCCGAAAACTCTCCAAGTCATTCCAAACTTGATTTGGAATCCAATCAAGATATGCCTGTCGTGAGCAACATCACTCCGTCGAATAGCGTGCCGACGGATTCTAGCCCATCAAAAGCCGAGACTGGGCTAAATGTGACTTTTGAGCCTGGCGAGCGTAGTCTGGCTCGCAAAATCAGTGAATTCCCCGAAGTATTTGATAAAGCTGTCAATGAACTGATGCCTCACTACATCGCCACTTATTTGTATGAATTAGCTCAAAATTTTAATCGTTTCTATGAGCATAATCGAGTAGTTGGTGACGATCGCCAGGCAATTCGGTTAAAACTGGTCGA
Source organism: bacterium (assembly GCA_021783725.1). Classification (GTDB taxonomy): domain Bacteria; phylum Patescibacteriota; class Saccharimonadia; order Saccharimonadales; family UBA4665; genus JAJXTN01. The sequence goes on along the minus strand of JAJXTN010000004.1, from coordinate 35,446 downwards.
GTTGTACGCTCAGCGGCTTAAAACTGGCTTAGAATTGTTAGGCATTAACGCACCCGAGACAATGTAGCTGGTTGTCCCAAGTTATGTCAGAGGCTATCATAAATCAATGACCGACAAATACAATCGACGAGCACCACAATCACAGCAGGTAATTTCCGGCATTAATTTGCGCATGGAAGAACCGAAAAGTAATCGTCGCAATCAACGCCGGACGACTACTACGATTGTCACGACGGTCAATCCGGCCAGCGGTTTTGTCGGCTTTTTGCGCGAAAACGCCATAGTCGGCTTGGCGATCGGTTTTGTTATCGGTACTCAAGTTCAAGTTGTCGTGAAGCAGTTAATCTCGAGTTTTATAGATCCGCTGTTTCAGTTGTTGTTCGGCCAGACATTAAGCCAAAGAACTTTCGAACTGCACTTAAACGGTAAAGTTGCCGTTTTTGGTTGGGGAATATTTGTTTATGCCGTGATCAACTTCTTATTCATCCTGCTGGTTATATATGTGATTATTAAATTCCTGAAGCTCGATAAGCTCGATAAGCCGAAAGACAAGAAATAGCTTATGACCATGCAGTTATCTGATGACGAATGGAAACAGAAGCTCACTCCTGAGCAATATGCTAGTTTGCGCCAGAAAGCTACCGAAGCGCCTTTCACCGGTAAATTATTGAATGAGCATGGCAGTGGTGACTTCGTGTGTGGTGCTTGTGGGGCAGTGGTTTTCAAAAGCGACACCAAGTTTGAAAGTGGTAGTGGCTGGCCTAGTTTCTATGACCCGGCTAACACCACGGCTATAAAATTAGTTGAAGATAAAAGCCACGGTATGGTTCGCACCGAGGTAGCTTGTGTTAACTGCGGTAGTCATCTAGGCCATATGTTCGAAGATGCTGTTGACCAACCAACTGGCAAAAGGTACTGTATCAATTCTTCCTGTCTGCAATTCATGCCCCAAGAAACTGAACCCGAGGACAGTTAGACAGTAGCCTTGTCATCTCGAGCTTGTCGAGAGATCCATGGAATATACAACAGATCTTTCGACTTCACTCACGTTCCGCTCAAGATGACAGCGAGCATATTTAGACAGTAGGAAATTACTTGCTAGATTCTTTATCTAGGCGCAGTCTGGCTGGTCGTAATACTTAGTGCCCCAAGTAGCCATCTGTTCAATGATCGGCAATAAATCGCGCCCTTTACGGGTTAGCGTGTATTCGACCCGTGGCGGAACTTCCGAGTAAGACTTTTTGGTGATGATGCCGTGATTCTCTAGGTCATCAAGGCGTTGGCTGAGAGTGCGAGGATTAATATTGCCAACTGATATTTCCAGTTCGCCGAAACGTTTACTACCTTCGAATAGGTCGCGAATGATCAATGCCGTCCATTTATTACCAACTATTTCCATAGCGCTAGCGATACAGCCAACTTTCGGTTCAAGGCTTTTTTTAGAAGGAGATAATTTCATACTTTACAATGTATAGTAATGGCTCTATACTTATTTAATGTTAACTATACAAAGTATATCATAAAAGGAGAAAAAACATGAAACTACAAGTCATAATTGGCAGTACACGGCCTAACCGAGTAACGGAAAAATTAGCTAAATGGGTAGCTGGTGAAGCCAGTCTTTTAGCTGATACTTCTGTCGAACTGGTCGATTTGGCTGATTATCAATTGCCATTCTTGGACGAGCCAATGTCACCACGTTATAATCCAGATCGCCAAATAAACCCTGAAGCCGGTAAATGGGTTAGCAAATTAGCCGAAGCTGATGCCTATGTTTTTGTTACACCCGAATACAATCACTCTATATCTGGTGTACTGAAGAACGCCTTAGATTATGTCACTTTTGAATTAGTCAAAAAGCCAGCAACAGTTGTAGGACATGGAACGGTTGGCGGTGCACGAGCCATCATGCACTTAAAGGAAATTTTGAGTGAATCTCAAGCCGCTATAATCCCGAAGGCTGTAGCTTTCGCTGGTGCCAGCCAGAGCATTGATGACAATGGTGTCTTAGATCCAGTAGTCAAAGCTGAATCTTATGGCCCCCAAGGAGCATTAACTGCTACTTTAGAAGAGCTCAAATGGTACAGTGATGCCCTTAGTGAAGCCCGATCCAAAACTTAAAAACATATATTAGCAATTCACGATTGGCAAATGACCATGTATTGGCTTTTTCCATTTAGCGAATAACTGGATAATTGGTACTTGCTAAGTCATTGCTAATCGGAATTCGCTAACTGCTACTTTCTACTTCCTAGTTGCTATATAATTGCCGTAATGATAGATAAACACGCCATCCCAACCAAGTTGTTATGGGTTGATTTGGAGATGACCGGTCTCGATGCCGAACAGGACGTTATATTGGAAGTGGCGGCAGAGATTACTGATTTCGACTTTCAAACTTTAGCTAGCTACGAAGCGGTCATTAAGCAACCGCGCGAAGTAGTCGTTGAGCGAATGCAAAAAAACATATGGTGGGCTGATTATCCGGCTAATCGGGATCAATTTGTGAATAATTTGGACTACGGAAAGCCCAGTGACCAAGTTGAACAAGAGCTTATTCAATTACTTGAACAGCATTTTGGTAGTGAACCAGCTATACTGGCCGGCAACAGTATTCATAATGATCGTAATTTCATCAAGCAATGGTGGCCACAATTTGATCTGAAATTACACTATCGTATGCTTGATGTTAGCAGTTTCAAAATAGTTATGCAGGGCAAATATGGCGTTGAGTTCGAGAAGAAAGAAGTTCACCGGGCGTTTGATGACATTCAAGCTTCGATTGCAGAGCTTCAGAATTATCTAGAATGGTTTAAGAAGTCGCTGAACTAGTATGGATCACAAAACAGTTGAAGAATATTTGCTAAGTATGCCGAACGCCAAGCTCGATTATCCGTTCGGTGAAGAGGTGGCTGTCTACAAAGTTTCCGATAAAATGTTCGCTTTAATCGCCGAAGGCAAACAGCCTATTAGACTGAGTCTGAAATGCGATCCACAGCTTAGTGAAGTGCTCAAAGCCAAGTATGACACGGTTATGCCAGGCTATCATTTGAACAAAAAGCACTGGATTACAGTTATACTCAGTGGTCTTCCGGACTGGGAAGAGGTCCAGGGGCTAATTCGGCATAGTTATTTGTTGGTTACTGGCGAACACAAACTTAACCAGTAGACTGTAGCAAGTAGACCGTAGACATGTCATCTCGAGCTAGTCGAGAGATCTATATAAAGTCGGATAGTCTCATAGTCGGATAGTTTAATAGTTCCCTCCATTTCAGTCGGGATGACAGAGCGGGAGTAGACAGTAGAAAGTAGGCTGTAGGAAAATAGTTACTGACTACTGACTACGTCGATAGCTGTCGCAATAGCAGTTGGGCGCTATTGTAGTCGTCGTTCAGTAAAGCTTGGCCTTTGGGGCCTTTAGTTTGGTTATAGGCTGTTTTTAGGGCGTTGATGTAATTGTTGAGAATGGCTAGGACGATGGTTTTATAAGTGCTGTCGTAGGTGCCGGCCGAGGCGGCGGTAGTAAGTTGGGCATCGGTAGTCGTGCTAACTCTTTGATTTAGTACAGATTTAGAAACCGATTGATTATTACTTCTGAGATAGGCCAACAGTTGACTTTGAGCGCTGGATACACTTGATAGGACTGTGGCCACTGAGTTCTGGGTCGTTGTATTGGTGCCGGGTTGAGTAGTTGCTATGGTGGTTATATGGATTAAAGCTTGTTGTTCTTGAACGACAGTCGTCATCGCCGAAGCATTACTACTTCCGCCCAACAGGCCTTTTATCACCACAAACAACACTAACAAAACTAATAGCCCCCCGGCTATTAAAACAATTCGGGCCGGCAGAGACTTAAAACCATTGAATGACATACCGCTCGATGGTTTATTGGGGTTGATGATGAAGTCATAGTTGGGCTGGGGTGCCGGAGGTGTTAGGTTGGGTGCTGTCGGTTGCATGGATATAATTTAACCATAAGAATTGAAACAGAGCTATCTTAGAATGTTGAAGTTAGTTAGCGAACACTACGTCAACTCCATGTCTTAAACCGCTCATGTTATGAGCTTGTGTCTAAAAGCTATAAGCTATATGCATGGATGCTGTTGAAGAGGTAAAAGCTAGACTGGCGATAGAGGATGTTATCGGTGAATATGTTCAGCTGAAAAGAGCTGGGCGTAACTGGAAGGGTCTGAGCCCGTTCAGTAATGAAAGGACGCCGAGCTTTGTAGTTAGTCCCGAAAAACAGATATGGCATGACTTCAGCTCAGGTAAGGGTGGCAATATATTTAGCTTCATAATGGAAGTCGAAGGCCTGGAATTCAAAGAAGCTCTGGAGCTGTTGGCTCGTAAAGCCGGCATTGATATCGAGCAGTTTCGAACTTCATCGTCTCGAGGGGGGCCTGATAAGAATCGACTATATGCAGTACTGGAAGCCGCCGCTCACTTCTATCAAGTCCAATTTTCTAAGAATCAGCTGGCGTTAGAATATGTCTTCAAGAAACGCTTATTCACTAAAGCCACAGCACTGGAATGGCGATTAGGCTATTCGCCGAATAATGGTTCAGCGCTATTAGAATTTTTGAAATCCAAGCAGTTTAACGAAATTGAAATCAAACAAGCTGGCTTGAGTGCTCAAAATTACAAAGGCGGGGTCCAAGATATGTTCCGGGGTCGATTAATGATTCCACTCCAAGATCAGCAGGGTAAAGTTATCGGTTTTACAGCTCGACAGCTCGACGATGACCCCAAAGCGCCGAAGTATATCAATACTCCGCAAACTGTTCTGTATGATAAAAGTCGTCACATCTATGGCTTACATCTAGCCAAAGATAGTATTCGCAAAACCAAGTATGCCGTTCTGGTCGAAGGCAATTTAGACGTCATCGCCAGTCATCAGGCCGGTATTCGCCAAGTAGTGGCGACCGCTGGTACGGCCCTGACTGAACCGCATCTTAAGGCTTTGAGTCGATTCACTGGTGACATTCGTTTAGCGTTTGATGCTGATAAAGCCGGCGTGGCGGCTACTGAGCGGGCGATACCGATCGCTAGTCGGGTTAAAGTATCGCTAAGCATCATTGATATTCCGAGTGGCAAAGACCCCGATGAATTGATCAAACAAGACCCTAAACTCTGGGATAAAGCCATAAATGATCATAAATATGCGCTTGATTGGCTGACCGATCTTTATGAATCGAAACTTGATTTAAAATCGGCCGTCGGTAAGCGGGAATTTAGCGATGTATTATTACCGGTTGTCCGGTCATTAGCCGATCCGGTAGAAAAAGATCACTATCTGACTTCGATTGCCACTAAAATCGGTGTTAGTAAAGAAGCTTTGACTCAGAAATTTCAAAAAACCTCCGGTCCGGAAACAGCCGTTCGCCAGCGCCGCGTCAAGCCCGATCAGGCTAAAATCGATAAAGTAGCAGTCGAAAATCAGCGCGCCCAAGATAATTTCCTTAGTCTAATGTTGATGCGCCCGACGCTCCGAGAATTTATGGATATTATCACCCCAAAAATGCTGTTCACTGCTCAAGGTCGGACCTTGCTATTGTTTTTGCAGGCCAATCCAGATTTTCATGGCAAGCTAGAGAAGTCCAAAGACCTGCAAAATCTGGCAGATTATGTTAAAATACAAGCATTACTCTACGAGGAACTCTATCAGGGCCTTGAGCTTAATGAACTTCACTATGAAGCAGCTCGATTGCAGGCACGATTGATAGCAAATTTTGTAAAAAGCAAAAAAGAACAACTGTCAGGATTGCTTGAGGCGTCCGATGAGACAGCTACTAGAGAACTGCTAGGCCAAGTAAAAAAATACGACCAACTACTTAATCAAGTCAAAGGAGCCGCCCGTGGCGAAAGCGAAAGATAAATCTACACCTGGTCCAAAAGACCTAGAACAACAACGTGCCAAATTAATTGAAAAGGCCAAGAAAGACGGTCATGTAGAAGCTAGAGATATTTTTGCGATTTTCCCAGAAACTGTCGAAAATGCCGAAGCTCTCGATACTTTGTATACCGAATTAGCTGACGCTAATATCGAAATCACGACTACTGAGCCAGATGCCGAAAACTTTACCGATGAATGGGTTGCTGAAGAAGGCGAAGAGGAAGTAGCGACTGACACGGCCGTTTATCTTGATGATGACGTTGCCGACGACTCGGTTCGTCTGTACTTACGTGAAATCGGTAAGATCCCTCTACTTAACTCCGAACAAGAGTTAGCCCTAGCTCAACGTGTCGTGGCCGGCGATAAGGATGCTAAAGACCAAATGGCTGAAGCCAACATGCGTTTAGTAGTTTCGATTGCTAAGCGCTACGTTGGACGCGGTCTAGACCTACTTGATCTAATTCAAGAAGGTAACACTGGTTTACTACGTGCGGTTGAGAAATTTGATCCAGATAAAGGTTTCAAATTCAGTACTTATGCCACTTGGTGGATTCGCCAAGCGATTACCCGAGCCATCGCCGACCAAGCCCGAACGATTCGTATCCCAGTGCACATGGTCGAAACGATCAACAAATTACTCCGCACTCAGCGTCGTTTAACTCAAGAGTTGAACCGTGAACCGAGTAATGACGAAATTGCCAAAGCTATGGAGATTGACGTCGACAAAGTCGAACACATCATGAAGATTAAACAAGATATATCTTCGCTTGATGCTTCGATTCGTGATGACGAAGAAGATTCCGTTTTAGCTGATTTCATCGAAGACGAAGACACCGTTAGTCCTGAAGAATCAGCTACCGGCCAGCTATTAAAAGAGCAGGTCAAGGATATGTTGTCAGCCCTAACTGAACGCGAACAGAAGATTCTCAAACTGCGTTTTGGTCTGGAAGACGGTAAAAGCCACACATTAGAAGAAGTTGGTCAAGAATTCTCAGTCACTCGCGAGCGCATTCGTCAGATCGAAGCTAAAGCTTTGGCTAAACTGCGCAAGCACCGCGACGCCAAGAAGCTCCACGATTACATTAAATAATTAGAATTATGAATGATGAGTGGGGAATGGGGAATATTGAATGTTTCGCACAGGATTACTCTAAATTATTCAGAGAAAAACTGGGGATTAGCTTGCATGATGGCGTACAGCTGGTCGTAGTACGGTTTGATTTCTGGCGAAGTTAGAACTTTGTTGGCTTTGTTGGAGTGAAGTTGGTCTAGGCTAATTTTTTCTTGGTGCCAAGTGTAGCCCTTATTGATGATATTGATCATTATTGGGGCTATTTTGTCTAATGCGTAGATGAATTTTGCCTCCGGAGAGTTCCTAGTTTCATATTCAGTGATATCGTTAGTCATATCTGGAAAATCGGCCCATTCAGCGTTGATTCTCTCGAGGGCGTCTTTTTCGCGCTGGTGTTTACTATTCAAGTGAGCCGAGTCAGCAAATATATAAGTGTCACCGGCATAGACTTCGACTAGATCATGCACCAGCGCGTAGCGGATGACTTTGTCTTTATCCAGTTCGGGGAAGTGGCCAGCTAGAAACCAGGCTAGCATCGCCAGTGAGTAGCTGTGTTCGACGTCATTCTCATTAGGATAATCGTCTTTGTGTTTCAGATGGATTACTCGGTCAATCGACTGGAATTGGAGCAAGAATTTTTGCAAATCTAGCAGACGGTCGATGTTGGGCGGTTGGGGTACGGGCTGGTTGGTCATAGGATTTATCATACAGCAGGAAGCCAATAATTTATTTACAGGGCGTAATAGTATTTTCTTGGTAAAATGATTGAATGGATAAGAAGTTGAAGTTTATTGGGCTAGCTGGAACTAATGGATCCGGCAAAGATACAGTCGGTAATATGCTGGCAGAAAATCACGGCTATTTATTTATCTCGGTAACTGAATTATTGCGCAATGAAGCCAAACGACGCAATCAGCCGGTGGAAAGGGAAGTCCTGCGAACAATTAGCGCCGAATGGCGTCGCGAACTGGGCCTAGGCGTATTAATCGATAAAGCGATTGCCGAATATGAGAAGCAGAGCGATCAATATGCTGGTGTGGTGATTGCTAGTTTGCGTAACCCTGGTGAAGCTGACCGAATTCATGAATTTGGCGGTACGGTGGTGTGGATTGATGCCGATCCAGAAGTCCGTTACCATCGGGTTCAAGCCAACGCCGCCAGCCGCAATCGGGCCGAAGAAGACAATAAGACTTTCGAACAATTCATGGCTGAAGAAGAGGCAGAAATGCACGCCCCAGCTGGCAGTGATTCAGCTGTTTTAGACGGCGCTTCGGTCAAACAGCGCAGCGATGTGTTTATCGACAACGGCGGCAGTGATTTAGCCAGTCTGGCAACCGAAATCACCCAAAAACTCAACCTCAAGTAATCGCTTATATCTCTCGGCGAGCAATTCTTGGCATTTTGTTATAGTCGGAGCTCGACTTTAATCCACTGTCAATTAACCCCCAAAGCTGTTTGAAACTGTCAGCAACGAGTCGATCGTTTATTTCAATCACTCGACCCTTAGCGTCAAATACTTGAATTAATAGTTGGCTACCACTAACTGTCCACTCGACTGGTGAGGCATAAGCTTCGCTCGGCATCCAAGTTCTATGTAAGTTGGATTGCTTGTCGATTATCGGATTGATCGGGGCTTCGACAGCGTCGGGAGTTATGCCGAACCTCTGAGTCTTGGTGTCGCTAACCAGCCGTCTGATTTTATCCATCGATTCAAATCCCATAAATGGTATATCAGCACGGGTTTTTATGAAATGTATAGGCTGGCCGCTGCTGGCCTGGACCTCATAAGCGCTCAACATGGCTTTTTCGCCAGTTTTTAAATCTACTCTAGAGCTGTTATCGGTAGTTTTTAGCAGTTTGTTTAACTCTCTGATAGCCGTCTGGGCATTATGTTCCATAACTAGAGCTTGGTTACGCTTCTCGGCAACTAAAGTCGACAGGGCAGTCGGTTCGGAAGCTCGATATACGAACTTTTTATTTAATTCGGATTTGCTGACTAACCCTAGGCCTTCAAGCGAGTCTAAAACTTTGTAAGCATTCGATCTGGTCATATGTAATTTGGCGGCAATTTTGGGTGGCGCCTCGGAGCCGTTTTCGATAAGAAAAAGGTAGGTTTCGGCCTGTAGCTCGGATAGGCCCAGTGTTATCAAAAGTGGTTTCATGAATTAATAGTAGCATGTATTTATATAAATGTGAATATGTAAATCACAAAAAGACATATAACAACTGTGTGATTTAGAAATATTAGTGAATGTAGTATTGACATATATCGATTAAGGATATATAATACGCAATCTAAGTTGCAAGGAGAAGTTTATGAGTGAACAACAACGAGATTTCAGTAATTTCGAGTTACAAACAGATAGTGTTTATTCACTGGCTGATAATTTAATATCTGAGCTAGCTGATAGGTTTGCTATAGACCACGGCGCCGAGCCGACCGTAGAAGTGCTTGGTGAGTTGGTCGGAAAGCTTGGCAAGAATGAAGTTTTACGGGCTAACGAACCAGTGCAGGCTTTAAGTCCTACAGAAATGGCTGATTATCTAGATCAATCTGGAGTCCAGAAGGCCCTTAATCGAAGTTTGTGGACGCCACAACTTCGCGCTACACCGCGTAAACTTGACGGATACGTATTAACTGGAGCAGTTGCTAACTGGCAAGATAGGGCGGCCAACAAGTTGGCTAGCTATGGGACAAAAGCGCCGGTATATATCTTTGCTGGTGAGCGAATCATGGACTCCGTCACGGAGAAACCAAACCCCAACGTTAAAGCTGTCTTCGAAACATTTAAACGTTACCCTACAGAGGCCGAATATGCTGCTGGCGTAGTCCAGCGAAAACTAGTTGAAAGAGGTTTTGACGTATTGCCATCGACCTACGCAGGAACAAAAGGTGAGACCTTGGCAATCGATTTTTTTGATAGGAATCCACACTTGCTCGATGGGCGAATCGCGGCCGTTCGGGTAGCTAACGCTGGAATTCAGTTAGCTGTTCAACTGCGTCACGCGGCTCGAGCTATCCGACCAGATTTTGATAGTGACCCAAGCAACCCACAAATGTTTGTGATGACGGATAGTCTCCCAGTCTCACGAAGCCAGAAACAAGATGCTAAGCCACTGAGATACCAAAAAGCCCAGACTGGCTTACGCCAAGTTGCTGTCACGGCTAAATCTATTCTTGAAGCCCAACAAGACTTATAAAAACAAATAGGTACCGGAATACGATTGCTAAGGCTATTAATACTGTCGCGCATATTATGTAAGATTACTTTTTCGGTTGTGCTTGGATAACGACGGTGGGCTATACTTAAAGAATGAGTGATGATGTGGCGCCCAAGAAGTTTGTAATCATTGACGGTAAAAGTGTTTTTTACCGTGGTTATTACGCCATGCCTAATCTTGGCACTAAAGATGGTCGACCGACCGGTGGCGTTTTTGGCTTCGCGACTATGGCTCTAGAAGTTATCAAAAGGTTGAAGCCGGATTATGTGGCAGTGGCTTGGGATAAGCCCAAAACCAATATTCGCAAACGACTGGCAATGTACCCAGAATACAAAGCTGGACGTAAACCGCCGCCACCAGATTTCTATGAACAAATTCCGATACTCCATGAATTACTTGATGCCTTCGGCTGGCCATTATACGAGCTAGACGATTACGAAGCCGACGATATTATGGGCGCTTTGGCAGTTCAGGCGCGGGCGGCCGGCCTTGATACACTGCTAGTTACATCTGATATGGATATGTTGCAGTTAGTGAACGGCAACGTTCATGTTTACGCGTTGAAAACTGGTCTGAGCAATATTGAACTGTATTCACCGAAAACTTTTGAAGCCAAACATGGTATTCGCGTCGATCAATATTTAGATTTCAAAGCTTTGAAAGGCGATTCATCAGATAATATCCCAGGCGTACCGGGTATCGGCGAAAAAGGTGCTCTGGAACTGCTCAAAACATACGAAACTCTAGACGGAATATACGATAATTTAGCACTTATCAAAGACACGCTCAGTAAGAAGTTGATTGCCGGAAAAGATATGGCTTACTTAAGTAAAGAATTAGCCCGTATCTGGATAGATGCGCCAGTTAAGTTAGATCTCCAAGCCGTCGATGGTAGCAAAGCTGACCCGATTAAAATCGCTCAATTATTACAAGACTTAGAATTTAGAAGTTTAGCTCGGCATTTGCCCGAAGTCATGAATGTGCCGGCCAGTAGTTTGGCGGTGACTATAGGAGCGCCACTAGTCACCGGTCAGAACGTAATGATTAATTCAAAAGAACAATTGGCTAAATTTCAACTACCTGAAGCTGAAGAATTGTATATATATACACGAGCGGCTGGCAAACACGGTCGCGATCCAAAAGTACTGATGTTGACGGCCGACGGCAAGACAACCTACAGCTTTGATTTAGCTAAAATTGACGTAACATCTTTGGTTGAATCTTTGGCTCAGACCAAGAAGTTAATTGGCTATGATGTGAAGAATAGTCTGAAGCTGATTCTCGAACTGGGCGTCAATAATCTACCGTCTGTAAGTCATGATGTATTAGTCGGCGCTTTTCTGATTAATTCTCTGCGCCGAGAACAAAGCCTGACCGATTTAGCGCGAGCCGACCTCGGCTATGACGGATCAGATTTCGAAGATTTAGATGACGAGGAGCTACTATCGCGAGCGCCAGATGTAATGGCTGTTATTGTGGGCTTATATCACCAACAAATGACCGAACTAGAGAAAATACCTGACGTTCTGGCGCTGGCTGATAAAGTCGAATGGCCAGTCATACCAGTATTAGCCCAGATGGAACACGTCGGAATTGAGCTTGATACTAACTATTTAGCCAAATTCGCCGACGAAATCAACGACTTAATCTCAGATTACGAACAACAAATATATGGTTATGCTGACACCGAGTTCAACATTAGTTCACCGGCTCAATTAGCCGAAATATTGTTCGATAAGCTGAAACTACCGACCAAATTCATCAAAAAAGGCAAAACTGGTTATAGCACGGCCGCCAGTGAACTCGATAAATTGCGCGGTGACCATCCAATAATTGATTTGATTACTCAGTACCGCGAAGTGGCTAAACTCAAGAATACTTATGTCGACACTTTGCCGTTAATGGTCGATGACCATTCCCGATTACACACGACATTTAACCTGACAATAGCCCAGACTGGTCGATTGAGTAGCACTGACCCCAATTTACAGAATATTCCGACCAGAACTGATCTAGGCCGACGGATTCGGACGTCGTTTGTAGCTGGGCCTGGCAAGAAGCTAGTTAGTGCCGACTATTCTCAGTTCGAACTGCGCTTGGCGGCTGTATTGGCTAATGACACCGAATTAATCGACATGTTCAACCGTGGCGCTGACATTCATACTGCCACGGCCGCTCAAGTTTATGGTCGTGAGTTGGAAGACGTCACCAAACAAATGCGTGGCGCCGCCAAAGTCATCAATTTCGGTATATTGTATGGCATGAGTCCGCACGGTTTGTCGGTGGCGGCCAATATGACCAATGATCAAGCCTTAGATTTCATTAATAAATACAAAGCTTTACGTAAACCACTGTTTGACTACATCGATCAGGTGAAAGTCCAGGCTAGGGAAGACGGCTACGTAGAAACTTTACTTGGTCGACGTCGTCCAATGCCCGATATTTTGTCCAGCAATTTTGTGATTCGCCAATCTGCCGAAAGAGCCGCTATCAATATGCCGATTCAAGGCACCGAAGCCGATCTAATGAAGCTTGCGATGATAAAAGTTCAAAATATTCTGCTGGATGAATATCCTAAAAGCCATATGTTATTACAAATTCATGACTCAATTCTGGTTGAATGTCCGGCTAAAGACGCTGATCGGATTAGCGAACTACTCAAAAACAGCATGGAAAATGTCTATAAACTTCCGGTTCATTTAGCGGTTGATGTTAGTACCGGTGACAATTGGGGCGAACTTTAATAATGGATAAAAAATATTGCGTACCGTTTGTGGCGGCAATCGTCGAGCGCCAACACCAAGGTAGGTTACAGTTATTAATCCAAACTCGATGGAATACCAAGTATCAATCGATATATAACGGAACTTTTGAATTTGCCGCTGGGACTTTGGATATTGAATACGAGAATGTTTATACCGCCGTAGCCCGCGAGATAAAAGAAGAAACTGGCATGGTGCTTAAACGAATCATTGATGATTCTCAGACCAAAGTTCACTCTCCGCAAGGAGTTGATGCGGCATTTGGTTTCAGACCATTCTGTTGCACTCAGCAACTTCGAGAGGGAAGACCATGGGTCGGATTCATATTTAGGTGTGAAGTAGAAGATGGTGAGCCACAGGACCAAGCCGGTGAGTCATTGAATGTCCACTGGGAGGACGCCACAGTAGTAAAACAGATATATGAAGAAACGCCTGAGAAACTGTTTACGTTAGAGCTACCAGCCTGGGACTACTATTTTCAAAATGTAAATACAGAGTCATTATGATTGATCAAAAACAGATGTGGAATAATAAGCACCAAGCCGGTGAGCACGCCGATTTTCGGGCCTTACCGGCACCTTTCGCAGTTGCTGTTGAAGCTCAATTCCCGCGCCAAGCAGAAGTATTAGAATTGGGCTGTGGCGTTGGCGGAGACGCTAGTTTTTTCGCATCCCAAGGCCACCACGTTATAGCTACCGATTTCTCGGAAACAGTCCTAGACCAAGATCGCCAACTGAACGATAAAAATAATTTAGAGTTCTCGCTAGTTGATATTACGGCACCCCTACCATATGACGACCAGAGCCAAGATGTCGTGTATGCTCATCTTTCACTACATTATTATGATAATGAAACTACCGTCAGGGTGTTTGCCGAGATAGCCCGAGTTTTGAAAATTGGTGGATTATTATGCTTTGCTTGTAAGACGGTAAATGATCCAGAATACGGTGATGGCCAAGAAATCGAGCCAAATTACTTCGTATCGAGCAAAGGACACATCAGGCATTTCTTCACACAAGAATATGCCGAAAAATTGGTGTCATTGGCCTTCGAGGTGCGTAGTGTGGATGAGTTAACCGAACATTATAAAGACAAGTCAGCTAGTTTCTTGCAGTGTGTGGCGGTAAAGAAATAGTTAGCGTTTGATGAAGCGCTGGCGGACTTTGATTTTTTTGACGACTCGACCACCCTTAGATTGCATCAATCGGATCGCCAGGTAGATAACCCACAACGCCAAACAAATGTCTAACAAGCTGGTAACGAGGTTGAGCATATCGGTATGATGGCGGGCATTGAGCGTGGCGACCATGATGACCAAAACTTCAGCGATAATTAAGGCTTGAGCCAGGCGTCGACTGCGCGTTTCTTGAGCGGCGAAACCGAGAATCCAAATGAAACCGAACCAGATACTAATCAATACGAAGAAAACTGCAGAAGTAAAAAGGCTAGTAACACATCCACTTGTGCCATTAGTACAACCGGTTACCGCCGAAACGGTTCCGGTGCCGATATTCAAGATAGTTAATGTGACGAATTGGATTAGGGTAGCGATACCGGTTTCATAGCGCAGAGTCATATAAATATTATTATCTCACGCTTATGTTTTTTAGACAGCGTTAAATAGATCAGCGGTTTGCAAAATTAGCTTAATAGTGTTAGTATATGATTTGTACAGAGGAAGTTATGAAGAATTATTACTTGCGCTACTTCATTGGTTTAGTTATAGCTATCGGGCTGATCATTGCCTTGATATTTCTATTAACTCAAAGTGGTAATAAAACTAAAGCTCCTACACCACGGTCTTTGAGTAGTTTCTCTAACACTACAGCTGTCGCTAGGCTGACCATTACCGGTCCTATTACCGCCCCTCAGAACCATAATTCAATTGTCATAACAGTCGGCCGAGACCAGGCCGTTTATCAACATTTTACCGGTTATGACGGAACGGTTGTTGACAGTAAGACCTTTGACAACACCGAAAATAGTTATAATTCATTCTTACATGCCATCGGGCGAGCTGGCTTCACTCTAGGCAATGCCAAGCCTAGTCTAGCCGATTCGACCGGTTATTGTCCTTTGGGCCAAGTCTACACATTTGAACTAATCGAAGATGGCAACCAGTTAGAAAACTTATGGACATCGAGTTGTGGTGGCACCAAAACTTTTGGTGGCAACCTGAGTGTCAACCTGGAGCTGTTCCAAGCCCAAATTCCAGACTACACGGCTCTGACCAATAATATAGCCATGTAGCTATTGGTTAACTAGAACGGCTATAATATATATATGATTAAAGCCGTGGTGTTTGATTGTTTCGGTGTGCTAACTAGTGATGGCTGGCTGCCATTTAAATCAAAATACTTCGGCCACGATAAACAATTACTACAGGACGCTACTGATCTCAACAAACAATCCGACGCTGGATTAATAAGTTATCATGATTTTATCGAAGCTGTCGCTACGTTGGCCGGTGTGACAAACAATGACGCCCACCGTCAAATTGAGGATCACGTCGCCGATAGCCAATTGTTTAATTACATAAAGACTCTGAAGCCAACATATAAAATCGGCATGCTCAGTAATGCCGCCGAGAACTGGCTAAGTGAAATGTTTAATCCAGAACAAGTAGCTTTATTTGATGCAGTAGCTCTGTCCTATGAATCGGGATATATTAAGCCTCAACCGGAAGCTTATAAAGTCATCGCCGAGCGTTTGGGAGTTGATGTTGAGGATTGTTTGTTTGTGGATGACCAAGAACGTTACTGCATCGGCGCAACCGATATTGGCATGAAAGCCGTCCGTTTTAGTAGTACCGAACAAGCTATCAGCGATATTAACCGGCTTTTAGCTGAGTCGAAAAGTTAATCGTTTGTCGGTTTGACACAAAGCCTTAATTTTTTGACCACGCAACCGCAGGCTATTGGCCAAAGCTGCACTGTTCATGCTAATAACAATGTCTTTATCACGGACCATCACTTCAACGTCGCTGTTGAACTCGACTTTTACATATTGTTTGATGATTTTGACCTCTGGTGGTTGGGCGGGCAAGCGGTCGCCGATTATTTGTTGCAGACTATCCATTCACCTAGTATAGCCTGTCGTGATAAGACTTATTCTTGTTAGAATAGATTCATGCCAGAGCTACCCGAGGTTGAAACTGTGCGCATAGGTTTATTGAGCTTATTGCCAAAGCGCCAAATCGCCAGCGTTAGTCATGATTGGGCCAAGTCATTCCCCAATGCCGTTCATGATGTTGATAATTTTGTGATTGGCGCCCAAGTGATTGATATAAAAAGGCGCGGCAAAGCGCTAATCATTAATCTCGATAGCGATTATTCACTAGTAGTACATTTGAAAATGACCGGTCAATTGGTGTTTCGTAGCCAACAGCAAAGATTTGGTGCCGGTCATCCTAATGATTCATTAATCGGTAAGTTACCCGATAAATCCACTCGAGTAATAATCAATTTTGTCGATTCTAGCCAGCTGTTCTTTAACGATCAACGTAAATTTGGTTGGATGCGACTACTGCCAACCTTAGAAGTTGATGATTTGGATTTTATGAAAAAATTAGGTCCTGAACCGCTGGCTGATGGTTTCGACTGGAAAGCTTTACAAACAAGGTTACTCCGACGTCCCAAGAGTAATATCAAGGCTGTCATACTAGACCAAACCGTCGTGGCCGGCGTTGGTAATATATATGCCGATGAATCTTTGTGGGGTGCAAAAATTCACCCGCTTACAATAGTTAATGATTTGAAGCCCAATCAAATCCATAAACTATACGATGAACTAACATTCGTACTACGTTTGGCGATTGAAAAAGGTGGTTCGACCGATCGTAATTACGTTAATGCTGAAGGTAAAAAGGGTAGTTATATGGACTTTGCTAGAGTGTTTCGACGGGAAGGTCAGTCTTGTCCGCGCTGCGGGACGGTTATAGTCAAAACTCGAGTCGCTGGTCGGGGTACCCACTTGTGCCCCAAATGCCAAAAACACAGATTAACTGCGTAGAATAATTAATTCTCCCTGTCATTCCAGACTCTTCTACGTCATTTCCAGACGTCCGTCGTCATTCCAGACTTGATCTGGAATCTAATATTATGTAGCTGGATCGTAGGACGCCATAACCGATTAGATCCCAGGTCAAGCCTGGGATGACCTGGCCTTGGGATGAAAAGGGGCTGGATGGCTAGCGCTTACTACGGGGAGGTTAATTGATAACTGGAAATAATAATGAATGATTGTGAAATAGCGAATTGATATTAATTGATTGCTACAATAGGTGAACATGATTATTACATTGGCCGGCGACAATAGCTTTGGTTGGCAAATTGCTCTAAATGAGCTGGTTGCTAAATTCGTTGAGGAGCATGGTGATCTAGCTCTGGAACGAATTGATGGCGAAGAAGCCGATATTGAGAAAATAGAAGAAGCGCTGAACAGCTTACCATTCCTATCAACTAAAAAATTGGTCATTCTAAGGTCGCCGAGTAAAAATAAGTCATTTGCCGACCGAGCTGAACAAATATTGACCAACTTACCCGAAACTAACGACGTCGTCATTATTGAAACTAAGCTTGATAAACGACTAAGTTATTATAAGTATCTAAAATCAAAAACCAATTATCGAGAGTATAAAGAGTTAGATATTAATGGGTTAAGTCAGTGGTTGGTTGCTCAAGCAAAAACCAAGGGCGGGGAACTGAATCTAAATGATGCTAGATATCTGGCCGACCGGGTTGGTCTAAATCAGCAGTTACTTGGTAATGAACTCGAAAAACTACTGTTATATGATGAGAAAGTTACTCGTAGGACTATCGATTTGCTGGTAGACGAAACACCCCAGAGTACTATCTTCCAATTATTGGAAGCGGCTTTCAATGGCCAGTCCAAGAAAGCCATCCAGCTCTACTCAGAACAGCGGGCTCTGAAAGTTGAGACTCCGCAAATTATAGCCATGCTGGCCTGGCAGTTGCATATTTTAGCGATTATCAAAACGGCCGGTGATATTAGCGCTGACCAAATCGCTAGCGATGCCAAGTTAAATCCTTTTGTAGTCCGCAAAAGTCAATCAGTCGCCGCCCAATTAACTCTCGGACAGCTCAAAAAATTGATCGCCGACCTACTAGCTATCGATATTGCTTCTAAGAGTTCAAACATCGACAGTGACGAAGCTTTGCAGAATTATTTATTAAAGCTATCAATAAAATAGCTTTAATAAATAATTAGTTAAATAGTGGGATAGTTTTATAGTCGTATAGTACGCCAGCATTTCTGCGGTTTACTATCTCACTATTTAACTATCCAACTAACAGACTATTTTTTCTTAGCAGTGGTCTTCTTAGCGACAGGTTTCTTGGCGACAACTTTTTTAGGTGTAGCTTTTGCGGGAACGGCTTTTTTGACAGCGGTGTGTTTGACACCAGCCGACTTAGCTTTAGCCGAAGCTTGTTTCTTGAGGCGAGCGGCTTTGTTCTTGTGAATTAGACCTTTCTTGACGGCTTTGTCGAGGTTGCTCTGGGCGGCACTGTGGGTTTTAGCGCTAGGGCTTTTAGTGAAAAGCTTGAATGCACTTTTTAGACTACGCTTAGTTTTGCTGTTACGAGTAGTAGCTTTTCGAGCTGTTTTGACGCGCTTTTTAGCTGATTTGATAATCGGCATATATTTCCTTGCTTATAACTAATGATTATTGGTACCAACTATACAGGGGTGATTTAGCTTTGTAAAGCCAGGGCCAAGGTCGGCATACATTAGCTTGAAGGCTGTTAGGCCAATACCTGATTCTAATAGAAGTATCGAAGATTGCTAAACATGAGCGTTTATGATACATTGTCAGAAGATAAGCCTAAACAAAAATCTTTATGGAAAATGTAAAAACTGAGATTGCTGATAAACTCAAGACCGCCAATAATATATTGGTGACGGTTAGTCGCAACCCGTCGGTCGACCAACTGTCGGCTTGTATCGGACTAACTCTGTTATTGAATAAGCTAGGCAAACATACGGCCGCTGTTTTTAGTGGCCAAGTACCGTCGACGATTGAATTTCTCCAGCCGAGCGATACTTTAGAGAAGAACACCGATTCATTGCGCGATTTCATAATTGCCCTAGATAAGTCCAAAGCCGACAAACTGCGCTATAAAGTTGAAGATAATGTCGTCAGAATATTCATTACTCCTTATAGAACATCAATCACCCAAGATGATTTAGATTTTAGCCAAGGTGATTTTAATGTCGATGCTGTTGTTGCTTTGGGTGTACTAAAACAAGAGGATCTTGATGAGGCAATCACCACTCATGGGCGAATTCTTCATGATGCCACAGTCATCAGCATCAACACTGTCACAGGCGGTGAGTTAGGTAGTCTTAATTGGACAGACGCTCAAGCTAGTAGCCTAGGCGAACTTGTGGCTGACCTAGCTAGTAAATTAGGCGCTAATTTGATTGATGCCCAAATTGCTACCGCTTTACTGACTGGTATTGTGGCTGAAACCAATCGGTTCAGTAATCAGAAGACCAGTTCGCAGACTATGAGTGTTAGTGCGACCTTAATGACCGCCGGGGCTAATCAGCAATTGGTTGCGACTAAGCTCGAAGAATCGGGTAGCTTGTCAATCGTATCGACCGACGAATCGCAAGATCTAGTAACGCTCAATGATAGTTCGACTAAGTCCGATGACGGCACCCTTGCCATAAGTCATAATTCTAATGCCACGGAGATTCCATCCAACCCTTCGCTAATGGATCAATTGCCAGATTTGAAACTACCGAGTTTGGATGAATCGAAACCGCCCGAGCAATCCGACGAACCGGCTTCCGAGAATCTTTCGCCCGGCTCAAGATTGATGACTTCAGCGCCAACCATGGGCGGGGTATTGACGGCTAATTCTCAGCCCGAAGGGCTCGACCCCGCCGTTGACCCATTAAGTATGGGTTATGCACCGCAAGGTAAAATGTTGGACCACAGTCCGTCGCAGTCGATGCCTAGTACCGATCAGGCCGAATCGATACAGCCACCGGCTACAACTTCATCAGACCAATCGCCGGAACCTCTTACAGCATCTCCAGCCGACAAGCCATTGCCACCAATGCCAGCAATGCCGGACTTCTCACCGCCACCACCAGCTTGGGCGGCCCCAATTGGTGACACTAGCGGTTTGAAAATCTTAGCCGATGATACTTCCGACGAAACACTAACCGATTTAGAAGAATCAGTGCACAGTCCACATGTGGCGGCCGAAGCCAACTTAGAAGACGCCAGAGATCAAGTAAATCAAGCCCTAAATTCAGTACCTAGTAGCACCCCTGAACCAATCCAAGCTCTAAACGCTCAACCACTAGGCGATATACTGCATAACACTGAGCCAACGATTCCACCGCCAGAAGTCAATGATCCTAATGCGCCACCACCAGTGCCACCACCGATTCCGTTTCAGTTTCGACCGCCCAGCGCCTAAAACAACAGGTGACAAACTACGATTAGCAATGAGCAATTTGCAAATTGCTAAATGCTGTCTTTTTGCCCGTCGCGTCTGTCTTTTTGCCCTCTTGGGTTAAACTTAATTTTATGCAAGGACTGCTATTAGTTGATAAACCGGCCGGTTGGACAAGTTTCGACGTGGTTAATTACGTACGCCAGATTGCGCGACAAGCCGCTGTAGTTGAAAGTTATCAAGTTCGTAAAGCTAAAAGCGAAAAAGCCGAGATAACCTTAGACTGGGAAACTTTCAAACTTTCAACTCGTTTACCGAAGGTAAAAGTCGGCCACACTGGCACGCTTGATCCATTTGCTACCGGATTATTAGTACTTTTAATAGGCAAAGACTATACCAAACGAGCCGGCGAACTATCGAAACTAAACAAAACTTACGAAGTAACCATGCGTTTAGGTAAAACTAGCACCACTGGCGACCCAGAAGGTGAAATCACAGATTTTATTAGTCATGCAGAACTTGCGCCTCGTCATCTCGACCAGAGTGGAGAGATCTATAGTAAATCCGAACAGATCTCTCGACAAGCTCGAGATGACATAGTCATTCCCACCCGAGATGAGGTAGAAAAAGCAACCAAACAGTTCAAGGGGGCTATTCAGCAGGTGCCACCAGCCTATTCGGCTATCAAGATTGATGGCCAACGCGCCTACAAACTAGCCAGAGAAGGTAAGCAAGTAGTAATCGAACCGCGAACGGTATCAATTAACAGCTTACAGATTAACGACTACAACTATCCAGAGGTGAAGTTCACGGTTGACGTGTCATCTGGTACTTATATCCGCACGCTAGTAGAAGACATCGGTAAAATACTTAATACTGGTGCATATACTGTTGAATTGCGACGAATCCGAGTAGGTAAGTATCTCATCGATGAGGCTATTGGTACCGACAAATTAGATGCTGACATGATTGCCAAAAATTTACAGACTAGTCTACAATAATTGCACATGAGTGACAGAAGGCAATTTGAAGTAATTGACTTAATGACTGGACAACCCAGCAAACAAGTTATGGATCAAATGCCGGCGGTCGCCGATGGTTTTGCTTCTAGGGTTGTCGCTCTTGGTATGGCTGGCATGGCCGTAATATTAGCCACCGGCTTAAGTCCAGATATTCCAGCACCCAGGACCGGTCAATCTAGCACCCTTCAAACCGTAGAGGTCGGATATCGATCTGACCGAAAGCCCAACACCGGTCCCTTGCCTAGTAGCTTTCGCCACCGGGCTTAAACATTCAAAGCACTTGAATACATTTTAGATATTTAGGACTTGCATAAGGGGTCGGTATCTGATAAAATACTTGAACATGATTACAACCGAGAAGAAAACCGCCGCCATTAAAAGCGCGCAGGCCCACGCTAAAGACACCGGTGGCTCTAGTGCCCAGGTAGCTGTTCTGACTGAACGCATCAAAGAATTGACTGAACATCTGAAGATTAACAAGCATGACTTTGCCGCTCGACGCGGTCTATTGCAGATGGTCGGTAAGCGCCGACGCTTGCTGGCTTATATTGCTGAACGTGATAGCCAAGCTTACCTAGACCTAATCAAGAAACTCGGCATCCGCCGCTAGGGAGGGTTCCCAGAAATGCACATTTTGCACCAAACTTTGCGCTCCGATGCTCATCGTAATGGCACAAACTGCACTATTTCTGAAAACCCCTTTTGCGCATAGACAACGTCTATCGAAAATCGATAGACGAAGCTTGTGCACATTAAACATCTTAGAAGTCTATCTCGGTAGAGACGCAGATATATAGCACCCTTATTTAGCACAAGGGGAGCGCCATATATTTGAACCCTGGCGAGATAACTCTAGATACAGAAAGGTACCTTCATATGGGACAAACTATCAATCCATTAGGTAAAGAAATTATTAAAGTCGAAACTGAGCTATGCGGTCGAACGCTTAGCCTGGAAGTTGGTCGAGTTGGTTTCAGGACCTCAGCTTCAGTCATCGCCCGTTACGGCGATACAGTCGTGCTCGGTACAGCCATGGTCAGCCCGAACCGCATTTCTGGCATGGACTATTTCCCACTAAGTATTGATTATGAAGAGAAAATGTACGCCGCCGGCAAGGTTAGTGGCAGCCGTTTCATCAAACGTGAAGGTCGTCCGAGTGATGATGCTATCTTGATTGGTCGATTGATTGACCGCCCAATTCGTCCGTTGTGGCCTAAAGGTTATCGACACGAAGTTCAGGCCGTGGCTACAGTCCTGAGCATGGATCCGGCATTTCGACCTGATATGGTAGCGATGATTGCCTTAAGCTCGGCTTTGATGCTAACCGGTGCTCCTTACGAAGGGCCAGTTGCCGGCCTGCGTGTTGGCTTAGTAGACGGTAAGTACACGGCTTTCGCATCGGCTGAACAGCTTGATGAAGGTGCGCTCGACCTCGTTGTCGCTGGCACTAAAGACGGTGTCATGATGGTTGAGGCTGGAGCTAATGAAGTTACTGAGGCTCAAGTCATTGAAGCCATCGACTATGCTTTCAAAGCTATGCAACCAGCGATTACACTCCAGGAACAGTTGGTTAAGAAAATCGGCGTTACCAAGCAAGAATACGAACTTGATTTGCCCGACCCGGCTGTCCAGAAAGCTGTCGATGAGTGGCTGGAAGGTCAACTCGGCGAAGACTTGCGACTTCCATATCCAGAGCGCAACGCTTTAATCCAGAATTTACGAGATCAAATGCACACCGCTTTCGCCGATAAGATTGGTGAAGAATATGTTGGGGCTAAAGCTGAGTACGATGAAGCTTTCCAGCTGGCAGTCCACAAAGACGTTCGCAAAGGTATCGTTAAAGACGGTGTTCGTCCAGACGGTCGCAAATTAACTGAAGTTCGACCACTCAGTAGTGAAGTGGGTATTTTGCCACGAGTCCATGGATCGAGTCTATTTACCCGAGGCATGACTCAAGCGATGAACATTGTGACGCTTGCACCACTCAGCTACAACCAGCTAGTTGACACTATGGAAAAGGAAGGTGAACGACGCTATATCCACCATTACAACGCTCCAGGTTATACAGTTGGCGAAGTTCGCCGCCTGAGCGGTCCTGGTCGTCGTGAAATCGGCCATGGCTACTTAGCTGAACGCGCTCTTAGCGCTGTTCTGCCTAGCGAAGCTGAGTTCCCGTACATGATTCGTTCGGTTACCGAGATTATGAGCCAGAACGGCTCGACATCAATGGCGGCCACTTGTAGTAGCTGTTTGGCTCTACTGGACGCCGGTGTACCACTGAAAGCCATGGTTAGCGGTATTGCTATGGGTTTAATGGTTGATGGCGACCGAGCCATTGTGCTCAGTGACATTGCTGACGCCGAAGATTTTGCTGGTGACATGGACTTTAAAGTCACTGGTACTCCGACTGGAATCACCGCCTTGCAGATGGACATGAAAGTTCATGGGCTGAGCGTCGAAGTTCTGCGCCAAGCTTTGGAGCAAGGCAAGGCTGGTCGCGCATTCATTCTCGATCACATGGTAACTACCATCTCTAAACCTAATGAGATGAGTCAGTATGCGCCACGCGTTGAGTCGATCACGATTAACCCTGATAAAATCCGTGAAGTGATTGGTAAAGGTGGTGAAGTCATCCAGAAAATTACCGGAGAAACTGGTGCTGAGATTGATATCAAAGACGATGGCACAATCATGATTGCTAGTCCTGATAAACGATCAATTGATGCCGCTCGACAGTGGATTGAGTCAATCGTCGCCGAACCAGAAATCGGCAAAATATACGTTGATGTTCCGGTAGTAACCGTCATGGACTTTGGAGCTTTTGTGCAGATTATGCCTGGCAAAGACGGCCTTGTACACGTTAGTGAAATGGCTGAAGAACGAGTTAATAAGCCGAGTGATGTCGTTAAAGAAGGTGACAAAGTTACCGTCAAACTCGTCGCTATCGATGATCGTGGTCGCCTGCAGTTAAGCATGAAAGCCGCCGCTCGCGAACTAAAAGACAAGGGTGATAAGTAAACCGGAAACGGCAAAGGCCTCACTATGCGAATAATTGAAAAGCTCGAGAACTGGCACAAAACAAACTCAGGTTTATTGGTTTTTGGCCTTATCGAGCTGGGCCTAGCCTACATGTTCGTAAGCTTAGCCATTGATAGTGGCAGTTTGTGGGATTATCTGCTGACTTTGATTTTTGTCATCGGCTTTTTGCGCAATTTATTTAGCTTAATCGGAAAATTGTTTAATGGTTCGACAACTCACAAATCTGAGTAGACTTCGCGGTAATGGTTTTGAGCCGGTACCGGCCGAACTAGTAGTTGATGCCGACATAAAACTGCGTAGAATCGGTCCAGAAAACGCCGCCGACATGGACAGACTACTGGTCGATAACCGTAGCTATCTAGAACCTTGGTTTAACCCAGCGGTTGATGATTCGTTAGAATCAGCCGTTTCCAGAGAAGAACGAACTCGACATTTAGTTCAGGCTGGTTGGATGGCACCTTACGGGATTGTCTATAAGGGTGGACTGAATGGTGAAGTGGAATTGTACCGAGTCGATTCATTGACCGCCAAAATGGGTTATTGGCGAGTCAATGATGGTCGTCGGGAGGGCGTAATGGCTCGTTCGGCTCAGAAGCTGGTTGATTTCGGTTTTGAAGCCTGGGGACTACGTAACATATTGTTCGATATATCCGACCAGAACCAACCCAGTATGGCCGTTGCCCAGAGTATCGGAGCTAGTATTACTGAGTCCTACTTTGACCGAGCTGGTGATAATGGCAGTCGTTTGAGGATTAATAGATGGGCGATAAGTCGATGACCAAGCAAGCTAAACTAGATGCCATTAAACAGCAGATTATTGACGATAACATAACGCCAGAGTTGGCCGCCCATGCCACCCAACTAGTTTTCGGTGAAGGCAGTGTTGATAGCGATATAGTGTTCATCGGCGAAGCTCCGGGCAAGAAAGAGGATCTGAAAGGCGTGCCATTCATCGGAGCGGCCGGCAAATTTTTGAATGAAATGTTAGAATCAATAGGTCTGAGTCGACAAGATGTCTATATCACCAATATTGTTAAATATCGTCCGCCAAACAATCGTGATCCTTTGCCAGATGAGAAAACCGCATTTCTACCATATTTAGAATCCCAATTAGAGGTAATTCAACCCAAATTAGTCGTGACACTAGGACGTCACAGCCTGAATTGCTTCTTGCCGGATTTACAAATCGGACAAGTACACGGTCAACCTCAGGAGTTCAAAGGTAGAATGTATCTGCCCTTGTTTCATCCAGCGGCCGCACTGTACAACGGGGGCATGAGGCAAACGTTATTAGACGATTTTGCGCTCATCCCATCAATCATTAAGAAAATTAAATTATCTTAAACAAGCAATAGAGAAAGGAATCTATGCAACCAAAAAATAATAATCGTGACCCTCGACCGCCAAGAAATGCCGGTCCAGGGGCGCCCAACAAATCTAAAAACAATCGTCAGCCTCGGCCGAACGATTCACCCAAACCACCGATTTTCGGTAGTTTGACCACTTCACGTGGACAGGCAGTACGCGCCCAGCGACGCTCTCAAGCTGATGCTCAGCGCATCGCCAACCAATACCAAACGGCTGATGCTACTAAACCAACGCGAGCTAATGTCATCGACGATAGTCCACGCCTCAAGATCATCGGTCTGGGTGGAATGGACGGTGGCGGTTCCAAGAACATGATGCTTGTCGAATACGTTAATGACGCCGTTATTATCGACTGCGGTAACGACCTAAGCGTCGATCTGCCTGGTATTAACTATGGCATTGTCGATACTGCTTATATTGAGCAGATTAAGCACAAACTACGAGCGTATATCATTACTCACGGTCACCTTGACCACATTGGCGGCTTGCCACATATCGTACCCAAATTCCCAGCCCCAATCTATGGTAGTAAATTTACTATTGGTCGAGTTGAAGAAATTTTCGAGAATTTCGGCTTGCCGATGCCCGAAGGCTTTGAACTACGTACCGTGATGATGAACGAGAACACTCACGAACGACTCAAAATTGGTGAATTCTTCGTCGAACTGGTGCGAGTAACACATTCGATTCCGGGCAGTACTTGTGTAGTTTTGGATACGCCAGTTGGACGGATCATCAATACTGGTGACTTCCGGTTTGACCCTAATCCGCTCGATCACGAACGAACCGATATGGACCGCTTGAAACAGCTTGGCGACGAAGGCGTATTGGTTCTCTTGAGTGAAAGTACATCTGTCGAACGCTTAGGCCGGACGCCTTCAGAAAGTACGCTTGAACAAAGTTTCATCGACATCATCGATCAAGCACCTGGTCGGATTTTCGTCGGTGTGTTCTCGACGAACATGAACCGTATTCAGATGATTGTGAATGCCGCTGTCCACCACGGTCGCAAAGTCGCGATGGATGGTCGCAGTATGGTTAGTACCCTAGAAATGGCCGTTCGGCACGGTTATGTTCGCGTGCCCAAAGGTACATTTGTGCCAATCGCTAGCGTCGCTACCATGAAAGACCAAGATGTTATCGTCGTGGCTACTGGTAGTCAAGGTGAGCCAAGCAGTGCTTTGCAGAGAATGGCTAACGGCGAACACCGTCACGTCAAACTCAAAGAGCAAGACACTGTCATTTTGTCGAGTACGCCAATCCCCGAAAGCGGTAACGATTCACTTATTGGTGTGATGGTCGACGACCTAACCCGTAAAGGTGTTCACGTTTTTGAACACCGTAACCATGATTTGGATGGTGTCGGTCCATTGCACGTTTCCGGACACGCTAGCCGAGACGAATACGCCGAAATGATCAATGTCACTAAGCCGAAGTTCTTCGTGCCGATATACGGCGCTTTCCGAACCAAGCAAAGACACATTGATGTGGCTGTCGAGCAGGGCATACCTCGGTTGAATACTTTCAATGCCGAGAATGGTGCAGTTCTGGCGTTCACTCCCGACAAGATGGAACTAGTCGGCGAAGTGCCACACGGTACGGTGCTAGTTGATCAGACCGGTGCTATCGTCAACAATATAGTTGTCAAAGACCGCGTCCTATTAGCCGAAGAAGGTTTAGTCGCTGTCGTTCTAACCATCGATAAGAAAAGCGGTAATCTGCTGACGAGCCCGGACATCATCAGTCGTGGATTCATATATATGCGTGACAATGAAGAAATCATGAATGGTCTTAGGATTGAACTTAAGCGAGCCGTCCAACAACGCTTCAAACGGGTGGACCTCGACCGCTTCAAAGCTGAACTCAAAGACCACGTTACCCACTATTTGTTTGAGCACACTCAACGCAGTCCGATAGTTATACCGGTAGTCAATATCGTCGGCGCTAACGGCGGTGGTAAGCCTGAAGCCGGTAAGCCAACCCAAAATCAAGCACCAGTCAAAACTCCCGAAGAAATCGCCGCTGACCAACAACAGCGATTCCAAGAAATGCGGGCCCGATTACTGACTCAGGACGCTCGTACCGACTAAACGCCAATGTCCGAACAGATCTCAAGCCAACAGTGGTTAAAAGATTTATATTGTGACGGCGTGAATTTTGAACAGCTGGCGGTAAGTGATGCTGATATTGATAGCTTTCTCGAAAGTGTCGGTAATCCGACTTATCATTTAGCTTTCTCGCACTTATTGCCACTGCATGGGCTGTTCCAAGGTGACGCGCGTGATGCGCTAGCCGAGAATAAGGCTGACGACGTGGCGAACACTGGCGCTTGGGAACGATGGACTAGTCAGTAACAGGGTATCATAATATTGACATTTTAGCTCCATAGTGCTAATGTATATACATGTCTAAAAAACCTGTTCAACCAAAAGTATTTCGCCACACAACTGAAGATATGTTCGCTGAACTCAATGCCGATACCAATTATGCATCGGAGCAGGGATTAAACGCGAAACCACTCGAACCAACTGAACATCCGGCCTATCATGATAAACGGATACGCGATGCACAGCTTGTTGGAGGTTTTGTTTTAGAGGGGACTGTGGGTGATGCTAACGCCGAAGCTCTAGCTGATCGAGTTCCACAATCGGCTTGGAATAACTTTTCTGCCGGTAAGCCGATAGGCGAGCATGGCCACACTCAGACCCCGAAACAACCATAAGCAGATTGACAAAAGTTGTAAAAATTGCTATAGTAGTGGCATGAACATCAGTTCAGCCACTACTTTTAGTTTTGGCTTAAGCTATAAAACAAAGCGCGATTTTCTACATTTCGGCCAAGGGTGCGCTATAATTAACGGATAACATTATGGCTAAAAAGAAAAAACAATCTAGAAAGAAAAAATCGGCTGAACCAGTCGAATCGGCAACTGCGCCTTTTTGGCAATTAACTGGTGCCGTATTCTTGATCATTATTGGTCTATTCTTATTATTAGGGGGCTTCGGGACCGGTGGTTCATTGCCACTGGGATTATTCCATGGCGCGTTTTGGGCTTTCGGTTGGGCGGCTTATTTGACGCCTATAGCTTTGATCTATTGGGGAGTTTATAAGTTCAAGTCCGAGAATCGCAAGATACCAATGGCTAATTTATTGAGCATGTTAGCAGTGCTATTCTTTGCCGCCGCGTGGGCCGAAACGGCTTTCGCTACCAAGAGTCAAACTGGCGATTGGACTGGTGGACACGGTGGAGTAATCGGTGGTGGCGTCGGTAGTTTCGCTTTGGGCGCCTTGGATAAAGTGCCAGCTAGCTTATTATTCTTCGTGATTACCGTCCTAGCGATTTTCTTCTCATTCAGTATTTCACCGAAGATTATGCTGACTTTCTTCAGCCTGTTTAAACGCAAACCAGCCAGTGAAGAGTCGGAACTGGCGGCTCTCAAGGCTCGAGCCGAACAATCGTCTTTCAAAATGAATGAAGGTGTACCGGTGGTTCATCATCAAGGTGGTAGTGAACCGCGCCTGACTTCGCTCAAGAATACAGCTCAGAAATTATCAGTCGCTGAATCGCACGAAGCCTTGACGGCTGCCAAAGATCCCAATTGGGTATTCCCAGGCCTTGATCTCTTGAATAACAAACAGGATAAGGCTGATCCAGGTGATGTTAGTGCTAACGCCAAGATTATTCACGACACTTTCGAGAACTTCAACATCGAAGTCGAAATGGAGGGGGCCAACATCGGTCCGCGGGTTACGCAGTTCACCATGAAACCACCAGCTGGTGCCAAATTGACGAGGATTACAGCCCTAGCTGATAACTTAGCCTTAGACTTGGCGGCTCAAAGCATTCGCATGGAAGCCCCAATTCCTGGTAAGCGGGCAGTTGGCATCGAGGTGCCTAACGTTAAATCGGCTACCGTTAGACTGAGTTCAATTATGAATACCCGAGAATGGGAAAATTATTCTAGTTTCTTGCCTTTCTGTATTGGCAAGGATATATCTGGGGCGCCAGTGATGGCTGATTTGGCCAAAATGCCACACTTACTAGTAGCTGGACAAACCGGATCTGGAAAGTCAGTGATGATTAATACTATTTTAACTAGCTTGTTGTATCGTAATTCACCGTCAGATCTTAAATTGATACTTGTCGACCCGAAACGAGTTGAGTTGAAGCCATACGATGACATTCCGCATCTATTAACACCAGTTATTACCGAGCCAGAGAAGTGTATTAGCGCTCTGAAATGGGCAACCGCTGAGATGGAGCGTCGTTATCATGCTTTGGCTGAGGTTAATAAACGTAACATTGCCGAATATAACAGCCTAAAGAAGGAAGAGGGTATGCCGTACATCGTTATCGTCATTGATGAGTTGGCTGATTTGATGATGATGGCCGCTCGTGACGTTGAAGCTCTGATTGTGCGGATTGCTCAAAAAGCTAGAGCTGTCGGTATTCACTTAGTCTTGGCGACTCAGCGACCTTCAGTTGATGTCATTACTGGTTTGATCAAAGCCAACGTGCCGGCTCGAATTGCGTTCACGACGGCTTCACAAGTTGACTCCAGGACGATTATCGACCAGGTTGGAGCTGAGAAGCTACTAGGCCAAGGCGATATGTTATTACTGACGTCTGACATGCCTAAACCGAAGCGTGTCCAAGGTGCCTTCATCGGTGATGACGAAACTATTAAGATTATGGATTTCATGCGGATGCAGCGACCGCCTCAATACGATGATGAAGTTGTTAGCCAGCCAGTTCAATTAAATGGCAAGGGTGGCATTGTGGCTGACTATGGCGCCAATGATGCCGATGATGATATGTGGAAAGACGCCGTGAAAGTTGTCATCGAGAATCATAAAGCCAGCACCAGTTTGTTACAACGCCGTCTTCGCATCGGTTATGGCCGAGCAGCGCGTTTGATTGAAACTATGGAAGACCAGGGAATAGTCGGGGCCGCTGATGGTTCCAGGCCTAGAGAAGTATTGGTTAGTTCGGCCGAAGAAGTATTCGGCGGTGGCATGATGGCCGCAGCTGAAGCTTTTGACGATGAAGAGTCTGAGCACAACACTATCTAGCCTTCGCTTGACCAACAGAGGTGATTAAGCTATAATATTCTAGGTAATAACAACTTCAGCCTGCGACCGCTAGTGTGCGTGGGCTGTCCCTCCTTCGCTAAAGCTTCGGAGGGTAACCAATAGAAGGAATATAGATGAATCAGTACGAAATCGCCGTACTATATCACCCTGACCTCGAAGTCGACCTGACTAAGGCCGAAGCTCGAGTCAAGAAAATAGTCACCGATAACGGTGGCAAAGTGGTAAGTGCCGACAATTGGGGCAAGCGCAAGCTAGCCTACAATATCAAGCGCAATGAACACGCCGTGTATGTTTTTTACACCGTTGAATTGCCTGGTGAAAGCGTCCAGAAGGTTGAGAGCACCCTCAACATTACTGATGAAGTCATCCGTTTCCTGATCACTAGACCAGACCTCAAGGCAGCGGCTAAAGCCGAAGCTTTGAAGGCAGAGAAAGCGGCCAAAGCGGTGGCTCGGGGTGACAGTAGAGACGATGACAAAGATGACGACAAAGAAGAAGAGTAATTAATTTAGTCTTAATTTTTGAGTTAATCAAAAAGCTTAAGCTTGACTAATAATTAACCAAAAGCGTAGGGTAAAAGTACTAAGTAATCAAGACATAGGTCTTATAAGGAGGATGCCATATGGCACGTAGTCTCAACCAAGTAACTTTAATGGGTAATCTTACCCGCGATCCAGAACTTCGCCAAACACCGAATGGCCAAAATGTCACTAGCTTTAGTCTAGCGCTAAACCGCAGTTACAAAGACGCCAGTGGTGAATGGCAAGAAGCCACCGACTACATAGACATTGTATGTTGGGGACCGCTAGCTGAACGAGTTTCACAATACCTCAGCAAAGGTCGCCGTTGTCTAGTCCAGGGTCGACTGCAAAGTCGTAACTGGGAACAAGAAGGCGTTAAACGTAGCAAGGTCGAAGTCCTAGCTAACGATGTAACTTTCCTCGACAGCCGCGGTGAAGGTGGTGAAGGTGGCGGAAACTTTGCTGGCAATACGTCAGATGCTCCAGCCCCAAGCAGATCAGCCCCTACTAAGAAACCTAAAGACGACGTCGTCATTGAAGACATCGGTGATGCACCGATCAACCTCGACGACATCCCATTTTAAATTAGTAAACTGGTACGCTGGTAACTGGTACGCTGGGAATTACACTAGCGTACCAGCGGACTAACCCACTAGCGTACCAATAAATCCGGAGGATTTTTATGGCCAAGATTTTTAAACACCGAACTGACGTAGCCTATTTTGACTACAAAGATTTCAAGACATTACAACGTTACGTTAACATGTACGGTCAGATTGAGTCACGCAAGAAGACTGGTTTGACCGAGAGCGAACAGCGTCGTTTGAGCGTTGCTATTAAGCGGGCTCGTCACATCGCCCTATTACCATTCGTAGCCGCTAGCTAGTAGCTAGTAAGCTGGTGACTGGTTCGTTAGTAGACGAGGAGGCAATATGAGTTTCGCGAGGTCATTTACTGAATTAAGAGTATGGCAAGAGGGTCACAGACTAGTACTAGATATTTACCGCCAAACCGCCGGCTTCCCACACAAGGAAAATTTTGGTTTAACGAGTCAGCTCACGAGATCTGCTAGTTCTATTACGGCAAATATAACAGAGGGCTTTGAACGTGGTTCGAATAAAGAGTTCATACAGTTCTTGGTAATTGCCCGCGGCTCTTTAGCGGAAACCCAAAATCACCTTCTACTTGCTAGAGATCTTGGATACTTGGATAAGGTATCATTCGTCAATTTAGCAAAGCAGTCAATCTTAATACACAAACAAATAAATGCTTTGATTGGTTCTATGAGAACCAGCTCTCTAGCGTACAAGCGCACCAGTAACTAATCCGGAGGATTTATGGCATTGTCGATAACTAATTTGAAGAAGGGTGTGCTTTTCCAGTGGGAAGGTACGCCTTATCGTGTGGTTGAATATAACCAGAAAGTCATGGGTCGGGGTGGTTCGATCGTCAACGTTCGAATCAAAAGTCTGCTCGACGGCAAAGTACTAGACAAAACTTTCAAAGGCAATGAACAGTTAGACAGTGCTGATGTCAGCAGTCAGACAGTTCAATACCTATACAATGATGGTTCGATATATTACTTCATGAATGGCGATAGTTTTGAACAATTTGAAGTTTCGGCTGATCTAGTAGGTGACAGCTCGGGTTATATGAAAGAAGGCGACACCGTCAGCTTGCAGTTCTTCGATGGCCGAGCGATAAACGTTGAACTACCCAAGAATGTACCTCTTAAGGTCACCTATACCGAAGATGCCGTCAAAGGCGATACCAGCTCGTCGATAACCAAAGAAGCGACGCTAGAGACTGGTATAAACATTCGAGTGCCAGCATTCATTAAGCAGGGCGATCTCATATCGGTCGACACCGCCACCGGTGCTTACCGTGAGCGCGTCAAAGGCTAATATGAATCTCGAAGTTCGAATTTTGAATTTCGAATCGAAGTTTCGATGAGTAATCAATCGTTTACTGATTTAGACGTTTGGAAGACTGGACACCAGATGGTACTTAAAGTTTATGAACTAACGGCGTCTTTTCCACGGGATGAATTGTTCGGCTTGATTAATCAGATGAAACGGTCTTCTGCCTCTGTTACGGCTAATATTACCGAAGGCTTCGGGCGTATGGGCTCACGGGAAAAGGAGCAATTCTATAGAATAGCAGCTGGCTCATTGTTTGAGTTAAAAGACAAGCTACTAATTGCTCATGATGTCGGCTACATTAGTAGAAAAAATTTGGATATTATAGCTGAACTTGTTAACAAATGTCATGCCCAATTGAACGCCCTACTAGCGGCGCATATAAATATTCGAACTTCCAAATTCCAACTTCGAAATTCGAGGTCTACATGAAACTGCGGCTTGATCAAACTTTGGCTGAATTAAAGCTAGTGGCCTCTCGGTCTCAGGCCGAGAGTTATATTAAGCTTGGTCAGGTGCAGGTTAACGGTCGAGTCGTCACTAAACCCGGACATATGGTTAATCATGAAGATGTGGTGACCATCAGTCCCAATACCCAGTACGTTAGCCGAGCGGCTTTGAAACTAGAGTCAGTAGCTAAGATTTTACAGATCAATTTCGCCGACAAAGTGGTTCTAGACGTCGGCAGTAGTACCGGTGGATTTACAGATTATGCTCTCAAGCAGGGTGCTAAAAAAGTCATTGACGTAGAAGTTGGAACCGATCAATTACATCCGAGTTTACTTGGCCATCCACAGATTGAATTGCACGAAAAAACCGATATCAGGGATTTCCGAACTGACCAGGCTATCGATATCGTGGTGGCCGATGTATCATTCATATCCCTAAGAGACATATTGCCAAGCATAGCCCGTTTGAGTCAGTCGACAACCCAAATTGTCGTCATGGTCAAACCGCAATTCGAAGCCACTAAAAGTAACTTGAAACACAAGGGTGTCATCAAAAATGACACGATGCGCCGTGATATTTTAAAAGATTTCGAGACTTGGTCTCAAGGCAAGTTCATGATTATCAATAAAGCCGATTCGGAAGTTGCTGGCGCTAAAGGTAACCGCGAACGTTTCTATCTGCTGAAACGATTGTAGGTTAATAGTTTCACCTCTCGAAAAGCATAAGTTTTTAGGTTACACTTCTAACATGTATTTTGCATCTAGGTTACAAGCAGGGCGAATGCTCAGTTCGCAGATTGCCGCTAAACACTTAAATGATAAGTGTGCAGTAGTCGCGCTTGATGACGGTGGAGTAATGATTGGGGCCCAGATCGCCAGCGAGCTTAAATGCGTAATGATGCTGTTACAGACAGCCGAGATTAACTTACCGCTTGAGCCCGATCCAATCGCCGGGATTACTTCTGGTGGCTCCATGGCATACAATCAACGTTATTCTCAAGGTGAATTGGATGAAATGGTTGGTGAGTATTATGGCCTGATTGAGCAAGAGAAACTTACTAGCATGCACGATCTTAACCATTTATTGGGCAAGGGCGGTGTGATGAATAAAGATTTATTGATGGGGCATCATGTCATATTGGTGTCTGATGGACTGAAAAGTGCTCTTCCGCTGGATCTTAGTGTCGAATTTTTGAAACCTCTGACTATTGAAAGCATTATCGTAGCTACGCCATTAGCTAGTGTAACGGCGGTTGATCGAATGCATATTGTGGCGGATGAAATCTATTGTTTGAGTGTTCTTGAGGATTATATTGACACGGATCATTATTACGATAAACATGATGTACCGGATCACGACAGCGTTATCAGGATAATTGAACAGATAGTATCGAAGTGGCAGTAGACCGTTTATTCTAGAAATTTTTGAAGTCTGTCTAAATCTTTTAGGGTGATTAATGATTGCTTGCTGGATAGCAAACCTTTGCGTTCAAGAGCAGATAATTCACGACTGGTCGTTTCCCTTGTAGCATTTACTGAGCTGGCGATATCCTGGTGTTTGAGCGGTACATTTAATAGTAAACCGTCTTTGGTTTCGACTCCGAATCGCTGACCCATAGTTTGCAAGAAAGATATGATTCTTTCTCGGACTG
>JAJXTN010000003.1 GCA_021783725.1 bacterium | reverse complement strand
ATAGGTCGGTGGAGTTGGATAGGTTGGCTGAACTGGGGGATATGGTGTTGAGGGCGGAGTAGGTGGAGTAGTTGATTGTGGCCAGTTAGGTATCTCGTTAGTGGCAAAATTTTGGGGTTGACCATGGCGGGCTGATTGGATTAATTCAACGATTCGTTCAGGTGTTAGGCTGGGGATTTCCGAAACGTCGACATAATAGTCTTCAGGTTTATTCGGGTTAACGTAGACATCGATGGCGATCGGGCTGTTATGGAAGTCAGCCATCGCTAAACCACCGATACCTGTCAGGCTATCGCTGACATAATTTTGGACTTGGCCGTTTAGGTCGGTAGCTGTTACGACGATTTTATAGCCTAAATCATGATTCATACCTGGCAGGGTCTGAACATTGGTCAGCACGCCTTGAAGTCGGTGGCCAGTGATTTTTAAAGCTTTCATGTCCTTATGGCGTCGTGAAGATTGTACATAGGCAATTGGAGCGATGACCAAGCATAATATTCCGATACTTAGAAAGCTGTATGCCATGACTCTGGATGAGCTGTTTTGAACGACCTGAGCCTGTTCTGGATGGGCCGGATTGTAGGCCACCGTTATCGATGAGCCGATGTCTGGCCGTGACGATGAACTGACGGAGTCATTAACGGTGTATAGTTGGCTATTAACTTCGTAATTTACGACTGGCGAATAAGTAGTTGTGCCATTGTTGAGCATTGGCGTAATACTGACAACTTGGCCATTGATTTTGACCCAATTTGGCTTAGTATAATTACTTCTTATAATCATCGTCGAAGCGGTTAATGCGAATATCGCTCCAATAGCCATGACTACAATGAAGCTAAATAGGCCAAATTTATGGTGTTTGGGCTTAGCTTTACCGTTGTAATAGTTATCTGGATTGGATGATATCGGCATGAATATATTTCCTAGTTATTTTAGTTTAAAAGTAGCCTCATGAACTAACTGATTTGTGACATGCTCCAGGTTGCCCACAATGAAGTTCTAAGTCGTCGTGGTTGCTGAAGGACGGTCAGAATCTGGAAAGCAACATCAGCTGGGTCCATATAGGCTTGTAGTGTTGGG
Organism: bacterium; assembly: GCA_021783725.1. Taxonomy (GTDB): domain Bacteria; phylum Patescibacteriota; class Saccharimonadia; order Saccharimonadales; family UBA4665; genus JAJXTN01. The sequence continues at coordinate 86,801 of JAJXTN010000003.1, read as the reverse complement.
TCACCTTCGGTCCGACCACTGCCAATCGCAAATTCGGTATTGGTGCCAGCCGGACAGATAGCCGTGACTCTGATGCCTTGACTTGATAATTCGCGATCGATAGCTCCGGCGAAGCCAATTTGAGCGAATTTAGTGCCGGCATAAACTGCCTCGTCAGCACCGCCTCGAAGTCCAGCCACACTGGAAACGATGACGATATCGCCAGCCTGCTGTTTACGAAATTCAGGCACGGCCGATCGGACGGTCCAAACGGTCCCAGCGTAATTAACGTCGATCATATTGGTGATATCGGCATTCGACACATCACTGACACTACCGTAGTGGCCGATGCCAGCATTGGCGACTACACTATCTAGCCGGCCAAATTTACGTATAGTTTCGGCGATAAATTTATCATTCTCGTCAGCTATAGTAACATCTAACTGAAAAGCCAAGGCATTGTCGGCTCCAAGTTCTTTGACTAGGTCGTTCAATCGGTCAATCCGACGTGCGCTGAGCGACACTTTGGCACCGGCCGCTACCAACAGCCGAGCCGTCTCTCGACCTATACCAGAGCTGGCTCCAGTGATGGCTATAACGGTGCCTTTGATTGATCTAGTTTCCGGCGTCATTAGTTCCCCATAATTTCGAAATTTATAGATTAATCGTACCACAGACCATAAGCCTAAAAATAGTTGTTTCGATCGGTCTTGTTTAACCGCAACTAAGCCTATTGAGTATTTGAATTTGCCGAAATAGTCACCGACGTCATACCGCTAGAGTCCCCGCCCGGACCACTACAGGTTAGGCCGTAAGTCGTATTGGCCGTTAAATTGCCGGTATAAGTCTTGCCACTCGGTGGTCGAGTGCCAGACCAGCCGCCGGTAGCGGTGCAGGTATTGGCGTTGGCGGTCGTCCAGACTAGTTGGCTTTTGGCGCCGTAGGCCACTGAATTTGGGAGGGCTGATATGTTGATGGTTGGAGCCGGAGTCGAAGGTCTGGCGCTGATGACTTGGATGGCTCGAATTCCGATTAGCGCAAAAATAGCTACAAACAATAAACCGAGAATTATTATGAAATTATTGAAGCCGTGTTGATTAGAACTTGATATTGATATTCTGCGCATAGATTATTTTATGACTATAGGTATCGGACTATCGACTGTCAACTTCCAGTCGGAGTCAACTTCAAGCTATCAAAACGTTTATTTGCGCTCGATGGCGCCACCAAGTTTTTGCCACACGCTCAGTCCGCCGATATTGCTGACCTGGTAGCCTTGACGACTTAGATAGCTAGTCGCCGTGCCGGCTCGAGCCCCAGTCGCGCAGTAGACGTAGATCGGTAGATCGGGGTCAAGGTCACCAACATAACCAGTCAACAAATTGTTGACCGATATGTGCATCGCTCCAGTAGCGTGGCCGGCTTTCCATTCTTCCTTGGTCCGGACGTCTAATAACTGGGCCTTACCACAAGTTACATCTTCTACAATATTCATGGCTTTCTCCTTAATGAGTTACGGCACCGCCTAGTTTGCGCCATTTGCCGAGACTGCCGATATTAACGACCGATTGGAATCCGGCTTGCTTCAATATTGAGCTAGCTGATGAGGCTCTAGCGCCACTGTGACAGTAGACATAGACAGTTTTAGTAGTGTCTTTTGTTGGTAGAGCGCCAGCTTGGAGCGTTTGTAACGAGACGTTTTTGGCGCCCTTGGCATGACCGGAGTTGAATTCTCTAGCTGTTCGAACATCTAGCAGTATCGCACCTCGGTCTAGATCCTTTTTGATATCAGCAAGATTAAATTGTTGTTTTTGGCCCCGACTTTTGAGATAAAAGTAGGCTCCAAAAACTATTAGCGCGATGGCCACATAAGTTAACATTGTTTGGCTCCTTTATTATTGTTTATAGAAATCGGGCTTCAACTTGGTCTTTGTTTATACCATTAGTGATATCGGTGTAGCCCATTTGATGCAATATATTCATGGCCACATTCGAACGGCTACCGGAACGACAGTAGACAATGATTGGCGTGTCTTTGGCGACACCATTAAGTTCAGTCGCGCCTTGCATTAAGCGGTCTGGCGGAATGTTCAACGCACCTTCAACATGGCCGGTGGCGTACTCAAAAGGCTCGCGAACATCAATAATTAGTTTAGACATATGTACTCCTTGATTTATTAGTATTGCACAGGCTACTTTATACTATATTAATGTAAACCATTTACATTAGCAAATAAATTGCCTATAATAGGTGACATGACAACTTCTATCACTGCCCAGCGCCAAACCAAGTACTGTAAAGCTATTGAAACTCAGTTAGCTCGACTAGGTCACGCCACCAATTCTGAATTATTAGCCGATTTGCGCGAAATGTATCCTGACTTGAGTGCTACGACTGTTCACCGGGCGACTACTCGATTAGCTTCACGTGGCACTATTGCGGTCGCACCAGTATCCAAAGACGGGTCGATGCGATATGACGCCAACACTAAGCCCCATGACCATTTCCAGTGTTTAGCTTGCGGTTTACTGCGTGATACTGACGTCAAGGATAGTGTTATCCCGATTTTGGAAGCCTCGATTGGCGACTGTAGTATATCCGGTCAATTAACTATAAGTGGATTATGTAAAAACTGCATGAGGAGTCATCGATCATGAAATTTGGAATCGTAATAGTATCAATAATTATCGTCGTGGCCGGATTCATCCTATTCTCGCCACATTCTAGCACCCAAAATAGTGGGTCGGCATTATCTTTTCAAACAGTTCAACATGACGTGGTTACTGGCGGACAGCTGTTAGATGTTCGCACGCCGGCCGAGTATATCGGTGGCCATATCGCTGGCGCCACGAATTTCTCTCTGCAAGATATGCAAGCTGGACAATTACCCAACCTAGCCAAAGATAAGCCAGTCTACTTGTATTGTCATAGTGGTAGTCGGGCTAGCCAAGCGGCAGTTATATTGAAAGCCGCCGGTTATACCAACGTAACCAATCTAGGCTCAATTGATCACGTTCAGGCCATTGGCGGAATTATTAAGACTTAACAGGAGGATCGAATGAAGAAAATCACTATCTATAGCACCAAAACTTGTCCATATTGCGTAATGCTGAAGCGCTGGCTGGATGAGCAATCAGTTCCATACACCAACTATAATGTCGATGAAAATCCGATTGCCGCCCAAAGCATGGTCAATTTGAGCGGTCAAATGGGTGTGCCTTTCAGTACTATCGAGTACGAAGATGGTCAACTTGAGAAAATCGTTGGCTTTGATAGGTTGCGTTTCGAAGCGGCTTTAGCCGTCAAATAACTAGTTAATTAAACAGAAAGTGTAAACACTATGGGATTCGTAAGATTTATGACCAGTATGTTAGGACGAGCTATCAGGATTATTGCCGGCTTAGCTTTAGTAGTTCTCGGATATACTATAGCTCATGGTTTAGGGGCAGTGGTACTCGTAGTGGTCGGGCTGGTCCCACTGCTAGCCGGAATATTTAATGTTTGTGTTTTTGCCCCACTTTTTGGTGGGCCGTTCAAAGGTAGCAACGTCACCGAATAAATAGTCAGCTTACGGGGTATAATACAGGTAGACTTACTATGAGATTGAATTACCCGATGAATAGGCGTTTACTGATCATTCTGCTGGTGGTTTTAGCTTTTTTGATCCCATGGACTGTTTATTTGGCTTTCACTTTGCCGGATCATTTTACCGCTCATTATTGGAGTATTGCTTGGGTGGGCTTCGATATGGCTTTGATAAGCGTGCTAACTGTCGCGATTTGGGCTGCCTATTATCAACGCCAAATATTAGTCGCCGCTTCGATAGTGGCGGCGACACTATTAATATGTGACGCTTTGTTTGATGTCGTCATGTCGCTAGGGACACCAGATGCGCTACTGACGATTCTGTCGGCTGTAGCGGTGGAATTACCGCTGGCAATCTTTTTTATAATCCTCGCTCAGCGAATCATGAAACGGACACTTGCAATGTTCCAAACGATGGCTGGCATAGACAACGCTTCGGCTCGTATCCACGACGCGTCGATGATATTCAACGCCACCAATCATTCATCCAAAACCAAGCAGAAGCAGTAATTAGCCGCCAGTTGGTTGCAATTCGGCCGACCGCTCAGCCAATCCTAAGGCTAAAGCTTTAAGCTGTTATCGTTGCCTTGTTGGGCGGATATCGCTTCAAAAGGCATCTACTAGTTAAACAAGGAGGTCATTATTAAGAAGAGTATATTATACGCAACTTCAGCTGTGGCTTTAGGCATGGCTGTTTTAGTGCCAGTGGCGGTTAACGCCCAGTCCGCAAACTCAAACCCGAAACCGTCTATCGTCGATCAGTTGGCGACTAGGTTTCATTTGAACAAGGCTGACGTTCAAAAAGTCTTTGATGAGAATGAAGCCAGCCGTCAAGCGATGCATATGCAAAATGAGCAGACTAGATTAGCCGCGCTAGTTAAAGCCGGTACTTTAACTCAGGCTCAAGCCGATAAAATTACCGCCAAACTAGCTGAAATGCAAACCGAGCGGGAGACTGATCGAACTGAAATGAAGTCACTTACTCCAGCTGAACGCCACGCTAAGCGCGAAGCTGAGCGAACCGCTCTCCAGAAGTGGGCTACCGATAATGGCATCGATATCAAGTATTTAATGCCCGGTCACGGTGATATGGGCCGACACGGCATGATGGACGACTAAATATTTAAATAAGCTAAATATAGCAGGGCCACTAAAATCAGTGGTCCTGCTTTTTATTTAACTTCCGGATCAACCACATAATCTCGTCGATTAATAGTTATGATGACAAAAACGAATAGCCAAACTAGACCATAGCCTAAACCTAACAAAACGCCGCAATCGAGGATCCCACGCCAAGGTTGTGATAAGAAGTGTACAGCGGTAATTATTAGAATAATGCCCAAAGTTAATGTCCAACTAGTTATGATGCGTCGACGTGGGGCCCTAAAGTAGCCCATGCAAAACACCGGGGCCATTATCAAGTCAAATGGACGGCCAAGTTTGAATAAATACCAAGCTCTGGAGGCTACCCTAGGCGAAAATAGTTTCTGAAAACCACGGTAACCTTCGGTTGTCAGCATGAAACCACTCCAAATAAATAGTAATATCCATTCCATAGGTGTTAATCCAAGTTTGAACGCATCGACGGCGTGGGGTAGAACGCGCACCATGGCGCTTCCAATCAATAAGCTAACGCCGACAATTCCCCAGACAGCACCAGCCTGTCGGGCGAGTATCAGATATTTATCTTTTGCTAACATTGTCTAAATTATACTTTACTCAGCTTATATCTAGATTTGATTGGTACCATCTCTAGTAGATTGCATTATGTTGCTAAAGCTTTAAAATGGATATATATGACAAAACCAGAAATTCCTAACCAAAAAGCATTCATTGAATCATACGGTCTCGACGCTAAGGTAGTTGTCGGATCTGGCGACATGGAACTTGGTTTGGGCGCCGCCCTAGAAATGGAAGCATTATTCTGCCCAGCCGACACGATAGCTAGACAGGATCCCGAGAAGAGGGCGCGATATTTGGCTGCAATATTGAATGCCGGTGGTAGTCTGAAGCCCGAACATCTTTTCTTGCTTGAGAATCTAGAGTAAAACGTATGGAATTAGCACCAGAAACAAACGGATCAGCAATCGTTCCGCCCGGTGCCGCTATCGAGTTTGAGCAACCATCTTTCGGTTTAATTGCTGAACAAGCCAATGCGTCGATTGAGCAGGAGCCAACTCCTGATTTGTATAATGAACTGGGCGACGAAATGGTTTCATTTTTGGGCTTCAAAGGTCGTCTTAAAGATTTGGGCCCTTATTGTCCGGTTGACTTGAATGATCCTAGAATTACGATTGATATGAAGAATGATTTCGTAGTTAAAGGACTAAATGCTTCTGGTTCGGAGATAAATCCAAAATATGCTGATATTTTTGCTAAAACTACCGAAAAGTTGGGTCTTGATAAGAATTATACTGTTGCCGAGCCGACTAAAGCTCCTACGGCTGAGAAAACCCCAGATAGCCCGATAGCTGAGGTGAAACAAGTCAAACAATCGGCTCAGCCAGAAACGGTCGAAACGGTGCCACCCGCCAAGCCACTAGAAGTGGTCGCGACTGAGTTGGTTGATGGTGATGAGTTGCAAATTCGTCAGACCGTTAGTGAGTTAGAAGAGGTACTGCAAGTCGCCAAGAACTTAACTGAAGTTATCGATACACCGTCAAAGGCTGAAAAACCGGAATTAGGGTTAGTGCCGACTGATGTCGTCGAACTGGCGCCAAAACCAAGACTGCTAGCGCCCGATATCGCTGAAAAGCTAGTTTCTAGCCAGACGGAAGCACCTAAACCCGAGATAGTAGATATCGAATCTTTGGTTGAACTGTTCGCTATGACCGAGGCTTTTGAGCCAGTTATCGCTGACGATGCGGAAATTACTGCAGAAACTGAGCCAGTCTATGATTTAGCTGGATTTGTTGAAGACGAATGGATAGAGCCGGTGAACACTGCCGAACACGTTGCTGAGATCGATGCGCCATTATCGTCAGAAGCTGTAGTGGTTGAACTAGTTGACTGGGCCGCCGAGCTAGAAAAATCACCAGATGAAGTTCTCGAAGATTTTACTCAAGCTTTGCTATTGTTCGCTGAGTTAAGTCTGGCACCACCGTCAGACGCCCCAGAAACCATTGATTTCGCCACCGGGCAATTAAATATTGTCGAGACTAGCGAAGCCCAACCACTGGCGCCGATAGTCGCCACTGTCGCTGAACGGCTTAGTGAACTGGAAGCTGAAGACAAATTAATCGTTGCGCCAATATTGAAAGACATCGTCGGTGCCATCCATGGTCTGCAATTATTAGAAGCTAGGAATGCCGATCCAGAAATAATTACCGCCGTCACCACTCAGCTTGAAGAACTTTGCATAAGCCTTTTCGAAGCTATCGGCATAGACTACGACGAAGCAGATGTTAAGCGATTCATAGAAGTAATGTTGCATCCCGATTTTCAACCACCCCAACCGGAAGTTGAAGAATTAGATCTCGAACATATGGGCACTAGGGAAGTGAAACGTAATTTTCAGCTATTCAACTCTAGCCTCGATGATATCGAATTTCAACTTCAACAAGTCCTCGGTATGTTTGCTTTGTTGTGCGCCCGCGGAGTCGATAGCCGGATGCTAGCCGCTTAATTCACATCGTAGCGAGACTAATCGGTTGAGGTGAATGGCTAGGTGTTGGAGGAGTTAATTCAAAACCTAAGACTTTGCCGAGGAACTCATGTCGTCTAGCCGGATCTCTCGGGTATAAAGCATCAGCAACGGCTGAGGCGGTCTGGGCGACTTCTACCCACTTTGGAGTGTCGTCAGTAGCGTTCAAACCTTCGGTTTCGGCACCTAAAGTATCGTGCAAATTCTTGAAAAAACTTGTCGATGATTCGCCACTAGTCATAATTGCTCCTTATTTCATGACCACTATAGCACTCAACTAGGCCATAACCATGAGCTATTATGACTATCGACGATCAGTCGAATTGAAGAAGAAGACATAACCAAAAACGCCGAATAGTAACAATATTATGAACCAAAACTCTCGACGATAGACGCAGTGGTAATACCAATCCTTAAATACGTATATCCAAAACCCAACCCAAACCACCAAGACTAAAACCGGTCAGTACAGCCAGTTGGTGGCTATGACTTTACCAGTCGGTGGTGATATTGGTTCTGAAACCCACGCCACTACCGATCAAACGTTCATAATCGTTAAAGGTGAAGGGCGAGCCAATATTGGTAACGAAATCCAACCGTTTGAGAAGAAAGACATATTATTCGTCCCAGCCGGTACCGTCCACGACATCGTCAATACCGGACAAGTAGATCTAAAATTACTTACAGTTTATTCGCCACCGAATCACCCAGATGGCACAGTCCAGGCTACTAAAGAGGGCTAAAGATGTTGGATTAAACTTCAGTTCGGAAGGGGTTGGTTGGGTCTAAGCCATCGGCCGGATCATCATGTAGGTGGTCGTGACTGATATCGTACACCATATCCCAGCAACTCTCGGCAGCTTCTCGGATAACTCTCGGCATTAAGCCAGCTAAAATGGTCAGCTTGCGATGTTCCCTCTCAGCGGCTATCGGCTTAAAGATTGGTCTAACATTAGGATTACTATCAACTTGGCGAGGGTAACTTTCGGGTGACATGAGTGGTGCTCCTTATATAGCCATCATCGTAATACTTATTGATTATATTTGGCAAGCCCGACGTTTATCCACAGTTTTCTAGATATTGGCTGAAGACTAGCTGAGAATTTGTTGACAATGTTGCGTTAACTGGTCAAAATTACTACCAGATAGTCAAAAACAAAAAATAACAACAAGGAAATAACATGAGATTCCCGAAACCCTTAACCTCTAAAGGCTTCACCCATATCGAATTGGCGATTGCCATTGTCTTCGTAAGTTTAATCGCCTTCGTCGGCTACCGAGTTATTAGCTCTAGTCGAGCTGACGGTGGCTACGTGTGTTATATGGGACCACAATTCACCGGCACCGACGGACAGCAGTGGTATCAAACCGTTTTCCAGAACCGCACGACAGCTGAAACTAGTAGCCTGAATGATTTAGCTTTTCAGGGCACCAACGGCAGTACGTCATTCATCTGGAACGCCCAAACTTATACCAATAAGTATATTATTTGGAGTTCAGGCTTCAGTGGTGTGAAAGTTTTGCCAAACGCCACGGTAGTTGGTCAAGTGCGCAAGCCATCCAATCCTACAGGTGTCGGCCAGGGCAACTGGACGCTGATCGTCATGGGTAGTTACTATAAATGTGGCATCACCTCCAACATCAATTCGCTTTATACATCATTGAAAGCATGGACACCTACAGCCACTGCAACCACTACGACGGCTCCGGCTCCTGTTACGACATTGTCGACGACCACCACTACCGCTCCGACAACGTCAACGCCCGCTCCAGCACCAGCTCCCGCTCCCGCTCCCGCTCCAGCACCAGCTCCCGCACCCGCACCCGGACCAGTCGATACAACCAACGCTTCCCTCAACCCTAAACTTAAAGCATTGCCAACCGATGCTCCCGCTCCCGCACCCGGACCAGTCGATACAACCAACGCTTCCCTCAACCCTAAACTTAAAACATTGCCAACCGATGCTACAGTCCCTGCTCAAGCTTGTCCCGCTGGATATAGTGGTGGTGAAGTCTAGAAGGACGGCAATCTGAAAACAATTTGTTCACCACAATACTGTTACGCTAGCGATACGGCTTTTACGCCTATCGCTCACGGTAGAATATGTAAACCTAGTTATATGGTCTATTGCACACTGGGCTACACGATTAAAACTGTCAAAGAAATGCAAACCTGCGCCTCCAAGTCCAACATCCAGAAGGTGGCCACCATTCCAACTTTGGTTGTGAAAGTGACTGAGACAGTGGCGAGCAAACTTTCTCATCTGTTTGGATTCTAGTTTACGGTCAAATGCTATATCGGTAGACGCTGGCTAAATTAAAATCAACTAAAGATAGTTGTTATCGAAACTTGGTAGACCCAGAGTTAGAGCCTGATCTGCTAGATAACTTAGGCCTAGCAAATGATGTTAGTTCTGATTCCGACTGGTTGTTAGGCTTTCGAGTTGTCTGAAGTTGGCGCTATCTAATAAGCGAGCCATGAGATAGGGCGACTGGAGCATTAGGGGGCAGGGCGCTAGCCATTTTGGGTGACGGATAGCGGTCTTTCCTCCAATAGCTAAGATGATTACCGTGACACAATAGATTAAATGTCTGTCTTAAGTCGCCTGTAGCGACACTACCGGCTAATAGGACTGGTCCTAATAAACTGCTAGTGTGTTCGACGGTGTGATTGAAGGGGTTATACTGTGGCATTTGTGGCTCATAAACGAAATGTTGGTAAGCCGATTGCCAACTCCGTTGCTGACGGTGGTATTCAGCATCCATATCTAGCCATTTGTAGGTGTGATTTTGGACATCTGTGCGCCACATTAGTTTAGCTTTTACTACGTGCCGAGGGGTATCTTCGCGTCGCAAAAGTGCCTCCCAACGATCGCCTAATTCATCTTCGGTAGCTGGTTTTAGACGTTTAAGCAATTCGATGTAACCAGGCTGACGAGCCCAAGAACCAGGTGGCAGGTCTTCTACGGGTATATAAAGCGGCTCGGCCCCAGGTAGTTTAATTTTTTGACTGTAGTTATTAGCAATATAGTCTTCAACGAACGAAGTGCCGTCGAGGCCCATTTCGGCTACGCTAGCTTGGCGGTTATGGCGATTACCAGCTTTTAGACGCCAAACTCGCAAATGGTCATAATCGATGCCAAAAAGTTCGGCCTGTCGTTTGATTTCTGAAGGTTTCATGCCACCTATCGTGTCCCAAGCGGCTAATTCTACGAGCTGAGGGTCTAGAACATGGACTTTAGCCGGTACCATTTGATGATGCTCGGGGTGGTCGATAACCGCCATCAGGCCTTTGATATCGGCTTTTTGATCTAATACTGTTTGCGCTGCGTGAGAGCCAAGCAGGTGGGCATTGCGTATCAATCGACTATTTGGGTATAAAAGTTTTTGCAGACCATTTCGGACATCAGCTGGCGTAAAGTCGCCGACGAAATGCTCTATCGGTCCACTCAGAGCCTCGACTAATTCATAGGCGTCCAACGGACGACTGAAAATTATGGAGTGAGTCTCATCGTTGGGATTGGCCAGACTACCGGTTTCGATTATAGCCGCCGAATCTGCGAGTAATCGGTGGACGGTCTCTAGCCCACTGCTAGCCGTAGGCTTATCCAAAGGAGGGAGTAATTCCATATGGGAATACTATCAAAAATATTGTAAAACACAATTCTTACACCTGAAAAAATGTTAGCAGTTGGGGTATGTGTCGAAGGCTTTTGACTTATCGTACTGGTAGGGGCTGGTTACAGCTTTCAAATCACTTTTCGATAAGGAAACTGCGACATTGCCAGCCGCCAAGCCAGTCTCAATTTTGCCGTGCAAACCAAAAGGGTCGTTGTTGCGGACACAAGCAATCGACAACCTGGTACCGTTAAGTAGAAAAGTTTGCGAGCCATCAGCTAGTGTGACATTGGCACCATCATTGCCCTGGTCGATGAATTCAGCTTGGATGCTTGGTGCATTGGAGCTGACTTGTTCGGCAGAGCCCGATCCGCAGGCCGCTAGGGCTAGAACGCCCAAACCGACTGTTGCCATGGTCATAAGAGGTGATTTTAACTTCTCATTCATAGATAAACTAAGTATATAATATAACTATTGATAATAATAGAGTAAAATACGTCATTCGTCACCATTAAGCCGACCGACCAAAATATTAACCTGAGTTATTGGTCGTTGGTAATCATAATTCATGATTGATATGTTAATATTTTGCTAATGATTACGTACGTTCTGGCCTACTTTGTCGGGATATTATTCAATATAAATCCATCTTGTGGTAGTGCTTCTCTAATCTGGATTAGCACTCAGTCGAACCGCTGGCGCTTGGCTGTGTTGGCGGTCATTCGGATAGCTGTATTCATATGTATTGGGTATATTGCGGGTATGGTGGGGACTGCCGCTCGGCAGCCTTGGGGTGTGCTGATGGTCGTTGCTGGCATATTTGTGCTGTATACGACTGTCAAGCAAATGCGGTCAGCCTCAGCTAGTGTCTGTGTGCTTCCGGGACGAACCAAATGGTTGCCAATAACGCTGGCGGTTACGCCGCCGCCTAGTGCCTACATTGGGCTGGCACTATTTTTTGGTGGATTTAATGTACCGTCACCTGCGATTGGGGCCTTGACCCTCGGGCTGGTTGGTCTGGGGCTAACAACTCCAGTTTGGGTTGCCATTATTAGCCCACGGACAAAAAGCTGGTGGCTGAGTGCTATCGCTAAACGAATAGGATCGTCTCGTTTTCAGACAATCTACCAGTCGCTCGGCGCCGTGATACTCATAACGGTCGGCCTGTTGTTCTTGATGGTGACTAATTTTCATCGACCCTTATTAGAAGTTCTACACAGCTAAGGAATAATAAACAGTCGAACATGGTATAGGCTTAGGGTGTTTTTAACTAAAAATCTTCTATAGCTGAACTCGGATAATGGTGAGGGATAGCGGACTAAAGTCCTTTTTCACTGTGGCGTGCTCGGATAGTTATGAGGGATATCGCGTGGCTGTGCCACACTCCGTCTTCGCTACTCAACATAATTATGTAAACACAATTATGTCTCCGTGGCTCATCTGCCAAACCCTACGGGTTCGTATCCCTCACCACAAAAAATCCTCCATAGCTGACCTCATAAAGAGGTCTGCGACGGAGGATGGCTGGGAGTGAGGGATTCGAACCCCCGATCCTGGGACCAGAACCCAGTGCCTTACCACTTGGCCAACTCCCATCAGCCTGACTAATTTTACCTTAAAACTAGCCTTAAATATAAATTAGCGATTCGACCCACCCATAATTTTCTGCTGAAAATTTGGTCGGGCCCGCCTCAGCGCCGTCGCGCTTACGGCCCTGCAAACTACCGCTGGTAGTTTTCACCCCGATCCTGGGACTCCCAGCTTTCGCTGGGACAGGCTCCACCCAGCGCCTTACCTCCGCCAGCTGGCGGATGGCCAACTCCCATTGGCTAGGCAAAATATGCGTAGTTCAAGAGGTGATTATATAGGTTCAGCCACTGAAAGCCAAGCTTGACGTCTAATTTAATGGTGAAGTTGTGATGGTTGGAGTAGGTGTTAAATAACCACTAGCGAATAGGTTGTTGCTAAGCACTTGGTTTGACTTATAAGTGTTGGCGTGATCAACATTGCCAGTCGACAAGCTGACAGAATTATCAATGCCGATACTCAGTAGGCCATTTTTGTAATTGTTGAAGGCCGATCCATCATTAACCACGTCATCGTTACCCTTTTTCGGACCTAAGTATCTAAACCTTGTTTTGGGCGTTAAAATAGATCGATAGTTTTTAGATTGTTGGAGAATATTGAACGGCACCAAGACTTTAATCAATTGATTCTCGAATAAATTAGGTGGACAACCGTGTTGTAATTGGTCGATGGTGTCCCTAAAATAGGTAGCGAATATTCTAATATCGCTAGGATGACTGAGCTTGTATGTGTCCCCATTCCCATCGGTCATACAATATAGAAGTTCGCCGATAGCTTCGGCATTGTAGCCATGATCAGCCATTATCCTGAGCAGTGGTATTAGCTCGTTATCGAAAGCTGATTTTAGATCGGATGGTGACGAGAAGGCCGCGATATAGCCAATCTCTGGCATCTGAAATCCATCGTTTGGGTAGTTATGGTTGATTCGCTCTATTTCTTGTATCTCGAGCTCTCGCAAAGTCATTAGAGCCGTCGGTAGACCTAAGCTGATACCAACAATGTTTAACCTTTTAATGTTACGGGCGATTATATATTTACGAATTAGTGGGGCTAAGGCTTCAGGGCTAAAACCATAAGACGGATAAAACACTGAGGCTACGGGTTCGCGATGATCGATGTCATCATCTAACTGTTGGCCGGAGTTACGACTATCCTGCTGGCCCAAGCCACCGAAAACTAGCCATTCGGCACCAGGTGTAATGTTGGGATCGACGCCGTTGGCGAAATAGATTTTGGCTGGCAGGGGTGGCCAATGCATTGACGTGTAATAATCATCGGCCTTGAATGTGGCTTGGGTTAAGAGATCGGCCCCAACAATGGCTGCGCCGCCGATTTTCAATACATTACCGATGAAATTACGCCGATTCATTTCCTTAGCTTGGCGCATCGGAATATCGCCGTATTCAAGACTAATCGGTGGGCACAGCCCTGGGTGAGGATTGGCGATGCTGACCGACTGCTCGGCCGATATATAATCCATTATCTTTGATTATATACCTCGATAACGGTACTATGCATCTAGTAATTGCCAGATAAAGTGTCGAAGGTTTAGCGTAAAGTTTGCAGAGCTTGATGTTCGTAGCCGGTACGCAAGTAAATGATGAAGCCGACAGCCAGCGCCAGCAATAATACTAATACGACCGTGCGATGCCATTCTTTCATGTTGACCTCACTAATTTAGCGGTTAATACCAAGCGGTCTTTTAGCGACCATAGTGGCGTGCAAGTGTAAAGTGTTAAACGACTGTCGGCGGTCGGAGCTTCGACGGTGGTATCATAAGGCGTGACCACCCGAAATGACAGCGCTTGATAGACATAGGCGTGGCCGTACCAATAAACGGTCAATGTATCGCCCGGCTGAATTTTGTCCAAATAGTAGAAAACGCCACGGGGACTAGTGTAAGTGAAGCGATGCCCAACTAGGACAGTATTACTGCCTTTATCGGGCGTGCTGGCGTTCGGTCGGATCCAGACGCCTTTGTTGACAGTGTAGACGCTCTGACCTTGGTACAAATGTTCATCGAGGCCGATGGCCGGTATGACCAATCGATTGTCTTTGGGTATGACCGGTGCGACTTCTGGAATAGTAGCGATTTCGTGTCGGGTAGCCCGCGAAATTACCGGAGCTGAGTGATGGGCCCACCAACTGACTTGGGGAACTACCGGTAGCATGAAGATGTAGACTGCCGACAGCAATACTAGCACGCTCAGACCGTCGTTAACGCGCCTTAAAGTTATCAATTTTTTCAATTTCTCAAGCATGCCTGACATTATAGACCGTTGGTCGATTTACGACACGTTTAGTAGCTATGGTTAGTAATTAAACTTATTGACAGCAGTGATACAAGGAGAGTAAAACTAGTATCAAATAAAGAGCTCTGGTGCTGGTGGTCAAATATTAAAGGTAGTAGAGTGGACGGTCGCATATGGCCGGACTATTAATGTTCCTCTAATAAACATTTCTCCAAAATTTATTATCAAAATAGTTTAGGGGAGGGTCACATGCATATTAGCCAGCTTTCTAGTTTTGGGTTTCGTCTAAAACACGCCGCCATCGCCTTATTATTCATCGGTACTCAAATCGTCTTCCCTCTAGCCCTATCCGGCACCGCCCACGCCGCCATTGTGTCTTCTAGCGTGTCCTCCACCGGGTTTGTTATTAAAAATACTAGCCAATATTCAGTTGTGGGGGGTGTACCTACCGGCGTCGGTAGTTTCAAGAATGGTAATGTGGGAGCATATCCTGAGGGTGCCTGTATTCCAGCCGTTTTCCAAGTAACTAATAATTCCGGTACAACAGGAGATCTTTTTGTCACACCGGTGATTGACTATTTGCAAGTCGGAACCTCCCAAAGAGGATTCACTCAATTGGAAGGGGTGACCAGTACGCTTACGGATTCGTCCACAGCTACTAACCTTAATAATCTTACATACAGTGGTAATCCACTATCGTCTACTACATCGTTTCAAACAACTACCGGAGTTTCGATACCCGCTAGCGTAAGTACAGCATATGCGGGCAATGATACTAGCACAACACCTATATCTACATCCGACACCTTCCGCCACTACAACATCACCCTTACTGGGGTTCCAAATGGTGCGACAGTTAACGTTTTAACTTGTGGTCGGTTGGGCTTGGACGCCTCTCAATATAATGGTTCATCGCTAAGTATGCGCACCGTTCAGGGTGGAGCCGAAAACATCCCGATTCCAGTTAATGCAATATTGATTCTGCCTAGCATTACCATCACAAAGACCATTACTCAAGGAACGGCGCTTCCGAGTGATTTCAGTTTTAACGTTAGCCCAGCTGTTAATGGTCAATCATCATATAGCATTCCTGTTGGGCAGACATCGGTCACTGTGCCCAATGTAAATCCCGACGGAACTTATACAGTTACCGAGTCGGGGCCAGCCGGGTATAGATTTACAGGTGGAACCGGCACATCATGTACAGTGAATGCTGGATCGATTGGTACAGCCGCTGGGCAGATGACAGCTACCGTTGCGGCCGGTAATCCAACCCCCACAAATGCCACATGTAACTTTACTAATACGATAAACACCGGTTCTATCACAATCATTAAAGATGCACAGCCGAATTCTTCACAAGTGTTTAACTACACTACTACTGGTGGTTTGAGCACTGACACCGGTGGTTTTACTTTGAGCGATCCAGGTACCGGCAGTACTAATACCCAAACATTTAATAATGTCGTACCAGGGACTTATACGGTTACTGAATCGCCGACATCAGGTTGGGATTTCAAAACTTTGGACTGCGGTACTGGTACTAATGTCAGTGTCAATGGCGCAACGGCTACTATAACCCTCGGCAACACCGGTGGCCAATCGGTTGTTTGTACATACACCAACGCCGAAAGGGGCACAATCACCGTTCACAAAGTCACCGATCCAAGTATGGACCCCACGCCGTTTACGATTAGTGCTTCCAGTTCGACGGGTGGAACCATCACCGAGACTGGACCGCAAACCATCACGACTTCTCAAGATGTTGTCTACCGCGTATCTCAAGGCACATATGCTGTTAGTGAAGACCTGACTAACACTCCTGGCTGGTCAAAAGACGATAGCGCCTGTGCTAACATCGTCGTCAGCGCCAATAGTCTCAACCAAACTTGCACTATCTACAACACCAAACTTGCTAAGCTGAAGATAGTTAAGACTACCGACCCAGCATCTAGCTCGCAGTTCTTTACTTTTACCGCCAGTGGCCCGAGCATTACCCAAAATAATAATGCTTTCACACTTGATACCGATGCGACCGCTACTTACCCAGATAATTACCAATACTCAGACCTAACGCCCGGTAGCTATTCAGTCAATGAAACCGAACCTGCCAACTGGCAATTAACCGGATTGGTATGTGATGGTATTAGCTATAGCTGGCCTGGCAATACTCAGACATTGAGCTTGTCACTTCTGGCCGGCGCTGACGTGACCTGCACATACACCAATACTCAATTAACTTCGATATCGGGCTATAAATATGACGTAAATTCGGACAAGACTGTAGTCGGAGGACTCCCGAACTGGAGCATCCAACTGTTCGTTAAAGGCCAAACTACCGCCGTTGCCACCACTACCACTGGTAGTGATGGATCGTTCTCATTCAATGGCTTACTGCCCGGTTTCTACAGCTTAACTGAAACACTGCTTAACGGCTGGACGCAAATATTCAGCCCGTCACCCGTGAATCTGTTAGCTGGCACCGATTCCACCGGTAACAACTTCGGCAATTTCCAGAACGCCAGTATTAGTGGTTACAAGTTCAATGATGTTAACGGCAACGGTCAATGGGACAATGGTGAAAACGGTTTAGCTGGTTGGACAATTACCCTTTATGCTAATGACGGGACTGGCCAGTTATCGAAGTCATTGGGTACAACTGTTACGGCTAATGACGGCAGTTATTCATTCGGCAATTTGCCACCTGCCAGCTACAAGCTATGCGAAACTTCGCAAACTGGTTGGAGCCAGACATTCCCAACGACTAATAATAGATGTCAGTTGGTGACGGTAGCTCTATCCGGCCATGATTATTCAAATACAAACTTCGGTAATCAAGGCCGAGGAACTATATCGGTTATCAAGAATGTTGATACAAACGGTGATGGTACAGTCGATCAGACTGATGTTACGACCTGGAATTGGGACATTAACGGTAGCGGTGGCTACTCGACCGGTAGCGCTAACCACCAAAGCGTTGCCGCTGGTAGTTACACCGTTAGCGAAGAACAGCGAGCTAACTATCACGTCACTAGCAGTAGCTGTACCGGTACAACCGCACCTTCTTCTCCGACCACCAGCTTGAGTGCGACGGTTAATCCTGGCGACAACGTCGCCTGTACTTTTACTAACACCCGCGACACTGGCTCCCTGACTCTAATTAAGCACGTCATCAATAGCTACGGTGGTACGGCCACCGCCAGCGACTTCACAATGCATGTTACTCAGGGCGGCGTTGATGTCGCTGGCAGTCCAGCCGCCGGTTCGGAAACGGGCATAGTCTACAATGGCTTGGCCACCGGCACTTACGCCGTTAGCGAGAACACACCTATGGCTGGCTATCACTTCATCAGCGTAGTATGTGACGGATCAGCCACCAACAGTGTTACTGTCACTTACGGAGTCAACAAGACTTGCACTATCACCAATGGCGACCTAGCGGCCCAACTGGTTGTCATCAAGCACGTCATCAACGACAACGGTGGAACCAAGACTGCTCCAGACTTCACGATGAACGTCACTGGTACAAATGTCTCCAACTCATCATTCCCCGGAGCTGAAAGTCCTGGAACTACTGTTATCTTGAGCGCTGGGCCATATTCCGTTGGCGAAGGCACCCACACCGGCTACGCCGAAACTCTATCCAGTGACTGTAGCGGCACAATCGCTCTTGGTCAGACCAAGACCTGTACAATTACCAATAATGACATTGCCCCTATCTTGACCGTCATCAAGCACGTCATCAACGACAACGGCGGAACCAAGACTGCTTCAGACTTCACGATGAATGTATCCGGTACTAACGTGTCCAATAGCTCATTCCCCGGCTCTGAAAGTCCAGGTACTGATGTAACCTTGAACGCTGGAAACTATAGTGTCGATGAAAACGCCGTAACTGGCTATGCCAAGACTCTCGGGACTGACTGTAGCGGCGCAATCGCTCTTGGTGAGCACAAGACCTGCACCGTCACTAACAATGACATTCAGCCCAAACTGACCATTACCAAAGTAGTCAATAATGTTCATGGTGGTAATAATGTCGCTACCGATTTCCCGCTATTCGCAAACACCACTAGCTTTACGACTGGTGTCCAACAAGGAATTAACGCCGGATCGTATACCGTTAGCGAAACAAATCAACCTGGATATACTCAGACTGGTATCAGTGGTGATTGCGCTTCAAATGGTTCAATCACACTAGCGCCTGGAGACGTAAAATCGTGCACCATCACCAACACCGACATCGCTCCAACTCTAACTATCATAAAGACACCGACTAACCCTTATGGCACCGTAGCTGCCCCGGACTTCTTCGGTCTCCAAGTAGACGGTAAGCTGGTTCTGTCTGGTGTTGCCAATACCGTTACCTCAAACACTCCTCACACCATTAACGAAGTAGGTCTTACTGGCTACAGCTTTGTCTCCATAACTGGTGATGCTGGTTGTCCATCTATTCTAGGCGGAAGTGTGACATTGACTGAAGGCCAGAATATGACATGCACAATATCTAACCAAGCCGACCAACCAAAACTGGTAGTCATTAAGCACGTGGTTAACACCAATGGCGGTACTAAGACCTCTTCTGACTTTACGATGAACGTCACTGGCAATAGTCAGTTCGTGCCAGCTTTTCAGGGTGCTGACACTCCTGGCACAACTGTCGGGCTTAACGAGGGAAGTTATGCTGTCAGCGAAGGCGACCATACCGGCTACTCCGTCAGTTACAGTAGTGACTGTAACGGCTCAATAACCATCGGCCAGACTAAGACTTGTACGGTCACCAACACGGCCATTGCTCCACAGCTCACGGTCATCAAACGCGTTGTTAACAATCACGGTGGCACCAAGAGTTCTTCAGACTTCACGATGAACGTCACTGGTACTAATGTGTCTAAAACATCATTTGCTGGCGCCGATACTCCGGGCACAACAGTCACCTTAGACGTCGGCACATTTAGTGTCGAAGAAAGTTCTCATACCGGTTACACCGAATCTAAGTCTGGTGATTGTAGTGGCACTATTTCTCTAGGCGATCACAAGACCTGCACCATCACCAACACTGACATCGCTCCAACCCTGACCATAATTAAGTACGCTACCAACAATTACGGTACCGTGGCTCCGCCAGACTTCTTCGGCCTCCAAGTAGACGGTAAGCTAGTCCTGTCAGGCGTTACTAACTCCGTTACCTCAAACACTCCTCACACCATTAATGAAGTAGGACTTACTGGTTACAGCTTCGATTCCATAACAGGTGACGAAGGTTGTCCATCGGTTTTAGGTGGTAGTGTTACTTTGGCTGAAGGCCAGAATATGACATGCACAATATCTAACCAAGCCGACCAACCGAAGCTGATAGTCATCAAGCACGTTGTTAACAATCACGGCGGCACCAAGAGTTCTTCAGACTTCACGCTGAACGTCACCGGAAATAGTCAAATTGTTCCAAGTTTCCCAGGTGCTGACACTCCCGGTACAACCGTTGGACTTAACGAAGGCCCATACGCTGTTAGCGAAGGCAATCACACTGGCTACTCCGTCAGTTACAGTAGTGACTGTAACGGCTCAATAACCATCGGCCAGACTAAGACCTGTACTATTACCAACAGTGATATCGCACCTCATTTGACAGTCATTAAGCATGTCATAAACGACAATAGTGGCACTTCGGTTGCTAGTGACTTTTCCATGAATGTCGATGCTACCAATGTATCCAGCCCATCTTTCTCTGGCGCTGAAGACCCTGGCACGACAGTCACATTGAATGCGGGAGACTACAATGTCTACGAAGGTGCTCATGACGGCTATAATGTTAGCTATTCACCAGATTGCTACGGTACGATCGATATTGGGCAATCCAGGACCTGTTACGTCACCAACAATGATATTTCACACCCCAGCATCAAAGTCGTGAAGTCGGGCCCGACTACCGCGCACGAAGGTGATGTAGTCACTTACACCTTTACGGTTACCAACATTGGCGATACTCCATTGAGCAATCTAACAGTAGAAGATAACATTGCCGGTACAGCGGTCTATCAGTCCGGCGACACTAATAACAATGGTCTACTTGATCTGCACGAAACTTGGATTTACACCAAAAATTACACCATCCCGACTCCTCAGACTGCCGCTGTTGTCAACACCGTTACAGCCTGTGGGTACGATTCGATGCAACAATCTAGCGATGGTCCGATAATCGAAGACTTGGTCAGTAACCAAGGTCAGGTCTGTGCGACCGACAGTCATACATTGGTGGTGCTGCATCCAGCGATTAAGGTGATCAAGACGGCTAATATGTCTAGTGCTAAGCCTGGCGATACCGTCACTTACAGCTTCACTGTCACCAACACCGGTGATACACCTTTGAGCGGACTGACAGTCAACGACTCGATACTTGGCAAAGGTGTCTACCAATCTGGTGACCTGAACGCCAATGGCCTGCTGGATATGACCGAAACTTGGGTCTACACGGCTAGCTATCTAGTACCAGCCGTGCCAGCTAACTCAACCATCACCAATACTGTTACGGCCTGTGGCTTAGATGTATTGCAAAAAAACGTCTGTGGCACATCTCAGCACAACTTGTTGATTCAAGAGGTCCTGGTCAATACTGGGGCCAACATTACGGCGCTACAATACGTCTTACCAGTGATGCTGTTCGCCGGAGTCGGCGTCAGCCGTCGCTACTCCAACCTACACAAAGCCAACAAATAAACCCATACAGTTCAGTTGCGAGAGAAAGAGTATATTGCAAATTATCTTGTAATATAGTATAATATGAATATGTCCGAGCAGATATCAACTCCAGATACTAATCATGCCTTTTATGCAGAAGGCGGTGTTAGCTTAATCGAGTATCAAGCTCATCTAATTGATAAAGGAGTTCTGGTCCATTTAGGCCGAACTACTATCATGAATACCGGGGTTCTACTGGATTCAGCGATCGTTGACGACAAACTACGTGAAGTAGCTATGAGTCGCACTGTTATCGAGCATAAAGAAAGTAGTTTCGATATCGGTATTGCCAATGCCACTGCCACTAAAGGTACGATTGTGATGCCGGCAACCGCCAATTCATCACTAGACAATGTCGGTAATGGCTATGAATTGGCGGCCGCGGCCGTACGCTATCCCAATCACCGCTTAGTTTACGTGGCGTCGCCCGGGCAAGGCGCAAGTAGTCCCATGTCAAAAGCTGATGCGGCATATTATCGTCAATCCGGCCGACTTGTACGTGGTGCCGGTGATGATGCACAGCCAGTAGACTACGTTGTTAATATGTATCGGGCGCTTGCTAGCCATGGCATTGATATAACTCACTTAAGTGCTGATTCGATAGGCAACCAATTTGCTCAAGCTCTGGGAGCGGCTATGGAGCCTGGTCAACTTGAAGCTGGGCATTTTAGTGAAAGCACTGGCTTCGTTGACCTCGGGTTAATTGAGGTAGGCAAAGGAATGGTTTATACCGAAGATCGTAAGAATAAGGCTTGGAATATTGAACGCTCATTTGATCCGGAGAAGCTAACCGACGCTATGCAAGACCGATATGGGCGGGCCGCCGAACTATATACGCCAATTATTGCCAAGACCAAAATTGATAAATCACGTTCCTCGAAGGCTGACCAAGCCAAAGCTTTCTGGACTAATTTGCAAGGTTTACGACATGGTCCGAAACATGGTGATTTTCCTCTAGCTGATGATGCCAATGCCATGTTGATGCGCCAGCCACAAGCAAGATTAGTCTACAGTCTGGGCGAACTCGATCCGTTATACAATGGTCCAAGGTCAGCCCATGATTCCGCTCAAGCATTTCTTCGTAAGTTAGTTTTGACTGATGGTGCTGACGTTCGTACTATCCTAATCCCAGATATGACACATAAAATCAACACTTATTTCCCTGGACTGTATCACGCCATCAAGCGTCATGCCTTATTTGGCTAAGCCTATAGCTCGTGGTACGATAGATTTGCTTAACAATTTAATATACAGAGTGCAGTGCCCTCCTTCGCTAAGGCTATGGAGGGTCTACGGAACCTTGGCTATAAGTCGGACGACAATCCTACGAAGCCTTGGCGAAGTAAGAAGAGATCTAGCTCGATGACCTGCCAGCAACCTACCGAAAGAGAAGAAGGAAGTGGGTATGATGAATGGGGAAGCATAATGTTTTCCGTTTATTCACCATTCACTATTCATCATTCTAATTGATAAGGTGCTCCGTCTAGCCCGCCGATTAGCGGGGAAGATGTTTGACTATCCGAGTCTCCAATATCCTTTCCGGCTAATATCAGGCAGAAAGGATATTTTAAAATGTCAAAAACAATAACTCGATTCGCTAGTGAGTCAGTCTGTGCTGGCCACCCCGACAAAGTTGCTGACGCCATCAGTGATGCTATTGTCGACTCCGTTCTGGCTCAAGATGCTAATGGTCGTACCGCTGTCGAAACGCTGGTAGCCCACGACAAGGTCGTCATTGCCGGTGAAATCAATACTAACGCCGTGATTGATGTAGATGCGATTGTTAGAGCCCAGATTAAACGTTTGGGTTACTCCAATCCAGACTGGGGTTTTAGCCACAGATCGCCGATTATTAATCTTCTGCATCAACAATCACCAGAAATTGCCGTTGGAGTCGATGATTTTGGGGCCGGTGACCAAGGCCTGATGTTCGGCTACGCCACCAATGAGACGCCGGAATATTTGCCAACGCCGATAGCCATTGCGCATGCCTTGACCCGAGCTATCGATGCGGCCCGCGAAACTGGATTATTGCCACATTTGCGTCCAGATGGCAAAGCTCAAGTCGTGATCCGTTACGAAGACGGTCAACCAGTGGCTGTCGAACATGTCACTGTGGCCGTGCCGCACGATGAACTAATATCGTTAGACCGCATCCGTGAAGATATCTACACCCAAATCATTACCCCGGTATTAGAAACTTATGGCTACCATGTAGCCCGCAAAGACATAGTCGTAAATGGTACCGGCGTCTGGCATCAGCCCGGGCCAGCCTCGGACGCCGGTCTGACTGGGCGCAAAATCGTCGTTGACGGTTATGGTGGCTATGCTCGAGTTGGCGGTGGCGCATTTAGCGGCAAAGATCCCAGTAAAGTTGATCGTTCCGGCGCTTATGCCGCTCGTTATATTGCCAAGAATATCGTGGCTGCCGGTTTAGCCGATTCGGTTGAAGTGGCACTGGCTTACTACATTGGCGCCAAGTTACCAGTTAACTTTACGATTGATACTTTCGGCACGGCCAAAAAATCTCAAGAAGCCATCGAGAAGTATGCCTATAAACTTCTGCAACCCTCTGTCAAAAATATCATCGAAAGTCTCGATTTGCGCCGACCAATCTACCTCCAAACTTCTGCCTATGGCCACTTCGGTAAGGCCGGTCTGCCGTGGGAGCAGATAGTCACTAAAGTTTAAGCGTTATAATAGGCTTAATGCTTGTTAAATTTTGGTCCAAACCACTAGTCCGGGTGTCGCTAGTGATGCTGTTGGCCGGAGCCTTGTATTCATCTTGGCCACTTGGTTATTGGCTGAATCCCGGCGGTAATCGAGGTCTAGCCAGTAATCTTGAAGCTTCGAACCAACCCTATAATTGGTTGTTCATCGGACTTGATATCGCCAGTGGGGCATTGGTCGTGGTAGTTACTTGGTGGCTACTGCGGTTTGTCCGCCATCACAACGGTGGACGTAAACATTGGTGGCTGGAAGCCGGCATCGTCGGGGTAGCAATGTTCGGTTTGTTCACGGCGCTTGACGCGATATTGCCCCTGAATTGTATCGAAGGTACGCATAACTGTTTGCCACCGTTGCAGAATCCCTACTATGTAGTGCATGGCTTTGTTAGCATTATGTCGATATTCGGTCTGACGATGAGCATTGTCGTTTTCTGGTGGCTAGTCGCCAAAGACAATCGATTCTTTCAGGCAAGTCGTTGGTTACTGCATGGGTTGCTGGTCATCTGGCTGTGTTTCGGCGTTGGGACGTTGGTGCTGGTCGTCCGTGACCAATCTAGCACTCTGTCACAACACGTGTTCATTATTTTGTGTAGTTTATGGCTCGTGGCTTTGCCGTATTACATTTGGCAAGTACTAAAAGTTAAACCGCCAGTAGAATTGTCAATCGACGGCGATCAAGAACTAACTATCGAAAAAATTAAGCGTCGCTAGGTCGTCGGGCAAGAAACCTTTGGGATGTTTGAAGTTGGCTTGCCACTTTGTGCCCTTACCATAGCCGAGGTCTTTCATTAAATTGGTGGGCGCATTGCGTAAGTGCAAGGGAACAGGCAAATCTGGATATTGACTAGCGGTCTGGCGGGCTTGGACCATAGCGTCGGCCACAACTCGGGATTTTTGGGCTTTGGCTAGCACCGTAGCACAGTGGTAGAGATTATATTCAGCTTCCGGTAATCCAATCCGTTCGACGGCTAGGAAGGTCGATACCGCTAAGTTGAGGGCCGCTGGAGCGACTAGGCCGATATCCTCAGAGGCGAATATGACCATCCGTCGGGCGATGAATTTCGGGTCTTCGCCGGCCTGCAACATCCGGGCTAGATAGTACAGCGTTGCAGTCGCGTCTGAGCCCCGCATTGATTTAATGAAAGCACTGATGACGTTGTAGTGGTACTCTCCTTTTTTGTCATAACCGGGAACTCGGGTTTGGGCGGCGGTTTCGACGATTTGTGGGGTGATTGGTTTGAAACCAGCCAGTTGGTGGGCTAATTCTAGATTGCCGAGGGCGACTCGAGCATCGCCACCTGATAGCTCGGCTAGCAATTCAATACTAGCCTTCGGTAACTGTTTGGCCGTCAATTTCTCGGTTTTGGCGGCCGTTTTCAATATGGTCGTGATTTCGGACTTGGTCAGCGGTTCGAGTACTAAGACGCGTGATCGCGACAATAGCGGATTAATGATTTCGAAACTGGGATTCTCGGTCGTAGCGCCAATCAAGGTGATCGTTCCGGCCTCGACATGGGGTAGGAAAGCGTCTTGCTGGGCTTTATTGAAGCGGTGGATCTCATCAACAAATAGTACGGTTTGAATGGCTAGTCGTTGGTTCTGTTCGGCGTGGGCAATGACTTTGACGACATCGGCTTTGCCAGAAGTGACGGCACTTAGTTCAATGAACTCGGCGCCAACTTCTTGGGCGATGATTCGGGCCAGCGTGGTCTTGCCGCTACCGGGTGGCCCCCAGAGAATTAAACTAGTCGGTTGTTTGTTAGCGATAATTTCATGAATGATTTTACCGGCACTGACAAGATGGGCTTGACCAATCACTTGGCTAAGCTTGGTGGGGCGTTGGCGTTCGGCGAGTGGTCGATTATCCATCCCCTCATTGTACCCCACCTCTATAACTATTAAAGCTATAGTCACTCAACTACTCAACTTTGTCATTAAAAAATTACACCCACCACGCCCTACCAAACATCCCTAACTCTCGTGTCATTCCAGCGAAAGCTGGAATCTAATCTAATGTAGCTATACGCGGTGAAACACTTCTGATTAGATCCCAGGTCGAGCCTGGGATGACACGAGACTATGGAACGTCAATGTGTTTGTGCTTGTCATTCCAGGCGCCTGTTGTCATTCCAGACTTGATCTGGAATCTAATCACTCGCCTTGTCATTCCAGACCTGATCTGGATCTAATCTTATGTAGTTTAGAGCGCAGAGCGCCACAACCGATTGGATCCCAGGTCAAGCCTGGGATGACCGTGAGATAGTGTTTGTCATTCCAGACTTGATCTGGAATCTAATCACTCGCCTTGTCATTCCAGACTTGATCTGGAATCTAATCTAAATGTAGTTTGGAGCGTAGGACGCCACCATTGATTGGATCCTAGGTCTAGCCTGCGATGACGAGGCCATCAAGATAATTGGTCTAGTGGCCGATGGCGATGGTTGTGCCGGCTAGGGCTTCAGCGAAGAAACTATCGTGTGAGATATACAGGATTGCTCCAGTATACGCTTTAAGGGCATTTTCTAATTCTTCGATACTCGGTAAATCAAGGTGGTTGGTCGGTTCGTCGAGGATTAATAGTTGGGGGTCGTCGGCTAACATATTGATTAGTTGGAAACGGGCTTTTTGGCCACCACTAAGCTTTTCGACTGGCATATCACCGTCGGTTTGCGGATTGAATAAGTAATCACTCAGGAGCTGTTTGATTCGCTGGTCGCTAATTGGCAGCTGCTTATCACGGAAAACCTGTTCAATGGCTTCATACAGGGTCATTGATAAGTATTGCTCAGCGATTTCTTGCTCATAAACTCCTATACGCAAATCGTTCTCGACGATAATGTGCCCATGGAACTGTTCGGCGGCTGGTGTTGAACCGTCGACTTTGGCAAGTATGGCTTTGACTAGGGTGGTCTTGCCGGCACCATTGCGGCCGTGCAATCGGAAGCGCTCGCCTTCATGGAGTTGGATGTTGACTGATTCGAACAGCGGTTGGCCATCATAACCAAGGCTGACATCTTTAATCTCTAATAGTAGACGTGACGATTTAGACTCTGAACGGCTGGTGCTAACTTTAATATTTTTGGCTTTATATTTGCCGTAAGCTTCAGTTAATTTGGTATTAAGATCTTCGACCGAGTCTTGGTCAATCCAGAATGACGGTATCTCGGCTGTCGATAGACGATTTAGTTCGGCGACGGCGTGTTGTTCTTGGGATTTGAAGCGTTTGATGGTGCCCGGATCGCGTGACTTTTCTTTCAGTCGACGGAAACGAATGACATCAGCTTTGAGATTTTCGATTCGACGCTGAGTCAGGTCGTATTCATTAACTTGGGACGTAATTTGAGTTTTATTGATTCGTAAGTAATCACGGTAATTGCCTTTGAAAGCGAAAGCCCGGCCGTCGCGAATTTCGATAATCCGATCAACCGTTTGTAGAACGTCACGGTCGTGAGTGATGACCACTACCGATTCTGGAGTTGAATTGAACCATTTGAGGAAAGTCTGTTTGGCGACGTAGTCCATGTGGTTGGTCGGCTCGTCGATCAGAGCGACATTACCCCGAGCCCGTTGAACTTTGATTAGTTCAACCATTCGTTTCTGGCCACCACTTAGTTCGCTGAGTGGTTTATCGATCAAATCGGGATCAAGCTGATAAGCTGTAAAAGCTTGAGATAATTCATCCTCAATCTGATAATAACCAAGCTGGCTGAAACGTTCGACGGCCTCGGAGTAAACTTCCATTTTGCGGGGGTGCTCGGCCATATCGGCTGGATAATGGGTGATGATGTGATGCAAGCGGCTGAACTCTGGCAAATCGCCTTGGATGTAGTCGAGAACGGTTTTGTGGTTATGGTCGTGGTGTTCCTGGCGACTGGAAATGACGATACTACCTTTTTTGATAACAATTTCACCTTGATAATCGCGGTCATCGCCAGTGATTAAATTAAATAAGGTAGATTTACCAGTACCATTACGACCGATCAATCCGACTTTTTCGCCTTCTTGGATTTCGAACTGCAGGTCGGTATACAGCACTTTGTGCCCGAACGACTTTTCGGTGATGTCGACGCTGATTAGCATCATGCTATTGTATCTGCTCCTAACAGATTAGCCTAGAAGACAATACGGTTCACCCACTATCAGGTTACTCCAGCGAAAGTACAAACTGTTCGCATCGTAGGTGTTCCTATCGTCATCCCAGGCTTTTGTCTCATCCCAGGCTCGACCTGGGATCCAATCAATTGTGGTGCCCTGCACCTAAACTACATAAAGATTAGATTCCAGATCAAGTCTGAAATGACAGACACTATCTCACTGTCATCCCAGGCTCGACCTGGGATCCAATCGGTTATGGCGTCTGGCGCTCCAGCTACATAATATTAGATTCCAGATCAAGCCTGGAATGACAACAGGGTCTGGAATGACAACAGCGTTTGGGATGACAACAGCCCCTGAGATGACAATGCAGGTGCCTAGATTCCAAATATAGATTGGGATGACAGTGTTGCGTGTAGGCGAGGAATAACGTGTACTAAGTTGGGTTGGCGTATCGTGGCACGGGGTGGTTGCTTAACTGACTAGCTTATGCTATAATTATAGATAAGAAAGCCGGGCGCTATCTATAGGCGTCTTTTTTATTGTTATGAGCCTTCAAGACCCAACCAAAATTCGCAATATTGCCATCATCGCTCACGTCGACCATGGCAAAACTACTCTAGTCGATGGCCTGCTCAAGCAGTCCAAAACCTTTCGTGATAATCAAGCCGAAATGAGTCAAACATTGATTATGGACAGTGGTGATCAGGAAAAAGAGCGGGGAATCACGATTACCGCTAAAATTACTGCTGTTCAACACGACGATTATCGCATCAATATCATCGATACGCCTGGGCACGCTGATTTCTCGGGTGAAGTCGAGCGGACTTTGAATATGGCCGATGGTTGCTTGCTGATCGTTGACGCTCAGGAAGGTCCAATGCCCCAGACCAAATTCGTACTAGAAAAAGCTCTCGAATCGAACCTCAAACCAATCGTTATTATCAATAAAATCGACAAGCCGGCCGCTCGAGTTAAAGAAGTTGAAGATGAATTAGCCGATTTGTTCCTGGAATTAGCTGTTCACGAAGATCAATTACACTACAAAGTCCACTACGCGATTGCCCGTGAGGGTAAGGCTTGGACTGACATGCCTGATGATCCGAGCTTGCCGGGCGATCTCGACGCCATTTTTGATGCAGTAATTGCCGAAATTCCTGCCCCTAGCGTCGAAGTTGATAAGCCTTTCCAGATGCTAGTCACCGCTTTAGCTCACGATACGTTCAAAGGCAAATACGCCATCGGTCGCATCACCCGTGGTCATGTCAAAGCCGGCGACCCAGTGACTTTATGCAAAAAAGATGGCAGTTTCGTTAAGTCCAAAGTCGATATGGTGTTCATGAGTCATGGTGTAAGTCGATTCGAAGTGGCTGGTGGTGTGGCCGGTGACATCGTTCAACTAACCGGTATTGCCGATGCCAAAATTGGTGAAACTATCGCTGACGCTGTCGAACCAGAAGCTCTGCCGACTATCGAAGTCGAAGCGCCGACCCTACGCATATATCTCGGTCCGAACACTTCGCCTTTTAAAGGCCAAGAAGGTGAATTTAGTACCTCGCGTCAAATCGCTGAGCGTCTTAATAAAGAGCTGGAAACCAATGTTGGTTTACGAGTTGAAGATGACGGTATCGGATTCACCGTTGCTGGTCGAGGTGAACTTCACTTGGGCGTCTTGATCGAAACTATGCGCCGTGAAGGTTATGAATTCGAAGTCGGTCGTCCACAAGTTGTGACTCACGAAGAAAACGGTCAAACCGTCGAGCCATTAGAAGAAGTTATCATCGAAGTCCCAGCCGAACACGTTGGTACCGTTCAGATGGAACTCGGTCAGCGCCGAGCCAATCTCAAAGAACAGTTCGCTAGTCCCAAAGGTGTTACGAAACTGATTTACGAAATGCCGACTCGCGCCTTATTGGGTATGCGTAACATTCTACTGACCAATACCAAAGGCACGATTGTCATGAACTCGCTAATGATTGGTTACCAGCCCCTAGGTGCCAATTTGCAACAATTGCGTAGTGGCGTGTTGATATCTTATGAAGCTGGCGTTACTACACCTTATGCTTTGCAAAATGCTGAAGCCCGCGGTACAACTTTCGTCGGTCCGGCCGAGAAAGTCTATGCCGGACAGATTATTGGTTTGAACAGCCGCCAAGAAGATATGGAAATCAATGTCTGTAAAGCCAAACACTTAACTAACATGCGTAGTTCATCGAGTGATGGTGTTGTTCAGTTGGTACCGCCTGTCATTTTTAGTCTCGAACAATGTCTCGATTTCATCGAAAACGACGAACTCCTAGAGGTTACGCCTAAAGCTCTGCGACTGCGCAAACGCGAACTTGACCCGACCAAGCGCAAACGCGCCGCCAAATAGCCCAATCAAATAGACTGTAGACGGTAGTCTGCAACTAAGTATTGCTACTAAGTGCAGTCTACTATCACGGCCTAATTCGGTTACTTAGTAAAGTTGATCAGTTGAGGTGTTTACTAAACACATGGCGATTAACTCGATCACGCAAATCGGCCCAGTCCTTCTGGGATTCTATGTCTAGTGAATCAAATTCCTGGGAAGCGACTTTAGTCCATTTAGTTGAAGTCATCTGCACACCCTCCTTAACATACTAAGTTTATAGATTAATCCAAACTCGCGCAGTGTTATTTGTCACCGTTTGATTGCACGCCATCTGTTAAATCACTTCATCATGTCGTCCCAGGCTCGACCTGAGACCCAATAATTGGGGACGGTCTAAAATTGATTAAATGATAATCGTTTAATATATTGATAAATGCGAATTGAAAAATGCTACATTGCTTGGTGCTACCAACAGACCGTGATCAGTAAAAGGTGTGTAAATTACTGATCACGGTCTGTTTATCACCACTTATCGTTTCAAGCCTTGGTGCGGCAAACCATTGCGCCAGCGCGTCCACTGACTGATGTGCTTAGATAGGTAGTTCGGCGGTGACTTCATCTTCGGGCTCCATAACATTTCCCCCTCCATCCTAGTCATTAAATTTAATCTTCATCCATTTCGTACCAGTTTCTAACCTCATCATCTACATCCATAGCTTTACCCTCCTACTGATGTCGACTGACTATCTAGCTAGCACCAGTCATCATCCCAAGACTGGTTGGGATCGGCCGTAAAGTCGATACCCATGCGCTTCATGCGGATGTATGTCCAATTGGACTTCATAGCCAGTATCTTTAACTTACTTATTTAATTTCTTGGTATCTTTGCTATGTTTGATGGCTATTTTTTTGGCGGCTGGTAGCTTTTTGAACGGCACACTGACCGTTAGTACGCCTTTGTCGAAGCTGGCTTCGACGTGGCTGATATCAGCCTCATCGGGCAGGCGAATACTGCGGTAGAACATACTGCTGGTTTCACGAACCACATATTTTCGACCTTTGCTGTCTTCGGTTTGGTCTTTCTGGCCCTGAATCTCGAGCAGGCCATTATCGATATCAATCGATATATCTTTTTCATCAAAGTCGGGCACGTGAGCTTCGACTACCAATTTGTTTTCTTTGGTGTAAACGTCAGTGGTTGGCATCATCCTTGATGTCGGCAATGTCAACCAGCTGTCATTAAATAGTTGTTTTTGCAGGGCTAATAGCTCTACAAACGGATCAAACCGCATGATGTTTGCCATAACACCCTCCTCCGTTTAGTTGTTCTCGGCATCGGTCTCCCGACACACCCTCATCCTACCTCTAATCAATCCACCCCGTCAGTCGAATTCTTCACACCCTCAAGCCAATATTTTGAATATATATTCCTCTAATGTTGATACAAAACGCTTATACCTAGTAGCTAGGCGACACATTTTTAAACAATAGTAAGGATATGTCTTCAGCAAAATAAGCACTAGAATTAAAAAATATAATTAATGTATTGACAATGATAAATCGGAGCGTATAGTGAAGGTTAAGCCACTGTGAGGTGACCCAGCAATGTTACTAGCAATAGTAATGTTACGAGCAGAAGGAGCCCGTCAAAAGGCTCCTTTTGTTTTGTCCTAAACTGCTTATGATAAATCTTGTAGAATATAGGGATGACAGCTCGAACTCATGATTTGGCGGCAATCACTTTACTCGGGATAGTGGTATTGGCCCAGCCTCTACCAACGGTTAATTTGTCGACGGCAATATTGTGCGTGCTGATGAATCTAGTCGGCGGCATCACGCCGGATATCGATCAGCCGACAGCGCCGTTTTGGCGCAATCTGCCAGTCGGTAAATATTTCGGGCGCCTATTTGACGATTTGAGTGGCGGGCATCGATTCTTGACCCACTCTATTCTCGGCATGGCAATCTTCGGTTTGGCTTTTCACTGGTTATTAATTTTCTTGCAACCCATAATGCCACACGTAAACAGCGGTTATGTCTGGTGGGCTTTCATGATTGGCATGTTTAGCCATTTAGTCATGGACACCCTGACTAAAGAAGGTGTGCCGTGGCTATTACCCATTCCGGCCAAACTGGGCTTTCCGCCGCTAAAATCCATGCGGATCACGACCGGCAAAGCTATGGAAACGTTTGGGGTTTTCCCAGCACTTATTATTTTCAATATTGTCTGGGTATATAGTCATTATCAAGAGTTGCTTGATATGCTTAAGCGACACATTAGTTAGAATATAATTTCAAATCGGTCCTTTTCGTGAGAGTCGTCATTCCAGACTCGATCTGGAATCTAGTCTTTATGTAGTTAGAGCGCTGAAGTCGATGACTGATTGGATCCCAGGTCAAGCCTGGGATGACATTAAATGAAAGGATGTGGTCTTAAGAGGGGCGCTTCGGTATCAATTACCAATAAGGTAAGGCAACTTCTAGTTCACAATAACAAGTTTTTATACTATATAACAAATAAAATCAGTGATTGGTTACACTTATATTTAACAACTGAGCATAAGTGGTTTACAATTATAAGTCGATGGTAAGAAAAAGAAGTTTCTCTGATAAGTTCTGGCACGATAAAAACGGCAAATTCGTGGTCTGGCAAAAGCCCAACCTATTTTTGTGGATATGGATTGTAGCGACGGTTATGAGCATTATCATGAATACCAATGCCGTCGAACGTTTCATGGTATTTATTGGCGGTATCGCCATCATTATTTGGTCAATAATGGAAATATACAGCGGCGTGAATTACTTTCGACGGCTACTCGGGGTTTGTGTATTGATGCTGATTATAGCTAGCCGTTTTCTGTAGATTATATCTGTTCTGTATCTGTTAAGCCGACTTGCAAATGTCTTACGAAAAGCTTAAGCTATAAGTAGGAAGTGTGAGGCTTCCTAACAGACCCGGCTTCGCGCCGGGTCTTTAGATTGTAATTGAAAAATTCCAGAATTACGTTATAGTATTGGTCTATTATGTCCAAAGCTGAGACTATACCAATATCTCAATTGAATCCCGAAGTTCATGGCTTGAATTTCGTCAATGTTTTCCCGCAGGGCATAGATGAAGACCGTATCAAGGTTCATGTCGGAAGGGTCAATAAGGTGGCGATGTTCGGCAACCTAGGCGGTATTACTGTAGCCGGTGTAGTCGGCAAGACGGCTGACTTGACGCCGGAGATTAATGGGATGGATCAGAATGGCAATGCTTTTGCTTCACTTGTGGGGGTTAAACACAAACAGCCTCTGGGAGAAGGCGTTGCGGTGATATCAGCGAAGAATTGCCAAGGTTGCTCTGAAGCTGAAGTTGACCCAAACACTGGCGAGTACTATCATCGGGCACCGACGATTATCGTCATGAACACTAACGAACGTGACAAGCGACTTCGAGAATCCAAGAAATACACCAAAGGGCTACTCGATCCATTAGGTCACGCCGATACGTTGAATGTCTTATTGAGCGAAGGTTTAAGCGATGCCGTAAAAATACGTCATCGCCAATCCGATCCAGCACACCTTGCAGAGATGGCAACATTAGGCAGTTGGGGTTTTGGCCTGGTTGCTCTTCAAGCTCAGTTCGGCTTGCCAAGAGCATCGCTACTTGAATGCTTATTTATACCTATAAGTAGCTTATTGACTACCGAAGTGATTGCTAGAAAAAATGAAAAAACGTATGGCACACATAGAAGTGAGATGCCGGCCACCGCGCTTCTAGGGTTTGATAGATTGTTTATAGCTCGGACACTTGCTAAGTACTCGCGTTTCGTAGAAGTTGCCAAGTAATCAAAGCAAGACTGCATTTACGACACCCCAACTTTCCCACTCTCATCCCGACCGCAGTGGAGGGATCTATTCAAACAGACTTTCGACTACGCTCGAGATGACATCACTAACTTTAAAAACTTTATAACTTTCAACTTTAAAACTTATCTAACTATCCAACTATTCTACTATCGAACTAAGTTGACAAGCGTAGCAAAGCCCGCGGATTTCAATCTGGTGATCACTGGGTGTGAAGTGATAGGCTTTTGCTAAGCTATTAATCCGATCCTCTAGAGCATCGTCTTCGATGATTGGCGTCACTTTGCCACAGTTAGTGCACGTCAGATGGTGATGGTGGTGGCTAAAACTGTCGGTCAGTTCAAGCTTGTATTTCCAACCAATTTGGACTCGGCGGATAATACCCAAATCTTCAAAAAGTCCGACCGTACGATAGACAGTCGCTCGGTCGAGTTGCTGTCCACAAATGGCGACCAGCTCGGCCATAGTTAGCGCTTCTTTGTCCTCTAGAGCCTTAAAGACGATCGTCCGCGGATGGGTGATGCTATAACCTCGGCTTTTTAGCTGTTGTTGGAGTTGAAATTCGGATAATGTCATTCAGGCAATTATACGATTAATTGCGACAGATTTGCAATAAATAAACACGGCTGGCTAATATAGACTAATGATTCCAGTGATTTTAACGTTTGCAACTTTCGTCTCGACGATGATGGGAGGTCTGGTTGGCCTCAAAAATCGCGATAATTTACACCGTTTCCTAGGCTTCACCGCTGGGGTGCTACTCGGCGTGGTGGCTTTCGAAATATTACCAGAGATTTTCAAGCTTTTGAACGAGCAGAATCGTAGCCCAGTCGGAGCAATGATTGCCCTTGTAGGTGGGTTCCTGCTGTTCCATATCATCGAAAAGAGCATTCTTATTCATCACACCCAAGAAGAAGAATACGAAGTTCATCATCATCCGCACGTCGGCATCGCTAGCGCTCTGGCGCTTAGCGCTCACAGTTTCCTAGACGGTGTCGGTATCGGTTTGGGGTTTCAAGCCGGCACTGGGATTGGTATAACTGTCGCCATTGCCGTTATTGCTCATGATTTCTCAGATGGACTGAATACCGTAAATCTTATGCTGGTCAACAAGAGCCGTGATCGCCGTGCTCTGATGTTTCTATTACTAGATGCCATTGCGCCGGTTCTAGGCGTCCTAAGTACATTCTTGTTTACCTTGTCGGACACGACACTGGTACTGTATTTAGGCTTTTTCGCGGGTTTCTTGTTGTACATCGGGGCTAGCGAAATATTGCCAGAAGCTCATAGTAAGCACTCATCATACGCGACGATTGGCTTAACGGTTGTCGGCGTGTCGGCGATGTTTGTTATCTCTCGGTTCGCTTGATATGGTCCAAAAGATAGTATAATTAGCCAATGCTTAGCAATAGTCCGATGTATCAACCACGATTTCAGCCACCGCTACCGTCTCCGTCACCAGAGCGTCATCGGCGGATTAAATTATTCCTAATGGCTGTCGGCATCATTCTAATCATTATCGCCATTTATATTTTTATTTTTCCCAATCACGCCCTAGCGCCGAATACTTACAAACAGACTAGCCCCAAACCAACGGTCAATGCTCAGCCTACCAATCTGCGACTTCTAGCCGCCGGCGATTTTATCGCTCACGATTCGCTAAATTCGGCCGCCAAACAAGCCGATGGGACCTATAACTACTTACCGATGATGAGTGATTTTGTGCCGATTTTCCATAAAGCTGATATTCGTTTTTGTAATGACGCTAATCTCAACGGCGGACCAGCTTTCGGCATCATCGGTTACCCGAAATTCAATTCACCCACCGAATTTACTAATAGTATGGGCGCGGTCGGCTGTAACATCGTTAACACCACGACCAATCACAGTTACGACAAAACTCAAGCCGCTATCGATGCTTCGGTTGATGCGTGGGCTAAAGTGCCAAATATGTTGGCGGTTGTCGGTGAGAACAAGTCGCCAGCAGAACGCGATACCGTACATTACTTCACCGTCAAAGGTGTTAAATGTGCATTTTTAGCCTATACGACTTACTTTAATCTCGATGCGCCGGCACAGAATGATTACGGAGCCAATTACTATTCAAATGCATTTGCCGCAAGTCAAATCTCCACTGCCAAAGCTAATGGCGCCAGAATGATAATTGTCAGTATCCGTTGGGGGGTTGAATATTCGCCAAATGTGACATCTGAACAGAAACAAATCGCACAATTCTTGGCCGACCAAGGAGTCAATGTGCTGCTCGGTCACGGCTCGCACGTACTGGAGCCAGTCGCTCAATTAACTGGAGTTAATGGCAATCAAACCATCGTCTGGTATTCGTTGGGCAATTTCTTGCAAACGCAGATACCGGCCGAAACAGTATTCAACGGCGTGGCAATTATGAATTTTGACCCCAAGACCTTGAAAGTTACTAGTATGCAATTCCTGCCTCTATATATGCACTATGAGTGGACTGCCTCCCAAGCCGCAGTCCAAAACTTGCCTAGTCGTCATAATATCCACCTTTATAAGCTTGAAGACGCCACTCAAGCGATGATTGACGCCCAACAATTGAAGACGACGATTGCCGCTCAAAAACAGCGCTTGCAGACTGCACTGAACGCCGACGGACTCAACATTCCGCTCATCACCTCTAGTCAACTGAAATAAATTCTAGTAGTTCGGTCCACCACTGATATTGAAGAATTGCTCAAGAGTTTCAATCCCGGTTGACCGCATTTCATTAGACAGGGCAGTGCCAACATATCGGACATGCCAGGCCTCAGCTACGTAGCCGGTGATAGCTTGATTACCAGGAGTGTAGCGGATAATGAAACCGTATTTATAAGCGTTGGCGGCTAGCCATTTACCTTCAGGTAGGTTGCCGAAGCAGGGGTCGACGTCACATTGTTCGGATGTTGGTTCGATGTCGGCGGCTAGACCGGTTTGGTGCTCACTGAAACCTGGGCGGGCGCTTTGAGTGTCGGCAACGGCCTGGCCTTGGGTTTTGACGTAGCCGTTATAAAGCGCTGTTTGATAGGCGAATGATCGATAGCCACTCGACAACATCAAATTGATACCTTGGGCTTTGGCGGCGGCGAACATTGTTTGCAAGGCGATGGCTGTTACTTGGCGGACTTGCATTGATTCATTGCCGGGAACGCGCAGTGGAACGGCTGGGACTACCAGGTCGGCAGGGACATAATTCTTCGGTATAAGCGGGTGTTGTTTGTTGACGACTACCCAGATACTGCTCGGGTCGGTGGTTGAGTACTGAGTTTTATCGAAAGTTGAGGCCGGGGTGTTTGTTTTGTTTGATGCCTGGCCTTGGGTTTTGTTGGCTACGTTAAATGTGGTTGGGTGCTTAGGCCAGAATTTTACGCCTAGACCGACGGCTACAGTTACAATAAGGGCAATAATTATGATTTTCTTCATGCCCATCAATTATACAGGGTTATCCACTACCGTGAATAGTTTGGCGATACGTAATATATGCCTGCCGATATTTATACTTTCGCCGTCCTGACAGTGTTTAGGATTGAATCTTCCAAGTCACATGTTATCCCTGCCAACGTATCGCCTGTCATGCCCGACCATGCCTCAATGTCATCCCGACCGTGCCTCAATGTCATCCCGACCGTGCCTCAATGTCATCCCGACCGTAGTGGAGGGATCTATATATTCAAGATTCAATTATTAGTTAATACCTATCAACTAATATATAGATTGTGAAAACCTACTTCGTATATATTATGAGCAACATCAGTAGATCGGTGCTTTACATTGGAGTAACGAACAATTTAGAACGTCGCGTTCAGGAACATCATTCATTGTTGATTCCAGGTTTCACGCATCGTTATCTATGCACAGAGTTGATTTATTTTGAAGATACCAATTCGATAATCGAAGCAATCAATCGCGAAAAACAGCTTAAACGTTGGAGCCGAGTCAAGAAGGACGTTCTTATACTGAGCTTAAACCCAGGTCTAAAGAATCTCTCGACTTCGCTCGAGATGACATAGTGAAAGCTGTATCTGAATATGGCGGTGCAATTTAGGGTTATAGCTGAAATTTATCGCACAGAAAATGGTCGCTGGGATGACTTGGGGTGAGGATTTATATGAGGGGTTTGGTAGAATAAGGGTATGTTAATTGGATTGATAGTCTTGGGGGTAGTAGCAGTCGCTTTACTGGCGGTTGTTGTAGTATTGCTGACTCGACGGCCGGGACCGGACACTGGCAATGCTTTGATGCTCAAGGAAGATTTGAAAGGTTTGAGCGAAGACATCACTAAGCTCAAGGATGGTTTACAGACTCAGCTAGGTGAGCGGTTCGAGAAGAATCAAGCGATGATGATGGGTAGTCTTCAAAAGCAATTCAGCGAAAGTAGCAAAATCATCGCTGAAGTGACCAAGAATTTGACCGAACTCAAGGAGTCAAATAAACAGGTTATGGGCATAACTGATGAGCTCAAAATGCTCCAAAATATCCTGCAAAACCCTAAACAACGCGGTGGTCTCGGTGAGTTCTATCTAGATACCGTGCTCGGCAATGTTCTGCCACCCAATGGCTATGAATTACAGTATGCTTTCAAAGATGGCGAAATCGTCGATGCTGTCATCAAGCTTGATAAACAGCGCATCCTGCCGATCGATAGCAAATTTACCCTAGAGAACTACAATCGCTTTGTCGAAGCCACCGATAAAGTTCAAAAAGAACAGCTGGCCCGCAAATTCAAAGAAGATTTGAAAAAGCGCATCGACGAAACTAGCAAATATATTCGGCCCAACGAGGACACTCTCGATTATGCTTTTATGTTTATTCCCAGCGAAGCGATATATTATGATTTACTGGTCAATAAAGTTGGTAGCGCCAATACAAGTTCGCGGGACCTGATTGAATACGCCTTCCGTGACAAACATGTCATTATCGTTAGTCCGACAACCTTACTGGCTTATTTGCAGACCGTTTTGCATGGTCTAAGAAGCTTGAAAATCGAGGAACAAGCTAAAGATATTCAGAAACGGGTCGGCGAGCTCGGTAAGCACATTGGCGCCCATGAGACCTTCATGCAGAAACTCGGCAATAGTTTGGGCACGACGGTTGGCCATTTCAACAACGCCCACAAAGAGCTTAAGAAAATCGATAAGGATGTTGTCAAAATCGCCGGTGGTGATGAGTCTGTTGAGCCATTACTGATTGACAAGCCACTAGCCGAAGATGATTAACGTACCTGCGACGGAGATTTTTGCTGTAATAGCCGGCCTGATGCTACTAGCTGGGGCGCCACCTTACCTAGTAGATATCCTAAAAGGCAAAACAAAGCCAGAACGGGCTACTTGGTTTATCTGGAGCGTGTTGGGTATGATCGCTTTAATATCGCAGATTAACTTGCACGGACATTGGTCGATTGTATTTGTCGGTCTTGATGCTTTTGGATCACTTATGGTTTTTAGTTTATCGCTGAAATATGGTGTTGGTGGCTGGACGCGTTTGGACAAACTGGCGCTTGTCATCGCCACAGCCGGCATTATCTTTTCATTCTTGGCTCACGCACCAATTATTGCCTTATTGGGCGTCGTTTTGGCCGACTTGTCTGGAGCAGTTTTGACGGTCCGCAAAACATTTCTGGCACCAGAAACCGAGACGACGATTACTTGGCTATTCGTCGGTACCGCCTCATTGTTCGGTGTGCTATCAGTGGGCAAATTAGACTACGGACTGCTGATATATCCGTTATATCTGGCTCTGGCAAACTATAGTGTGGTCGTGGCCCAACAATTTGGTCATTTGTTTCACAATTCGGCCGCCAAAACTCATATCGAATAATAATTGTCATTCCGTCCTCAGTGGAGGAATCTATTTTGATTTAAGCAGGTCGATAGTTAGGGCGGCCGTCCATGAAAAGTTGGCGGCGCCAGCCGGTTCGCCAGTCAAGGGGTCGAAGTACTCAAAACAACCACCTTCGGCAACCATCTCTAGAGTAGATTCAGTCAAGGCTTTGGCGTGGTCATCGAAACCATAACGTTTCAGACCGTCAATAATTAACCAGTTCATATTGACCCATGACGGACCTTGCCAATATAGCTTGGGTTGAAACCAGAATGAATCAAGCGGTACGCTGGGCACTGGATATGCTGGTCCGAAAACATGGTCGTTCTCGAGCATATTAACCAGTTGATCGGCGCGTTCCTGACTGATAGAACCGGCATACAATGGCAAAAGAGTGGCGATACTGGGAGTTTTGAGTAGCCGATGTGTGATGAAATCACGCGAATAGTACTGGCCCGAATATTGGTCCCAAAGTTCTTCAAAAGTTTTCTCAGTTTTGGTCATCATCGTTTCTAGATCATCGGGCAAATCTTCGCGCAAGCTTTTTGCAATGTCGCGCAAGTGACTGTTGGCCCGAATAAACATACTATTAAATGCCAAATCCTCAATGGCAAACAGTGAATGATCAAGGATTTTATTGATATTATAAGCTTTGCGGCGCAAACGGCGTTGCATATCAAATAAGGCTAGAGCTTCAATCGTCGAAAATCGTTGATCGATCGGAACCGAACGTGTATCACGGCGAAATAAATTAATCACGCTGTTTAAATGCGTCTTCTCGATAATTCTAATCCATAAAGGTAATTGGTGCTCGTGCATTTCGCTCATCCACGGCGGAGTATTGTCTAGGCCAGTTTCCCAGGGGTGTATTTGTAGGACTAAACCTTCTTTGTGTGGGTCACGATCCTGGTATAGCCATTGGTGATAAGCTAATATTTTCGGATACATCAAACGATACCATAAGCGTCTTTCTGGCCAGGCCATTTTGGCGCCAACTTGGACGACCGCTTCAGCGAATACTGGCGGCTGAGTGATGCCGGTAGTCATTACATCAGCTGGAGCGTAGGGATTGACCCAAGTGCGCCAAACATTGCGGTCGGCTCGATATTGAGGATCGTCGCGAAAAATAATGTTCGGGAACATCCCGTTGGACCATTGGCCGCGCAATAGACTAAGTAATTCGGCTTTAGCTCGTTCGATATCCAAATGTCGCAAACCAATGGCGACAAAACAGCTGTCCCATAGCCACTGATGTGGATATAGGCCGTGAGCTGGCTGAGTATAATGGCCACGATCGTTCATGTCGAGAACGGCTTTAGCCTGGTCGAGTAAATCGGAATTTCCGCTCATGTTAAATAGTATAGTCAAATTTGACCACAAAGCATAAAGGGGGTATTAATTATAGTTAATATAACTTCTGTAAGGAGGGTCTCAAATGGGCGAACAGTATCCGTATCCAATAATGCCAGCTAAAAAAGAAATCATCGACTTCGCCCGAGAGCATCCTTATGCCACGCTGGCCTTGGCCGGTGTAGCAAGTGTAGCTGGTTGGATCGCCGGCACTAGACTAGCCGATACTATCGTTCAAAGTTCTATTTTTAATTTACCAGAATCGATGACCTCACCTACCGTACCGGGGCTTTAACTAGCGGAAGTTAGTAAAATTCAGTGGGAAATCGAAGTCGGCAGTTCGTAGCAGTTGCATGATGGCTTGCAAATCATCCTTGCTATTGCTCATAACTCGAACTTCATCACCTTGAATTTGTGGTTTAGCTTTCGGAAAATGGTCACGTATGAGGCTAGTTACTTTTTTAGCTTTTTCTTGGTCCAGACCTTGTTTGAAAACTACTTCCTTGGTAGCTTTCATGTTTGACTCGACGACCTCACTAGTCGTATCCAAAACTTTTTGACTTTGATTGCGGGCGGCCAGTTTCTTGCGCACGATATCCAATATGGTATCGATCTGCCATTCGCCGCTACCGGTAATTTTGAAACCAGTTTTATCGGCATTGAGCCAATCGATTTCGGCCGGTGTACCCTTAAAATCATAGCGATTCGCTAGCTCACGCTGAGTTTGGTCGAGAACGTTATTCATCTCGGCTTTGTCATAATCACTTACAATATCAAATGAAAAATTAGCCATATCAGCTAATTATACCTCTAAAGCTAGCTGGCTGTCGCCAATATCCAGTAGTTGCTGATCGCCGTGTACCCTGGGAACTTCCGGCAGACCTAAGCTAACAACACAGTTAATCACGTGTAAGCGTTCATGTGTTGGAGCTGTGTCTAGAGTTGGAACTCGAGCTCCATCGAAAGTCGTCTGACTGTCTAAGCCGAGAGCCAATGGTAAAGCCACAACTCGTTCATACTCGTCCCACATAAAAACCTCCTTATGTTTTGCACTCCCCACTTAGTCGCAGTTTACGCCCGGCATAAGCTTATTGCAACGCCAACCATCACACCTGCAAAAATCAGTCAAAGTCCTATATACTAATGTCTAAGCTATGAATTACCAGAATCCACGGGTGGTCGACACCGCCTCAATCCTCAAAGCTCGCCTGCCGGAGCTGTCGTCTAAAGCCGATATATTGAAGGCTATCGAATTAAAGGCGCTATACGATGAGCTCAAAGTTTTACCGGCTGATCAGAAAGCCGCTTTTGGGGCTGAAGTAAATGCTTTGCGTGGCGAGCTAGAACAGCTGGTTCGTTCGGTTCAGGCTGAATCTACAGACACTACGCCTATCGACATTACCGCACCGTTTGATATTAATTCCAAAGATGGTCGACCACAGTTATTGCCGAGTGAAACCGGCAGTCAGCATCCCCTGATGTTCGAGCTCAATTACATTCTGGATATTTTTTACCGAATGGGTTTTGCGGCCGTTGAGTCACGCGAAATTGATGATGATTTTCACATGTTCGGGTCACTGAACTTTGCCGAAGACCATCCGGCACGTGATGACTACGACACTTTCATGACGACTCAAACTGATGCCAATAGCAAACCGTTCATCGCACCAGCTCATACATCAACCATGCAACATCGGGCGCTACTTAAGTATCGAGCTAATCTTGAAGCTGGTAAGCCGATTTCGGTTATTATTCCTGGCCGAGTATTTCGTAACGAGGATCTTGACGCTCGACACGAGCATACTTTCTATCAGCTGGAAGGGGTGTATGTCGATAAAGGTATCAACGTTGGCCATTTGATTGCGACACTCAAAACCTTTTTGCAGGAATATTATGGCAAACAGTTGGAAGTCAAAACTCAGCCGTTTTATTTCCCATTCACCGAACCGTCATTTGAATTCACTTTGAGTTGTCCGTTCTGTGATAAGCAAGGCTGTAACATTTGTTCGCAATCTGGCTGGATTGAATTACTTGGTTGTGGCATGATTCACCCGAATGTTTTGCACGCCGCAGGCATCGACACTAACATCTATACCGGCTTTGCTTGGGGTGGTGGTATCGACCGCTTGGTAATGATGAAATACGGCATTGAAGATGTCCGCTACTTCGAAAGCGCCCGTCTAGATTTCTTGAGGCAATTCTCATGAGGAAGAATGATGAAGGAAGAATGATGAAGGAAGAAGTAAGGCCAACTATAAAATTTTTTACCGACCTAGATGTTTGGCAGGCAGGGCATGCCTTGGTTCTCGAAGTGTATTTGCTATCAAAGCTTTTTCCAGCCCAAGAGCAGTACGGACTAAGTAGTCAGATTAAACGTGCAGTCGTCTCTATAACGTCAAATATCGCTGAAGGATTTAAACGAGACACTATGAAAGATAAGCTTCATTTTTACATTATTGCCCATGGTTCGTTAAGTGAAGTTCAAAATCAGCTATATGTTGCCCGAGATGTTCAATATGTTGATGTTGATTCCTTCGAAAAGGCCTATCGACAAACTGAAATTGTTGATCGATTGCTTTCCGGATTTATTCGTGCATCGAAGGAGCGTCTGCGATGACTCATTCATCATTCCCCATTCATCATTCCCTATTCAGGATTTCAGTATGAAAATAAGTCTGAACACCATCAAGCGTTATGGCTATGATGAAATATTCAAATCACCGATCGATGAACTGGCTGACAAGATTGGTACCCAACTTGGAGGACTCGAGAAAGAACCATTTTATTTGGGTGGATTGTATGAAGGTATCTTGGTTGTTAGAGTGGTTAGCTGCGAAGATCACCCCGATGCCGATCGTTTACACGTCTGCATGATTGACGATGGCGGAGTCGCCAACGACGTTGAGCGTAATAACGAAGGTCTAGTCCAAGTGGTTTGTGGCGCGCCAAACGTTAAGGCTGGTATGACTGTCGCCTGGTTGCCGCCCGGTAGCACCGTGCCAAGTAGTGTT
Organism: bacterium; assembly: GCA_021783725.1. Taxonomy (GTDB): domain Bacteria; phylum Patescibacteriota; class Saccharimonadia; order Saccharimonadales; family UBA4665; genus JAJXTN01. The sequence goes on along the minus strand of JAJXTN010000003.1, from coordinate 42,176 downwards.
GGCAAAGACCCATTCGTGCTTGAAGCTCGTGAACTGCGTGGCGTGGTAAGTAATGGCATGTTAGCCAGCCCCAGCGAATTAGCGATTACCGATAATCACGACGGTTTGCTAGAAATTGTACCCGAAGAGGTTGGGCCGGAGCTGTCCAAGCCAGGCACCGAATTCAAGCGACTGTATGACTTAGACGACTATATTTTAGACATCGAGAATAAAATGTTCACCCATCGTCCGGATTGCTTTGGTCTATTGGGGGTTGGCCGAGAAATTGCCGGTATTCAGGGCATTAAATTTACTAGCCCGGAGTGGTATAGTCTAAAGCCCAAACTACCCACACCATCAACTAATGACCTAAAACTTAATTTTAATAATGAATTACCTGAAGCCGTTCGGCGGTTCGTTTTGCTGACTATGAAGAATGTCAACGTTAAACCGAGCCCCGTCTGGCTTCAAAGCTTGTTGTCACGCCATGGCGTTCGACCAATCAACAATGTTGTCGACATCACCAACTACTACATGATTTTGACTGGTCAACCTCTGCACGCATACGACTACGACAAAGTTAGTGCCTTAAGTGGTGGCGATGGAGCAAGTATAGTTGTGCGTAATCCTCGTTCTGGAGAAAAAATTAGTTTATTGAACGGCAAAACCATTGAACCACGGTCCGAAGCAATCATGATCGCCACCGACAAGCAATTGATTGGTATCGGCGGCATTATGGGTGGTAGCGATACCGAAGTCGATGACTCGACCAAGAACATTATCCTAGAAGTCGCCAATTTCGATATGTATTCCATTCGTCGCACGAGTATGGCTAGTGGCGTATTTAGCGATGCTGTCAGCCGATTCAATAAAGGCCAAAGCCCGCTGCAGAATCTAACAATTGCTGTCAAAGCCGCCGAGGAGCTTAGCCTACTAAGCGGCGCTGAGATGACTGGTGAAATCATTGATGACAATCATGTTGAGCAGAGTTCGTTTGACCGTCAATCGCTGTATGTGCCGGTGAAAATAACCGCCGCCTACATCAACGATCGTCTTGGTCTGGAGTTGTCACAAACTGATATCAAAACACTATTAAATAATGTCGAATTCAAAGTCGACATTGACGATCGAGACTTAATTGTTAGTGCACCGTTCTGGCGCACCGATATTGAACTGCGCGAAGACGTAGTCGAGGAAGTCGGACGATTATATGGTTACGATGAAGTCCCACTTAATCTGCCGACCCGAGACCTGACACCGACCAGCAAAGACCCAGTACTAACTATCAAGGCCGAAATTCGCGATCGCTTAGCTCGATCGGGAGCTAATGAGGCGCTGACTTATAGTTTCGTCCACGGTAATTTACTTGATAAGGTCGGCCAAGCCAAAGATAAAGCCTACGCTTTGAGTAATGCGCTTAGCCCAGATCTGCAATATTATCGCATGAGTTTGATGCCGAGCTTGCTCGACAAAGTTCACGCCAATCTAAAAGCCGGTTATGATCAATTCGCACTGTTCGAGCTAGGCAAGACCCATGGCCTCGAACAACCGGTTGATGCCGAAGGCTTGCCGGCCGAATATGATATAACGTCTTTAGTCGTGGCTGCTAATGATAAATTGCGGCAAACTGGCGCGGCTTATTACCAAGCCCGTAAATTCCTAACTAATCTAGTCGGGACTGAGTTGGAATTCGTCACGGTTGGTAAAGCCATGCAAAGCTTTGCCTTAGTCCAGCCGTATGACTTAAATCGGTCGGCACTGGTAAGTGTCAAGGGCGGAGAATTCTTGGGCATTATCGGCGAATTTAAGCCGAACGTTGCCCGGCAACTCAAGCTTCCTAAATATTGTGCTGGCTTTGAAGTTGACACTGTAGTCCTAGGCAACGCTTTAAAACAGCGGTCCAAATACGTCACGATACCAAGATTCCCGAAGGTCACCCAAGATATTACGCTGAAAGTTCCAGCCGACTTAGGCTATCAAGAATTATTTGATTTTGTGTGGTCGGAGCTAGCCAAAGTTCAACCCGAACACACGCTTCCAGTTCTTAGCCCAATTGATATATTTCAACGTCCCGACGATCTCGAGCACAAACAAATTAGTTTGCGCCTTTCACTAGCCAGCTATGACCGTACTATGACGGACAATGAAGTTAACCAGATGCTTGAGTCGGTAGCCGTAGCCGCCAAAGCTAAATTCGGCGCCGAACGCCTTTAACGGACTTTAACTACGTCAACCTCCCGAGGTCATTTTGCCCCTTGTTTGTCATTCCAGACGCCCGTTGTCATTCCAGACTGTCCCGTCATTCCAGACTGTCCCGTCATTCCAGACTTGATCTGGAATCTAATCTTGAATGTAGTTTGTGATTATGGAAATCACTACTGATTGGATCCCAGGTCGAGCCTGGGATGACACTGAGAAGATGTTTGTCATCCCAGACTGTCCGGTCATCCCAGACTCGATCTGGAATCTAATCAATATTGGCGTGAAATGCATCTGCTACATTTGATTGGATCCCAGCCCCAGCTTTCGCTGGGGTGACGATAGGAACACCTATGGTGCAATCACTCTGTACTCAGCCTGGGATGACGTAGAAGAGCCTGGGGACGACGAGCGGAGTTAGGAATGACGGGACACATTAGCCAACAGGTGCGGGATGATAAATGAAAGCCGCGGGGGTATGATTGGCGGTCAAAACTGGTTGATAGGCGATTAGTCAGCTACAATAATTGGTAATGAAACAGATTTGGAGAATCATTAAGTTCACTAGTGAACTATGGCCTTACTATGCGGCGATAGGGGCATTCACGATAATCCTATCTTTGATGTCCCAGTTGGTACCGCTATTTACTAAGGGAGCAATTGATCAAATTACCAAAATGTTGAGTGGCGGCCAAGCTGACATTAAACAGGTGGCCATTTTTGCGGTTTTAATCTTCCTGACCGATTTGGGCACGACGTTATTTAGTAATATTGCCGGCTATTTGGGTGATGTGCTGGGCGCCAAATTGCGACGGGTTATGAGCGAACGATATTATCAGCACTTGATGACTCTGCCACAAAGCTACTTTGATAATGAATTGACTGGTACAATCATCAATCGCATGAGCCGTGGAATCGTCCAAATATCCGACTACATGAACATGCTAAGCAACAACTTCTTGCAATTCATTTTCAGTACGATATTCTCACTTGTTATCGTGTTCTATTATTCATGGCAAGTAGGGCTGATGTTGTCACTACTTTATCCAATATTTATCTGGCTTACGTCACTGTCGAGTGCCCGATGGCGAGGATATCAAAATGACATCAATCTCGAACAAGACAAAGCTAGTGGTCGGTTCGCCGAAGCCATAAGTCAAGTCAAAGTTGTCAAAAGCTATCTCCAAGAGAGTCGAGAACTTTCAATATTTAGCCGTCACTTCGCAAAAACTATCGCTACTACTCGTCCTCAAAGCCGTTTTTGGCATACTCGTGATGTCTGGCGTCGGCTAGTGCTGAATCTAATCTTTTTTGCCATCTATGCATATATATTCGTTGAAACCGCTCGGGGCGCTTATACCATCGGCACTATGGTGCTTTTGATCCAGTACGCCACACTTATTCGGATACCACTATTTAGCATCAGTTTCTTGGTTGATCAGACCCAAAGAGCCCTGACTAATACTAAAGATTATTTCGATGCTATGGATATCGAGCCGGCCATCATTGATGAAACTGACGCCGATAAACTGGCCATCAATAAAGGTCTGGTTGTCTTCCAAAAGGTCGTGTTTGGTTACGATAGTGGTGCACCAGTGTTAAAGGGTGTTAGTTTTGAACTGCCCGCCGGTAGCAAAACGGCCTTAGTTGGCGAAAGTGGCGAAGGCAAAACAACCATCACTAATCTGTTACTGCGCTTGTACGAACCGCAGTCCGGCAAGATACTGATTGACGGCCTGGATATTAGTAAAGTTACCCAAGTATCCTTGCGTCAGTCAATCGCCGTGGTTTTCCAAGAACCGGCCCTATTTAGCGGCACAATCAAGGAAAATATTGCCTACGGTTTGCCTGAGGCCAGTGACGAGCAAATTAAGGCGGCAGCGATAGCCGCCAACGCCGACGAGTTTATTAGAAAATTTGATAAAGCCTATGATAGCGAGATTGGCGAAAAAGGCTTGAAGCTCAGTGGTGGCCAGAAGCAACGTATCGCTATCGCCCGAGCACTGCTCAAAGATGCCCCGATCCTTATCCTCGATGAAGCCACGAGTAGCCTAGACAACAAGAGTGAGCGCATGGTTCAAGAAGCTCTAGAAAGGTTAATGCAAGACCGTACGACCCTAATCATTGCGCACCGTTTGAGCACTATCCAGGCGGTCGACCAAATTGTAACTATTCGAGCCGGCAAAGTCGACGAAGTCGGTAGTCCGAAGAAACTCGCTAGCAGTGGTGGAATTTACGAACAATTACTGAAATTACAGAAACAGCACACCGAAATCACCAAACAGAAACTTAAAGACTATGAAATTAATGCTTAAGATGGGTATGATATAGCTATGAGACATGCCGTTCGAGCAATCATAGTCAAAGACGACCAACTGCTAGTCATGGATCGGGATAAATTTGGCGTTAAATATTGTGCTTTGGTCGGTGGTGGAATCGACCCTGGAGAAACGGCTGAGCAGGCTTTGATGCGCGAATTAAGCGAGGAAACAAGTTTGACGGTTGGTGAGTCGCGAGTAGTGATAGTCGAGGACGCTGGCCAAATCTACGGTATGCAATATATCTACTTGTGCCAATATGTCGGTGGTGAACCGATGCTTAGCCCTGAGTCTGAAGAATATGCAATCAACGCCCTCGGCCAAAACCTCTACACTCCTAAATGGCTACCAATTGCTGATCTGCCGACGACTAATTTTCTGCCCAAAGAGTTAAAGCAGGTGTTAATTGATCACATAGTCAGTGGTTGGCCAATTGAGCCAATTGAGCTTACTATCGAAGACTAAATCCGCTATAATTAATATCAAGTCAAAACAACATTAGGGGAAGGTAATAGCCTATGGCTCGTAAACGTGATCGGTTTTTTGCAGCATTTGGCGCATCATTATTCTTAATAACCTCATCAGCCCTGACGATCATCGTCATCGTGCTTTTGATTCAACAACACAACGCTAATAAAGCTAGTCTAGGGGCGGCCAGCACTCCAGCTAGCACTAATACACAGGCAGGAGCTACTATGCAAAATTTCACACCGACAACAACCCCATTGACCAAACTAGAAATCATTGACACTGTCGTCGGCACTGGGGCGGTAGTTAAGCCTGGGGCTACGATTACGGCTGATTACACTGGTGCCACGATGAGCGATGGCGTTATTTTCGACGCTTCATCAAAGCACGGTGGACCAGCTACTTTTCCACTATCTGGCGTTATCCAAGGTTGGACCTTGGGCGTGCCTGGCATGAAAGTCGGCGGCACTCGACGCTTATTGATACCGGCGGCTATGGCCTACGGAGCGAACCCACCGGCCGGATCGGGCATCCCAGCCAATGCTGACTTAGTATTTGACATTACTTTGACCAAGATAGACTGAGATCAATTGACGAACAAATGGGGTAAAAAGCACAATATATAGCGTATTGCTTTTGCTTGAAACGCTATATATAATCTTTAATACAGTCAGAATTATTCTGTCCGAGCACAGTTAAAACAAAAATAACTGCCAGAAATGCGACTGAAGTCCACCTGAGAGACGGGCGAGGTTGCTGGCCCACCAACATAACAAATAATTAACTAAAAAGAGGGAATCAGATATGGTCAAAAACATCACTATCTTCACTACCAACACCTGCGGCTACTGCCAAATGGTCAAAAAATACCTAGGTGCCAAGGGCATGGATTACGAGGAAGTGAATCTCGACGAGCACCCTCACCGTCAAGCAGAAGCTTTGCAATTATCCGGTGCGATGACCGTGCCAGTTACGGTAGTTACTAAGCACGATGATTCGCAGGAAGTGATTGTTGGGTATAATCTAGCCCGCTTAGCTCCCGCCGTAGCCTAGATAGTTTATTGAGGCGATTGTGATGGCGCTTTGCGGTGTTGACAGTTCCAGTGCTCCTACGCCGTACCGAATAGTACGGCTGCGTCCGCGCTTCGCTGTCGCCTAGCACTGCACTCATCACAACCACCTCTTAATCAAGGATGTATAAAACCAGGAGTTGGGATATGAAAAGTCGGGATAGGGTGGTGGTTTATGGGGCGGAGTGGTGCGCTGATTGTCATCAGTCTAGACAGTTGCTCAATGAGCATAAAGTGGCTTACGACTATTACGATATCGATTCAGATCCTAAGCTTAAAGCCGAGATGTTGGCTCTAACTAATGGCCAAAACGTTATCCCGACCATCAAGATAGGTGATAGAATAGTTCAGGAACCAACTAATGACGAGTTATTAACTATGCTAGATTTGAAACAACCTGAACCTGAAACTGTCACCCACGATGTAATTATCGTCGGTGCCGGGCCAGCTGCTTTGACAGCCGCTATCTATACCACTCGTGAGGATATTGACACCTTGTTGTTTGAACGCGGTGTCGTCGGTGGATTGGCGGCGGTCACCGATATGATCGATAATTACCCCGGCTTTCCAGAAGGCGTGGCTGGTTTAACTCTAGCCGATGATTTGCGCAAACAAGCTGAACGTTTCGGTGCAGTTATTGAATTAGGCGAGGTTACGGCGATTCATGATGAAGGTAAATATAAGCGCCTAGAAACAACCAGTGGTGATATGTTGGCCAAAGCTGTATTGATCGCTACCGGCAGTGATTATAAAAAAATTGGTGTTCCTGGCGAACAAGAATACTACGCTCGTGGCGTGCACTACTGCGCTACTTGTGACGGCGCTTTCTACCGCGACAAGCGTATCGCTGTGATTGGCGGTGGTAACTCAGCCGTTCAAGAGGCGATTTTTCTAACTCGCTTTGCTTCACATATCGACCTGATGGTGCGTTCGACGATTAAAGCCAGCGATGTATTACAAACTGAACTTAAGAAGTATGTTGATGATGGCAAGATTACGGTTCACCTTGAAACATCGACTGACGAAATTGTCGGCGTTAATAATTCAGTGACGGCGCTTAAGGGCACCCATCAAGGCAAACCAGTTGAAATCGCTTTAGACGGAGTGTTTGTTTTCGCTGGCCTACTGCCCAACTCACAGTTCGTAAAAGATAGTTTAGAGCTTGATGAGATTGGCTTCATCAAGACTGATGATAATCTTCAAACGTCTATCCCCGGCGTATTTGCCGCTGGTGATATTCGTTCGGGAGCCACCATGCAAATCGCTTCAGCTGCTGGTGAAGGTGCGACGGCTGCTTTGAAAATTCGTGAATATCTCGAAAATCGTCCACACCCCGCTCAAAACTAATCTTTAGACGACCTAATTGGCGGTCGTCTAGTTAATGATTTTATTTGAATCGATGATTCACCGATCAATCGTGTCATAGTTGGTTGACGGCATAAGTGCGGGCTTTATAGAGCAGAATAGCCAGTGAACTCGTCAGATACGATTTGGCGGCGTTCGATTCCAGATTTACGTAAATCTTTGGCTAACGACATGACCATCGCCTCAGGGCCACTGATGTAGATTAAGCTGTCGTCAGTCGGCGGCTGAAGGCCTAGAACTAATTCCGCGGTGATTTTGCCACGCTCGCCACCCCAAGCGTCAGTCGGTTGGCTGACAACTATCGTGGCGTGGACGCCGGCCTTGGCCATAGTTGTTTGGAATATGATTTCATCTTCGTTGTTGACGCCGTAAATAAATCGAATTGGCCGAGTTTCGTGGGTTTCAGCTAACCAGCTAAATATGCTATGAAAGGGCGTAATGCCAATACCTCCGGCCACAAATATTAAAGGTGTTTGGACAAGTTTCGGTAATACGAAATCGCCCATTGGGTCGCTCATAACTACTTCAGTGCCACTAACTAATTGTTTGAGAGCGGTCTTAAAACTACTACCATCTTTGGCAGCAAATTTAGTTGTGATACTGAGTAAAGACTCGTTAGGCGATGAAGACAGTGTGAACCAGCGATGATCGCCTCGATCGTCTGGTTGATCGTGGTCAATAGTCAGCTCAATGTATTGTCCAGCCGTGTACTGAATTGGTTTGGCAGGTTTAAAGAAGAATGTCCAGATATTGCCAGCTTCAGCTTGGCTATGGTCGAAAGTTACTCTCATCTAAGTCTATTATACCGCGTTTACCATCTATTGAGCCCAATCTGGTTAGTTATAGATCCAACGAGCCGTTGATTAGCAGTTCGGCGGCATTAGCTATCAGCTCTCGAGCATCGAGCATTTTTTGGCCGAGAGCTATCGGTATTTCGATCTCGGCTGTGGGAGTGCTCATGAATACTGAAGATTTGTCATCGCGTACGAAAAGGTAGTCGTCGTCTTCATCTCGTAAATACACTTGGTCGAGCATATATAAGCCACGAATTGGTAAATAGGTGGTATTAACTTCAGCTGTAATGTGAGGTGCATCGTCTAATTGTCTGGAGAATGTGTAGAAGGGTTGATTAAAGACTAGATCGCCAATTTTGGCGGCCCTAGAGACGGCTTGAGCCAGCGTCAAAGTTCTGGCGGGTAATGTATCAATTTTGATATCCCCAGCAAGAGCACCAATAAATTTAGTGCCACCAACCAGCTCATAATTCAATCTGGACATATATACAGTGTGTAATAATTTATACAAATACGCAATTATTCTTCGAAACGATCGGGGAAGTCGGTGATTACAGCGGTTAGGCCATATTTAGCCCAACGTCGGGCTTTTTTGGGATCATTGAGGGTGTAGGCATATAGTTCATAGCCACTAGTTTTAACCGATCGTACGAAACCCCACCATAGCCATACTTGATTCATGCTGGCGCCTTTGGCATGGACTTGTCGAACTCGAAAATGAGCTTTGACGCCACTCCAGCGTTCGATCACGACGCGCGGAATTTCTGGTGCTGATTTATATAAAGCTACTAATGTTGACTGGTTTTTAGAGCAAAAACATAATTCGTCGGTCGTCCAACCGTTTTTGAGGAATTTCCTAGTCAGCGCAACGATTGAGTCAATGTTGGTGCTAGACTTGATTTCAATCATTAAGTTAGCCCGATGGTTAACGTTGATAAACACCTCATCTAGGGTGGCTATATCTGGTTTTTGGGCTCGTAACTCGACCAAGCTAGAGTTTGCTATTACTAGTTTGTGGCCGTCTATGCTGACAATTGTGTCGTCGTGATTCAACACCGGCACTAGGTCTTTAGTAACATGAACGTCGAATTCGACAGCGTTGACTTTATGGTCGATGGCGGCATCAATCGAGGCAATAGTATTTTCAGCGGCTAGGCCACGAGCACCGCGATGTCCGATAATTATCATCTAGTAGATAGTGTACAATAATTTACAGAAATCAATAGAGGAGATAACATGGCTGATTTTAATCAAGTACTAACCCCCGGTGATTACCGGAATGGCATCGTTAACACTGTTGTGGAGATTCCCAAAGGTAGTATTCTAAAGATTGAATGGGACCGTCAGCGGGCGGCTTTCATGCTCGATCGGGTTGAACCAAGCATCTATGCTAAACCAGTTAATTACGGTTTTATTCCTCAGACTCGCGATGAAGACGGCGATGAGCTTGATACATTGGTCGTTTGTAGTGAACCAATCCCAAGTGGTGTTTGGCTAGAAGCCAAAGTCATAGGTGTCTTAAACTTCGAAGATGATGATGAAGCTGACCACAAGGTGGTAGTCGTGCCCGCCGATGATCGTGATACCGGCGATAGCATAAATAGCTTGGCTGACCTCGGCGAGAGGTGGCAACAACAGATTGTCGAACACTTCACTCATTACAAAGATCTCAAGAAACCAGGTAGTACCAAAGTTCTAGGTTGGGGCGACGTTGAGGCCGCTAAAGCCATAATTGCTGAGTCTATTGAACGCTACAAAGACTAGTAGTTATATCAACTAAAAATAGCCAGCAGTACACGAGAGTGCGATTTATCATTGACGTTGGTGATATAAGTCGTAGAATAATTAACATCACATATAAAGATAAATAGTTCAGCTATTAAACAATATGATAGGTCAAGCAGAGCATTTCAAATCAGGAGACATCCGCCACAGTTCCAAGGTTGTAGTGGTCGATGCGGGTGGGTCGATACTAACCTTATTGCGGACCGATCAAGATCGTCGGCCTCGAAGCTGGGACCTGCCTGGTGGCGGAGCCCTAATCGGCGAATCAGATATAGAGTGTGCTCGGCGGGAAACCGGTGAAGAAACAAATCTGTGGCTTCCGACGTTTATGTTTCAAAAATTACTCGAAAACAATGCCCCTATACCTAGTTCTTGTGGCCCTCATAACAATCTTAGAACGGGCTATGTTTTGCGGTTGGCGTTGCATCAACCGACCATCCTATTTGATCCTAATGAGGCTCAAGCTTACGAGTGGCGAAGTCCAGTTCAAGCCGAGCGGGTCATCAGTCATCCATTCCAGCAGGAATTAGTCGGCCGGTTTTTGGAATCGACTAGCACGGTTAGTTTTCAGCCAGCAGTCGTATATACTAATGTTTAGTTGGATATTTTCACAATTCCAAACATAAGCAGTAAGATAAAGATATAAACGAGGAAATACGCATGAAAACAAGGGTGGCAATTAATGGTTTTGGCCGTATTGGGCGTAACGCTTTCAAGGTAGCTTTCGAAAGAAGCGATATTGAAATCGTCGCCGTCAACGACATTACCGATACCAAAACACTGGCTCATTTACTCAAACACGACAGTAATTACGGAACTTATCATAACCAAGTAGACCATGACGATAACGGCATAATCGTTAACGGTCAGCATATCCCTGTCTTAGCGATCCTTGAACCAGCTAAATTACCATGGGCTGATCTAAAAGTTGATGTCGTGATTGAATCTACCGGATTCTTTGTAGATCCAGCTAAAGCTCAGGACCATATCAAAGCCGGCGCCCAGAAAGTCGTCCTAAGTGCGCCATCCAAAGGTGACGGTGCGACTACCGTCGTATTGGGGGTCAATGAAGATAAGTTAGACGGATCTAGCGATATTATCAGTAACGCTTCGTGTACGACTAACTGTATTACACCAGTTGCGGCCATTATTGAAAGTAATTTTGGGATCGAAAAAGCCATGATGACTACCATCCACAGTTATACTGCTAGTCAGAAACTACAGGATGCTCCAGCTAAAGATTTGCGCGAAGCCCGCAATGCCGCCGAAAATATTGTTCCGACCACTACCGGTGCCAGTAAAGCCGCCGCTCAAGCCTTGCCAAGCCTAGAGGGCGTTTTTGGTGGTCTAAGTGTTCGCGTACCAACGCCAGTCGTGTCATTAAGCGATTTTGTAATCATTACTAAACGCGATGTAACCGTTGAAGAAGTAAATGCTGTTTTCCAGAAAGCTGCTAAAGAGCCATACTATCAAGGTATTTTGGATGTCACCGACGAAGAATTGGTCAGCAGTGACTTCATTGGTAATAGTCACTCAGCTATTGTTGACTTGAAATTGACATCCGTGATTGCTGGCAATATGCTGAAAGTGGTGGCCTGGTATGACAACGAATGGGGTTATAGTAATCGTTTAGTAGAAGTCGTGGCTGACACCGGTCGCTTACTGCACAAAGGCGATCACGGCCACAAACACAATTAAGGAGATTGCTGGATGAAGATTTATATCGGCGCTGATCATAACGGCTTTAACTTCAAACAGCAGTTAACCCAAGTGCTGGTTAAAGCCGGCTATCAAGTCGTCGACGAAGGTGACGCCAAACTCAACCCTGATGATGACTTTCCGCAATTCGCCGGTAAAGTCGTGACGGCCATATTGAGTGATAGCGATGAGTCGTCGAGGGGGATTCTGATCTGTGGCAGTGGTCAAGGCATGTGTATGGCGGCTAATCGTTATAAAGGCATTAGAGCTTCGTTGTGTTGGAATGTCGATGAAGCCAAATCGGCTCGCAACGACGACGACAGCAACGTCTTGTGTATATCATCACGCTATACGTCATTAACTGATGCCGAGGAGATTGTTAACGTCTGGCTCAACACTTCTTTTGCTGGTGCTCCTAGGTTCATTCGACGATTACAAGAACTAGACAAGTTGGGTTGAGATGATTATCTGTCCAACCGTTACGGCCTTTGATCTGCAGGTTTATGCTGATCAAATTAAAAATGTGGCTGATTTCGCCGAGCGCTTGCATATTGATTTAATGGATGGCCAATTGGCGCCGACTACATCCCCGAGCTTGAATGATATTTGGCTACCCTTATCACCTCAGGCAGATATTCATCTAATGTATCAACAGCCGATGGATTATATAGACCGCTTGATTCAATTAAAACCACGGATGGTGGTGATTCATAACGAAGCCACCGTCCATCATATGCATTTTGCCGCTGAATTACATAAAGCAGGTATTTTAGCCGGTCTGGCGATCCTTCACGACACGCCCATCGAGCACGCCTATCAAATCATGCACAGTTTCGACCATGTCTTAATATTTAGCGGCAAACTCGGTTACCACGGTGGCACGGCCGATCTGGGCCTACTCGACAAAGTTCAAAAAGTCCGCCATCATCATCCGGAAGTGGAAATCGGCTGGGATGGTGGAATTAACCTCGAAAATGCTCGCCAATTGATTGATGGGGGTGTTGAGGTCTTAAATGTCGGTGGCTATATTCAAAATGCCTCTAATCCAGCCATCGCTTATGCTAAACTGAAAGAAGTAATCGAAAAATAATATGCAGACACTACCCATCGAACGACTAGAGGTTATCGCCAATAATATTCGCGAGGATATTATCCGGATGTTGGAACACGCCGGTAGTGGTCACAGTGCTGGTCCGCTGGGTTTGGCAGACATATTCACGGCGCTTTATTTCGATATATTGAAACACGATCCCAAAAGGCCAGATTGGGAAGACCGTGACCTATTGATCCTGAGCAACGGACATTGCGTGCCTGTTAGATACGCCACTATGGCCCATGCTGGCTATTTTGATAAGAAAGAGTTGATGACATTAAGACGTCTCGGTAGCCGTTTGCAGGGACATCCTGAACGTCTGCGCTTACCGGGTATGGAAACTACTAGTGGTCCATTGGGTTCGGGTTTGAGCCAAGCTTGCGGTATGGCTCTTGGACTGCGCATGAATAAGCAGAATCATCGTTGGGTTTATGTGGTCATGGGAGACGGTGAACTTGACGAAGGCAATGTGTGGGAAGCGGCGATGTTAGCCGGTAAGTACAAGCTAAATAACATTATTGCGATCGTTGACCGTAACAACATTCAAATCGACGGTCCAACCGAAACGGTTATGCCCTTGGAGGACTTGCGTGGTAAATGGGAAGCTTTTGGCTGGCACGTTATCGAGATTGATGGCAACAATATCGAAGCCGTGATTGACGCCACGGCCATGGCCCGGGCAATCCAAGAAAAACCAGTCATGATCATCGCCCACACTATTCCCGGTAAGGGCGTCGATTTCATGGAATATAACTTCCAATGGCATGGATCGCCACCCAATCACGAACAAGCCATCATCGCTTTGCACGAACTGAGAACGCTTGGAGGAAAGATCAAGAGCGAACATGAGTAACCATCACCTTGTCGATATAAATTCCAAGCTTGTGTCGGAGCCGATTCGTAAAGGCTTTGGACGCGGTCTGCTGGCCGCCGGTAAACTTGATATTAATGTAGTAGCGGCTTGTGCCGACTTGACCGAGTCCACCCAAATGAATTTGTTTAGAACAGAATTCCCTGATCGATTTATCGAAATTGGTATCGCTGAGCAAAATTTGGTAACAGTTGGAGCTGGGCTGGCAGCGATGAATAAGGTTCCGTTCGTCAGTAGTTACGCGGCTTTTAGTCCTGGGCGCAACTGGGAACAAATTCGGACGACTATCTGTTTGAACGATCGGCCGGTCAAAATTGTTGGTAGTCACGCTGGAGTCAGTGTTGGTCCGGACGGCGCCACCCATCAAATGCTCGAAGATATTGCTTTGATGCGAGTTTTACCGAACATGGTAGTCATCGTACCGGCTGATTCAATTGAAGCCGAAAAAGCCACACTAGCCATGGCTACCGACCCTAGACCGAATTATTTACGTTTGGCTCGTGAAGCTACGCCAATAATCACAACCGCCGATACACCGTTTAAAATTGGTCCGGCTTATGTCCTTGAAACGGGAGCCGACGTAACGATTATCGCTACCGGCACGATGACCTACCAAGCTTTGGTGGCAGCCGATAAATTGTTTAAAGATGGTATTGAGGCTGAAGTTATACATGTACCAACTATTAAACCGCTTGATACTGAGACTATCCTAAAGAGTATTCGAAAAACCGGTGCCGTCGTCATAGCTGAAGAAGCCCAAATTGCTGGCGGTCTAGGTGGGGCCATCGCTGAACTAATTGGCGAAAATCACCCAGTACCGCTACAACGTATCGGTATGCGCGATCACTTTGGTGAATCTGGCAAACCCGAGGAATTATTTGAACACTTTGGTCTGGACGCTAAACACATTCGCTTAGCCGCTATACACGTTTCATCCAAGAAGAAGTAAGTTGTAGGTTATCGATAATTCTTGGTAAGGCGGCTGGATTACCTTTGCCTGGAGCGGCGTGGACTCTTAGACCGACATCAACCAGTGAACTACTACTGAAGTCGATGATTTTGACGCCAAAGATGCCTTTGGAGTCGAATAGATTGAGCCTTTTCATTTTATGATAGATGGTTATAGCGTCACTGCCGGATAAATTTTTATAATCTTCGCTAAGATTACCATCTAGAAAAACCACAATCGGTTTATTCTCGATAACTTCTATACCTTCAACAATGTCTAATGCTCGCGTTAAAGTCGTGCCTATATGATCGGCTTTTAAGCTATGGGTAGTCGGTTTAAAAGCATCGACGACGTCTTTAACGTCAGCAGGATTGTTTTCAAAAAGATATATTTCAGCACAATTCATGCAATAAGTATAGTATTCAATGCTTTGCGGTGCAAGCTTAAGCGGTTATACTGATAAGTATGGCTTTAACCTTAGATCAAATACGGGCTAACTGCGCTCAAGCTCGTAAACGCATGGCTCAAGCGCGAGCCGAACATTGGGCTTTTGGGGCTTTTAATCTTGATGATGAAGCCACGCTCAAGGCTGTTGTTGGGGCGGCGGTTGCCAAGAATGCCCCAGTGCTAGTTGAAGTCAGCCAAGGTGAAGTCGACGACATCGGTCTCGATAATGTCCGTGATTTAGTCGATAACTTCAAAGCCCAATTTGGCGTCGAAATATATGTTAATCTAGACCATAGCCCAAGTGTTGAAGCGGCTAAAGCCGGCATTGAAGCTGGTTTCGAATTCATCCATATCGATATTTCTCAAGCTAATCATGACGCTTCAGATGAAGATATCATCAATGCCACCCGTGAAGTTGTCGAATATGCTAAATTGACTGGTGCGCTGGTCGAGAGTGAGCCACACTACTTTGGCGGTAGTTCTAACGTCCATACCGAAGATATTGATTACGAAGAAATTAAGAAAACTTTCAGTACACCCGAAGGCGCTAAAGCTTTCGTCGAGGCTACCGGCATCGATACATTTGCCGCCGCTATCGGTAATCTGCACGGTAAGTACCCAGTACCTAAAGTGCTCGACTTAGAATTACTACAACGCATTAGAGACGCAATCGATTGCAACATAAGTTTGCACGGTGGTAGTGATACACCAGGTCATTATTTCCGTGACGCCGTCAGAATCGGCGTTACTAAAGTTAATATCAATAGTGACATGCGCTACGCTTATCGCACGACTTTAGAGAAGATTTTAACCGATAACCCCAACGAATATTCGGTCTCTAAATTGATCAGTAAAGATGTCGTGGCCGCCGTCCAAGCCGTTGTCGAAAGCAAAATCGATGACTTTAATTCTAGCGGTAAGGCTGTGCTAAACTAATACCATAAGCAACATAAATATAATAGGTGGGTAATGTGGCAGAACAACCGGATGTAGTCAGTATCGGTGACATAGTCACCGACGCATTTATCAAACTGTTAGATGATCAAGCGGTAACTTATCAAAATGATGATGGCAAATGGTTAGCTATGCAGTATGGTACCAAATTGCCTTTTGATCACGCTGAAGTTATTGAAGGTGTCGGTAATGCCGCGAACGCTGCCGTGGCTTTCGCTAAACTTGGACTCGACAGCGCTTTAGTGGCCAACGTCGGCGCCGATCAGCCGGGTCGTGATATGATTCAAGCGCTTGATAAAAAGAAGGTTGATTCACGATTTGTTCGGATAAATCACGGTAAAGTTAGCAATTATCACTACGTACTATGGTACAAAGAAGAACGAACAATATTGATTAAACATGAAGAATATGACTATCATTGGCCACATCTTCGCCCAACCGAAGTGCCCAAATGGGTATATTTTAGCTCCATCAGCGAACACGCTATAGCTTATCATGATCAAGTCGCTGACTGGCTCGAAGAGCACCCAGAAGTTAAATTAGCTTTTCAACCGGGAACTTTTCAAATGGAAGCCGGCGCTGAGCGCTTAAAACGAATATACGCTCGGACCGAAGTTGTAATTGTCAACCGCGAAGAAGCCGTGATAGTTGGAGGCGGTAACCATGAAGATTTTAACGATTTATTCGATCATTTGCACGCACTCGGCCCGAAAATAGTTGTCATAACCGATGGACCGGACGGCGCTTATGCGTCCGACGGTAATGTTCGGTTACGCATGCCTCTATACCCTGATCCGGCACCCCCGGTTGAGCGGACTGGAGCTGGCGACGCTTTTGCTTCGACGTTCGTGGCCGCTCTGATCAAAGGGAATAACATTGAAGGTGCACTGCAGTGGGCCCCGATTAACTCGATGAATGTTGTCCAAAAAGTTGGAGCTCAAGCCGGGTTATTGACCGAGCCGGAAATAGCCGAATTACTACGCCAAGCCCCCGACTACTACAAGCCAACACCTTTAAATTAAGTTTCAGATGGCTGATACATCGCCACTAGTAAAGCTAGTCTTTATTAAAGGGACCTGCTTATGGTAATCTTTAAGTAGTTAATGCTAGCTATGTAATAAAAATTTGAGGAAAAGAACGTGACCCGATTTTTGTCTGAAGCCCTCCAAGCGCCCGAACCAGCATTTCGGCTGGGCTTACAGAACCTTGAACGGGCTAATGGTAATCCCAGCAATGACATTCGTCTATCGTCACGTATTCAACGCCAAACGGCTCAAAAACTGCAGGCCTTAGGGCTTGATCCTAAAGACACGACGGCTGAAGAACTGTACCATGTGTTGGCTGAAAAGCTTAAAGCTGATGACGCGCGATTGGTTAAAACCCTCAGAACTACAGCCGCTAAGCATATATCTGCCGAAGCTGATGTTGTAGCCGGTATGACTCATTTTCTGGCCAATTTATCGGACAAAACGAATTGCTTTGCACTCAAAGCCACTAGCCTCAAAAGTTTAATTAAAAAGAATCCACCCAAAAAGACTATGAAAGCCCTAGGCTATCGTTCGTTAGAGTCGTTTCTAAAGCACGAAAAGCCGGCGTTGATATTGGCCGCTAGTTGGTTGGCGGAAAATAGTTCATGGCATCATCAACTACTTGATAGCTATAAGAAATTGAAAGCTTCAGACTTCGAAGACCGCAAAATCGCCGTCATTCATGCTGATTCAAAACGTTGGCAAGCATTGGCCCACAAGACGGTTGATCAAAAACGACACAATTTGATCAGTTTTAAAGAATTCGGGACGATTATCTTGTTGCCTTTACCGTCTCAGATTCCAGCAGGGGTAGTTACGGCTAGTTTAAGTCTTGCCTTGCACGAGATTAATGATATTCGGGCCTGTAGTAGTTTTCTGAAAATCTGTCAGGTGCGACCAGATTTTGGCAATATGGTTCGGACGGTGGTGGTTGATGAACCTTCATTAAGTTCAGCTTTACTCGATCAATCGGTGCCGTGGCATTTAATCCATCGTTATTATGGTCAGATTGGTGAGCGGTTCCGCGAAGAAATATTCGGGCCACATGTTCGCCAAGAAGACATGTCGTGGCGAGCGATTGAACACGACTTAATCAATATTGAACCGAGCCTCGAGTTCTGGCTAGATAGCTCACATCTCGGCCTCATGCATAAACATCAGCCGGTATCGTTAAATCTAGTTGATGCGGCGCTTAATGTCTGCAACAATCTACCATTCGAAAAGCGCCTAACTCAGGCATTCAAGCGATCTTTATGGCATGAACTACTGTTAGAATATTTAAATCATGATACAGTGGAACAGACGGTTTTAAGACAACTTGAGCCTAAACTGCTGGCAGTGCCAGCTAAGGCCTAGAAAAGGGGTGGGATTGTATCAAATTTGTGTATCCGGAGCCGCTAAAGGCGATAGCGTCGAAGAAGGGCGAATACTGGCCGCTGAGTTGGGCGCGGCGATTGCTCGGTCTGGTCACAGTCTGCTGACTGGCGCAACTATCGGCTTACCTAATTATGCTGCCGAAGCTTACAAACAGGCGGGTGGAAAAATGAGTGTCGGGCTTAGCCCGGCTAGTAGTAAGATTGAACACGTCATGAAATACCGTTTGCCGACCTTGGCTTACGACAACATACTGTATACCGGTCTGCACTACGTTGGTCGCGATACGCTGTTGATAACATCGAGTGACGCGGTTATCAGTATTGGTGGCCGAATCGGTACCTTACACGAATTCACCATCGCTATCGAAGCCGATAAACCAATCGGTTTTTTGTCCGGCGCTGGTGGCATAGGTGATGAGATTCACACTTTACTTGATATGGCTCAGCCATTACGTCGGGGCACAACGGTCCTATTTAACGATTCGCCTGATAAATTGATTGCCGAAATGGTCAAACATCTTGACAAGGAACACGCTAAGTACCTTAGCTTATATCAATAAAAGGAGTAAATATGCCGACATCGATTAAGTCTAGCCAATCGGGTTTCGGGATTCTCGAGTTATTACTAATAGTTTTAATGGCTGGCATCATCGGTGGTACTGGCTATTACGTTTGGCGCAGTTATAACCAGACCAATAACAGCCTGAAGGCTGTAGCCTCATCGACGAACCAATTGATCAAACGTAAAACCACATCTTCGACTACCGCCACCACGGTGAAGCCAGTAGCGACTGCTTCGACCGATCAATATCTGGTCATAAAAGAATGGGGCGTGCGCATGAAACTGAGTCCAGAGCTGGCTGACGCCTACTATGCTTTCGCTCCGAATGAAACAACTTCAGCTTATTTGTCGACCAAATCATTAGTCGCTGTCGCTCCTAGTTGTGCTCCACTGGCAACATCGATTGGGGCCATATATCGTCAAACTGAAGCTGAATACCAGGCGGCGTCTCAAGCTTCGTCCGGCGACAATCCGCCGGGCAATATCAAAATTGGCAAATATCATTATGGTTTTCTGGGCACTCAAGCTGGCTGTTTCGACAGCTCGAATACGGCCGCCCAAAAGATTATGAATGCTCAACAGCCGCGGGCCGGCTTTGTGACCGCTGAGAAAACTCTTGAAGCCGTGCCTAGTTCTTGATGCAAACTTGCTACAATTAAGGGGTGGATAAATTCAAGCTACAGAGTGATTATGCGCCTACCGGCGATCAGCCGACGGCGATTGCTCAATTGACTCAAGGACTGCAAGCCGGTTTAAAACATCAAACTTTACTAGGTGTGACTGGTTCGGGCAAGACATTTACCATGGCCAATTTGATACAGAATGTTCAGCGACCAACGTTGATATTAAGCCATAACAAAACCTTAGCCGCCCAGCTGTATAATGAATTTCGACACTATTTTCCCGATAACGCCGTCCATTACTTCGTCAGCTACTTTGATTATTATCAGCCAGAAGCCTATATTCCGCGTAGCGATACTTATATTGAAAAAGACAGTCAGATTAATGAAGAAATTGATCGGTTACGACACGCGGCTACCGACTCTTTGCTAAGCCGCAAAGATGTGATAATCGTGGCCAGTGTTAGTTGTATTTACGGTATAGGTTCGGTCGAAGATTACAATGGTCTTTCGATTAGCCTAGTTGCCGGCGAGCGCCGAGTCCGCGACAAATTCCTGCGTCAATTAACCGATATCCAGTATCAACGTAATGACATTGATTTTCATCGAGGTACTTTTCGGGTCAGGGGAGATGTCGTTGATGTCTATCCGGCAGGTGAAGAACTAGCTTATCGTATCGAATTTAACGCCGATGAGATTGACCGCATCACCAAAATTGATCCGCTGACCGGTGAGATATTGGCTAAATTAAATGACTTCAAGATTTACCCTAGCAGTCACTACGTTACTCCTCAGGAAAAGTTAAAAGTGGCTTTAGGTCAGATCGAGGCTGAATTAGACCAGCGAATTAGTCAGTTTAAGTCCGAAGGCAAGTTATTGGAGATCCAGCGACTACAACAACGAACCCGGTTTGATCTAGAAATGCTCCAAGAAACCGGCTTCGTTAAGGGGATTGAGAATTATTCACGCTATTTGACTAATCGTGAACCAGGTGAACAACCGGCAACTCTCCTCGATTATTTCCCAGACGACTATCTTTTGCTGGTTGACGAGTCACATATGTCGATTCCACAAGTTCGCGGTATGTATAACGGTGACCGGGCCCGCAAAGAAGTGCTAGTTGAACATGGATTTCGATTGCCGAGTGCTCTCGATAACCGACCTCTGACATTCACCGAATTTGAGCGACACATCAACCAAGTGGTATATGTTAGCGCCACGCCGGCTGAATATGAGTTGAGCCATTCGCCACCGCCGGCTCAACAGGTTATTCGCCCGACTGGCCTACTTGACCCGCCGATTGAAATTCGGCCGGTTGAAGGCCAGATAGACGACCTAATCGGCGAAATTAGATCAGCCGTGATTAAGCACCAACGCGTGCTAGTAACAACTCTAACTAAACGCATGAGCGAAGACCTAGCCGAGTATTTACAAGAATTGAATATCAAAGTTGCATATTTACACAGCGACGTTGATACTCTGGATCGAACCGATATATTGCGTGATTTACGTTTAGGCGTCTACGACGTCCTGGTTGGAATTAATTTACTGCGTGAGGGTTTGGATTTGCCAGAAGTGTCGCTAGTGGCTATTCTCGACGCTGATAAAGAAGGATTCTTAAGAAGCCGCCAGGCATTGATTCAAACTGTCGGACGAGCTGCTCGTCACCAAGAAGGTCATGTCATCATGTATGCTGATCATATTACTGACAGCATGCGAGCAACGATTGACGAAACCGATCGCCGCCGCGAAATCCAGCAAGCTTACAACCAACAGCACAATATCACGCCGACCGGTATATCTAGGGCAGTTGAAGCCGGTATGCGACCGGAACTATCGGAAGAAGCTAAACGCGTCAAAATCGATCTCAAGAAGATTCCAGCCGACGAATACGGCAGTCTGATAAAAGATCTAAGCTCGCAAATGGAATTAGCCGCCGCCAACTTACAGTTTGAAACGGCCGCCGAACTGCGTGATATTATCGCTGACATCAAAGCCAAACAAGCCAAATAGAACTATTTTGGCGGAAATTTGCTGAGATGCTGTGAGGCATAACAGCCAGGATTCTGACTAGCTAAACCATCGCTAGACCGGAGAGTGTTGGCAATGATTGCCGCGTCTTGGACGCTGGGTGGTGCTAGGTAGGCATATTTATAACCGGTATGTAAGCTATTCCAAGTTGGTGGCGAGAATTGATAGGTCCCCGAATAGCCATTGCCAGTGTTAATTTTCGGATTATTGCCCGATTCGCATAGGCCAAGTTTGTAAAGCCAGTTTGCCCGTTGAGGACTATAGTGGCTAGCCGCGGAATATTTGGCAGTAGTATTAGGCTTGGTGTCTTTGGCTGATGGTGACGCAGTTTTAATCAACACGACTTTGTTAGACATTGCCAATGAGGATAATTTGGCAGCGCCAAGCTCTTGAGCGTAACTGTCGAGCACTACCTCAGTAGACGGTGGCGTTGGTTGGGCCGCTTGGTCGATTGGCGACACCACGGTCGCCGCCGCATAAGCCATAGGATCAGTACCGCTTTCGACAGTATAGGCCAGTAAACTGGCGCCCAACACCACAGCCACGGGCAATTTAAGTTGATATTTAGCGAGTCCTTCCATAGGAGGCTCCTTTCTAAAGTGTGAAACAGCGGTTCCACCTAAAATGCCGTAGCCACCGCTTTTTCGACGGCACGACAAAATTAATATATGGCGGTGGTTATAGCTTGTTTATGAAGCCTAAAATCTCAAGATTTAATTTTGAATCTATGAGAACTTGGGCTACTTGTCAGTTCTGCTATGTTATCGATGGTTGCTTACAACCAAAATGCTCGGTTAACTATTACGCACCTGAGAATAATATTAAACTAATATCGATAATTTTACAACTGGCACAGGGGCGCTCTAGGGTGTTATACTGAAGCAAATGGCACAACTTTCGAAAAACGATGTTTTAAAATTGGCTCGATTAGCCCGCTTGGATTTATCTGAAGCCGAAGTTGCGGAGTTTACTGGCGAGTTAAGCGAGATCCTGCAGTATGTCGAAATGCTCCAAAATATTGATGTTGACGGTCTTCAGCCGACCAACCAAGTCACTGGCCTTACCCACGTAACCCGTCAAGATGAAATTCGTGACTATGGCTATAAAACCAGTGATTTATTGGCTAATGTTCCTGAGACACTCGGCAATCAGATCAAAGTCAAACGGATGTTGGGGTAACAATGACAGCTTGGAAATCTATCAACGATATTGCTAATGACGTCCAAACTGGTGCGGTATCGGCCTTATCACTAGTAAACCAAGCTCTCGAGACCATCGAAACCAACCAACAATTTAACGCTATTATTGCTACGCTGGCTAACCGAGCTCGTGAACGAGCAAAACAAATCGACGACAGAGTAAAAGCTGGTGAGGCGATTGGCCGCCTAGCCGGTGTACCGTTCATCGCCAAGGACAATTTCTTGGTGTTTGGTGCTGAGACGACGGCCGCCAGTAACATTTTGAAAGGCTTTAATGCGCCTTATCAGGCAACAGCAATCAATCGTTTGGAAGCCGAAGGTGCGATATGTGTCGCTAAAGCCAATCTTGACGCTTTTGCCCACGGTTCATCGACTGAAAACAGCGATTTTGGCACAACCTTAAATCCTCGGGACCCAACTCGGGTGCCGGGTGGAAGTTCTGGTGGGTCAGCGGCGGCTGTAGCACTAACCATGGCACCGTTTGCTCTCGGTACCGATACTGGTGGCTCAATACGTTTACCAGCTAGTTTTACTGGTATTGTTGGCTATAAACCTACCTATGGCTTAGTAAGTCGCTCCGGCGTGGTGGCGATGGCTAGTAGTACCGATGTGATTGGTCCACTGGCTCGAACGGTAGAAGACGCCGCCCTAGTGCTTGATGTAATGGCTGGGCGAGACGATCTCGACGGTACAACTATTGAACGCGATACAGCCGATTATTCTGCTTTTAGTGGTGCTATCAAAGGTCGTAAAGTCGGGGTGGTCAAAGAATACATGGGTGAAGGCCTGGAACCTGGGGTACGAAAAAGTATTGAGCAAGCGATTGACCAACTCAAACGAGCTGGAGCTGAAATAATCGAAGTTAGTCTGCCGAGTCTACCTGCGGCTTTGGCGGTTTATTACATTAT
Source organism: bacterium (assembly GCA_021783725.1). GTDB lineage: Bacteria > Patescibacteriota > Saccharimonadia > Saccharimonadales > UBA4665 > JAJXTN01. The sequence continues at coordinate 18,462 of JAJXTN010000003.1, read as the reverse complement.
TTGCCCCGCTGAAGTTAGCAGTAATTTGAGTCGCTACGATGGCCAGCGTTATGGTTACTCATTTAAAGAAGCTAAATCACTCGATGACAGTTATGGTAAATCGCGGTCGATTGGTTTCGGCAAAGAGGCTAAGCGTCGAATCATGATCGGTACTTATGTATTGAGTAGCGGTTATTACGACGCTTACTACAAGAAAGCCCAGACCGTTCGCACTAAACTTATTAACGAATTTGACTCGGCATTGGCTGAGGTGGACTTTTTGATAGGACCGACAGCCCCATCGGTTGCTTTCAAAATCGGTGCTAATACCGCTGATCCGTTGCAGATGTATTTGGCCGATATCTTAACCGTGGCCGCTAACTTAGTCGGCGTGCCATCAATCAGTCTGCCGGCCGCTGAAAGCCAAAACTTACCAGTTGGATTACAAATTATGGCCAAACAACGACATGACCGCGATTTACTAGCTTTTGCTAAGCTAGCTGAAGGAATTATCAAATGAATTTAATCTTCTCTCTTAGTCAGTCTCAGATTAATGAGATTACAGCAGCTTGTCTGGTTGTGATTGCGGTTTTGGTGTTCATATTAATATCGATACGCCGCCGATTCACCAAAAATGTTAATACTCAACGTATTGCTCACCGCTGGCAAACACTACAGAAAAATTGTGCTACGCGTAAGACCTGGCCGATTGCCATTATCGAAGCCGACAATCTATTAGATGATGTGCTGAAAAGTTTACATTATAAAGGTAAAACTACCGGTGAACGCTTAGTTGCCGCTCAGCACGATATATCTAGTAACGATAGCGTTTGGTACGGCCATAAAATGCGTAATCAGATAGTCGGTCAAGACGTTCGAACACTCAAAAAAGCTGATATTTTGAACGCCTTAGCTGGTTTTCGCCAAGCTTTAAAAGACTTGGGGGCATTAGAAAAATGATTAGCCATGAAGTCCGCAGTAAGTATCGGTTGACGATTGGTATTGAATGTCATGTCCAACTGAAAACCAATACCAAGTTATTTGCCGCTGTTGGTAATGATGCCCGAGAGGCACCACCGAATACTCTAGTTAGTCATATATGTTTTGGCTTACCGGGGGCTTTACCAGTACTTAACGAAGAGGCTGTTCATTTAGCAACCCGTGCGGCTTTTGCGCTGGGAACTGAACCTCAACGTTTCAGTAAGTTTGATCGCAAACATTATTTCTATCCAGATTTGCCCAAAGGTTATCAAATTAGTCAGTTTGACGAGCCGATAATTGGTCAAGGTTCGATAACAATCGACGTCGACGGTCAAGATAAAGTCATCGGCATCACACGCGCACATCTAGAAGAGGATGCTGGTAAAAGCACTCATCCGGCCGGTAAAGACTACAGTCTAGTCGATTTAAATCGGGCCGGCACGCCACTACTGGAAATAGTTAGCGAACCTGATATGCATTCGGCCGCCGAAGCCAAGGCTTACGCCCGCGAACTGTACTTACGCATGAAATATGCCGACGTGTCGGAAGCCAATCTGTACTACGGCAATATGCGGTTTGACGTCAATGTCAGCGTCAGCCAGACCGACGAACTCGGCACTAGGAGTGAAACCAAGAATCTCAACAGTTTCCGAATTGTTGAAAAAGCTGTGGAATACGAAACTAATCGCCAGATAGAGTTGTTAGAAAAAGGTGAAAAAGTCGTTCAGGAGACACGCGGTTGGGATGACGCTAAACAGCGGACTTTCTCTCAACGTAGTAAAGAAAATGCCGATGACTATCGCTATATGCCCGATCCGGACATTCCACCAATTGTGCTTAGTGATGACTACGTGGCTAATATTGGTGCCGAAATGCCAGACCTACCGACAGGTATTCGCGCCAAACTGACAACTGTTGGTCTGGATAAACAGATCATCGAAACCCTGCTCGAGGCTGACAGTCCAACTTCTGGCCAAGCCTACATCAAAGTTCTGCACGATATAAATCACTCAGAGGCTGTTCGGTTTGCGGCGAATTGGATGGTGAATCGTCATCTAGCGGCCTTCCAGACGTCTATTGAGAAAGATACTGAAGCCCATGTGACGTATAGTGACTTGCCAAGTCCAGACCAATTTGTGGCCGTTTATCAGCTATTCAATCAAGCTAAAGCCATAAACTCCAACAGCGCTGACTCACTACTATTTGATTTAAGCTCAGGTGGCAAATTCCACGATGCAGGCTTTGAGCCTGAAACCGTCGCTGAACAGCAGGGCTATGTTCAAAATTCCGATGAGGCTGAAATCGCCAAAATTGTTGAGCAAGTTATAGCCGACAATGCTCAAGCTGCTGAAGATGTTAAAAATGGAGAGTTGAAAGCTATCGGTTTCCTAGTTGGCCAAGTCATGAAATTCAGCCAAGGCAAAGCTAACCCAAGTTTAGCCCAGACATTAATCAAGAAACAGTTAGGTTTATGAACGGGGTAGCCAATGTCTAAAGTTCGTAAAGCGGTGATTGCCGCGGCTGGTTTCGGTACTAGGTTTTTGCCTCAAACCAAAGCTATGCCCAAAGAAATGTTGCCGTTAGTCGATAAGCCAATTATTCAACATATCGTTGAAGAATTAGTGGCCGCTGGCATTGAAGATATCGTGATTGTTACCGGCTATCATAAGCGATCGATTGAAGACCATTTCGACCGGACTAGCACCGATTTGAGTAACAATTTGAAAACAGCCGGCAAAGATCAATTGCTAAATGAAGTCAAGAAAATATCGGGACTAGCAAACTTCGCTTATATTCGTCAGAAAGGCCCTTATGGTACCGGCACGCCACTAATGAACGCCGCCCATCTTATTGGTAATGAGCCATTCATCTACACCTACGCTGATGACTTTGTTGTGGCTAGCCCACCGCGCTTCAACCAATTGGTGACTACTTTTGAAGCGCACCAAGGATCAGTTCTGACTTGCGTGCGACGCGATGACGATGCTGACTACGGTCGTTATGGTTACGTCAGTGGCCTAGAGTTAAGCCCCGGGCTAGTAGACATTAAGACAATTGTCGAAAAGCCCGGAAGTCGTGACTCAGCACCTTCGGATTTAGCATCGGTAAGTGGCTATTTGTTGGAGCCGAGCATATTCGACTATTTAGCTAAACAGCTGGAGACCCATGACGACAGCCATGAGTTTCAAATGCAAACGGCACTCCAGCAAATGATGAATGACGGGCTACATGTTTATGGTTGCGAGATTCAAAACGGTAAGTTTTATGACACTGGCAATCCGATGGAATACCTTAAGACAGTTTTTGATTTCGCGTTAATACGCGACGATACCGGGGCAGAGTTAAAAGCTTACTTGCGAAAAAGATTAACATAGTGTTAGGCTAAACTTATGAACATCTTACAGTTATCTACTACTGACACCACTCTACTCATTATATTAACTGTATTATTGAGTCTATTCTTTTTGCTCAGCACGATTGCCGTAATTTTTGTCATCCGGATATTATCATCCATCAGTCGGGTCGCCGATAAGGCCGAAAACGTCATTGATTCAGTTGAAACTGCCGCCGAGGCTTTTAAAGATGCTAGTGGTCGATTGACCATCTTCAAGCTGATCAAGAACATTCTTGATTTATCACAACGTAAGAAGTAGGAGGCTAGAAGTATGAGCAAAACAACCCGTAAGCTTGCCGCCAGTGCGCTAATAGCCGGAGTCGTAGGCTACGTGGCTGGCATATTAACCGCTCCCAAAAGTGGTAAAGATACCCGCCAAGACATCAAAGAAAACGTTAATAAAGGATGGGTCGAAGTCGAAAAACAGCTTAAGACCGTCCATACTGAATTAGCTAAAAAAGTAGACGAGTTAAAAGTTTCTGGCAATAATTTGACCGGTAAAGCTAAAGATGAACTGAACGATTTGTTAGCTAAGACTAAAGATTCCAAAGAAAAAGTTCGTGAAATGCTTAGTGCTATCCACGAAGGTGATGCTGAAGACGAAGACCTGCAGAACGCTCTTAGTGACGCCAATGCTGCGCTTGACCACATCCGTACATACCTAAAAAAGTAAGCAATAGTCGTATAGTTAGATAGTTATACAGTTGTATAGTAGCTTGGCCATCGGCCAACTATCCAACTATTGAGCTATTCGACTATCATACTATCTAACTATCCAACTATCCGTCTGATAGGCTATAATTTAAGTTATAATCTAATTCTCAAGAGGCGTTTTGGCTAAGATAAATACCCAACAATTAAAGGCTAGTGACTATGTTCATCTGCACAATCATACGCAGTATAGTTTGCTCGACGGTTTGACCAAAATCCCAGCCTTAATTGATTACGTCAAACAAACCGGCATGCAGGCTGTGGCGATGACCGATCACGGCAATTTGAATGGTGCGATTGAATTTTACAAAGAGGCTAAAGCTAGTGACGTCAAGCCAATTATTGGCATCGAAACTTATGTAGCTGCTAGGTCGTTGTACGATAAAGATCCGGCCAAAGACAAACAGAATTATCATTTAATTTTATTGGCTATGAATAATGTTGGCTACCAGAATTTAATGGCCTTGAGTACGATTGCCAACCTGGAAGGCTTTTATTATCGAGCTAGAATTGATCATGAATTGCTAGCTAGTCACAACGAAGGCTTGATAGCGCTCAGTGGCTGTATTGGTGGTGAAGTCGGCGACCAGCTCCGCCAAGGTCAATACGAAGCCGCCAAACAGACAGCCCTGTGGTATAAACAAGCTTTTGGTGATCGCTATTATCTAGAAGTTCAAGATCATGGTCATCCAGCGCATCCAAGCCATTGGTCGGAGCAGAAACTAGTCAATGATCAGATATTTAAACTGGGTGCCGAGCTTGATATCCCCTGTGTTGTGACCTGCGATGCTCACTATCTAAAACACGAAGATCAAGAAGCACACGAGATTCTTCTGTGCGTTCAAACTGGTTCATTCTTGACTGATGAAAATCGTATGAGTCTCAAAAATTTTGAACTACACGTTAATGATCCGAGGGAACTTATTGATCGTTGGGGAGATGAACATCCAGAAGTTATCACCAACAGTCGGCTAATTGCTGATCGTTGTAATGTGAATATCTCGCTTGGCAAAATATTAATTCCTAAATTCCCAGTTCCCAAGGGCGAAACAGAGAAATCTTACTTAGAGAAATTAGTTTATAAAGGGCTGGCTTGGCGATACGGTCGGGACTCTAAAGGGCGGGAGATAGATGAAATAGTGGTGGCCAGTATGACCGTCGTCCAAGCCAAGAAAACTTTACCAGAACACGTTTTGAAGCGCTGTGAATACGAACTGGGCGTGGTTGGTGAGATGGGTTTTAACGGTTATTTTTTGATTATCTCAGATTTCATTAATTGGGGTAAGAACGAAGGTATTGTGTTTGGACCGGGACGGGGCAGTGCAGCCGGGTCGATTATTGCTTATGCATTGCGAATAACTGAGATTGATCCCCTGACCTATGATCTACTGTTTGAGCGCTTCCTAAATCCTGATCGAATTAGCATGCCGGATGTTGATATTGACATTCAAGACACTCGTCGCAATGAAGTTATCGACTACTGTGTCCGTAAATATGGCAAAGATCGAGTAGCCAATATTGTAACTTTTGGTCGAATGGCCGCCCGGAATGCGGTACGTGACGTAGCTCGAGTTCTACAAGTGCCTTACGCTGACGCCGATCGTCTGGCCAAAATGATTCCACCACCAGTTCAGGGCCGACACACACCTCTCAAAGAATCGTTAGTAACCAACCCCGAACTGAAGGCTGAATATGAAGCTAACGAGACGTCTAAGCGAGTTTTCGACCTAGCGGTTCAAATGGAGGGTACTATTAGAAGCCATGGCGTGCATGCCGCCGGTGTGGTCATTGCACCCGAAGACATCGTCTACTACACCCCGCTCGAAATGGCTCAAAAGGGCGTTATCGCCACCCAATATTCGATGAATCCGATTGAGGAATTAGGCTTGTTAAAAATGGATTTCTTGGGCTTGTCGAACTTAACGACCATCAAGAATGCTTTACGAATTATTAAACGAGTAAACGGCGTCGATATAGACATCAATAAAATTCCACTTGACGATGTCGACACGTATGAGTTGTTTCAACGCGGTGATACGACAGGCGTTTTTCAGTTGGAATCGGCTGGCATGAAACGCTACCTCAAAGAACTTAAGCCAACGACCTTTGAAGACATAATCGCCATGGTGGCACTATATCGACCGGGTCCTATGCAGTTCATAGATGATTTTATTAGTCGTAAAAACGGCCTGAAAGATATTTCATACGTTCACCCTAAAATGGAAGACGCTCTAAGTAACACCTATGGCGTGCTGGTGTATCAGGAACAAGTTATGCAGATATCTAAAGATTTAAGCGGTTTTACCGGTGGTCAAGCCGATACTTTGCGTAAAGGTATCGCTAAAAAGATTCCGGCGGTTTTGGCTAAAATGAAAGTCGAATTCATAGAAGGAGCTATTACGCATTCCCAAGCTGATCAGAAACTGATGGAAAAATTCTGGAAACAGTTAGAAGATTTCGCCGCCTATTGTTTCAACAAGTCGCATGCTGCCTGTTATGCGCTCATATCTTATCAAACGGCCTATTTAAAAGCTCATTATCCAGAAGCTTTCATGGCCGCACTAATGACCAGTGACTACGACGACACCGATCGCTTAGCTATCGAAATTAGCGAATGTCAGCATATGGGAATTACGGTTCAGCCTCCAGATGTCAATGAGTCGTTTTTGGAATTCGCAGTCGTGCCCAAAGCCAAAGCGATTAGGTTTGGCATGGCGGCCATCAAGAATGTAGGAACGGCGGCCGTAGAAGAAATTCTGCGTTGTCGTAGCGAAGGTCAATTTGAATCACTGGAAGATTATCTGTCACGAGTTGATTATCATATCGTCAACCGCAAAGCCATGGAAAGTTTAATCAAAGCTGGCGCTTTTGATCGCTTCGTCGAGCGCACCACTTTGCTACATAATATCGAACTAGTACTGGCTTTTTCGGCCCGGATGCAAAAACAAGTATCTAGTGGCCAGACCGATATTTTTGGAAGTTCGGACATTGTTGTTAGCGAAAAACCAAAACTTGAGTTACAGGCACCACCGACCGTGGTCAACTCGCGCGAACAATTACAATGGGAAAGAGAACTGCTGGGTCTATATCTCAGCCAACATCCGTTAGAAATGTTCAAAACATTTCTCGAAGAACAAACCGTAGCGATCAGCAGCTTGAAGCCGGAGCATGATAATAAAGCCGTGACAATTGGCGGAGCTATCGCTGAAGCTCGCGAGATAACCACCAAGAATGGTCAAAAAATGGCTTTCATCAAACTTGAAGATCAAACCGGTGAGATTGAAGTCATCCTGTTCCCGAGCGCTTATCAGCAAACTTTAGGTTTATGGGAACGCGACCGTATTGTGTTGATTAGAGGTAAAGTTAACGCCCATGATAAAGATGGCAATCCGACACCAGAGGTTAAAGTTATGGTCGACGATGCTCGCGAAATTACTCCCGAACAAGCGGCCGCATATCAAACGACTGGCCGTAAAGTGAAAACCCCCAAAATCCGAGCCAAAGTAAAAAATACCGTTAAAATCCCCAATCGTTCTGATGAAGAATTTATTAAACCCGAAAGATTATATATTCGGATTACTGACAGCAGTAATGAACACACCTTGATTAGCCTTAAACAAACGATAGATGAACATCAAGGCAGTACTGAGGTTGTCTTGGTACTGGGAGCTGATGCCGCCAAGCAAGCGATAAAATTGCCGGGTGGGATCAACCGAGATAGCCCGGGTCTGATGTTGTTAGAGCAATTAGTCGGTGCCGATAACTTGAAAATTCAATAAGCTTAACGGATAACGCCACTTGACCGAGTCAAGACATAGCCAGCGGTGATAACGATAACTATAATAATATCGAATAATGGATGACTGACGACGTATGACTCGCCGCGTTTAAGCGTTCTTCGAAGCTTCAGACCATGACGGGCGATAAATAGGGCGAAAGCTGCACCAGCTACAGCTGACAGAGCTATAGCACTCCAAATGGCGTGTCCACCGGTTAGGAGTTGAATTCTAGCGATTGAACTAGAGGCCAAATTATTGTTAGTTCGAGAAGAGCCAAGTAAGCCTTGATTAGCGCTCAACGGCTGGGCATATTCGGCTACGACAATTATCGCCGGACCTTTTCCAAGATATTCAGCCATCGACGCCACGCCAAATCCAACTTCTTGATAATTGGGATTCAGTATGTTAGCTCGGTGTTCGGGGCTATTCATCCAGCCTGTGATTGTCGCACTGGCATCGCTGAAGCCGTAGGCTAGATTTTCGCCGGCCAGTTGATAGTTATAACCGGCTGTAGTGATGAAGTCCCATGGTGCATGCCCTGACGGAGATAAGTGACCCCAATAATTCTGATTGACCATATCGTTAGCTTTGGCTTGAGCGGCGGCTGATAGTTGGGCGTTTAAGGCCAAAGCCGGTTGATTGGCTTTGATCCGGAAATTGTTGGTCGATTGAAGCAGGGAGCTAGCTGTGAAATTACTGGTAGTCCCTAGAACGTGTTGGTGGTTGCCCCACAGACTATTAATCATTAGGCCGATGGCAACAGTCATGAGCATTGGCAGGTATGGCCAATAAGCCTTCAAGTAATGTTTACCTTGACGGTGATGTCCGGCTTGACGTTTTTTTATATGAGAGGCTGGTTTTGGTCGACTGGCGATTGCCATATGTTTGGTTTCGATTAATTGAGACGATTATAGCATAAAAAGGTCGTCGATGGCAGAGGGCAGTTAACGGGGAACGGGGAACAGAGGGCAGGTAGCAGATAACAGAAAACGCATGCTTTAGAGGGAGGAAGGGTAGCGCAAGTGGTATAGGGCCATTGCCGCCGCCTGAACGACATTAAACGACTCCTTGCGACCAAGCATCGGTATTTCCAACAGCTGATCACAAGCCGAGATTACCTCTGGTTCTAAGCCTTCGACCTCGCGACCAACTATCAGAGCAATTTTGTTTGGTGGTTGATAGCCAGCTAAGGGTAGGCTTTTAGGGCTTTGCTCTAAACCAACTATCACATAATTTTCAGCCTTAAGTTTAGCCAATATTGGTTCGATAGTTTCTGACTGTTTGATAGTAACTAGCAACTCTGCTCCGAGAGCGGTTTTGGCTATTTGTTTATCAATTTTGGCAGCTAAATGAGGTAGACGTAGATCGTTTGATTGCAGTGGGTAGGGCGTGTAGCCGGTTAAAAATACTCGTTTCACGCCCAAACCTTCGGCTGTCCGCAGTAGCGAACCGATGTTATGGGTACTGCGCAGATTGTGAGCGATTAAGACGATGTCATCTATTTGATTCATTTGATTAGATTTCCGACTAGGGAATTAAGCATTACCATTTATAATAGAGTGATATGAGTCAAGATGCCCGCTTCGACGAAGAACAGGCAACTCAGCGTCGCGCCCGCGTGCTGGGTATGCAATATTATGACACTTCGCAATCAACCGACAAGCCGTTATATGACATCTTAACTGTACCTGAACTTTATCAGCTAAAGGTCATCCCTGTCTACGTTGAGAAAAGTCATATTCTATTTGGTGTAACGACCACGACATCTCAGCAAACCATGGCCGGTATTAGACAGCGGTTTATTGATCAACGGATAGATTTCGCCATTATCTCCGATACTGGGTATCGAGACTATATGCGCTTGTACGATCCTCCCGAACAAGTTGTCTATCGGGATATAGCATTGAATAATACAGCCAGCGGAGATCAGGTGAATCAGATCTCTGCAATATTAGAAAAAGTCCGGGCCGATGATATGCTGGCCTATTTAGTTAGCCAAGCTCATCAGCTGAATTCATCGGATATTCACATTGAAACCGAAGTCGACGATGTGCGTATTAGATTTCGAATTGATGGCGTTTTGCACCCGATTGCACGGTTGAGTCGGGAGAAATATCGGGTATTAATCTTGGCTATTGCTAGTGCCGGTAATATTTCGACTTCAGCCAATGAAGCTCAACAAGGTCATATCGCCCAAAAAGTGACCATGGCCGACAATACGACCGTTGACGTTAATGTTCGATTGGAAACTGTACCAACTATCAATGGCATGGATGTTGTGATGCGACTTTTCAATATGGATCAGTCGATGTATACACTAGATCGACTTGGTTTATCTACTTCTGAAAGGCAGGTTGTCGATGAAATTATCGCTAAACCGTCGGGTCTGGTACTGGTGGTTGGTCCGACCGGTTCGGGTAAAACTACGACTTTATATTCGATGCTAAATTCGCTCAATACTGAGGAGCGTAAAATAATTACGATAGAGGACCCAGTTGAATATCAATTCGCTGGGATTACTCAGATATCGGTTACTAGCGCCAACGCCGGAATCGATACTAGTTTCGCTGATAAATTACGAGCGACCTTAAGGCTCGATCCAGATATCGTGATGGTCGGCGAGATTCGTGATATGGACACGGCTAAGACGGCTTTGCAAGCGGCTCTGACTGGACATCTGGTATTATCAACCTTTCACGCTAGTTCAGCGGCTGCGGCTCTAACTCGGTTGGCTGATATTACTGGTGAAAATCCTTTATTCGTTTCGGCTATTCGGCTAGTGATGGCCCAGCGGTTGGTGCGGCGATTGGACGATGAACTCAAACAGCCTTACTCACCAACTGAAGCTGAGTGGAAAAGACTCAGTGATATCGTCAATGGTTTGCCTGAGGGTCTAGAACGACCCAGTCTTGAGAACTTACAGCTATTCAGACCGGGTTCATCATCTCAAAATCCGTATGGTTTCAAGGGCCAGATAGCTATTCGTGAACAGTTCACGATGAACGGCGAAATCCGCAATATCATGGAACAAGGCAAATCAATCTTATCGACTCACGACATCGATGAGGCGGCAGTAAAAAGTGGCATGCGCACAATGCTTCAAGACGCAGTTTTGAAAGTAATTGCTGGCGAAACTACCCTAGAAGAAATATTTCGAGTCGTCGGCTAAACGGTTTGCTATATAAAAATATAATTTAGCATTTATTGCAAAATATTATAATATAGTTATGATGCCTTACAATGACGATAAATACGAAGTCGACTGGCACGCTGATCGTTTGTGCAAAGATGACGAGCAAGTGATGGAAGACAAGGCTTTTGAACAAGCAGCCCGAACATTATGTTCGCACTGCCCAGTTAGAACTGACTGTTTTAAGGAAGACTATCAAACTGGTGGCGCGGCCCCAGGCATTAGAGCCGGGCGTAGCCAATCTGAACGAATAAGACTTTATGATACTATTAATAAATCTTTGTTAGTCAATGTTGTTGAAGCCCCGCAAGTCCCCAGCGTCGATTAGATTATTACTTTAGCGATAGCTTTGACCAAGCGTTGATCACCAATCGGCGGGACTATTTGTCCGATACTAGTGTCCGCTAGACCGGCAATCACTTCAGCGGTTTTGATTTTGTGTTCATCGGTGATTGCGGTGACATTATTATCTAATGCGCCACGGAAAATACCCGGGAAAGCTAGAGCATTATTAACTTGATTAGGGAAATCACTGCGCCCGGTAGCGACTATCGCCGCGCCAGCCGCTTTGGCGACATCAGGTAATATTTCTGGATTGGGGTTGGCCATGGCAAAAATGATGGGGTCCTTGGCCATCGTTTTGACCATGTCGGCTGACAGTAGACCAGGTTGGGACACACCAATGAAGATGTCGGCTGTTTGGATAGCGTCTCGCAAGCTACCGTGATCGTCGTGATGATTGGTAAATCCCAGCAGGGCTAATTTGCTGTCGTTCAAATCCTGACGTTGATGGCTAATAATACCTTGGCTATCGACGGCCACAATATTCACTCCGGGCGCATACAAATTTAGTAGCTTGGCGATAGCCACACCGGCTGCTCCAGCTCCGACCAGAACCACTTTGGTACTTTTGAGTTGTCGGTTAGTTAAGCGGGTAGCATTTATCAGTCCAGCCAGAACGACGATTGCCGTGCCATGTTGATCGTCGTGCATAACCGGTATTTTTAGGCTGGCTTTCAAACGGTCTTCGACTTCAAAACAAATCGGAGCAGCGATATCTTCAAGGTTAATGCCCCCGAAACTAGGTGCTATGGCCTCGACAGCAGTGACAATCTCGTCGGCCGAGTGAACATTAAGTACGATTGGTACGGCATCAATGTCGGCAAAATGCTTGAAAAGCATGGCTTTGCCTTCCATGACAGGTAACGCAGCTTCGGGTCCAATGTTGCCTAAGCCCAAAACTGCCGATCCGTCGCTAATCACAGCCACCAGGTTATTGGTCCAGGTATAATCACCGACTTGTTCGGGGTGCTTGGCGACATAATCACTTACGGCTGCTACACCGGGGGTGTAATAAATACTAAGCTTTTGCTTGGAGTCTAAATCATCTTTCAGGCTAATGCTTAGCTTGCCTTTAAGCTGTCGGTGTTTGTTTAGGGCTTGTTGGTCATAATCGCTCATTGAGATATTGTACAACGGACAATCACAAATCGGCAGTGAGCTGAGTCATTGTGCCCAGCAACTTACAATATTTAATAATATCGCTACTTAGGCTCTTGCAACAGATAGCGAATTGATGTACAATAGTCCGGATTATGCAAAACTTGGTTAGAGAGATTAGCGAACAGTTCAAGAAGCCTGCCGTCGTCGACGTCAAAAGTGGCGATACGGTTAAAGTGCACCAAAAAATCCGCGAAGGCAATAAAGAACGTATTCAGATATTTCAGGGTCTTGTTATCCGTACCGATAATAAAGGTAGCCACACTAGCCGAATCACTGTACGACGTATCGCTAGTGGTGTTGGTGTTGAGAAAAGTTTTTTGCTACACAGTCCACTAGTAGTCCAAGTCGAAATCACCAAACGTAGCAAAGTTCGCCGCAACTACTTGAGTTATATGCGTAAGCGTACTGGTAAATCAGCCCGTATGACTGGTGTTGAATTTGATCGCGAAGCTGTGAACTCAATCCATGACGAGGCCGCTGAAGCCGAAGAAGTCAAACTGCGCGAACAGCAAGCCGCTGAAGCTGCCGCCAAAGCCGAGGCCAAGGCCGCCGAAGCCGCCGCTGAAGAAGCGAAAGTCGCTGCCGCTTTAGCTCAACGAGCTAGTGACGACGCTAAAGCTTAGTTCGACTGTGAAGCGAAATTTATACCCGCCTAGTGCGGGTTTTTTATTGGTTATGAACAGCTATTGATAGAATTAGATAATGATTACAGTTGGAATTGATGAAGTGGGACGGGGATGTTGGGCTGGTCCGGTTGTGGCCGGAGCCGTTATTTTGACTAAACCAATAAACGGACTAAAAGATTCTAAATTATTATCTAAACTCCAGCGCCAACGATTAGATGTCGAAATCAGGCTTAATACCGAGGCCATCGGTATTGGTTGGGTTGAGCCAGCGGTTATCGATGACATCGGTATTAATGCCGCCGTTAAATTAGCCATGCAACTAGCTCTGGATCAAATAGCTGATACATATGACGAAGTCATCATTGATGGTCATATAAACTATCTAGCCGATCGGCCCAAAACACGAGAGTTAATCAAAGCCGACTCATTAGTCCCGGCTGTTAGCGCCGCCAGTATCGTTGCTAAGGTAGCTCGTGATAATTTCATGGCCGATATCGACAGTCAGTACCCAGCTTATGGCTTCGCTCATCATGTCGGTTATGGCACAGCGACCCATCTCCAAGCGCTAAAGTTAAATGGTGTAATTAATTTGCATCGCCGTAGCTACAAACCAATCAAAGCTCTGTTACAATGACCAAATGAATTCGACTGAATCCGGCCGACGAGCCGAAGCCGCGGCGCGAGTTTATCTCGAAATGCGTGGCTATAGAATCATCGAGCAAAATTGGCGGCGTCCACACTGTGAGATAGATATTATCGCCAGTAAAGCGAATTGCATCTATTTTGTTGAAGTTAAATACCGGTTTAATGATGACCAGGGCGGCGGACTGGAGGCAATTACAAAATCCAAACTACGTCAGATGCATTTCGCCGCTGAAGCTTGGGTTCAAGAGAATAAATGGACCAAGCAGTACTGTTTATCGGCGGTCGAGATTGCGGGCGCAGATTATATAGTCATGGGCTTTATCGATAACGTATTTTAATATTGAATTATATGAATATGGATGTAAGCTAATATTTATGTCACAGCCCGAATTTAACCTACTAACTGATGTTCTATTGACGGCTAATCCTTTACGCTTAGAATTGTCCAACCCGTTTCACCCCGGTGCGACTCGACTCGATTATGATGGCATCACCCAAGATTCAGATCAAACTGTTGGCATATGGCAGTATTGTTCCACCATGCATTAGGTGTCAAAGAATAGTTTTGACCAAAATTCGTAACTAGTTACTAGAAACACGGTTATGGCGTGGTTTTATATGTGGCGGTAGCCATGACTGCCGGCGAAACTAGTAGTAATTTTTAGTAACGTTCCTGCTAACCGTCTCGCTTGTCAGACGAAGCCTATTTTGTGTGTCAGTCATTAATTCGCCGTGGTTTGGCTATGCTTGTAATCGGCAAAGGCCGATAATCAGATTTTATTATTTTCAATAACCAGCATCGACTACTATTTGAAATATTCGCGAAGAGCTTTTAGGTCACGATTTTTCCAGGCCGATTGCCATTCGATTGTTTCGATGCCTTGATTAACCGACCGTTCAAAAGCCGGCTTAACGTGACTAGTGAAAAATTCACGATATTCTGGCAAGAAATCGGTATCACTGAAACTGCGGGCGGCATAAACCGGTAACCGAATAAAGCTTAAATCGTCACCCAGATTACTGTCCAACCAAGACCAATTGGCCACCATCCAATCCCAAGTCAAGCGCTTGGCGTGGCGATTAGAAAAACTGTAAGCAATCCAATAAGGGACGTCCTGTAATCGTACTTGATCGCTATTAATCATGTCTAGAGCTCGTTGGATGAGAGCTGGTTTATCAAAACCGGTTAAAGCTCCGGCTAGAGTTATCCGTTCTTCGCTACTATTGCTAGAATTGTGCATTTTAAGCATTTTATCGAAGTCGGCGGTGTCGCCATGACGAGCGACAGTACCATAGATAACGCCACGCAAATCAGGATGTATATCTTCGGGTCGTTGCATCAAAGAGAACTGTTTAATGGCTTCCTTGACGACTGTCGGCTCTTCGCCGAACGACGCCAATCCGAGAATCGTCGGTCTGAGTAATTGATCGAAGTGACTGTCGGAAGCCAATTCTTTCCAGCCTAAGCGTTGTAGTTGAATTTTGGATAGTTCGACGGACAGTTTCTTTAAACCATTTCGGACGACATCATCATCCATTACCGTGCGTATACTACCAATGAATCCAGCCATGATGTCCCATACCACTGCGTTATCTTCATGTTTATATGAGTCTAATAAGTCTAAGACATCGACTGATTGTCCGTAACCGGCTTTGGCGGCTTCGATTTCGTCTCCAAGGATACCCAATCGGTCAAGCTCATTTAACTCCGAAGCTCTAATCAAGTCGGCTAAGCGCTTTAAGTGCTCAGGCCCATAAATAGTTCGAAAGAAACTGGTCCGATTATGGTTTAAGATTAAATTGTCACCAGTCGTCGACATTATAACGGTTTGATTGGTAGTAGCGAATGAAGTCGCTTGGATGTCAATCGTCGACAACAGAGGTATGGGCCAAATGCTGACCTGTTTGTCAGCCGTCGGATTAAGATAAAATCGCTCTTGTCGCAGAGATAAATCTCGGCCATTGATGTCAGCAAAAACGATTGGATAGCCACTTTGGCTAGTCCAAGCGTTCATAAAATCTTTGACTGGTTTGGCCGATACTTCTTCCAAGGCTGCCCAAAGATCAGTGGTGTCGGTGTTCGAATATGCGTGTCGCTTTAAGTAAAGTCTCAATCCGTCACGAAAATCTTCACTACCCAAATAATCATGTAACATCAAGATAACACTAGCGCCTTTTTCGTAGCTAATAGCATCGAAGATTGTCCGGATTTCGTCGGGGTGATTAACAGTTACTTCGATTGGGTGGGTATGCTCAAGAGCGTCTTGTTTGAGAGCCAGGCCTTGCTCATCAACGATGAATTGAGTCCAGACTTTCCAATCGGGGTACAAATGATCAACCGCCAAGTAGCTCATCCAACTGGCAAAGCTTTCATTTAGCCATAAATCAGTCCACCAACGCATAGTCACCAAGTTGCCAAACCATTGGTGGGTTAATTCATGGGCAACGACGTTGGCAACATATTGCTTGAGACTGAGGCTAGTGTTATCGGGGTCGACCACCAAAGCTTGTTCGCGGAAAGTTATGAGACCCCAGTTCTCCATAGCTCCGCTGGCGAAGTCTGGAAAGGCCAAAAGATCACACTTGGCTAACGGGTAGGGAATGTCAAAATATTCATTATAAAATTCCAAACATTTGACCGCCGTGTTTAGTGCGAAATCGGTAAACTCAATATTGTCGGGCGTGGCGTAGGTCCTGACGACTACGCCGTCGACAGTGGTAGCTTGTATGTATTCTAAATCACCGAACGCAAAAGCTAATAAGTAAGTCGACATGACAGGTGTAGTTTCAAAGCTGGATAGTTGATAGCCGGGTTTATCGACGTATGGCTGTTGGTGTTTGACGGGTGTATTTGATAGCACTACGTCTTCCGTGGGTGTTACTAGTTTCAAATCAAAAGTAGCTTTGGCTTCCGGTTCATCGATACACGGGAAAGCGTCACGGGCGCTGTGGCTTTCAAATTGGGTGGCAATAATGATTTTGTCTTGACCGTCATGTTTGAAAAAGCACGGGTAAATGCCGTCCATCGGCCGGGTGATTTTACCTGAAAAATCTAACTTAATCGTGTAGTTGCCAGGATAAACCATGGTTGAAGTATGTAGTCTGACTTCATCGAAATTCTTGTGGGTGTTGACTCGAGCAATTTCTAGTGGGATATCGCCTTTCTTATCATGTTTGACAATCGACACATTAGTAATGTCCAAGTCCTTTTGATGCAAAGTGATGCGCTGAGCTGGTCGACCAACTTTTTTGCCCTTAATCGTGACACTGCCTGAGAAGGTTAGCTCATCTTTATCAGGGAAAATTGTTAAATCGTAGCTTGCCGGTTGGAACTGTTCGTATAGACGGGTAACTTTTTTAGACATATTAAAATAGTCTAACATCTGTTGGCGTTCGCGTCATACAAATTACCTACACTTAATCATCTTGCTCGCTGATTACAATTATTTATCAGATTTAATACTTCGGATTAGAACTTCTTGCCAGACAGTTTTAATGAAAGCGCTTTTGGATATTTCATCAGTCATCCGCTTATGAATATTGTTGGCGGTAGTTATAAAGTCAGGAACTTCTGCTTCAATCTTCTCCGTTAATCGGCCAATATGTAAGCCACGGCTATGGAAGTCTTCAACTAAACCAAAGGCTTGGCGAAGAAATTCATTCACATAAGGTCGATGCGTTCGTTTAAAGAAGCCTTCACCAGCATCTTCAGGGTCTTTTAAGCTTCGACAAAGTGCATATATATCGATATCGTTGGCCACATCGCTCAGAGCTTTCCATGGAGGTACTACTCTTTCGCCTAGCGTTTCGTAGCCTATTGTCACAAGAGATGTAAAAGCATCTTGAACATCTATAAATTCATTAACCGGCATGGCCGTTTCATCGCCAACCCAAATCTGTTGGTCGGGGTACTGTTCCCGTAAATTAACTAATACATCTCGCGACCTCATATTCAACAATATATACAAGCTTCCATCTATTGCAAGCTTAAGTAATTAGTTATGTAAAATATTTTTATCGATAAGAAACTTGTCTTGGTCGGCATGCATTGGTTTTGGTAGTTTAGTAAACCAACCACTGTTCTTAGCTTCTTGATTTATATTGAAAGCACCTGAGTATTCAGTTATTACAAAGACAATTCCAACTGGTGAATCTAAACCGTGAAGATAATGACTAGGGTATTCGATGTAGCCGATATTTTCAGTTTGTTTAACAATTATGCCAAGCTCTCTTTCTGCAATTCTTTTGATGGCATCAGTTAGAGGCTCGCCAAATCTAACAGTACCACCTGGCAAGTGCCATTGTCGCTCACAAGGTTGGATTGCTCGCTGTGTCAGATATATTCGACCGCCAGGATTTTTAACGACTATCTCAACAGTCAGTCTAGGCACTTTAGAATAAATTGAATCGAACTCTACTTGGCTGAGTGGATCATTAGCGGACATATGATTAATAATAACCTACTCGCGGGCAATATATTCGACCTTCGGCTACTGAGCCAATTCACATCAATCGATTGGCAACTGATGACCAGGTTCAGATAGATAGGCGCCACTTCTAGAATACAATTAAGGATCTAGGAGACAAGCTAATGAGACATACTGGTGCTCAAGCCAGAACTGGCGTATTGGTTCCAGGATTAAATAGTATTAA
>JAJXTN010000002.1 GCA_021783725.1 bacterium | reverse complement strand
CCTGGAACCAATACGCCAGTTCTGGCTTGAGCACCAGTATGTCTCATTAGCTTGTCTCCTAGATCCTTAATTGTATTCTAGAAGTGGCGCCTATCTATCTGAACCTGGTCATTTATAATTTTACCCACATAAAACAAAAACACTTCGCTTTCACAAAGTGCTCAGGCTTAGTTACCTCTACTGGTCGAAATTAGAACTAATTATACTTCTGAAGAATCTGCCGGAAAGATCGTTAGGTTACCTTCCGAACCGCGGAATACGAGCGAACCAAATGCGTAACCATTTTGCACCCACCAGTCTGCTGCATAGTTTCGATCAAGCTTTCTTAACGCAACAACTGCGTCTAAGCCAAATATAGCAATTTGCTCGAAGTTTTCTTTATACGTATTTGTTATTTCATCATATAAAACATGTGGTCTCTCTTGGAGCCCATATGTTCTAAACGGTAACTTCGCACCAAACCAGTCACTGCGAACATCTTCCGGTGCTCCACCTTCAGGTATTGTGGTAATCTCAAACTCACCAATTACCGCTCCAAGCTCTTGTTCTAAGTAGCCTTCGATTTCATCGGAGGGTCCAAATTCAGCATATGTCATAGTGGCCATCTTCGCAGGTTGTACCTGTCGATGCAAGCAGGAGCAAAATATAAAAACCTCCTGTAGCGGAGGTAAAAATGCTTATGACTCTGGGGACTGGGTCGCAAGACGTTGTCTTGCTCTTCCCTGCGGTGCTCGAACTGAGCTCAAGCTAGCTTGACTCAATTCTCCGCTCCTCGTCCACCGAACCACACTGCTTGCGCAGTGAGGTTCGGCCCCAGCCCACAACCAAATAAAAAGACCCTCATATAGAGAGTCATTTTATTTAGCTCCCCTTACTGGTCACACTTCGAACTTTTGATACTAGAAAAGTTGATCGTCGAGTGGCTGAGTTCCGTCAATTATTATCTCAGCGTAATCTTTAGGATTGTTTCGATTAATATAGTCATCTTCACCCTTAGCCCAGTTTTGCCACATAGTTATAATTTCTTCTTTTGATTTGCCGGTATTGTTGGCAAGGTCACGTTCAATGCCACGTTGAATACATGTGTCTCGAGGCGTATCAACGAATATGCCAAGACTAACGAATGGTCTAAATTCCTTTCGGAGTGCAGTGACGCCTTCCAATATCATAATTGGGGTTACTCGTTGATTAACAACTGGCTTAGGACGATGAGTAGGCCACCATTTAGAACGCGGGTAATTAAGTGTTTGAGCACCATCAATAATTGGCTGAAAAACACGTTCAATTACCAATGGCCACCAATTAATCTGATTTTCCCAGCTCGCAAAATCGTCAGTCTGAATAATCTCTGCACTGAATTTGTCTGCTATCAACTTAGCGACGGTTGATTTGCCCGATCCCCCACGGCCATCAATAGCAATGAATTTAACCGGGCCAGCTTTTGGTTGTTTTGAGTCTAAAAGTTCTAGGAGCATGTCATTACTATATCAAAATAAAGAGACCTCTGAATTAACAGAGTTCAAAATGCTTAAGGCTCCCCCCACTGGTCGCACTTCGCAACTATTCTGGATTAGATTCTAATTCTTTGGGTAACCAATTTGAATTTGCTGGCCAGTCTCGATTAAGTGCATCGCGTAGTCGCAAAGCGGCATCTGCGATAACACTTCTTTCGTCGATTTGACCGCTCTGTATCGCTCGCCATATAGCCACAAGTACATCAGTCGAGGCAGATTCTAAGGTTTCGAATCTAGACTGCAACTCATCATCTACAGGAATTGAACTATCAAACTCAGGCATTAAAATACTATGCATTAATAAATGAGATGTAGCAAGCAAATGGTACAAATAAAACTTCTCTTAACATAGGTAAAAATGCTTATGGCTCTAACTAATGGATGAGCTTAGAACTTTTGGAGAATATAGACGAGATTAAAAGCTCTGTTAAATTCAAATTCCCTTGTTTTAATTGTTGTAACAGGCTCCCGTACCAACCCTTCTCGTTGATTGGCTCACTTTGCTAATATCTTTAAGTAAGATCTGGGGAGTTAAGCCATAAGCAATGTTGGGGTCTTCTATGTCTTTTGCAAAGATTATCCCGGTGACTGATCCGTCGGTAGTTATTATTGGGCCGCCAGAACTACCAATATTGAGTCTAATCTTTATAACGTAGGTGTCACGAGTAATTGATCCTAGGCCATAAATATTTGTACCAATGGTAGGTGTTGTGCTCAAAATTATGCCAGGGGTTATCGTATAAATACTTTGAGGAAAGCCTTCAGAGTACACTATGCTGTTATTTGTCTGTGGTATGGAAGAAATAGTTAGCGGGCGCAACGTTAATCCGGTGACTTTTAATAGGGCTATGTCCTGGTTCGGGTCAAATAATACCGGAACAGCCGAATAGCTACTGTTATTAAACTTGATAATTGGCCGCTTAACGCCGGCAATAACATGGGCGTTGGTAGCAATCAGGTTTTTTGCTACTGCAAATCCTGAGCCGTCAACGATCCCGCCGCAACCGAAACCGGTAATCCTAACCACAGAATCGCCATTTTTTATAATTTGATTCGGTATAGAAGCAGGTACGGGTGCAACTGTAACCGAACTGTTTGAGGACAATTTGGTATAGACTGCAACGTTGGTATTAGGGTTTATTAGCGGAGCGAATTCTTGCAGTACGGTTGGAACTGGTGGCAAAGTCCTATTCAATT
The DNA here is from genome assembly GCA_021783725.1 of bacterium. Taxonomy (GTDB): domain Bacteria; phylum Patescibacteriota; class Saccharimonadia; order Saccharimonadales; family UBA4665; genus JAJXTN01. The sequence goes on along the minus strand of JAJXTN010000002.1, from coordinate 93,491 downwards.
TCTGAACAACGAATGATCCATTGGCGCTATTACTAAAGCCAGCAAAAGGTAACGATCCAATACCTGCTGCTAGAAGCCAAATAATAATAAGCGTCGAACTAATACTTAATAGTAAACCGGCAGTGGATTCAACGACATGAAGCTTGCCCGAACTTATAGATAGGTGAAGTCGTTCACCAAATTCAAATCCCGCGATTGCGACTATTGCTGCTGAAGCTAGCACAAGGTTGCCGTTTACCAGAGCAAGCATTGTCTTATCTGGTATTGGCAATAGATGAGGAAAGAGCCAGCCTGCAATAATCAAACCTATGAAAAACCCACTAAAACATAAGAGCAAAGTAATAAAACCGATTCGTATGCCATTGTATACAGCGTTGACTAGAATAAGGAAGATAATTAGGTCAATCCAATTGAAACCAAACATATTAGCATTATGGGTTTTTTATTGTTGAAATTGCAAGAGCATTACAAACTTATAACAAAGATGATTAGAATTAGCTCCCCTTACTGGTCACACTTCGAACTTTTGATTGTTATGAGACTATTGAGAGATGCGAAGAACATACATATCTACTTCAATGTCCGCAAGCTTATCTTCTAATATTTTCTTTGTGTCTTTTAGCGCAGTGTTGTAAGCTTGTGGGCCGATGTACTTTGCGACAATATCGATCACTTCCTGTGCGGCTATTACGCCCAACTCAGAGCCTTCTTGTTCGTCAACCCGTGCGATGATTTCGTCCACACATTGCTTATGAGTTTGCTCATCAGTTATATCCCATTTGCGTAACATGCACTTATCATATCAAACAAATGAAAAGACCCCTGCTTAACAGAGGTAAATTGCTTATGGGTCCGGGGGCTGGGTCGCTATCGCTCTTCCGCTCCGGCGTGCTCCCCGGCTTTTGTGCCGAAGGCCGGGTGCGCGCGTCCTCGCTCCACCGCACCAGCGATTACAATTGATAGGGACTGGGTCGCAAGACGTTGTCTTGCTCTTCCCTGCGGTGCTCGAACTGAGCTCAAGCTAGCTTGACTCAATTCTCCGCTCCTCGTCCACCGAACCACACTGCTTGCGCAGTGAGGTTCGGCCCCAGCCCACAACCAAATAAAAAGACCCTCATATAGAGAGTCATTTTATTTGGCTCCGGGGACTGGGCTCGAACCAGCGACCTAGTCGTTAACAGCGACCCGCTCTACCACTGAGCTACCCCGGAATAATCACATGGGACACCCGCAAGCGGGTTTCCCATCGCACCTTCCCGAGTGAATCGGGATTCGCTTACGCGAACCGGTGCTGCTCTTCCCGAATCGCTTGTTAAATTGCGAAACGGTACATTTATTACCAATCTGTGGATTGATTAGTGAACTCGGTAAATTATAACGAAAGAGGTGGATTCAGGCAATATAGGATATCGGATTAGTCGTGATATTTGATAGCCGCCTTGGTTCGGCGGTCGTCATCACGAGCTTTTAGTGTCTGGCGTTTGTCGTAGTTTTTCTTGCCACGGCCGACGGCAATGCGTAATTTGATGAACCGACCACCAGTCAAAATTTCTAGTGGAATGATAGTTTGACCTTGTTGTTTGGCCTCAACTAAAGCTTTGATTTCGCGGGCTTTGGCTAGTAGTTTGCGAGCTTGAGTTTGTTCGAATTCATCTAGTGGAATGCCGTTAGTGCCATTGACTGTGGCATTGATAAGCCATAACTCATTGTCTTTGACGGTTACGTAAGCGCCCCGTAATTGGCCGTGTCCCATACGCAAAGCTTTGACTTCGCGGCCATTGAGCTGAAGTCCGACCACTAAAGATTCACCGAGAGCATAATCGTGGCGGGCTCGGCGATTGGATATGACTTTTTTTGGTGCGGCTTTCTTCTTGACCATAACGGTATTAAGTATGAGACAAAAGTGTCATTTATGCCACATGGGGCATAAGACTATTTGTCAGTTCACAATTCTCAATCGACAAATTAGTTTTCAATTTTCATTTAACACCGAGATTAAACATCAGGCTAAATGATAATTGTAAAACGCTAATTCATTGCTAAATGGAAATTGCTAAATGCTAATTTGTTATTTTTCGTATTGTTGTTGGGCAACATTCCATAAGCTCGGGTCGTGCAGGACTACCATGCGGTAGTACCAGTATTCCCCGCCCCACAAGACGATATCGCGCATGCCAGTGGCTTTGCCATACTCGAAACGGGCTTGGAGTCGAGTGGCGTCCAGTGATTTGTTTTGTTCGGCCAAACTGGCTTGAGGAATTGACTGTTGGTTCGGTGGCCAGGCTTCAGCTTGGAGTTCACCGATAATCATGTCTTTATGTAAGAATATTTTTTGAACGCCGGCTAGATAGCCATAAAACCAAGCTGGGAATGGATATTCCAGGTAACGGCCAGTTACTCCAGCGTCCCAGACCCGTTTATAGATGGAGATGCTGAAAGCGTCAGGTTGGGGCTGACCGACCGGGAAACCCAGAGCGTTATTACTTCGGCCAACGATAACTGGATGGGTTGGATCAAGCGATTTGACCAGATTATATTCGGCAATCAGGCGACTTCGACTGAAGTCAGTGCATGTCCCGAAACCCAAGAGGAAATACTCATTCTCCAATTGATAACTTTGCAAGCTCGGTGAATTCTTGTAGCGATTGACCACGGCTTGCATAAAGTTCATTAACTGCGGTTGCCAAACACTAGTTGGTTCGCCGGCAACCCACGACGGAGCGTGACATTCTGGCCAACGTGGTTGACGTAAGCCGACGGTCAGAATGATTTGGGCGTGGGCGGTCTCGGCTTTAGCGAATTGCCAATCGAGCTGGCTGAAATCGTACTTACCGGGAGTTTGTTCGATATCACTCCAATAACTGACTAAGCGCAGTTGTTTGACACCAATGTTGAGCAGAGCGTCAAAATTAGCCTGCGGATTAACGCCCAGACTGGTAGCATAATCCGGGATGAAGCTGACACCCAGTTGGAGGGGTTCGCTGGATTCTGAGTGGATGTACCATTGGGCGATGCCATACATTGAGCCTAGCGCCACGATGATAATACCGATGAAGGCCAATAGTAAGCGTCTGAGCCAAGTTCTTTTTGGGAGTATCGCTTGGAGCTGGCGCCGTAGAAAGTAGAAAGTAGAAAGTAGAAAGTTGGATCGTCGTTCCTCTGGCTTTTTACTTTCCACTTTTGACTTTGAACTTGTATCGGTGTTTCTCAGCTTGGTTTTGTTATTATTAGATGGCATGATGCAAAAAAATATTGTTTCGCGAATAACTATTGTTATACCAGTATACAACGAAGCCGAGCACCTGAGGGCTTGTTTGAGTGCGATCGCCAAACAGCGTCATCAGGCCGACGAAGTTATAGTTGTCGATAATAACTCGGTCGATGCTAGCCGAGCGATCGCCAACAGCTTCCCATTTGTTACCGTTATCAATGAGGCTAAACAAGGCGTTATCCATGCTCGAGCTCGCGGCTTTGACGCCGCCAAAAGCGATATTATTGCTAGAATTGATGCCGATACTCGTTTGCCAGCCGATTGGACGCTAAATTTGTTGGCCGTTTTCGCTAATGAACAGGTCGATGCTGTGTCCGGCGCCGTCGGTTATTACGATCTACCTTTCGAGCAATTGAACGCTAGAGTAGACTTGTTTTTTAGACAAAGAATCGCTCGGGCAATGGGTGACGAAGTTTTTCTATATGGCGCTAATATGGCCATCCGAAGACGGGCTTGGTTAAAGTCGCGCCATCGATTATGTCAAGATGGTGGATTTCACGAAGATTTTGACTTAGCTATTCATGCTGAAGAATCAGGCGCTAAGGTAGTTTTTGATAAAAGCTTGAAAGCTGGCGTGTCACTGCGTCGGATAGACGTTGGCTGGCGTGATTTTTGGGAGTACGTGATACTGAATCCGCGGAGTTATGCCCGGCATGGGCGCCACAGTCAGAAATATATGTATCCGGCGCTGATTGCCGTAGTTGGTGCTTATTGGCTGTTGAAAATCTTGCACCGCGGTTACGATAGCCAGACTCTCAAATTCTCTTGGCAGAAGTTATTGACTCCGGTCGAGGATTTGCGAGTCAATCCGGCCACCTTTGTCGATTAAGTTTCATATACTACAGATCTTTCGACTACGCTCAAGATGACACTACTGCCACTTCCCGGCTTAACCACTTAGTAGTATTACTGAGGGTTGGACACATAGCCACCACTATCGGTTGGGGTCGGATGACACTTAGCCCATATGCCCAAGTGATTAGCTATGGCTGTCTGTTCAGCCGCCGAAAAACTAGCTGACTTGGTGTACGGGAAATAGGGGTAGTAGAAGCCGTAACCTTTCTGAATTAATTCTAGATTGAGGTCGGTGCCATCCGGCAAGTAGACATATCTCAGCAAGCGACCGTAGCGATCGCGATCGGAGCTCAGCGGGTCAGATACAAGCTGGACGCGTTGATGGCCGATGCGTTGTTGAGTGTAGGCGGCGGCTTGGGGACCGAAACATTGGACGGGAGTATTAGGTTTGTGAGTTTCAGCGGTGTCGATACCGATGAATCGGATGGTTTCGGGGTGGCCATTCATGTTGACGATGACAGTGTCGCCATCAACGAATTTGTTGATTGAGTATAATCCCGGTTGGTGGGCTTGAAGAGCGTGGCCAGCCAGGGCTAACCAAGATTGGTGTTGGGCGTATAGCACTAGCCAACTACTAAAAATGACCATGAATGATAGCCAGACTGAACGACGCCGAATTCGCTGTGACATCTACATTCCAAGCTGAGCTAGCAAGGACTGTTCGTCAAGTTTCGTTCCATCGATTTTAATAAATTGTTCATTTTCGCGCGGCGGTTCAAGTTTATTGGCTATGGCGTTGAACTCAGCGTCGGTCATTTTGCCCAGAATGCGGGTGTTGGAACGGTTGACTCCGCCGACTGCCCGTTGTCGGGCGATATCCTTGGGTGTATTGACCCATATCAGAACAGCGTCGGCTTGTCGGCTTTGAGCGATTTTGCGCAAGTATTCACGATCAGCGTAAAAGTTGAAATTGGTATCGTAAATGACTGTTCGGCCTTTGGCGAGTAGCTCGTCGGCGGTGGCGTTAAGCTGTTCGTATAACTGGAGGCTTTCATCGTGTTCATGGGTGGGGTTGGCGAACATTAGTCGTCGAACATGGTCAGCCCACAAGTGTTCACCACCGGTTTTGCGTTTCAATAGCAGAGCGACAGTTGTTTTGCCGGCCCCAGGATAGCCGATGAATAGATAGAGTTTTGGGCGTTCCATAATAGCCATCATATTGTAAGGCCTTATGCGCTATCGGACTAGTCCTTGTTTCGAACTTGGCGATATTAGATACCGGGCCAAGATTATTAGAAATCGATGCCTTTATTGGCTAGGAATTGATTATCGAAATGATGTTTAATTTTGTGCATGTCAGTGGCAATATCGACTTTATCAAGTAAAGACATCGGGAAATTGCGACCAGTGAAGCACAGACTGGTTTTGGGGGCTCGTTTGTCGATTAATTGTTCAAGTTGTGTGACCGACAGTAGTCCGTCACTGACAGCATTATTGATTTCGTCGCAAATCACTAAGTTGTATTTACCACTGCTGACGACGGCCAAAGCTTCATCATAGGTTTCGAGAGCCGCTCGGCGATGCTGGGCGTCGGAAATGTGTTGTTCGCTCAGATCGCCAGCTTTATAGAAGCCTCTGCCGCCTTTATAGAAATGCAGTTGATCTTTATAAATCGGTTGAATGTCGCGGATGAAAACATGCTCGCCGACACCCCAGAACTTGATGAATTGGATGAACGCCACACTCCAGCGGTTGCCCAGCGCCCGAATCATTAGACCCAAAGCGGCACTGGTTTTACCTTTGTTGTCGCCGGTATAGACAATAACTACCGAGTCCTTAGTTTGGAAATTTTCGAATGACATAGATTGATTATACGATGCCTAGCTACAACTGTCGGTATATTTAGATGGCTTCATCTAGTTTCGGTGAATTCTCGGCAAAGTATACCGATACTCTGCCAAGATAGATGCCAAACAACGAACGTCGAACCGCATCATTGGCGGCAGCGGCTTCCGGGTTTGCTCCTAGCTCAGATTTCGTCCAACCATCGGCTAATAGATTGGTTCGAACAGCATTATTCCTAGCTGATATTTCTTGATGTGTGGCATTGCTTCTTATTTGTTTTTCAGTCTCATCGTCAAACACAATATAGTCATCGTAATGGTTAGAAAAAAATTCGCCTAGCAGATTATCTGGGCTGTTTTCGTCGTCCGATAACTCAGTGTCGATTGTTGGTTCTTTGGAGTCATTATTGACGACATCTTCTTCATTGGAGGCTTCGGGTATGAACTCGCCCGAAGCGTCAGTTGAACTGTTCTCGTCGTCTGATAATTCAATTTCAGCCGATAGGCTAGTTACTGCTCTGCCAAGTATCTCCAAAGCCCTAATAAATGCCTCGGGGTGTTGGTGGATAGCTGTGTTGATGAAATCGATACGCTCGGCGACAGCTGGTCCGGCATATTTATCGGCTATCATCTTTGGTTCAGTGTGGCTAGCTTCAGTCATATAACCTCTGTTGACATTATATTCTGAACAGATTAAAAAGTTTGTGATATATATCGCAAATATTGCGTAATATATTTTATTTCATCAAGTTAAGATTCTTGAGGGCAAAATCGATTTTTGGTCGGTCAAATCCGACGATGATTGTACCGCCGATATCAAGTACTGGGATGCCACGTTGACCGGACTTATCGACGGCTTCAAGACCGGCAGTCGGATCGGTCTCGACGTCCTTGTCTTGGTATTTAACGCCGAGCTTGTCTAGGTAATCTTTAGCGGCGTGGCAGAAAGCGCACCAGGTAGCAGTATAGATAGTGACATTTGTATTCATGTGTTAAATTATACTACTATACATTGTAAAGTAAAGACTTTTATAACAGCGCTGGTCGTCGGGTTATAACGGTTGAACAAGGTTCTAATATAATGCTATACTGGAACACGAATGAGCAAAATTACAAAACCGTCACCCACTACGGTAGTACCGGACCATGACGTTAAGTCGGAAGCGGAACGATACCAAATCGCCGCCGCTAAACAGCAGTTTTTGTCAGCCGCGCTAGGCATGAGTTGGCAGTTGGCCATCGTAGTTCTGGTGCCGATAATTGGTGGTTATAAGCTAGACGTTCACACCCACAGCACGCCCGTATACACCATTACCGGTTTCGTAATCGCTATAGTTGGTATGGTCATCGTAGTCTGGCGCCAACTATTGTTACTTAGTCCAACTACGCCTCGCAAAGGGAGCCATAAATGAATCTAGGTTTTCTCGTCAATTTCGCCGACACCGGACCTAGTGTCCACATCGCTCCGGCGCATGTTTTGACCATAGGTGGTCTGACAATCACTAACTCTATTTTGTACGGTTGGATCAGTGCTTTAGTGATAATTGCACTATTTATATGGACTGCTCGACACATAACGATTAAGCCAAAAGGCGGCTTTATTCAGATAGTCGAGGTTGGTGCTGACTTTATCACCAATATGGTAATGGGGGCGTTTGACGACAAACAGCGAGCTCGTAAATATGTACCATTCTTCGTTACACTGTTCTTCTTCATTCTATTCAACAACTGGCTCGGACTATTACCGTTCGTAGGTGACGGTTTGCAGTCGAGTCACTTACCATTGTTTCGACCGTTTACTGGTGACTTGAATGCAACTCTGGCTATCGGTGTGGTAACTATGATCGTCGTCTATGTGGCGTCAATCCGTGAATCGGGTGGTCTAAGGAAATATCTCGGTCACTTTTTCATGGGTAGTCCGTTTAATCCACTGTATTTATTGATCGGATTGCTGGAAATGTTTACTGATCTAACTCGAGTTTTGAGCTTGTCGCTTCGACTTTTCTTGAATATCATGATTGGCGAGATCGTCATCGCCGTTTTCTCATTTCTGGGTCATATTTTGGCACCGCTATCGGCTCTGCCCTTTACTCTGTTGGAAATGCTAGTTGCGGCTTTGCAGGCCTACATCTTTACTATCTTGGCTACTATGTATTTGGCGATTGTAGTCAATCACGCCAGCGAACACCAACTAGAGCACTTGACCGAAGATGACGTTCCTGAAACAATAGACTCAAGAACAAGTCGGAAAGTCATTGGTTAGGGGCGGTATTTTGATGATAATAAATAATGTAATTAATAAGGAGAAATAACAAGTATGATTATCGCAGAAACAGTTAATACAGTTGTGATTGCAAAAGGCTTGATGATTGGTGGTGGATTTATCGGACCAGCTATCGGTATCGGCATTATTGGTGGTAACTATCTGTCGGCCGTTGGTCGTAACCCAGAAGCCAGTAAATTCCTAGGTCAAGCATTAATTTTCGTCGCCATCGTCGAGCTTTTCGGTCTATTAGCCTTCGCGTCGACCTTTATCGTTAAATAGGCAGTCAAATGGTACATACTTTACTGTATTTTGGCGATTCTACCTCAGGGCTTGGAGCTTTGGGTCTTGATGGTAAAGCTTTTGTTATCCAGCTGATTACTTTTGTACTGGCCTTTTGGGTGCTCAAGCGTTATGCATTTACGCCTATAACCAAGGTGTTGAATGAACGTCGACAATTGATCGAAAGTGGCGTCAAAATCGGTGAAGAAATGCAAAAAGAGAAAGTTAAACTAGAAGCTAAAATTTCATCCGAACTGACTTCTGCTCGGGCTCAAGCTGACGCCATACTGGCGGCCGCCAATGATGCCGCCCGCGATAATGCCCGAGAGGCTGAGACCAAAGCTCGCGAAAAAGCCGAAGCGATTATCGCTGACGCCAAACAACGAACTTCTCAGGATGTGGCTCGAGCCCGCAAACAGTTGGAGTCAGAATTAGTTGGGCTAATCTCTGACGCTACCGAAGCGATTATTGAAGAGAAAGTTGATATCAAGAAAGACGCGGCATTGATCGACAAAGCCCTCAAAGGTCGCGTAGCCGTATGATGAAAGTATCTCGATTACGACTAGCTAGCGTGATAGCCAATCGCTTGGCGGCTAGTCCGGCCAAGGAACAACAATTGAGCCAAGAAATTGCCGCTTTCCTGCTGGCTGAGGGTCGGGTTGATGAACTAGATTCGCTAATGCGCGACATTATGCAATACCGAGCTGACAGTGGCACAGTGGAAGTTGTCGCCACCAATGCCCACCCCCTAACTGACAAAGTCAAAACCGATATCAAATCAGTCATCAGTCAGCTGTTCCCGGCTACCAAACAGATTATTATCAGCGAAGTGATTGACCAAAATATTATTGGCGGCGTTCGACTTGAACTAGCCAATTCGCAACTGGATTTAAGCGTTAGGTCCAAATTAAATCGCTTTAAACAATTAACTACTGCCCCAGGAGGAATGTAAATGAGCGAACTTTCGATCAAAGATTTATCAGACGATATCCGTGCGGCTATCAGTGAACTCAAAAGTCGACCAGAACTTGAAGATGTCGGAGTCGTGACGCGGGTTGGTGACGGCATCGCTTGGATATATGGCTTGCGCCAAGCTGGTTTCAACGAAATGTTGGAAATTGAAGCTGTCAACGGCCAAAATGTCACAGCCTTCGCTTTTAACTTGGGCGAAGACGAAATTGGTGCGGTGCTGTTGGGCGAAGATGTCGGCGTTAAAGCTGGTGCCAAAGCTCGGTTGAGCGGTAAAGTTCTAGAAGTCCCAGTCGGTCCGGAACTAGTTGGCCGTGTGGTTGACCCGTTAGGTAATGTTCTCGATGGTGGCCCACCGCTCAAAACCAAACAGATGTCGCGTGTTGAGCGACCGGCGCCAGGCGTGCTTGATCGAAAAAGCGTCCACGAGCCGTTAATGACAGGACTGGTGGCCATCGACGCCATTGTTCCGATTGGTCGAGGCCAACGCGAGCTGTTGATTGGCGACCGCCAAACCGGTAAAACAGCCATAGCTGTCGACACCATGGTCAACCAGGCTAAGCAGAAAACTGGTGTCATCAATGTCTATGTGGCGATTGGTCAGAAACTGTCGAAAGTCGCCGCCTTGCAAGAGCGTTTGCGCCGTGAAGGAGTGATGGATCAAACGATCATTGTGGCTACTAGCCCAGCTGATCCAGCCGCCATGTTGTATCTAGCACCTTATGCTGGGGCCGCTATGGGTGAATATTTCCGCGACAACAAGCAACACGCTTTGATTATTTACGATGATTTGTCGAAGCATGCCGCCGCTTACCGTCAGATGTCTTTATTGCTTCGTCGGCCACCGGGACGTGAAGCTTATCCAGGTGATGTTTTCTACCTGCACTCACGATTGCTAGAGCGGGCCGCTAAATTGAATGATGAATTGGGTGCTGGCTCTTTGACGGCCTTGCCAATCATCGAAACTCAAGCCGGCGACATCAGTGCCTACATCCCAACTAACGTCATTTCGATTACCGATGGTCAGATATTCCTAGAGACTAGTCTATTCTACCAAGGAATTCGACCGGCTATTTCTGTCGGTCTGTCAGTTTCGCGAGTTGGCGGTAATGCCCAAACCAAAGCTATTAAAGCCGTTGGTGGTGGTTTGAAACTGGCTTTGGCCCAATTCCGTGAATTGGCGGCTTTCAGCCAGTTCTCGACAGATTTAGACGCTGAAACTCGAGCCATAATTGAGCGCGGTCAGAGATTAACTGAACTACTTAAGCAATCGCAGTATAGTCCATATGCCGTTTGGGAAATGTATGCCATATTGTTGGCGGCGACTAGCGGTGCATTCGATAAAACACCGCTCGACAAAGTTGAATCAGCCAAAACTGCTCTGCTACGAGAACTTAAAACCAAGCACGCTAAGCTAGTTGATATTTTGAATACCGGCGACAAACCAAGTGACGACCAAAACGCTGAGGTCATCAAAGTCGCCAATACGATCACTAGTAGTTATGTTGATAAAACGGTCAAGAAAGAAGCTTAAAACAAGTGTTAGTAATTAGCCAATTCCAATTGACGATGAATTACCAATTACCAATTAGCGATTGGCGTTTAATTGGTCAATTGCTAACCGCTAATTCAAAGCCAATGGTCAATTGTGAATGGCTAAATGTGGCGCGAGGTGGTTTCTAATGGCCAGTACCATCACCCTCAAACGACGGATATCGTCTATCAAGAACACCCGGCAAATCACTAAAGCCATGGAGTTGGTTAGTGCTAGTAAACTGCGCCGAGCCCAGGAATATGCCATGCGCAGTCGAGCATACCGCGAACTGGCCTACGAGTTGTTGGCCAAGTTGAATGCCATGACTGAAGTTAGCCAACAGCCGTTGTTCGAAAAACGGCCGGTCAAAAATCGATTATATATCGTAGTTACCAGTAATAGCGGTCTTGCCGGTGCTTACAATGCCAACAGCTTAAAATTGCTAGCTCAAAACCTAAAAACCGATCGCGATAGCAAAATCAAAAGTAAGATTATCGCCATCGGCAGTAAAGGCGCACAATTCGTTCGTCGGATTCAAAATGTTGATTTGCTGGCGGCTTACCCGGCGTTTGGCGATCAACCGACAGCTAATGATGTGCGACCAGTGCTCAATACGATCATCGACCAGTACGCCAATAAACACGTCGATGATGTCAGTGTGATTTATACGGTTTTTAAGTCAACGGTCGTGCAGAATGTCCAAATGTTGAAACTATTGCCAGCTGAAGTTGTGCCCGGAACAACCGATAATGTCCAAATAAGTAATTTTGAACCGGACGTCGAGACGGTTATCAATCAGACGGCCACCCGATTGATTGAAGCTCAAGTTTGGCAAGCCGTGCTGGAAAGTTTGGCATCGGAACACGCCATGCGGATGGTGGCCATGAAGAACGCTACCGACAATGCCAAAGATTTGATCGATGATTATACCTTAGAGTTGAACACCGCCCGTCAAGCTAGCATTACCCAAGAATTAGCCGAAATTACCGGCGGAGCCGAGGCTTTGAAATGAGCAAAATTTTAGGTATCGAAATTATGACTCCAGTATTTGGTAGCGAAACTGAAATCGCTTTGTTGATACCTAGCTTGGAATACGCTTTTGGACTTTTGATAGAACCACTTGAGATGGCCGATGAACCTCAAGCAGTCGCTAGGTCCTATCGGTCAGAAGTAACCGAAGGATATAATAGAATGTATAATTCCGTAAATCTAATACCAACTAGTGAGGAGAAATAATGGCAGTAACTATAGACAAGACTAAAACCGGCAGTATCACCCAGGTAGTCGGGGTGGTGATCGATATCGAGTTTTCGAACGACCATTTGCCGGCCATCAATAACGCTCTTCACACCGAAGTCGATGGTAAAGTATTGACTTTGGAAGTTGCTCAACATTTAAGTGAATCTAGTGTCCGAGCGGTGTCTCTGGGTTCGACCGACGGTCTGAAGCGTGGTGCAGCCGTGACTGATACTGGTTCAGCGATTAGTGTGCCGATCGGCGAGAAAACTCTCGGTCGAATGTTTAACGTCGTTGGTAAACCTATCGATGGTATGGCCGATGATTTTAAAGATCGGGCGCCAATTCATCGTACGCCACCGCCGTTAATAGACCAGTCTGGAACGGTCGAAATACTTGAGACCGGCATTAAGGTCATTGACCTAATCGCGCCTATTACCAAAGGTGGAAAAGTCGGATTATTTGGTGGCGCTGGTGTCGGCAAAACGGTTTTGATCCAAGAATTGATCAATAATATTGCTAAATTCCACGCTGGTTATTCGGTTTTTGCCGGAGTTGGAGAGCGTACCCGCGAAGGTAATGATTTGTATAATGAAATGCAAGAATCAGGCGTTATCAAGAACACTTCCCTAGTCTTTGGTCAGATGAATGAGCCACCAGGTGCTCGTTTGCGAGTCGGGTTGTCCGGTCTAACTATCGCCGAAGGCTTCCGTGATAAAGGTAATGACGTGCTGTTATTCATCGACAATATTTTCCGCTTCACTCAAGCTGGAGCTGAAGTTTCGGCCCTGCTCGGTCGCTTGCCTTCAGCTGTCGGTTACCAGCCTAACTTGGCTCAAGAAATGGGTCAATTACAAGAACGGATTACGTCAACAAAAGAAGGTTCAATTACATCAGTTCAGGCCGTCTACGTGCCAGCCGACGACCTCACTGACCCAGCCCCAGCGACGACATTTGCCCACCTTGACTCGACAATTGTGCTGAACCGCGCATTGACCGAAATTGGAATTTATCCAGCTGTTGACCCGTTAGACTCCAGCTCGACTATACTTGACCCAGAAATCGTCGGTGAAGAACACTACAATGTTGCCCGCGAAGTTCAGCGAGTGTTGCAGCGCTACAAAGACTTACAGGACATCATCGCCATTTTAGGCATGGAAGAATTATCGGAAGAAGACAAGCAGACCGTCGCTCGAGCCCGCCGTATCCAGCGTTTCCTTAGTCAACCTTTCTTCGTTGCCGAGCAGTTCACCAACAACGCTGGTCAATATGTTAAACTAGCCGACACAATTCAAGGCTTCAAAGAAATCCTTGAAGGTAAACATGACGATAAGCCAGAAAGCGCTTTCTATCTAAAGGGTGCGATAAGCGAAGTTAAAACGACTAAGGATAAATAGCTATGTTAATGCCAGAAGGTAAACGACCAGCAATCACGCCCGAACGGGTCATTGAAGTTGTCGCCAGTCGGCCAGCCACGGAAGTTGTTAGCCTGGCGGGCGAACGGCTTCTATTCTTAGTTACTCATGATGATGGTTCGACTCATACGATTAAATTTCCCGACATGATAATGCCCGACTATTCTTTAAACGAAAGTCAAGCTAGCTAATGTTTCATTTCAAACTAGTGGCCTTAAGCGGGGTGAAATTTGACGATGACGTCAGTGAAGTAGTTTTGCCGACTTTGGATGGTCAAATTGGCGTACTCGATCATCATATGCCATTAGTGAGCGTGGCAACCAACGGGGCAATTGCCGTTCGGCGTAATCCTAAAGACAGTGATGACCAACGCGATTTCTTCGCTACTAATGGCGGTGTTATCGAAGTGTCTGACAATAGTTTGCGAGTATTAGTCGATGAAGCTGACCATGCCGACGATATCAATGAAGCTGAGGCCGTTGCCGCCGTTGAGCGAGCCAAACAGCTCAAAGCCGAAGCTAAAGACCAAGTAAGTCTCGAACACGCCCAAGCGTTAATCGATCGTCATGAGGTTCGATTACACGTGGCTGGTTTAAGGCGTCGTCACATTCGTCGCTAAGAATTTTGCTTATCTATAATACCTCTTTACAAACAGTCTTTTACAGGTTAATCTTATAGCATTAATTAAGTGGAGGTTCCAAACATGTTTGGAAGACGCAAGATTGCTACCTTAGTAGCAGAATTTCTAGGGACCGGAGTACTTACACTCCTAATATTAAGTGTGCAACGCTCAACTATTGGCGTGCCGTTCTTCATCGCCGCCGCCGCCGGTATTACTGTAGTGCTGATGAGCTTTGCAGTCGCCGCCGCTTCTGGTGGACATTTTAACCCAGCCATCACTATTGGTGCCTGGACCGTCCGTAAAATATCAACCATTTCAGCAATTTTGTACGTTGCTGTCCAGCTATTAGGTGCCTGGGCCGCTTACGGTCTTTACACTTACTTCGTTAACACAACTTTGCAACCAATCGGTGGACACTACTCGACTCGCATTTTGGTCGCTGAGGCCGTTGGGGCTGGCATCTTCAGCTTTGCTTTTGCATCAGCTGTCTACCAAGGCTTCAACCGCGCTGTTAGCGCTTCTGTAGCTGGTCTAGGCTTGATGATCGGTATGATTGCCGCTTCTTCGGCTTCGCTAGAATTAATTAACCCAGCGGTCGCTCTTGGCGTCCGAGCGTGGGTCTGGGGAACATATGTACTAGGTCCAGTACTAGGTGCAGTAATTGGCTTCAACCTTTACAACCTAATGTTTACTGAAACTGGGCTAACGGCTGTAACTTCATTGGTTACGCCAACAGCTAAAAAATCTTCATCTGCAGTGGCCAAAAAACCAGCTGCTAAGAAGAAACCAGCTCGCAAGAAATAAACAGACATTGTTTATAGATTAGAGGCCCGATTGTCGGGCCTCTTTTATTTTATTAATTCGTTTTCGAATGCAACTAGACCGTCGAGGTCGGATGAGTAGCTGGAGATGTCTGGGAAGTCTAAATTGATGATGCGTTGATAGACAGCTTGAATTAATCGTTTCAAGCGGTCAATGTCTTCAATGGTCGGCGTATAATGCCTGATAAGTTGACCGGCGGAATCGGCTTCTAAATAAACCATTTGACCGGTTATAGCCTGGTATTGACTATAGGATGGGTGTTGACTGGTCAGCAAAGCATAGAAAATTAACTGTAGTTTATGTTTATGGGCTTTGACAGCTAAACTCTTGGCGGTAGTGTCAAAACTACTTAGCGGGTTACCGGTTTTATAGTCGACGATGGTTAATTGTTGGTCATTGAAATCGAGGCGGTCGAGCTTGCCCCTGATGCGTGCTGAGCCCAGCCGCACATCATTTAGATTTTGTTCTGGAAGACTGCCCTTCACTAACTGGTATTGGTAATCAGTAAATAGCTTGGTTAAGGTTTGTTGGCCACGACTTAAGTAACGCTGAAAGTCCGACTTGGTAAGTTGTTGTTCAGCTAAAGCTTGCTGATAATCAGTGTGTACTTTATCTATTGTGAAGTTGTCAGTGTTGATTAGCCTTTGAGCGGTTTCCATGGCGGCGTGCATGGCTGTACCATAAGCGAGAGTGGCGGATTTGGCTTCCGGTAGCATCAATAAGTTACGTTGTTTGAAATATTCTGGGCCGCCATTCTTGATATCTAGGAAATTTAATAGATGAGTAACGCTCAAGCTATAGCTTTCGAGTCGAGCTTTCAATATGGCGCTAGCCTGGCCAGCTTGCAAATCCGGCCAGCGTAAATTCTCGTGTAGGACTTCAGTCAGTACTGATTGATCGGTCTCATTAACTGGCGCTACATCAAAAGCACTATGAATAATTGGACTGGTAGCAACATCTTTACCGGCGTGATTCAAATAGTAGGAACTGACCGTAATGGTTGATTTGGCTCGGGTCAGAGCGACATACATCAGTCTGACATAGTCGTCTAAATCATCACCGGCCGGTTGAAGTGGTAAATTGGCCGGCGGTTGGCGCTTTCCGGTTCGAGGTTGCCAGATGTCTTCAACAGCATCGACAATATAGACGTTGTCGAACTCTAACCCCTTGGCTTTGTAAACGGTCATTAATTGGACGGCATGGTCGCCGGTTATGAATGGCGATTCATCGGCGACTACCAAGCCGTTGGTCCGATTAATATCTATAAATCGAACTAGATCATCCAGTACCGGCTGGCTTTTTTTCGAGAATTCATGAACTAAGGAACGTAGAAGTTGAATCGCAGATAAACTTTGAAAATAGGCTTTAGCTAAACTGGCTCGTTGCTTTAAATAGTAGTCATTAACCGGTGAACAATAAAAGTCCGATTGTCGAAGGCCCAATAAATGTTCAAGCGTAATCGCTAATGGTTGGTTAGTTGCCTCGGCGGCTAACCACACAAACCATTGGCCCAGCTTGGCTAAGTGGTCATTTTGATTTGTAATCAAAGTGTCTAGCCAGTCGGTAGCTCGGAAATTATCGACCGCCATCTGCCATAATACCTGTGGTTCAATCTGCCACATCGGATGTCGGATAATCTCATGGATAGTTGAATTGCACTGAGCTTTATCACCGGCTTGGATGGCGAGCAGTAACTTCGATAGCAAGTAAATTTGTTGGATTAAGTCATGCTCAAAAATGTTGCTCTGATACTCGTAGCGTATCGGGACGTTCAGACCGTTGAGGATATTGGCTAGTCGAAGTAAACTGTCGTGGCCGCGAGCCAATACCACCATCTCGCGGTCGGCTCGATAGTTCTGCTTGATATCGCGAGCTATTTGACTATATTGGAGTTCGCGTGATGAATAACTTAAGGCTTTGATTGAGCCTTTATCGGCTGGTGGATTGACGGCAATCAAGTTCTTGTCGAGCGCCTTATTCTGTTTGACTAAGCGGTTTTCAGCTTGCTCGATAACTAATTTGGCGACATCTAGTACGGCTTGGGTTGAGCGATAGTTTTTGGTTAGAACTATGATTTTGGCTTTCGGGTAGTGACGTTTGAAGCCGAGCATATTGTTCAATTCGGCGCCACTAAATTTGAAAATCGTTTGATCGTCATCACCGACCACCATCAAGTTTGGATTCCCCTCGGCCGCGTAATGATCAGCTACTAAATGAGCTAATCTTAACTGCGCCAGAGTTGTATCTTGGAATTCGTCAATTAGTACATAATTATAGTGTTCTTGAAGGTCGGCTAGTAGCTCTTCGGACTGCTCTAGTTTGGTGATTACCTCAACTAGCATATCCGAATAATCATAGAACCCCCTTTCATGCATCTGGTTTAAGTAAGATTCATAGACGCCAGCCAGTTCGAGCCACCAATGATTGCGTCGTCGTTCGGCAAACATGCCTTTTTGACCAGCTTCTGATTGTAGCCAGCGTTTTTTCCAGGCTCCGGTATTAGTTGTTCTACCGAGTTCAATATCGAGATCGACGGCTGAACTTAGACCGTCGACCAGTGCTGTTGATAGTGAAGTTAACGGGTAGACATTAGCATCAATCGGCTGACTAGGTAAAGCTTGAACTTTGGTTAAAAGTTCTGGCAAGTGCTTGAAAGATAAACGATCATCTAGCAATTCAGTTAAGTCGGCTTCAATAATATCGATATAGGCCAAATTGATTTCAATTATGGCTCGTAATTTATCAGGAGTCAGACCGGCGTCTTTGGCTAGACCGATGGCCTGCTTGATGTCTTTGATTAAGGTGTATTGTCCGGCGAATTTCAAACTTAAGGGGTTGTCGTGGGCCAAGTCGCTGATGATCGATTCGATAATCTCGATCTGGACACTTTCTGGCGCGACAGTTAATCTAGCGGCATTCCAAAAATGTTCGGGATAGGTATTCATGATTTCGCCAGCAAAACTGTGAAAAGTTTTAACCGGTAGTTTGGCGCTTTCACTTCCGGCCAGTTTAATAATGCGCTGTTTCATATTAATGGCGGCTTTATTGGTATAAGTCAGACACAGTATATTAGCTGGCTTGGTGTCAGTAGTCCTCAGAATGTTGGCAACTCTTAAACTCAATAGCTGAGTTTTGCCTGTGCCAGGACCGGCTACGACTAGTAGTGGTCCATCGGTATAATCGACGGCTTGGCGTTGAGCTTCGTTCAAATCAGCATACTCGGCCTTAAAGTCTCGTATCATGCTGTCTATTGTACTCGGTTAGCGTCGACTAGCTATGGCTTTCGGCGATTGCACAAACAACACATTCGTCTTCGCTACTGAACTCAGTCAACCATTGCTTGGTGGCGATATTCCACGGTTCGAAATCATGAAAGCCGATCAGTTCGGAAGCCTCGCGAAGTAGCCAGCCCAGCCAACCATAGATTCTTAGTTTGCCCCACAATACTGCCGCCCATCGATCGCCAGCGACGATGACGGTAATCGGTTTTTTGGCAACATAGCTAAAAGGTTCTTGGCCATTAGCCAGGCGGATAAGGTTGTTGGCGATGTAGCGTCCGTCATATAAGGCGGTTTGAGCCATACCACTGTAGGGTGTATCGGCGTTGTCGCCGATAACATAGATGTCCTTATCGGCCTCTAGATACATGTTAGTGGCTACTTTGTGACGTTGAGACAGGTTGAAGCCATTATTGACGAAAAATGGATGGGTTGAAACTCCGGCTGTCCAAATCACGGTATGACTGCGGATCGGTTTGCCATTGACGGTTAAGGCGTCGATTGACTGGCCTTCGACTTTACTATTTAGGTATATTTTAACACCCAGTCTTTTTAATTGTCGTTTGACCATTCTAGAAGTGTCCTTCGGCAAACGAGGTAATAACCGGGGTAGAGCTTCAATGATATCGACATGAACTGGTTGTGGTTGAAGTGCATGGTTTTTCATGATTCGTTTAATATAGTGCGGTAGAGCGCCGGCTAGCTCAATGCCAGTCGGACCAGCCCCGACGACTACATAATTGGGGTCAGGATGGCGATCTTCAATAATCTGTTGGTGTAAATGAGCCTTGAAGCGAGCGACTTCAGCTTGAGTTTTGATGCTGTATGAGTATTGTTCCAGGCCAGGCACGCCGAAATAGTTGGTAACAACGCCGAGGGCTAGGATTAGGCTGTCGTAGGCATAGCTGTCCCCATTTGCGGTGGTGATGGTTTTGTTGGTTCGATCTAGACTGGTTGCTTCAGCTTGGATCAACTTAATATTTTTGTCTATAAAAATTCGACTTAGGGGAATACTTGAGTTGGCGCGTTTGCCACCGGTAGCAGTCAAATACAGAGTTGGATAATAACGTAAATCGCTATCACTGCTGATCAGCGTTACTTCAAAGCGACGATCTTCAGCCAAACTTAAAGCCGCTCGGACCCCTCCGAAACCGCCGCCTACCACCAAGACTTTGTGTGCCCCTGACATCTTGCTTATGATTATATAGAGTAAGTGGCAGGATGCCAACTAATCAATTCTAGTAATCGTCTGGGTGTAGTTATGCCAGTCATTTTCACTGCTAACTACTGGGATATTGGCTGCCAATTTATTGGCCACACCGGGTTGATAGAAATAATTTATGGCTGACGATAGTGATTCGACATCGTTGGGCTTGCATAATAGACCGTCAACTTTGTCGCGAATTTGCTTCTGCAGACTACCAACCCGAGTGGCGATCACCGGTCGCCCATTAGCAAAAGCTAAATCAGGATTATTCGAAGCGGTGGCGCTACGATATGGCATGACTAAAGCGTCGCTGGCGGCGAATAGATCGGCAATGTCTTCGGCTGGTACGTATCCGGGCTTTAACTCGACGCGGTCGTTCAATTTTAGTTCATCGATTAGGGCCAGTAACTTAGTTTGTTGCTTGCCCCACATTTCGCCAGCGACAACTAGTTTGATGGCTGGAATGTTGGCCAATGATCTTAAAAGTATGTCGACGCCTTTATATTGTCGAACAAGTCCAAAAAATAATAACGATTTGGCTGGTTCGTTCAATTGTTTGATGCTTGGTTTGCCAGGTAAATGAGCCGGCATGGCACTTACACGAATCGGTGTATCGGTGAATTCACTAGCTAGTTCGGCCATTTCATTAGTATGGACAATTATGTTGTCGGCCATATTGAGGACTTTTTTGGTCAGTAGTTTATCGGCCGGCCCGGCACTGTGTTGAATCAGATTGTGACACAAAATAACTTTGCGCGGCCCTGATTTACCCAAAGCTTTCATCATAGTTGTATAGACTGGTCCCTGCACTGTCGGTACCCACCATATAAATATGATTTGATCGTATCGCTTAAGTCGTTTGGCCCAAACTACCCAGCCGGCTGGATTCTTCCATGACAGAACTCGCTTTGAGTTTTGAAATACGGGCATTTCGGGCTTGCCGTTTGGGACGAATTGCTCACCGGGATAAAAGAATGGATATTGGGCTTTCCACGATATGACGTCAACATCGTGCCCCGCGGATTGTAAATGATGGGCTAATTGGGTGGTATGCAGGGCGATTCCACCCTTATAGGGGTGCACCGGCCCAATGATAGCGATTTTCATATGCAACAAGTATAGCAAACTAGAATATTGGCTTGCATTATGGCCCCTATAGCCCTTAAGCTTAAGTAATGGAAGAAATTAAGGCTGGCTTAAAATATGTCGATTTCGAAGGTGATGTCGATGATTCGGTGGTCAGTCTCGATAACTTTAGCCACGATGCTTCTATGTTTGAAATCCGACCGGAACTGGTCGTCGCTCCACGCAATGCCAAAGACGTCGAAAAGCTGGTCCGGATTGTCAATGACAAACGCTCACTCGTGCCTAATTTGAGTTTGACGGCTCGGTCGGCCGGTACTTGTATGTCTGGTGGCGCCATCAATGATTCAATCATCGTCGATTTCAAGAAATACTTTACGGCCATCGAGAACATAACTAGCGACTCAGCCCAAGCCCAACCCGGTGTGTTGTATCGTGATTTTGAGCCGGAGACTTTCAAACACAACGCCTTGATGCCGACCTACCCAGCGTCTCGAGACTTGGCAACGATTGGTGGCATGGTCAATAATAATGCTGGCGGTGAAAAGTCATTGGAGTTTGGTAAAACTGAAGATTTTGTGACAGAACTTAAATTTGTGTTTGCCGATGGCATTGAGCGCAGTGTTAAGCCGTTGAATAAGTCAGAACTTGACGCCAAAATGGCCCAAACTGATTTCGAAGGCAAAGTATACAAACAGCTCTATGAATTGATTGTAAATAATTATGATCAAATCATGGCCGCCAAACCGAAAGTGTCGAAAAATTCCACTGGCTATAATTTGTGGGACGTCTGGAACCGCGAAACCCAAGTCTTTGATTTAAATAAACTGATAGTCGGTGCTCAGGGCACGCTAGGTCTAGTAACTGATATTAATTTTCGGTTAGCTCGCCATCGTCCACATTCCGGACTACTGATTTTGTTTATGCGCGACATCGGTGAATTAGGCGAAATTGTTAACAAAGTATTGGAATCTAAACCAGCATCATTTGAATGCTTCGATGACAATACCTTAATTTTCATAATTAAATACATGCCGTATTTTGCAAAAACGTTGGGCCTGTGGGGATTGTTCAAGCTAGCTTTTAGTTTAATACCGGAAGCTTTGCAACTACTGCGCGGTATTCCGAAAATGATTCTAATGGTTGAATTTAATGGCGAGACCGAGGCTGAGGTCCGAGATAAAGTTAAGCAGTTGCATCGTCAACTAGCCAATCAGCGGGCCAGATACGAAATCAATGGTTTTGAAGAAGACCCGACTGAAGGTAAAAGCGAGAAATTCTGGATAATGCGTCGCCAAGCATTCAACCTGCTTAGGCATACAGTGCGCGAAAAACATACCGCGCCGTTTATTGATGATTTAGTAGTTAACCCGCCTTATTTACCAGAATTCCTGCCCAAAATTCGCGACATCATCAAGAAGTATAAATTACTGGCTACTGTCCAAGGTCATATTGGTGACGGCAATTTCCATATCATTCCACTTATGAAATTGGAAGATAAGGCTGAGCGAGCCAAGTTGTTACCGGCCATGAAAGAGGTTAATAATCTGGTCTTAAAATATCACGGATCGCTGTCTGGCGAACACAACGACGGCTTAGTGCGTGGTCCATGGCTAGAGGCAATGTACGGCAAACCGATGGTCGAACTGTTTCGTCAGGCCAAAGTCATCATGGATCCCGATGCCATTTTCAACCCGCACAAAAAAGCTAATGCCGATTGGGACTACAGTTTTTCGCACATCCGTGACCACTTTTAGCTCCCACCAACAAATAAATTTTGATCAATGGCTAATCGCTAATGGCTAATCGACTTTTTGGTCTGAGCCAACGGTATCTGCACGATAGCCGTCGTCCCCTTCCCAACCTGACTTTTAAGCGTGATATTACCGCGGTGCAAATCAATAATCATTTTGGCTATACTCAAGCCTAGGCCACTACCCTCGGCCCCAATTTTGGTCCGAGAATTGTCAGCCCGATAGAATCTATCAAAGACTTTATCTAGTGCTTGTTTGTCGATGCCGATACCTTGATCATGAATCGTTATCTGGCCATATTCGGCCCGTTTGTTGGCGGTGATATTGATGGTGCTACCTTCCGGACTGTACTTAATGGCATTATCAATCAGAATGACTAAAAGCTGAGTCAAGCTATCGGCGTCACCGTTGACCAAGCTATCGTTAATATCATAGTCAATTTTTTGATGACGATTTTTGGCTAGAGTGGCGATGGTGGCGCTGGCTCGGTCAATAATATCTTTAGTGTGGACATTGGAGAAATTTTGCTGTAACTCGTCGACTTCTAGTCGAGTCAGGCGTAGTAGGTTGTTGATGAGTTCGTCCAATTTGGTGGTTTCTTCAATCACGCTGGACAATGTCGAGCGCAGTTCGGCGACAGTGCTGGACTTATTCATTAGAGCAACTTCGCTTTCCATTTTTATTGCAGTCAATGGTGTACGCAGTTCGTGACTAACGTCGGCTGTAAAGCGTTTTTGCTGTTCATGAGCTTCCTCAATAGGCTCCAGTGTTCTTTTAGCCAACCAATAGCTAGCTAGGCCGGCACCAAACAACACTACAACATTGAAAGTTACAAGACGCAGTAATATGTTGTGAGCGCTAATATTATAGTCTCGGTCGGTTCGGAGCAGAGGGTTGTTGTTGAACACTGGGAACTGGGTGTAAATTCTTTGAGATTCGACATTAAGCCCTCTGGCTAGTTCGTTGGTCACGACATTGTAAAGCACAACACTAAACGCCAAACTGATGGCCATGACTAGCGCCAAATACCACATCGTTAGTTTGAAAGTCGCCGATCGAAACATGCTATTGGCTCACCTTATAGCCAAAGCCGCGCATGGTATGTAGTAACGGTGGTGATTTGGGGAACGGTCGGTCGATTTTATTACGTAAGTAGCCAATGTAAACCTCAATGGTGTTGGGTAAGATATCCGAATCCTGGTCCCAAACATGGCTAATAATCATGTCCTTGGTGATAACTTGGCCTGGGTGGTGCATTAAATACTCTAATAGGGAAAATTCTTTGTGCGATAATTTGATGACTTTATCGCCTCTTTTGACTTCATAAGTATTCGTATCAAGGCTTAAATCACCAACAGTCAGCAAAGTACCGACGTGGTGTTTTGGTCGACGCAGCAAAGCTTTAACTCGCGCAGTTAGCTCGTCAAACGAGAATGGTTTGATTAAGTAATCATCAGCCCCACCATTCAAGCCTTCGACCCGGTCGCCGATAGTGCCGCGAGCGGTTAGCATCAGAACTGGAGTGTTTACTCCCTCTGCCCGTAGGCGTTTGCACATCTCGACACCATCCATACTGCCTGGGAGCATTCTATCAAGCACAATTAAATCGTAGGTCGGATCAAGCGCATAGCTATAGCCACTATCGGCGTCGCCGACAGCATCAACGGCGTAGCCTTTGAGTTCTAAGCCACGCTTCACCGCCGAAGCAATCTTTGGTTCATCTTCTACAACTAATATATGCATTAGTTCATATTATAGAACTTGATATGAGAAATAGCTGTAACTAAACCAAAGCGATTAATATCCTGTAACATTTAGACTTGAATGCTAATCAATGAGTATTTCAGGTTATAATAGAGACAAACTTAGGCATGAATATTAAACTTTTACGTTCATCGTGGCCCCAGCGGCTACTGAGGGCCTTCAGTGGTCTAGCTTTCTATAGGTTGATTATTGGCATATTTGTTTTTGAAGCTGCCTGGATTGCTCTGAGTAGCCATTATCCGATGGCGTTTGACGAAGACTTCCATTTCGGCCTTATAAATATATATGCTCATCACTTGAATCCGTTTCTGAGTTCTCAGCCAGAGTCAGCTAACACTTACGGCGCTATGTTCCGTGATCCTTCGTACTTGTATCACTACCTGATGAGCTTCCCTTATCGGTTAATTAGTTTGTTTACTGCCGACCAAACGATACAGATATTATGGCTCAGAGCTTTGAATATTGCCCTGTTTACTAGCGGCATAGCAATTTTCAGACGAGTAATGCTTAATGCTGGCGTGTCGAAAGCCCTAAGTAACAGCATTAATGCCGTATTTATACTAATTCCGGCGTTTCCGTTACTGGCCGGTCAAATAAATTATGATAATTTAATTTTTCCGTTAGCGGCCATCGCCATGCTGTTGACTTTGCAGTTAAATCATCGTCTCAAACAATCGAAAGCAGTGTCTGTCAGTCGTTTGACGGGGCTGGTGGTGGTGTGTTTGACAGCCTCATTAGTCAAATACGCATTTTTGCCTATCATGATAACTTTGTTTGCCTATATTATCGTGCGTTATATACAGGTATTTCGGTCAATTAAAGCGATAGTGGTGGTCATCTTAGCCGATTGGTCTAAACTAGCCATATTAATAAAATTATTGATAGTCGCTAGCTTGCTGGTAGCGGTAGTTTTCTTTAGCCAACGTTATTTCGTCAATATTGCCGTGTATCACACCCCGATACCGGATTGCGCAAAAGTACTCAACGTTGAAGCTTGTAGTGATTATGGACCGTGGATTAGAGACTATTCACTTAACGCCACTAAAACAACTGTGTCGGCCAATCCTGTGACTTATATCAATCAATGGCTGTATGGTATGTGGTTAAGGCTGTTCTACGCCCTAGATGGTCCGACTGGACAGTTCAACACCAAAGGCCCGTTGGTTGTTCCGGCTTGGACGGCGATAGTGGTAGCGGTGCTAGGTGGACTGTTATTCATCAGATATTTCCGACAGATTGTTCGACGTCGAGGCGGCACGGTTATTGCCTTGCTGTTGTCGGTTGTTATGTTTTATGTGCTAGTCCTCTGGCTGGATGAGTTTAGGGCTTACCTTCGAACTGGCCAACCAGTCGCGATAAACGGTCGTTATTTATTGCCGATAATCATCCCGGCGATGATATTATTGGGTTTTGCGTTTAGCGAATGGCTTAGAAGTAGGCTGGAGTATAAGTTGATATTGGCATCAGTGGTGATTCTCGGCATGATGTGGGGCGGCGGTGCTTTAACATTCATATTGCGCAGTGACAACTCATGGTATTGGAATAACTATTACGTGCGTATCACCAATCAAGCAGTCCAAAAATACATCGGACCACTAGTCCCGAGCGGCACCAACCAACAACTTTATTTGCGCTAAGAGAACCGCAGTCTCTTAGTTTGTTCCAAATTCTCTTCTATTAGTATTCGATTAATTCGGATCAAATCAGCGATCACATTGAGCGCCAGACATAGCAAAGCCGCAATCATTAGTAACGAACCGAACAATAATGACTGAAGGTGGCCACGAGTGGTCCCCGTCTCCAGTGATAATATGGCAAACCTAGCGAATGGTACTAAGCCCAGTACGAAGAATGCACCACCCAGCCAGCCAAAAATTATGTAAGGTTTGTACATAATGTAAGCTCTGATGATGGTGAAAGCAGATTTGCGAACGTGCTCCCAGGTTGATTTAAATAAGCGTGATTCGCGCAGTTTCGGGTTGGTGGTAATTGGGACGCTAGTGATCGCTAAGCCTTTGTAGCCGGCTTGAATGATTGTTTCGGTGCAATAGCTGAAGCGCGTAACTGTATTCAGTCGAATTAATGATTCTCGGCTATAAGCTCGAAAACCACTGGCGGCATCTGGCAAATTAGTGCCGGCGGCTTCGTTGACTACGGCGCTACCTAATCTTTGGAGCAATTTCTTGAAAGCTGAAAAATGGTTAATGTTTTTGGTTTGGCGATCGGATACTACGATATCGGCTTGTCCGGCAATAACGGGCGCGACTAAATCACCAATTCGGTCTTGAGGGTATTGATTGTCGCCGTCTGTATTGACGACAATATCGGCACCGAGTTCTAAAGCTCGGATAACGCCGTCGTGAAAAGATCGACCCAGGCCTTCGTTGCGGTTGTGAATGACAAAGTGTTTGACGCCTAAGCTTTTGGCGACTTCAACTGTTCTGTCGCTAGAACCATCATCAATCACCAGGATGATTAACTCATCGATACCCTTAATTTTCTTCGGGATACTCTTAATAACTAAAGGCAGGGTGGCCTCTTCGTTCAAGCATGGTATTTGGACAACTAATTTCATGTATTATGTAACTTTCATCTTGAATTATAGTCTAAGCAAGGCTAAATAACTAGTAAAAGTAATAATTTTGTGTTATTGCACAGTCAATTCAATGACACTTGTTTTAGACTACAAATTTGCAAGTAGCAGTCTAGTTGGCGATTGGTTTTAGGTTGGTTTTTAAATTTGGTCTGTCGCAAGGAGACCATTATTAGGTTTAAGCGTAAAAGACCGATAACTTACTAACAACATCGGCTGAACAGTTGCAGAATATATTGTGATAATCAGCTTATTACATACTAAACTTCTGAGGATTTGCTTAGATTTGTTCAATCAATTGCACAAAACGTTAGCCGACAATCCTGATTGCGGTTATAATTAGGTATCGTTTATGACAAATAATCCACAGTCTAAGTATCCATTGCCGCCTCGTCGTGGTCAGCCTCCAGTTATTCAGGACATATTGTTCAAGAAACAAGCCAGCCAATTCCCTGATATTGGCATGACTCTGAGTAGCTATAATCGTTCATCTAATACTAACCGTAGTGTTAGCCAGCGTGTCAAAAATCCTTACCTTCCAAAGTCTAAACCTTCCAGATTTAAACGTATTGTAGGGGCCTTCAGTTTGAAACGCAGTGTCATCGTTCTGGTCTTAATTGTACTCCTTACAGGGGGCTGGCTGGGTGGAAAATTCCTGTACAATGCTCATAAAGTTTTCGGTGGCAATATTTTCAATGCTCTAAGCTCCACTAAGCTCAAAGGTGAAGATGTGGGTCGAGTCAATATCTTGCTGGCCGGCAATTCGGCCGACGATGCTGGGCATAATGGCGCTGATTTAACCGATTCAATTATGATAATGAGCCTTGACACCAAGAACCACAAAGCCTTTCTGCTAAGTATCCCTAGGGATCTCTGGGTGAATGTGCCTGGCTATGGCCACACTAAAATTAACGCAGCTTACGTTTATGGGAAAAACAATGATTTTAAACAAAACGGTTTCCCGGCCGGAGGTATGGGTCAGCTCGAACAAGTTATTGAGCAAGACTTCGGTATCAGCATTAATTATTATGGCCTAGTGAATTACGCGGCTACCAAGCAGGCGGTCGATGCGGTCGGCGGTATTGATATTACTGTAGCCAGTAGTGATAAACGCGGACTATATGATCCTAGCAAGGACTGGACGACGAATGGTCCGCTCGTCAAACTAACTAATGGTGTCCACCATTTGAATGGTGAACAAGCTTTGGACTTAGCCCGGGCTAGAGGCGATGCTTATGGTTCTTACGGCTTCGCGGCCAGTGATTTTGAACGGACTCAAAATCAACGTCAAATCCTAGTAGCCTTAAAAACCAAAATTGCTAGTGCTGGCGTGCTGTCTAACCCTGCTAAACTGAGCAGTCTAGCTGACGCAATCGGCAATAACGCTAAGACCGACCTCAATTTGAGCGAAATGCGTCGGTTGTACGACTTGTCCAAAGCAATCAATGCCAACGATATTCAGTCGCTTAGCCTTAATGATGCCGGTGGCAAGAACTTGCTAGCTAGTTACACTTCCAGTGATGGCGAATCAGCTCTAATACCAGCTGCTGGCTTAGATAACTTCGATGACATCCAGGCATTTATTGCTCAGCACATGTCATCCAACCCAGTTGTCCAGGAGGGAGCTACCGTCGTAGTACTTAACGCCACCGATACCACCGGTTTGGCCACCAAATCCAAAACCAGTCTAGCGGCTAACAATATAAATGTCGTGGCTGTCGGCGACGCCATCACCACTCAAGCTAAGTCATCTATCATTGATCTGTCGAACGGCAAAATGCCTGCTACTCGGGCGGCGCTGGGTAAACTATATGCCAATAATTTTATTACCGTAAATCCTTATGCCGGAGTCTATAAAGCTGATTTTATTATCCTTTTAGGCATCGACCAAGTCCCGGCAAAAACACCTACTGCAACACAATAATAATTTAAATTCTAGTCGCAAGTGCTAGTATATAGATAGCTATGTCTATTAAAAGTACTAAGGTAGATCTTAAGCGGTTTCTCGAGCGATATCCTACTCGCGAGTTCAAGAAGGGCGAAATCATCATTTTTCAAGGCGAAGAGCCGACTACGGCCTATGTTGTACTTGAGGGTATTGTTAAAGCTTACAATATCAGTGTCGAGGGCAATGAGAAGCCGGTGGCTTTCTACGGTGCACACTCGATATTTCCTGGTCCTTGGCTGTATGGCAGATCCAAAATTGCCGCATTTTATTATGAAGTTTTTACGCCTTTGGCCGTTCTATCGGTAGTGCCAAAAGAGCCTTTTTTGGAATTCATCAAAAGCAAACCCGAACTGTTATACGAGGAACTTAAGAGATACGTGTCCGATAAACTTGGCCAGACAATGCGCGTAAACGCTCTAGAGTACTCCAAGGCTAGCGACAAGTTATTATATACCCTACACTACCTGGCGGTTAGTTATGGCCGTGGTACCGATCCGTCGCATGTCGAATTGAGTTTGAACCTAACACATCAAGATTTTGCCAATCTTACCGGTCTAACTCGAGAAACAGCGGCTACCGAACTCAACAAACTTAAACACCAAGGAATTATAGATTACGGTAAACATGCGCCGTATATAGTTAATTTGAAAGCCTTGATTGTTCTACTGCACGATCAGTACGTGTCTGACATGGAAGAAAATGCCCCCTAAAAATATAGATATGTTCCAATAAGCGCTAGCATGATGGATAATGGCTGTAATGGCCAAATTATTTATTCGCCAAAATTTTAAATACTATCTATATTTAGCCGTAATTTTGATTGCTGTATATGGCTTAGTCCCACAAATAAGTTACTTCCACTTTAGTCTAAACCAATTGACCAGAGCTAATTGGGGCTATGTATATATTGCTAGCGGTTGGGTACTGCTGACTTTCCCGATTGCCGCCATGACCTATTATTTGTTGGCAATTGAGCCAATTATATTCAGTCGCACGGTTTTAATTCAATTTGCAAATAATTTTGCCAATCGCTTGCTTCCGGCCGGTATCGGTGGTATCGGAGTTAGCTTCTTATATTTAAAGAATAATAAACACACTAACTCGCAAGCTGCCGCTGTAGTGACGGCCAATGATTTGCTGGGTATGCTTGGACACTTCATCCTAGCAATTTTGGTATTGACAATTTTCAGCCATCAAATAGTTGGTTTGAACCTTAATCGTGGCCTGAAATTTAATGATTCTGAGTTACTAATAATCTTAGCAGTGGTTATGACTGTTTTGGGGCTTAGTTTATATTATAAGAATCGTTTGATAACTGGCGTTAAGCGTGTTCTAAAAGATCTATATAATTATCGAAAGCGACCGGTGAAAGTTGGTCTAGCACTGTTGAGCTCGATGGCTTTAACGTTATGTAATGTGGTTGGTTTGTATTTTGTTAGCCGTGGGCTGAACATAGACTTAAGTTTAGCGGTGACACTCATCGTATTCACTCTAGGTATTGCTCTAGGCGTCGCTACGCCTACTCCTGGTGGGGTTGGCGGGGTTGAAGCTGGTATGGTTATTGGTTTAATTGCTTACGGTACCCCAGCCGCCCAAGCGTTGGCTGTAGTGCTGGTTTTTAGATTATTGAGCACCTGGTTTCCGGCTTTAATAGGTGGCGTGGCTTTTGTTATCGCTGAACGACGCGGCTATTTGAAGTTTTAGCCTAAAATATTTACGGCTCGGGCGGCAACTAAGGCAATAGCTACTAGTGAAATTGTCGCCTGGGCTAACATCAATAGTTTGGCGCGGCGGCTCATTGGTAGAGTATCGGTTGGGCTGAAGGCCATACCGTTAGTCGATGATAGATATAGGTAATCGGCAAAAGTTGGTTGCCAATCTGGATGTCGATAGCTTGGGTTCTGATCTTGCGGGAACAAGAAGTCCTTGTAGTGATCATTGGCTCGGCGCCGTTCACCCGGACCGCCACCGTCCATTTCCCAATACCACAAACCGAAGATGATAATATTGGTGATATAGATGTTGAGGGCGGTAAATATCAGCAGACGGCCGTTACTGATGTGACCGGATTCCAACAGGCCTCTAGCTACTTGAATGAGAGCGTAGCTGTTAGCTAGACTGGTCAGAAAGATCAATAACAGGACGTTAATTCGGCGACTTAAAGATTTGAAAATCGGCTGTTTAGGAGTGGTGAATGACAGGCCTACCAATAACAGAACTTCTATGATGATTAATAGATAACGCGAAGCGAAAACATAACGATCGGGTAGCAACAGCTGTAGAGCTATAGCTACCAACATGGCGGCCTGGACATGCCAGACCGGTTCGGTGGCGTAGTGTTTGTTTCTCAGGAATGTTCGCATAGCTATTAACTGTCATTGTACTATATCGTCTGTCATCAAAACAGAGGCCATCTATGACCTCTGTAATTGTCTAAACAGCCATCTGTTTTAGCGTTTGGAGTCAGCTTTGCGGGCTTCAAATGCCAAGGAAATACTAAGCGGCCCAGCAATTAAGGCATATAGCCCCAGCAACCATACAAAGGCAACGCCACTGCTGACTGGTTGGAATAGTATGACAATACCGACGACCAAGGCTAGTAGTCCGCTAATTACCATTAGCGTGCGCTGAGTAGTAGTAGCTTGGTCTAAGAAAGCTCCAACTATCGCGAATACGCCCCGGAATATTAGCGTAAAGCCAATCAATAGGATGAAGGTCGCGAAGGTGACATGCGGGTGCCGGAGTAAGTAGACACCAACGCCAATTTCTAACACTCCTAGGATAGTCTGTAGGAACCAACTAGATCCTTTTCGACTGAGGCTAGATATACCACCAAAGAAGTTAACTAAACCGTCAACTAATACGTATGCTGAAAACAGATACAGCAAAGTTAATAATGTTATGTTTGGCCAGAAAACTGCAGCCACACCAAAAACTGTAGCTAACATTCCTGCCATTAGGGCTGAACCCCACACGGCGTCGTCTTGCATAGTTACCTCCATGCATTAATAGTACTTATTGCTATACGCCCATTTCATAGAGGTGTCAAGGTATTATGAAATCATAATTAGGACAGCACAACACCCTTAAAACTAACGTCACCTGACTATTTATTGTGGCCATTGTCGATATTCAGCGATATTCCTAGGTAGTATCCCAATCTCTAGTTAGTTGATCAATTGGCACAGTGACTTCAACCGTCCGTTTATCACCAACATTAACAAATAATTTGAGACTATCGATTTCACCAGTTTCGGCCTTGACGGCGATGCCGCCGCAACAATATACAACTCGTCGTTCTGAATGCAACTCTACATCGTCGTCATCAATAATACCTACAAAAGTGTCAGGATCAATTAACGATTTTTGACTGATATTATCAATCGACAAGATACCTTCTGAATCTTTGTGTAAGCGGGCGCCACCGATTGAATAGATATATTTTTCATCGACGATAGTGATGCCGTGGATTGGGAATATTGCTTGATTATCATCTAGCCATATAGGGGGTATGGTTGTGCCAATACGCCAACTAGCCCAAGGTATATCTTTCGGAAAAATTATGTACTGTTTGTGGTCGACTGAGCCATCTTCTCGATATTCAAATATACGTAACTGATGGTTGTTGGCTTCACCTTCTGGTCTAAAAGCTACGAGACTGGAACTGATTGGTGTACCATTCTTGCCATCAACAGTATCAATAATTTCGGCTAAAGGAGTTGTCTGCCTACCCTGCCCCATAGCTTCAATGACTTTGGGTTTAAAACTATCGCCATTGGCTAATTCGGCGGTCGACACAATGATCACTGCCGGATGGGGTGTTTTGTTACGATCGACTGCCGTCAGTCCGAACATGATTTTGCCATCATTGAGTGGTAAGGCTCTGGCATCTTCCAGCGAATAATCAGCATCGTCGGAAGGTTTCCAGATTTCTTTCGATGAATCTATGTTGCCGTTTTTGAGAGTTAGCAAAACTAGCGAGCCGACGTCGGGCTCGCCTTCTTCACCGGCTTTTTCAATTTTGCGACCTAGTAATAAAGTATTACCTTGTTCATCTTCCCAAGCTGCGGCGTTATAGAACTTTTCGGTCCCTGGGATTTCCCTGATTGTTAAAGCTGATTCTAATAATGGTTCAAGGCTACCAGCAACAGCTTGGTGGGCTAATTTAGCCATCGAAACTGATGGCAGGGCTGATATTCGTTCATCAATCACGGTTCCGCCAGTCTCATAAGTCATAGTCGGGTTAGATTATTTGTGTTTGACGACATATATAAAATATTAGTTAACCTTAACCTTCTTATACTCCCTATATGTATGGAAGTCCAACAAGTAATTTATATCTAAATATCTAGGAAGTTTCGGTTAGATACTTATTTATAACCACGGTAGATAGTCGCTACACCAAATGTTAGTCTAGTCGAGCTAACATTTGTGTAGCCAACGTCTAACATTATTTTCTCAAAAGCTGTTGCTTCTGGGAATTCGGCCACCGATTCTGGCAAATATTTGTAAGCAAAATCATCTTTGGAAATCGACCTACCTATCAAAGGTATGCCATACTTTGAATATAATCTAAACAATTGTTTGACTGGAAATACATGCGGTTTAGAGAATTCTAGAATCAAAGCACAGCCTTTTGGTTTGGTGACTCGTAGCATTTCAGTTAGGCCTAAATTCAAATCCTCAAAGTTCCTAACACCGAAACCAACGGTTACGGCATCGAAGCTATTATCTTTAAAGTTTAACTTTTCGGAATCGCCGACCTGCATGTCAATAATATCTTTGAAACCACGTTTAGTTACTTTTGTTTTGGCGATTTCAATCATTTTCGATGATATATCAACGCCGGTAATATGCTGAGGTTTTAGTTTTACGGCCGCGAAAGCCAGATCTCCAGTTCCAGTAGCAATATCAAGAATAGTTAACGGCTTATCTTTAGCTAGCATCCGGATTAATTTCCGTCGCCACAATATATCGATACCGGCTGACATGAAGTGATTCAAGAAGTCATACTTCGGCGAGATATTATCAAACATCTCAGTTATTTCTTGTTTCTTGGTTTTGTCTGATAGTTTATACGGCTTCATGTTTTATATACTAGCAAATTTTAAGCCAATTCGCTTCGGGTCGTTTACGAGTAGTTGTCCGGGGATGCATTGACGATCGGAATGATCAATCGTCGCCGATTATCACCGAGCAGGTATTATTTACCGGCTCAATCGCTGATCCGGCTGTTATATGTTCAGCCACAGTAACTACACGGTCGGCATTATCTATTAAGCTGGATAAGATATCGCCAGCAAGACCGGGGCTAGTAACTGTCATCTTGTGACCGAGGGTATAGTCTGATTCTCCGGCTTCAGACACGCTAATTGTTTCAGGCGTGATAGTGTCTAGGCAGTTAGCGCTCCAAGTGCCATCGTCTCTGATATAAAACGATAGCATAGAAGATTTTCCTGAGGCTAAAGTTTGTCCGATATCAATCGTCTCGATATTGCCAGCATTAATCGGGCTGGTAGCGGATTGGACATCGAATGACATAGTTCCACCGTCATTAATTGGCAGTTCGAAACCGAGACTGTGTGGTGGCTTCCCCTCAGATTTATTTACAGCTTTATTGCTGAGTTTGATAATATTGCCGGCTAGCTGTTGAAGCTGAGCTGAGTAGCTTGCTGGGCTAGGCTTGCCGGTTTCGGTTGGTTGAGGTTCGGCGCTACATGCTGTGGTGCCAAGGCCGACAGCCAAGACCAAACTCACGCCTGTAATTAGTTCACGGGACTGATTCATTAGACATATTATAACTCACAACGGCCAAAACGTCAATATTAGATGGTATCGATGCCCCAGCTGATTTTAGGTGCAATATGGCGAAGTAGTCTAGTCCCAGTGAAGACTTGATTGGCTCTGGCAGTAGCCTGCAAGTCACGTATTTCGGCATCTATAATGTCTAGAGTATTATCGGTTTGGTATAAGCTTTCTAGCTGGACGATAGTCGGGTCAACAGCTGGGGCTTCAGTGACTGGTCGGTCGACGGTGGCAGTCGAAAGCTGGCCTATGTATGGCCCAATCAGACTTGGTCTATCGAGAATTACTTCAGCGCCAAAAGTACCTAACAGATCTGATATTTTGGTATCTGTTGTATCGATTTTTGTGTCTACTTCAGTCTTAGCTAAAGTAATTTCACCAATTACCATAATATTAGATTAGCATAAGCTGTAAAGCTAAATCACCTATATTAGACCAAATCAAGATGTATTAACGGTAAATTGGTCAGCGGGTTGATGATTTCTACTAGGTAATATTCGATAGTCTTGTTGGCTAATCGACGGCCTAATGATGGCTGGATGATTAGATAATTATCAGTAAGATTA
Organism: bacterium; assembly: GCA_021783725.1. Taxonomy (GTDB): domain Bacteria; phylum Patescibacteriota; class Saccharimonadia; order Saccharimonadales; family UBA4665; genus JAJXTN01. The sequence goes on along the minus strand of JAJXTN010000002.1, from coordinate 58,440 downwards.
ATAAGTTTAATTTTACCAGTTACCGATCGGCTACGGTTGTCGGCGTAATAATATTGGCCATTAGTTTTATCTTGTCGACAGCTATGAATCGGATGATGTTTGCTGTCGATTACTCGCAGGCGGACTTTTCGGCGTAAGTACAATTTATCTACCGTTGATTGCAACCCTATAAGCTGTTGATAGCCATATTGTTCAATCTGTTGAGATTGAACTTTTTGGAGATGGGCATCGAGACTGGCGTGAGTCAGCTGATCGTGGCTGTTGGAGGCAATATCGGTCGGAGTGACATAGATGCCGTTGGCTTGATTGAAAGACGCTAGTTTGCGCAACGTTTCGGATTCTGTCTGATTGGCGATAATTTTTGAGGTTTCGACCGTCTCGATAATCGACCAAGCCAACTGGAAATCACCCAACAACCCACCAGGATTAGGTTTAGCGATCTGTTTATTCGAACGATGCCCAAATAATTTAGCCATACACCCCCATATTACTACTCCCCCCACTATCTCAGCTACCCAACTTTATAACTTTATAACTATCTAACTATCCCACTATTCAACTATCAAATTATCTTGTTCTGCCGCGTGCCAGCCGCCAACGGCAATATATAAACCGTCAAAATGACCGCAAACAACACCGCAAAACCACACATGATACTAGGAATCCCCCGCCTCGACGAGGGGTTAACACTGTAAACCAGAGCTGTTGGAACCAGAAAAACTAAATAACCTAAGATTAATGCTCGAATAGTTTTGAGCCGGCGGAACTCGGCACTGCCCTGTTTGGCTAATTGCCTAGCCCATATGGCGCCGTACACCATGGCGGTTAATAACCAGCCATAGTAGTACAGACCGTAAGCTAGTGACGATTTTAAGCCGATCTGGAAGATGACGTAATTACCGGTGCATTGATAGCCGATAAAGGCCGAATGGTAGTTCAGAAAATAAGCTATAAAACCTAACATTGATATATATGACGCGATGACTAGCCGCCGTTTGGGCTTATCGGCCAGTACGTGCAGGATATGCAGACCGAGTGGTGGTAGTAGAGTAATGGCTACGTAACCAATTCTAGACCAGTTGACTAAACCAAGCCCGCTGTAGGTGCAGACATTATATTCACTTATCTGAAACACGGCTAAGGCTAGCAGACACAACGCCACTAGCCGAGATAAAGTAGTCAGCTTATAACGCCACAGCGTATATATTAGTAAACCCGATTCAACAATTATAGTGGCAATCATCACTGGAGGGGAGAAGCAATTAAACTGAGTACCGGAGTTTTTAGCCATCAAGCGCAGTATAGCAAAGATAAACTCCAATTAAGCTTTTTATCTAGTTTGGTCTAGAAAACTAAGTGCAGGTTCACACCAAGTAGTAATAACGGCCAAAGTACGATGGCTAGTAGCGCCGACAGAATATGAGCTATGGTACTTAAATCGCCGAGATAACCGCGGTTACTAGCGACGACCAGCCCGATAATAAAGTATATAAGACCGCTGATAGATATGCCGTTCATAATCAACCCCCCATTCAAGTTAGCTAATTATGGTTTTAATTATGCGCGGCTATAACCTGCAACACAATAGCCTGATTACGAAATCTCACGCGTATTTCTGTTGGATGTAATCGAGCAATTCAGGAAAAGTTTGGCGCTCGATGAAATGCCGGCCACGCTTAATGGCGTGAATTGAAGGTTTGAATTGGTTGGCGATATAGCTGAATTCGGTCTGCGGTATGAATGGATCAACGGTGCCGTAAAACAAACTAATTGATTGTTGATTATGTCAGATTATCGGGTAAACTTGGCTCATGGCCCAGCCGACTCTGAAAATTGAAATTCTATCAACTGCCGCATCGGCAAATCTACGCAGTGGGGTGTCGACATTGTACTGGTGTGCGATGACGCCATCTGCCAGATCGGCCGCTAGGAATATGCCAAGTGAAGAGGCGATGCTCTGACGCTTCTCGATATTCTTGACCAATTTTTGGGCTATCAGCAAGCGACCCAGAGTGGCACCAATCGCCAGGGCTTCCTTGTGTTTTGGTGTCAACGCTCGATGTTCAAACTTTATTAGACAGTAATCTAACCTAGCTTATTAGGTTATTCCGGTTGTCGATAGTCGGCCTCGGTCAGTGGGACACCGTTGTTGTTGCCATGCAAGAAAACTTTAGATACAAATTGTTGAAGCTTAGCGACTGGATCATCACCGACTTTTACGGCGTCAAGCATGACTAGCCAGCCTTCAGCTAGCTGTTGGTCACGGCCATAGTAAGGGTGTTCAACTATATAACTAGCGACCATCTCTGGCGTCACCCCAGCGTTATAATCTGGCGCAGTTCTAGTTTCCCAATCTGGTATAGTCATATCAATATTCAAGACCCTTATCTCTCAAAATGCGACCATTAGAACTTTCTTAAGGATTTGCGCTTTAAGCGTTAACTAACTCATCGTGCATTTTTTTGTAGGCAAGCTCTAAGATTGTGACTGCTGAACTATGCGGTTGCTGTTTTTTGCTTTTGCAGTTTTGCAAGTGTTCGTTCGTACCACTGCTGGATGTCTTGGTGATTATGTATACCTAATTTTTGTAAATTAGTACCGCCATCATAAAAATGTGTCGGGATTGTGACCATTTTATCGATCCAATATACGAACATAGATTCGTCATCAGTTTTATTTTCGTAGCTTTTTAGGGCCTTAACAATATGAGGTGCCGAAGTTAATTTTTCCGCTGTAGCGACAAGCGCTTGTGAATCCGACCGGGCCTTTTGCTCGAGCTCTTTGACGGATACGGTAAGCGTAACGACATCACCAGTTATTAATTCGGGCAAATCATGGACTAGGGCATAAAGTAAGATTTTCTGGGTATTGAGTTCGGGCGCATATTGGCAGGCGAGCTCATAAGCAATAAGCGCTAAAGAGAACGAGTGGTGGGAATCGGATTCCTCTTCTCCATTAGGTAGTAGCGTGGCTCGTTTAATTTGTCCAAACTCACCTAAGAGCCTCGATAATTCAATAAGTTCATTAACGTTCTGGTGTTTAAATGTCGCCATGTTATTAATATAACAAAATCTAATAGCATGAGTGCTCGATTGATTGGAATATAGTTAGCTGGCCAAATTATCTATTTACATTATTTAAAAAAGTTTTACATTTAGTATTAGCAATTAGCATAAAAAGCTATCAAAGGAATGTTGAGCGAGGTGTAGCTGGACCGCATTTGTCGACTTGCTTCCCGGCCGCGCTCGAACAAATGGCCGAAGGTTATGGCTATAAGCCACACTTGTATGAAGAATATTCGGCGTTTGGCGAGTGGTATAACGAGCTTAGCGAAAAAGATCGACGATCATATATTGATTATTATGAAGATGTTATCGAAAATTTGGTTCAACCGCTCGGCGGCTTGGCTTTTCAGAATGTCGTATTTAAACGAGCTCTAAACATACCTGCTCTGACTCGAATAACCCGCGAACTTATTTCGGCCGGTTACAGCGTCGTTGTCGACATAAGTTACGGCGCCCCGGCTAAAGATCCGATTCCGCACGGTGTTGGTTTAATCCCAGTTCAAAAAGACTACTTCACACCGGTTAGCACGCATGTGCCACGCGCTCTACAAGGTGTCGTTTCGGTCGAAGACATCGCTAATCGAATGCTAGTATCGTCCGACCCACCGATTCCCGGCCACCCGATGTATTCGGCTAATCTGACGGCTGTACCAATCGTCTAGGGCAGAATTATAACTATAAAGTTTGTGCTGTGGCGCACAGACTATGTGATGCTGTAGAGCTATTATAGATACGGTAAGCTACTTATGGAGCACATCATAGTGAATGATGGATTTGCAGAAACTGGTAAGTATTGCTGGGAGAATTAATAACCGAAAGGTTTCTGATGTTAATGGTAATCGCAATCGTATTATTAATTCTATGGGCACTTGGATTTTTTGCAGTACATATTGGCGGTGACTTGATTCACATTATATTGGTGATCGCTCTAATCGTATTTATCTATAACGTATTTGTTGGTAGACGAAGCACTTAACGCTAGAAGTGTCCATTATTAGAGTCGCTAGGCCCTAGCCTTATTAGGGAGGTGAATTGAAGTAATCAAAAATATTTGAGATTTAGATTAGCAAAAGACTCAAACGAAGTTTTGAGAGAAAGGATATAGATATATGAAACAGTTTAGCGTTCTATTATTTAGTATTGGAATACTGGCTATCAGTTTATACGGATTATCTACTAATTCGTATTACGTCCATATATTCCTGAACCTAAGCGTATTATTTATCTATATTCGCCTAGCGCTAGTTGCCATTCTACTAACTTACGTTTTTGTTCCTAGTTTCCGAATATATACTACTAGAGCCTTGCTTAGCGTTAGCGGTTTTTTGATGTTAGCACTTGGGTTTATGAGCATAGCCTCGCCTTCCCTACTCGGATATATGAATCCTTGGATGCTACTCGGTGATTCATTCACGCTTATTGAAATAGGTATCTTCTCTATCGTCTTTAGCGCCGAACTATCGGCCGAACGATCTAGCTATATTGCCAATGGTTTTACCAGTATCCAGTCGCTATTTGCTCGTCCGTCAGAAGAAGTGGCTTACGTGCTGTCAGCTAAGGAAGTTATACGAGACGGTATGTTATCTAGCTATAGACTTAACAGCCAGACCGATTTACCGGCACCTAAGCAACTAGTTAATAGCTTTTCGATACTCATCAATGTGCCTCCATGAAAGTAACATAATTCCCCTCATATAGTCATTGCGAATCAAAAAGACCTCCATCGTTGGAGGTCTTTTTAGTGAGGTTTATGTTTAATAGTTGTTTAATCCATTAGCCAAGTCTCGGAATTCTTGGCGCATTGGGCCACTGTCTTCCAACTGCTCAGCCTCGAGTTCGGCTGGTGTGCTACTGGATATATTCTCCCGTGGCTCATTAGAATTATATAGGTACGCTTGGTAGTGTACTTTTGGGTGCTTTTGGTTTTTGTTCTTTATTGCCGAATATGTTTGTGACATATTACGCCCCCTATAGTTAGCTTACAGAACAAAGCCTAGCAGTTACGTGACACCCCACTCTCCTAATGTTGTGCGTTAAATGATAGCTTACTATCTCTAGGATAGCGGTAGTTGGCTGGTGAGTATGTGCGCTGTATCACGGATATATATCTATAAGAGTATATAATTATATTATGTCAACGAATATTAAGTCTGGTATTCCGACTTCAGATACTTCTGATGAAAGTATCATCGCCCACTTTAGTAATGGAGTGCTGATGCATTTCACTAGTGGAGAAACTATCATTGATGGTATAAATGAGCCTCAAGGTATATATCTTATCAAAAAAGGATTCGTTAAGGCCTACTCTGTATCAGATGATGGACACGGAAATCTATTATTAATTCACAACGTCAACGAGTTCATACCCTTGCCTTGGGCCCTAGATGGGGCCCATACCACGGGATTGTTCTACGAAGCAATGAATGATGTGACTGTACTTAGAGCCTCTAAGGATGATCTGCGCATGGCTATGGGTAATAATACTTGGCTGTCACAGGAGATACTAAAACAAGACGTAACTATCATAACCGCCTACACTCAGAGAATTCAGACTTTAGAATTTAGATCAGCAAGAGGTAGAATTATTGCCGAGTTACTGGCTCTGTCCGAGAGGTTTGGAGTTAAACATGGTAATACTGTGCTGATAGATGCTCCGATAACCCACCAAGATATTGCTGACTCAATAAATATGAACCGTGAGACGGCTAGTAGAGCTCTAGAAATACTTTTTGAAGAGAAACTTTTGGGCCAAACCGATCATCTTTTCACGATTCTAGATCTGCCCAAGCTACGCGAATCACTTAGCTAGCTTTAAAGTCACTCAAGCGTTAAACGATGAGTCTGTATAGTACACATTTCAAATCGACTTAGAATATAGTTCGGGATTACTCTTGAAGCTGTCCCTGCAACCACTGGCGCAGAAATAGTGGGCGGTATCTTTGTATGTGATGCTGTCGAATGCTTCAGAAGCACTGATGCGCATTTCACATACCGGATCGACTACTATTGGGAAGATTGACTCGTCGTTGCCTAATTCACCTACCCCATACTGTTTCTGTAGAAATACATAGATCAGCTTTACGGCTTCGGCGATGTTATTATCAGCTAGTTTGTAGTATGCTTCGCGTCCCCGCTTGGACACCGAGACTATCTTGTGTTGCCTGAGTAATGACAAGTGTTGCGATAAGTTGGACTGACGTAAACCAAGCATTGTAATCATTTCAGATACATTGAGCTCCTTCTTTGACAGAAGTTGAATTATTTCTAGACGTTTTTGATTGGCAATAATTTTAAATACGTCTTCTTCTAATTCAAATACGTGGCTATACATGCCACAAGTATAACATAAAGTATTATATATTCGAATACTTGAATATGTTTTCAATGACTGATATGATGCGCTTAGTAAAAAGCTAAAACAATTAAAAGTCTTAAACGTGATGAGGAGCTGGCAACTATGCACAAACAAGAAATTTCAATCAAAGGAATGCACTGTAAAGCCTGCACAATAGTTGTGGCTGATGAATTAGAACGTATCCCAGGCATTACTAGTGCTAAGGCTAGTCTGAAAACAGATTCAGCGACTTATACCTACACTACAGAGCCGACTGATGGTCAACTGATTCGAGCCGTAAAAGCCGCCGGTTATGATATCGGCACCGACACTAAGCCGTTGTTCACAACCGATAAATCGATTATCGAACAATTCATTATGAGTATATTAATTGTAGCTGTAATTATTTTTGGTTTACAGCGTATCGGCGTTACTGGACTGAATCTTCGTAGTCTGACCGGCAGTAGTTTACTGATGGCCTTGGTGATAGGTCTAACGGCTGGCTTTTCAACTTGTATGGCGATGATCGGCGGTCTAGTACTGGGTATGTCGGCTCGATTCTCTGAAAAGCACCCTCAAGCTACGACGATGCAGAAGTTTAGGCCGCATCTATTTTTTAATGCTGGGCGCATAATTACCTTCTTTATTTTGGGCGGTCTGCTTGGCGTATTCGGCTCGATGTTTAGGATCAACAGTACGATTACCGGCATGTTAACGATTGGAGTTGGACTAGTAATGGTTATACTCGGCCTTCAGCTAACTGAACTCTTCCCCAGGCTGTCCAATAAAGGCTTGGCTTTACCAACTGGCTTAGCCAAAGCTTTGGGTTTAAAAAAACACGGTGCCAAAGAGTATAGCCATAAAAATGCCATGGCTCTCGGTGCCGTGTCGTTCTTCTTGCCTTGCGGATTCACTCAAGCAATGCAACTTGTAGCTATAAGTAGCGGAAGTTTCGTAACTGGTGCGTTAGTCATGGGATTATTTGCGATTGGAACAACTCCTGGTTTGCTAGGAATAGGCGCACTTACGTCAGCGGTTCGCGGCTCGTTTGCAAAAACTTTTTTCCGATTCGTGGGCGTCGCCGTCGTACTACTGGCAGTGTACAACATTTCTAATGGCGTAACGCTTATGGGCTACAATCTAGCGTTCAGTATTCCGAAATCTTCCAACTCGTCTAACTCCACACCGGCGATTACCGGCAAGAAACCAGTCCAAGGTACGGTGACCCAAACAGAAGATGGCAAAATCCTAGAAACAACCTTCAACAATACTGACGACATTCGCCCAAATACTTTCAATGTGGAAGTCGGAAAAGCTTACATTTTAAGAGTAAACGCTACCGAAACCGGCGTCGGATGCATGAGCACGATCATGATTCCGGGAATATATACCACTCCACTGCTTATTACTAAAGGCACGATCGAACTGCCATTCACTATCACCAAACCAGGGACCTACAAAATAACTTGCGCCATGGGTATACCTAGAGGTTCAATAATCGCGTCTTCTGGAGTCAACTAATATGACTAAAACCAAACTTGCAATTCAAGGTATGCACTGTAGTTCGTGCGCCGTTGTCATCCAGAAAGAGCTCAAGAAACTGGGTGGAGTTAGTGACGCTACGGTGAATTACGCTAACGAAAAAGCTGTAGTTGATCATACAGACGCAATTATGGTCGATAACTTGTTAGCGGCCGTTAAAAAAGCTGGCTATTCGGCTCAGCTGATCGACCCCAATGACATGACTAATCATATGAACCATGGTGGTTCAGGGGATGACTACAAGCGCAAGTTTATGCTCAGTCTAAGTCTTACATTGCCCCTACTCTACTTTATGTTACTGGATTTTTTGCTTTGGTTGCCTGGGGCTAAGTTTATACCGCCGTATATCGGCATCATCTCACTGATTTTAACGACGATCATTCAATTCTATCTAGGAGCAGGTTTCTACAAGGGTATGTGGTCGGGACTCAAAATTCGTAGTTTTAATATGGATAGTCTGATCGCTATTGGGACTTCGGCGGCTTATTTTTACAGTCTGGCTTTCTATATCAAGTATGTTGTCCATAACCACAGTTTGGTCGGCATTAATGACCAAAAAATACCGGAATTATATTTTGAAACAGCGGCGTTCTTGATCACTTTCGTATTGCTCGGAAAATGGTTGGAGGCTAGAGCCAAGAATAAATCGAACGAAGCTATACATAAACTGATGAGCCTTCAAGTTAAGTCGGCGCACGTAATTGTCAAAGGGGCTATCATTGATAAGCCGATTGCCCAGATTAAGCATGATGATATTCTACTGGTTCGGCCTGGTGAAACGGTGCCCCTCGATGGCGTCATCTGTAAGGGCGATTCAAGCATTGATGAGTCTATGGTGACTGGAGAAAGCATGCCGGTCACGAAACATATTGGTGATACGGTAGTCGGTGCAACAATCAATCAGACCGGCAGTTTTGAATTCCAGGTAACCCGAATTGGCCAAGAAACGATGTTGGCCCAAATAATTAAAATGATTGACGATGCCCAAAGCTCGCGAGCTCCGATTCAAGATATGGCCGATAGGATATCGAGCTGGTTTGTGCCAGCGGTTATCGCTATCGCGGTGTTAACTTTTTTGGTCTGGTTTTTTGTTTTTGGTGGTAGCTTCACCTACGCCCTAATGGCTTTTACTTCTGTACTAGTTATCGCTTGTCCTTGCGCCCTTGGCTTGGCGACACCAACAGCGATTATGGTCGGTACTGGCAAGGCCGCCGAATTGGGAGTGCTAGTAAAAGGTGGCGAGCCTCTTGAGGCTACACGATCGATCGATACGATTATTTTTGATAAAACAGGCACACTGACCAATGGTAAGCCTAGCGTTACCGATGTGATCGGCTTCGGCGCTAGTGATAGACAAGCCTTACTTACAATCACTTCATCGCTAGAGCGTGATAGTGAACACCCACTAGCTAACGCAATCGTCGAATCAGCTCGGACTGAGCATTTCGACGCATTAGACTTAAAAGATTTTCAATCAATATCTGGTAAAGGCGTGTCTGGAGTAGTTAATAATATTGCTTACTATTTCGGCAATCGTCTTTTAGTGTCAGAAACCTTAGGTACAAAATTGCCGGTAACTGTAACTGAACGTATTGAAGAACTTGAGTCGCAGGGTAAAACTGTGATGTTATTGGCTAACAAAAATGAACTACTTGGAGCAATTGCCGTGGCTGACACGCTTAAGCCAAGTTCAAAACTTGTCATAAGCACGCTGGCTGGAATGGGCCTGACTGTCTATATGATCACCGGTGATAATCAACGCACAGCCCAAGCGATTGCTAGTGAACTCGGTATTAAAAATGTTATAGCTGAAGTCTTGCCAAAGGATAAGGCGACAAAAATTAAGCAATTACAATTGGCCGGTCATAACGTGGCGATGGTTGGCGACGGCATAAATGACGCACCAGCACTGGCTCAAGCTGATTTAGGCATCGCCATGGGTAATGGCACAGATATTGCCATGGAGACCGGTGGGATAGTGCTCATGAAGAGTGATCTTAAGGACGTTATAACAGCCATTCAGCTATCTCGCGAAACCGTCGGCAAGATTCATCAAAACTTGTTTTTTGCGTTGTTCTACAATGTCGTCGGCATACCGATTGCCGCTCGAGCGTTTGCTGGCTTTGGGCTGATTCTAAAACCAGAGCTAGCTGGTCTGGCGATGGCCCTAAGCTCGGTCTCAGTCGTTACTAATTCACTAACTCTACGATATTTCAGACCCGGAAAACGTAACTGGCTATCTACTATCGCGCCAATTATTATAGCGTTTGTATTTGGGGCTATTTTCTTTGGCTTCGCCCGAATCGGTATGCGCTAGTTGTTAATCACCTAACAGGTAGTGAAGTATTAAATTATTAGTATACAAATAGGATAGTGATTTAATGTTCCCAGATTTTCACGGTTGGGCCGTCGCCGGGCTGGAGTGCGATGCCGAGCAGTGGTGAGGCTAGTGACCGATACAGATGCACGTCAGCCGCGATACTAGCCGCGTCTTGAACTACTTGTTCGATAATTGTTGCTTCATCTGGCGTTAATTCGGACGCTCGTCGGGCCCAAGCGTCTGGTGGCAGTACGGTAATCGGCGCCGGTCCATAATAATCATCCGGATGCTGGCCGTACGGAACGTCAAAAGGTCTATTGTATTCACACATGGCCCGATTATATCAGATTACGATAATAATCTGAGATTGTAGTCACTAGCAGACGCCCCTCGACTTTTTAGTTTGGGATCATACCGTCAAAACGAATTTGGACTCCACCTAAAGGTAGAGCATCTCGGTAGCCTTGAGCTTCAGCTTCTGCAACCATAATTTGAACATTGTCTCGCTCGATATCCTCAGATGCGATTGCCCAAAAAGTTGGTACTTCTCGAGGTACGTAGACCACAATATCCATATCGCTGAACATTTGTACGATGTATCGATATTTACGCAAATTTTCAGCAAATGCAACCGATCCGAGTTCCCTGACCGGTTCGTAAAATGGATCTAGATCGGATAAAGGGCGCACTTCTGTTTTAGCCTCTGGGTAAAAGGGGCTATTGCGGTCGCCGATGGTTTGCCCGTCCATTAAGCGTAGGGTTTCGTCGTGATTGATAGATATTATGAACCGCTCATGGGCGATTGCAGATTTCATGTATCATATTCTGGGCGATAACTACTTCATATGCAAGCATTAACGATGCTGAATAAATTCAGAGATAAGGTTCAAGTGCTTGTTGATAATAGTTTGGTGCGAAAGTTCCATGATCACCAGACCCATCTAGTTAATCCCATATATTACTAAACAATAACTTACAGATATTGACAAGTATAGGATTTTTTTGCTATAATTTATGTATCACCATGACCGGATAGGCCTAAGGTTTCGACCGACCGCCAATGCCGGTCTTTTTATATTTAAGCGATGATTTTAGCTGACTTATTTCTATAATATATCTAGCGAAAGGTCTTAATAATTTTGAATATTTGCTGTTAGGAGTAAAAACATGAAGAAGTTTATCTTTATCATCTAGATATTCTATCAATCAAGCAAAGTCGCCATCACCACTTACGATAATAGCTTTATCGTAGTTTGAATACTCAATAGCCGCTGCGTGAAGCACTAGTTCTGCATCCACATTTCCTTTAACAGTTTCTTTACCGTTCTCAAAGTAGCGCACTGTCGGCTTGAATATTAGAATAAAGCCGGCGGACTGTAGCTGTGTGTATAGTTTTTGATTGTTTGGCATTAAGCCGATAAACATAAAAGCTTGCACGACGCCGTACTTATTTTTGAGGTATAAACGAAATTTTTTGTAATCAATCTGCCAGCCAAGTGATCTAACGCCTAGATTTAGGTTTTGACTGTCTATGAAAGCATATACCTTAGGCCTCTCATTCATCACTAGATTATAGCGCAGAATTTTTAAAAGACTTGTCGGTAACAGTCATTAAGTATGCTTATAGCTATCCGTAGTCGACGCATTTCTTAATTATGAGTTTAGAGTTTTAGCATAATCGCGCGCACGATTTTGGAAGACGGGCCAGGCATCCTTAAGTTCCAGAAAATCATTCAGTGAGATTAACATATATTCCGTGCCTTCGTTTCCGAACTTGATGTCGTCTTTATGATGGCTTTCTAATTTCGCAACCGGAAAGTATGCGAATTTATTTAGCTCAAGTGTGCTTGGGTATTTCTTGACATATATTATGTCGGACCGGACAACATCGAGTCCAAATTCTTCTTTTACTTCTCTTTGAAACGTATCAAATGGTGTTTCATTAGTTTCAGGCCCTCCGCCTGGGATGTCAATTGAGAGTGGATATAATTTAGTATTTTGGTCACGCCTATATACAAGTATTTCGTCACCGATAAAAACTAGACCTTTTGAGCCTGCGGTTAACGGATCGTATATGAAGAATTCATCCATGGCCCTATCATATCAAAAAACATTTTAAGAAGTCTTTCGGGGTACTTACACATGGTTGCCTGAATGCATGCACTTTGAAGTTTTAGGCTAAGTCTGGAAGTTGATTCTCTAGATAATATGCAATCGTACGCATGGCTTGGACTGGTGTGAGCTCGTCGGTTCTAACGACCAAAGACCGCGGTCGATTAGAATAGAAGTGGGCCACTTTATCATACAGGTCAGATATTTTTGCCGGTGTTAGTCGACTGTCTTCACCGGCGTCTCTAGCTAGTACTCGTTCGGTAACAATAGCTTTGGGAGCGATTACGCAGATATCGGCAACTAGCGCTCCACTAGCTTGACCAATCTTGACCCAAGGGTCTACCCACTCATCATCGTACATAATGGAATCCAAGATGACACTTCGGCCTTCCAGAAGGGCTTTTTGAGCAATTTGCCGCCCGACAAAGCTGACATCTTTCATCAAAGCGTATCGCTCATCACGGTCTAATACATCGGCTATGAGCGGTTCGGGCATAGTGTCCCTAAGTGCGTCAGTGCTCAATAACACGGATTCTGGGAGTCGCTCAGCTAGAAGCTCAGCTATGGTGCTTTTACCGGCTCCACACGGTCCATTTATCATTGCTAGATACATATCTTAGGCGTCCTTATCGGTAGCCGGGTTCTGTGTCCAGCGCGGGATTGGTCTGACGCGAGTTAGTGAGAAGTCGCCAGTTGAACAGTCCAACTGTAAGTTCTGTGGTAAATATTCTTCATCCCATGCGATGTGCCAAGGGTCGGGTATGCCCAGCTCGGTGAAGGTTCTTACGACGGCCGACCGCCTGCCGAGCGCTGCGCTGAAATGACGTAATGAATCTTCATCGGCTCTGCCTCCAGAAATGCAAACCTCTAGCCGACTGGTCTGTCCATCACACTTATCGACGATTGATTCTACAAAAGTGGGCAGCAAATCTTCTTGCGAAGGGGTGTTGGCTAGTATATGCGCCATATGTCCAACCCGTTTAATCGGATCAAATGTAGCGACCGCTATACACTCTCTTATGCCGGTAGTAAAAAGAGCCGTTGGAGACGTGGCTTGTCGCCATTCACCCCAAGGGACTTCTACCCCAATTGGCAAGATAACTTTGTCAACTGTTAACTCATGCTCGCGAAAACTCATAAACCATAGAATACCATATTATCGCCAATCCGTAAACCACTCATGCTCGTCTGACCCTAGTGGACGTACTTTGGAATTTTCTTTGAGCTTATATCTTAAAACAGTTGATAAATTGGCAATTTACTTGACGTAAAATTCATACGATTTTTGATCGTATTCAGGTAGGGTGTACACATCCGCACCGTTATCATTCCATAATGCAAATTCGCTTACACCAGACTCCATCGTAAAGCGACTGCAGGTTGTGCAGTTTGGTTCACCGGCGTCTGTGAAATTGCCGTCTTCATCAAGGCGCATGAAGTAAAGTACTGAGCCACCTATTTTATCGGGGTTATTTTTGCAGGCGTCGATTACCGCACGCCATTCGGCGTGGACACAACATGTCTTGTCATACTTGGGTTTCTTATCAAAATCCCATTGGTTGTTACAGGTACGTCGAGTCTCATCATCTAATGGAGGAGAATTGAAGCCTGTGCCGATTACGACATTGTCCTTGATGATTACCGATCCACAATGTGCACGCAAACACGTGGCTCTATTTGCAGCAGCCGCGGCTTGTTCAAAGAAAGGTCTAATAGCTTCTAACTCTTCACCAACAATTCTCTTCATTAATCAATACTATAATTTGAATCGATACAAATATCAAAAATGTGAATTGTTGTGGCTGGGGATTAGAGGTTCAACCTACCTTCTGCAGGCCCGCGAGTTCATCTTTGAAAGCATAGCTTTCAAGAGAAGATTGCCTTGCTCCGGCCTTCAGGATGAAAGCCGGATCACCCCGAATGCTCACTCGGGAGTTTAACCCTTCACAATAAAAATCCTCCATAGCTGATCTGATAAAAGGTCTGCGACGGAGGCTGGCTGAGCATACGGGTCAGAAACCTTTTTAAGGACTAAATGAGACGAATGAGATTGGGAATAACTATGTAGCGGATGTCTCGCTTTTTGTTGGATAAACTTCGTTATTTATAGCTCTGTGCTGTTGGTGACAGTTCTTTAGTCTAGCCTTTATGTTCTAAGGCTTCTTCTTAAAACAGATCGAACTATCGATTTATGCAGTTCTGAGGCGGCCAAAATAGCCAGTGCCATGGCACCTGAGCACCAAATTAAGGTCAGTACAGGAACACTTTGAATGTCAAAGGCAGCCATTAGCGGCCCAAAAATGACGAGCATTTGCAACCCAAATGCGAGAGCAAAACCGACTATCAACCCGTGATTAATTTTCTTAATTCTACTGAAGGATGAATTGTATTCGCTTCTGGCATTGAATGCATTCATCCATTGGGCGGCAATCAACGTCATGAAAGCAACCGTTTGTATGTAGGCGGTGTCGTGGCCTTGTTGCTTAAGCACGAACACGACAGCAAGTGTAACAGCGGCCATGGTGAGTGCAATGATCGCCATTCTGCTAAGCAGCATTTTGTTAAGTAGCGGGTCTTTAGGTCGTCTTGGCGGTCGCTTCATGTGTCCATCTTCTTCGGGCTCTAGGCCTAGGGGTAATACCATTGCGGTGTCTGCAACAAGATTAATCCATAAAATCTGAATGGCGGTCACAGGTAGGGGTAACCCAAATAGTAAGGCGCCAATCATTGTAAGTACTTCACCAAGTGACGAAGATAGTAGATAAAACAGCATTCGTCGGATATTATCAAAAATTTTACGTCCTTCGGCTATGGCCTTAATTATGGTGGCAAAGTTGTCGTCAAGCAGTACAATACCTCCCGCATCTTTGGCTATATCACTCCCTGACCCCATGGCTATGCCGACATGTGCGTTTGCAAGAGCGGGGACGTCATTCACGCCGTCGCCAGTCATTGCCGTAATCTCTGTTTGCTTTAGGGCTTTTAGGATTCTAAATTTATCTTCGGGTAATATTCGAGCGAAAATTGACTTGTTCTGTATTGCTAGAGCTAGAGCGCGTGTCTCTTCGGGTAGTTCGGTACCCTGTATGACTTGGTTGGGGAGATTTGCTAGTCCGATTTGTCTTCCTATGTTGTAGGCAGTTTCATAATGGTCGCCAGTGATTAGCCGAACACTAATACCGGCCTCATGCGCGGCACTAATTGCCCGTGCCACTTCAGGGCGCAGCTCGTCAGCGAACGCCAGATAGCCTACAAAGGCTATCTCATTATTTTTTATAACGCTCAGGTCTTTAGGCGGCATGCCAGAGGGTTCATATTTCCCGAATGCAATAACTCGGTAGCCCTTTGATGCGAGCTCATGCATGGCAGATTCAGCGGCATGATGTTGTTCTTTTGTAACGCGGGACTTGGCTAAGACATGTTCCGGCGAACCCTTGATATAGACGACCCCGTCGCGCTTAATATACGCTCCGCTCATTCGAAGAGCTATGTCAAAAGGATATATTTCGTCTATCTTATAGTCGGAGTGCTTGCTGGTGTTTTCTTTAATTGCTTCATCGAGCGGATCGGCGAGCGTCGCCTCTGTATCTATAGTTTGCTCTGCTACATTCATAACGTCGGTGCCATCCAATGACCAGCTATCCACGATGGTAAGGTGATTTTTTGTGAGTGTGCCGGTTTTGTCAGTCGCAATAGTAGTCACTAGACCGATGTCTTCTATTGCTTTAAAGTTCCGAACCAAGGCTTTTTGCTTCGCCATGCGCCTCATCCCTAAAACTATGATGACCGTCATCGCAACTGGCAGCCCTTCGGGAACCGCCGACACAGTTAGTGAAAGCACAAAGCGCAATGCTTCTCCCGGGGGAATCCCTCTAGCTAATGACAACACAAACACTAAGCTGGAGAGCACTCCAACTACTTTTACCAGAAGCGCTATAAGTTGATCAGTCTTTGCCTGAACGGGACTTTTTGAATGATCGTCAGAGGCCAGTTCGGCAATCTTGCCAAATTCTGTCCTGCCGCCCGTCTCGACCACCAACGCTTTAGCCGATCCTGCCAGTATGTATGTTCCTTGAAACACCATATTATCTTGCTTGTAGATTTGTTTTAATGATTCAAGCGTTGAAGCATGCTTATGAACGGGGACGGACTCACCAGTAAGTGACGATTCATTGGCTTGTAGATTATCCGTATGAACAACGCGCGCGTCAGCAGGAACTCTTTCGCCTTCGTTCAATACGATAATATCTCCTGGCACAAGATTAACGGAAGAAATGGAATGTTCTTTAGCGCCCCTGATTACTGTAACCGGCTGAACGCTATGTTCCCTGAGAGTCCTCAGGACTCTTGTGGTGGCGTATTGCTGGGAATAATAAATACAGGTGTTTACGGCTATAATAATCCCAATAATAACTGCGTCTAAGTACTCATGGCTTAATAGACTGACTATTGCGGCCGCAACAAGAACAACTACGAAAATATTCCTGAAAGGTTCTAAAAGTATCTTCCAAAACGAGTCCTTTTTGATAGCTAGCTGGTTTTGGCCGTATTTTTTCAGGCGGCTTGAAGCTTCTTGCCTTGAAAGCCCCTCTTCTGACGTTTCCAGTATTTCATATAGTCGTTCTGTGTCTTCTTTGTACCAAATCATACAAGATCTATTATAGGGCTTATGCTAGCGATAGCTGAAAAAACTTTAATAAACTCGTAACTTAATGAGGTGTGCGTGCAATACTAAAGACCAAATTAATATTAACGACCCTATACAAGAGCTACAATGAATTAGAAGACCCTTTGCGTTCTATATGGCTGGAACGGAGGGATTCGCCTCGTCCTTCGGACGCCCGAAAACTTTGGGCGGCGAGTGATGCTACAATTTCGGCATGAGCGAAGCGGCAAGACTGACAGACATTGATGGAGTCATAGGCATTGTTAAAGAGTTCATGAGTGAGGGCTCCAATCAATTTACAGAAGTAAATAAAATACTAGACACCTTAGATCGGAAATGCGAATATCTAATAAATACAATTGATGACTTCTTGTCCAGAATCGATAAATATGAAACTGAAAACCCGAGGTCCGTCCTTTAGCAGATAGCGAAAATGCGAATTCGAAAACTTACTCCGTATATTTAATGGGGGTTAGGGATAGTGGACGGAGCCTGCCCTGAACTTGATTCAGGGTCCATTTCCGCGTCAGAGTGTCCTCCGACTTCCTGCTAGGAGGCCGGGTGCGTGCGTACTCGCTGTACCGTACCCCAAATTGCTATGCAATGGGTTCTATACCCCCCTAGTCTCCGCCACATAGAAGCTCTTCTTGCGATGAGCTTCTAGCATGGCTGGAAAAAGTGAACAAAGTTAGAACTTTATATCTACAAGTCCTTGAGAGGAATACCGGTTTTCTTGGAAACTTCACGAGCCCACTCAAGTAGGCGCTCAAACTGCAAATCACGTGCTGACTGTTCGGATTCAATATCATCAAGACGTTTTAAGAAACCATCAAGAGTACTTATCAAGCGTTCCATACTATCTTGCGATGCTTTTTGATCAAGTTTAATATTCACCTCTGTACGGAATTCTTCAATATATTTGAATAGTCTTGTGAATTGATCGTCGTTCATGCCGGTATTATATCAGAATAATCTTTGTTATTTGCTTGCTGGGAATGAGGGATAGCGGACGGAGCCTGCCCTGAACTTGATTCAGGGTCCTTCTCTGCTTTGGCGTGTTCGGAGATGGTGAGGGATATCGCGAGGCTTCGCCACACACCGTATTTGTTACTTAACATAATTATGTTTCTGTGGCTCATCTGCCGAACCCTACGGGTTCGTATCCCTCATCACAAAAAATCCTCCATAGCTGACCTCATAAAGAGGTCTGCGACGGAGGATGGCTGGGGATGAGGGATTCGACCTACCTTTGGCAGGCCCGTCGCAACATCTTTGCAAACTAGTTTGCAAGAGTTGGCTCCCCTGCAGATTGCCACCGGCAATCTTCACCCCGAATGCTCACTCGGGAGTTTGAACCACTCTGAGCCATGAAAAAACCCCGACTTTCGCCGAGGTTTTTTCATGGCTGGGGATGAGGGATTCGAACCCCCGAATGCCAGTACCAAAAACTGGTGCCTTACCACTTGGCCAATCCCCAACGTAGATTGTTAATCTGTTACATATTATAGTATGACGACTGTTTTTGGTACTGATCAGTACCACATATAACTTTTTAGTTGCAAGCAACTAAGGGTGGTGCCTTACCACTTGGCCAATCCCCAACGTAGATTGTTAATCTGTTACATATTATAGTATGACGACTGTTTTTGGTACTGATCAGTACCACATATAACTTTTTAGTTGCAAGCAACTAAGGGTGGTGCCTTACCACTTGGCCAATCCCCAATATAAATTGTTGAATCTAGGGCATTTTATAGTCTGCCGACTGCGTCAAACAGATTGAATTTTAGCGTATTTTTGGGTGTTGTACAACTGCTAGGCCTGTCAGATTAGTCGATTTATAGGGTATAATGGTGAAAAATCATGGATACACCTAGCCCAGCTGACTATATTGTGCCTTTGAACATCAACGGCCTCGAAGGCCGGATGTTGCATATGCCGCCGCCGGCTGGCAAAAAAACCGAGTTTCTGTTTGTCTATGGTCACCATTCTAGTTTGGAGCGCTGGTGGGGTTTAGTCCAGGCCATGAATAAGTACGGCGCCGTGACCATGCCCGATCTGCCGGGCTTCGGCGGTATGGATAGCTTCTATACGATTGGTAAAAAGCCGACTATTGATAATATGGCCGACTATCTGGCATCGTTCGTCAAACTGCGCTATAAGCGCAAAAAGGTTGTCATCGCCGGTATGAGTTTCGGTTTCGTGGTGGCCACCCGTATGCTCCAACGTTATCCGGAATTGTCATCCAAAGTCACGCTAATGATAAGCGTCGTCGGTTTCGCTCATCATGATGACTTCACTTTCTCTAAACCACGCTACAACCTTTACTTATGGACGGCCCGATTCTTTTCTGGTCGTCTGACAGCACGGCTGTTTCGCTATATAGCTTTGAACCCATTGTTGCTACGTCTAGCTTACCATCGGACGAGTAATGCTAAGCATAAGTTTGCCCAAGCTAGTGACAAGCAGGAGTTCGATTATATGATGAAAGTTGAGATTGGGCTATGGCACGACAACGATGTTCGGACTTACATGTTTACCACCCGCCAGTTCTTAAAAATCGATAATTGTGGCAGTCGAGTCAATGTGCCGTTGTGGCATGTGTCGGTGGCGGCTGATAACTACTTTGACCACAACATCGTCGAACAGCACCTGCGGATTATATTCAAAGATTTTCATAGCGTGACTGCCAAGATTGATACCCACGCCCCAAGCGTCATGGCCGATGAATCAATGGCGGCGCCATTCTTGCCTCCGGCGCTACGAAGAAGGCTAACCAAATTAAACTAATGTTATACTTAATTTAAGATGAAAATAGGCTTAGTATGTCCTTATAACATAGCCAAAAGTGGCGGTGTGCTAGAGATTGTCTTGGCGACTAAAGCCGAGTTAATCAATCGGGGCCACGACGTCAAAATCATTACTCCCCTGCATCGCGAAATGGCTGATGTCGATCTACCGGACGTTATATTCATTGGTTCGTCGACTGATTTCCGGTCGCCAACCCACACTAGTGTCCAAGTGTCAGCTACTTCCGATAGCGACAAAATCGAAGATATGCTGGCTGAAGAGCAATTCGATATCTTGCACTTCCATGAACCGTGGGTACCAATGATTAGTCGCCAGATATTACTCAAGTCGACTAGTGTTAATATCGCGACATTCCATGCTCAAGTACCGGAAACGATCATGAGTCGCAGTCTGGCTAAAGCCGTCACGCCGTACCTGAAGTCAGTGCTGAAATACCTGCACGAGCTGACGGCCGTGTCTGAGGCTGGGGCCGAATATGTGACAAGCCTAACTGATGAACCGGTGACGATAATCCCTAACGGTATCGATTTAACCAAGTTTAAGTGGAATACTCATCATCGGACTAATGGTCGAACAATCTTATATGTTGGGCGGTTGGAACGCCGTAAAGGTGTTAAATACTTGCTGATGGCTTTCCAATTTTTACTGCAGGAAGAGCCAGAGGCTAAATTAATCATTGCTGGTGACGGACCCGACCGTGAAAAGCTCGAATTGCTGGCCGAAGACCTCAAGCTGACCAATGTTAGTTTTCTCGGTTATATCAGCGATGATTTGAAGTTAGATTTACTGAGTGAAGCTGATCTGTTTTGCTCACCGGCGATATTTGGCGAAAGTTTCGGGATTGTTTTGCTCGAGGCTATGGCGGTTGGTACGGTCGTAGTCGCCGGTAATAATTCCGGTTATAGCGGATTGATGCAAGACGTCGGGGCACTGTCGTTAGTTAATCCCCAAGATACCGTCGAGTTCGCCCGTCGCTTACGTATTCTGTTGACTGAAGAGCCTCTGCGAGCTTTGTGGCGCGATTGGGCCAAAGATTATGTCCAGCAGTTTAGCTATCCAAAAATAGTCGATCAGTACGAAGAATTATATGTCGAGGCTCTGAAGCGACATGGCCACCAGTAAATCTCTCAAAGTTGGCCTAGTCCTCGACGATACGCTCGATACGCCAGACGGCATCCAACAATACGTTATCGCTATTGGTGAATGGTTGCGGACTCAAGGTCACGATGTTCACTACCTAGTCGGCCAATCGAGTCGATCAGACATTGCCAATATCCATAGTCTGAGCCGCAACATGAAAGTCCGATTTAATGGCAACCGCCTATCAATGCCTCTGCCAACTTCACGGCGCCGTTTAAAGCAGTTCCTTGATGACCAACGCTTCGACGTCATCCACGTCCAAGTACCTTACAGTCCATACATGGCTCACCGCTTGATTTTGGCACTCAGCCCGACGACAGCCGTTATCGGCACTTTCCATATCTTGCCTTATGGCAAAATCGTCACGCTCGGGGCAAAAGCCCTCGGTCGCTGGTCTAAGCAATCACTTAAGCGGTTTGATCAAATGTTGGCCGTTTCGGCCGCCGCCGCCGATTTCGCTAAGTCTAGTTATAAAGTCGATCCGATTGTTTTACCGAATGTCGTAGATTTCGAACGCTTCAGCACCGCGCCGAAAATTGCCAAATATAACGATGATAAATTGAATATATTGTTCTTGGGCCGACTTGTGCCCCGCAAAGGTTGCCAGACATTATTATCAGCCATCAATTTGCTTAAAAATGATGCTGAACTGCCAAAGTTCCGAGTAATTATCTGTGGCAAAGGTCCACTGCTCGATAAACTCCAGAAATATAGTCAAGATAACCAATTGCAGTCAATGGTTGAATTCGTCGGCTTTGTCAGCGAGGCCGACAAGCCTAGTTACTATGCTTCAGCTGACATTTCCGTATTCCCGAGTAGTGGTGGTGAAAGTTTCGGCATTGTTTTACTAGAAGCTATGGCTAGCGGCCAATCAGCTGTTTTGGCTGGTGATAACCCTGGTTATCGGTCAGTTATGTCCGACCAGCCTGAACTACTGTTCAAGCCACTTAGCGAACAGGCTTTAGCCGATAAAATTCGAAAGTTACTATTAGATGAAGTCAAAAGACAACAACTAGCGAACTGGGGACGGGCTTTCACAGCTGATTTCGACACCGCTAAAATAGGTAATAAACTAATCTATATCTACGCTCAGGCATTGCGAAATCGTCGCCAGCAGTAGATAATGGCATTATGTTTGGACTCAAAAAAGATCATTCGCCCAAAGAAGTTAGCATAACAATTTCGACTGAAACCTATATACGAGTAGCTTTAATGATTGTGGCTACGCTGATCTTGCTGACGGCTTTGCGTAAAGCGTCGCATGCCATACTACTGATTTTCATGGCCTTTTTCTTGGCTTTAGCCTTAAACTCACCGGTTCACTGGATATCAGTGCATTTACCTAAACGTTGGCGTGGCAGTCGATCGCTGGCTACTAGTTTGTCTTATTTGATAGTTATCGTTTTGCTAGGAGCGTTTATCGCCAGCCTAGTGCCGCCGCTAGTCAGACAGACAGAAAGCTTCATCAATGCCGCTCCGAGCTTGGTAAGTGATTTTCGCAATCAAGATAGTGCCATCGGTCAGACTATCCGCCGTTATCATCTAGAAGGACAAGTCAATACGGTATCGACTCAATTGTCAGAACGACTTAAGAATGTCGGTGGTACAGCTTTCTCGACTGCCCAGCGCATCGGTAGCAGCGTATTTTCATTACTGACCATCTTGGTTCTGACGTTCATGATGTTAACTGAAGGACCACGCTGGTTGGCGATTGCTAAGGAGATAATGCCTGATCGTCATCACGAAATGGCCGGACGAATGGCCGGCGATATGTATCGTGTGGTTAAAGGATTCGTCAATGGACAAGTAATCTTGGCTTTACTGGCGGCCATCTTGATCTTGCCAGCCATTTTGATGCTGCACATCGGCTATCCGGCCGCTCTATTTGTGATAGTTTTTGTTTGTGGCCTAATCCCGATGGTTGGTCACACGATTGGGGCAGTAATTGTGACCACAGTGGCTTTATTCCACTCAGCAAGTTCGGCAGCCATTATCCTGGCTTATTACATTCTGTATCAACAGATTGAGAATTATCTGGTTCAGCCTCGAATCCAAGCTAATACTACCAATATGTCACCTTTACTGGTTTTTGTATCGGTAGTGATTGGCGTTAGCTTCGGCGGTCTAATCGGTGGTCTAGTGGCGATTCCAATCGGTGGCTGTCTTCGAATCGCTGTGCTGGAATACTTACGCTCCAAGCGAATTATCGACACTCCAGAGTTCGTAACCGCTACAACCGAAACCAAATAGTTACGATAGCCGAGTCGCGGAGGCCAATGCCGGCAGCTGCTAGTTCATCACGGAGTTCATCGGATTTGACCCAGTTTTGGGCTTTTCGAGCTTGTTCGCGATCGGAGATTAACTGCTTTAAGTTCTCGTCGAGTGGTTGTGATGCACCTAACTTAAGGCCTAAACTGTCATCAATGAATTGAACGAAAGCTTTAAAGCTATCGGCTGATTCTGACTCGAATAAAGCCAGTGATTCCGATTCAATACTACTTAAGTGAGCTAAAACTGACGGCGTATCTAAATCGTTCTGTAGGTAATCAGTTATAACTTTTTTGGCATCGGCTAGAATCGTACCTGGTTTAACGGCTTTCTCGGGTAATTGCCAGATAAGATCAGCGAATGCTCGGTAAGCTTGCAGTCGGTTTTGAGCGGCCATCAGACTGTCCCAGCTGAATTTAGATTGACTGCGGTAGTGCGATTCTAGGACATGTAATCTAAAAGCTTCCAGGCTATAACCTTTGGCTTCAATTTCTTCGAGAGTTATACCGTTACCAGCGCTTTTGGCGATTTTCTCGTCGTTTATCAGGATGTGATTGGTGTGCATCCAAATATTCGCGAAAGGTTTACCGGTAGCGGCCTCTGATTGAGCAATCTCATTGGTGTGGTGAACTGGGATGTGATCAATACCACCAGAGTGGATATCGAGAGTTTCGCCTAAATATTTGATACTCATGGCTGAACATTCGATATGCCAACCGGGGAAACCCCTGCCCCACGGGCTATCCCACTCCATATCGCGCTGGTGATCGGCTGGTGATAATTTCCATAATGCAAAATCTGTCGGGTTACGCTTTTGGGCATTAACTTCAACTCGAGCGCCAGCTTGTTGTTCGTCGAGATCGAGTTGGGCAAAATTGGCATATTTGGGAAATTTGGCGGTATCGTAATAGACACCGTCGTCAATTACATAAGTAAAACCTTTGGTTTCCAAGCGCTGGATTAAGTCTATTTGTTCTTGAATATGATCAGTGGCTTTCGGTAAATAATCGGGTTTGGAGAAATTAAGTCGGTCTAGGCCGTCAGTAAAGTAGTCACCATAGAATTTAGCTACGTCCCAGGCGGTTTTGCCTTCACGTTTAGCGCCTTTTTCTAGCTTATCTTCACCTTCGTCGGCATCGCTTACTAAGTGGCCTACATCGGTGATATTCATGACCCAAAGTGGTTGGTAATCGGCGATCTTGAGGCTACGAATTAATAAGTCGTATCTGATGAATGTAAACCAGTTACCAATGTGAGGGTAGTCATAGACCGTCGGGCCACAGGTATAAACTGTAACTTTTGGGGCGGCTAGCGGTTTTATATCTTCAAGCTGTTTGGTGAGCGTATTATATAGTTTCATGATTATTCCCTGGCTCAAGTTTAGCAAGTAAGTCGCTGGCGTAAGCTATGCAGTCGGATTTTATTTGGTCGTAAGCCTTACCATTTTGTTGTTTGAAACCGCTGGCGTATTCGTGTCCACCGCCATCGAAGTGGCTGGCCAGATCGGCGGCAATCGGCGAACCGGGGTTACAACGAATAGCGGCGGTAACTCGTCCGTCATCGTAAGTTTTGAATACGATAGCGACTTTGACGCCAAGAGTTTGGAGCATATCGTTCTGAATCAATGGGCCTGGGTTGTACAAGGGGCTAAATTTATTAATTTCTGGCTGAGGCACGGTTACCGTGGCAATCGTACCGTCATTATGCAATTCGCTGTGGTCGATGAGCAGAGCTTTGTACTTGAATATTTCTGGTGGCATTTTACTCAGTTCGCGACGCAAATCTTCGAGTTTTGGACGATCGACCCCGGCATCAATCATTTCAGCCATGATCCGATAAGTTTCGCTGGAAGCTAATTGGTTGGACAGACCTTGAGTGTCACCGAGTATTGAAGTCATGATGTACTCTTGGGCGGTTAGCGATATAGGCATTTTCAGATCGCGCAGTATTACGTATATAAGTTCCCCAGTTGAGGCTCGCTTAGAATCATTGATCGTTATGTTGGCGAAAGGTATCAGATTGTCGACGGTATCGTGATGATCGAGGACGATACACGGGCGACTAGCTAGCCAACCTTGCTGACCACTATTAGCCAGTCGCTCGAACAGGGTCATAGTTGAAGCATCGACAATGATGCTGATATCAAAGGTCGATGGCAAATCTTTCTGAACTCGGTCCCAACCTTTTAGGTAGTGTAAATAACCGGGCATATCGACTGCGCAGTACAGATAGGGTTGTTTGCCCATATCGCCAATGATGTCTTCAAGCGCCAGAGCACTGCCTAAACTATCGGCATCGGGATTGTCGGCCTGAATTATGACGATTTTGGTGGCTTCTTTAACTAAAGCGTATATTTGTTCAGTTTGTTTATTCATATAGGGTCTATTGTAGTTGTCTTAAGCCCCAGGCTCAAATTAAATGGTCTGGCGGCCTTCTAAAGCTCGACCCAGGGTAATCTGGTCGGCGTATTCAAGATCGACGCCTATCGGCAGTCCGCGGGCTAATCTTGATATTTTAATTGGTCGCGTGCCAATCTGTTGCTGAATGTATAAGGCAGTCGATTCACCTTCTACACTAGCGTTGGTGGCCAATATCAGTTCTTCCACGGCATCTTCATCGATGCGCTTGATAAGCTCTTTGATATGCAACTGCTCTGGCCCGATACCATCAATCGGCGATACTAAACCGCCCAAAACATGATATGTTCCATTAAACTGATTAGTTTTTTCTAAAGCTACGACGTCAAATGGTTCGGCAACGATGGCCACGACTTTTTTATCACGCCGTGGATCGGTATATAAATCAGACAGTTCTTGACCAGCTGGCACTAAAGCAAAAGTTTTCTGACAATAGCCGACACCGTCTGGTAAAGCCATTAAAGCACCGGCTAGCTTTTCCGGTGAACCATTACTGTGTCTGATTAGATAGTAAGCAAAACGCTCAGCCGTGCGCGGACCGACGCCGGGCAATAACCCAAAAGCGTCTATCAAGTCAGCTAGTACCGGGGGCAAGATGTTCATGGGGCAATTACCAATTTGCTATTAGCAAAGGACAAGCGACTGGTGATTAGCAATTGACAATTAGCTAATGGCAATGAATTGGCAGTTGGCCATTGGCAATTGGACCGTTCTTGGTTAATAGCTAATTGATAATTCATAGTAAATTGCTACTAGCTAATCGCTAATAGTTCCAGTTGTTCTAATATTGCTAAATGTTAATTGATAATTCATTGTAATTTGGAATTTGCTAATCGCTAATCGTTAGTGGTCAACGCCTATAGTCCTAGGTCGCCCAGCGCTCCCATCATCGGTTGCATTTTTTCAGCGGCAATCCGTTGGCTTTCGCCGATGGCTTCTTTGACGGCGTCTTCTACCCAGCGTTCTAATTGACCGATGTCTTCTAGATCGACGTATTCAGGATCGATGTGGATTTTCTTGATTTTCTGTTCACCACTGATTTCAACCCTGACAGCACCGTCACCTTTTTCGACAGTGATAATTTGTTTCTGCAATTCTTTCTGGATTTTCTTGACTTTCATCAGCATTTTAGCTTGGTCAAACCGACTCATAATGTCTCCTCGTTATCAGTCTATTATAGCAAATTTATATACGGTGAATGAATGTTTTCTGGGTGTCAAGGTTGTGGGGCCAAGCTACGAAGTAGGCCCGAACGTTGTATAAGCAACTTAGTGACACGACTATGACTATCATGCCGACGCCTAGACTTCTGGCAATCGGATTAAATGGGAATACTTGCATCCATTCCCGTAGTAAGTAAGCGATGCCGGTAGCGGCTAAGATATAGGCTATTGGGACCAGGAGGCCAAGACTAACCGGTCCGCCTAAACAGACTAGGATGGCGCTGACTATCAAGAAACTAGTAAGCAGGCGGGCACGACCGTTGCGCCAGTTGGCAGCAAAGAAATATACACCAATAGCAATCATTGCTAAACCGAATATGTCAAATATCGGAGCCCGATCCACCCATAGAGCCGGATTGGACTGACCTCTAATCAATAAATGACCAAAAACATCAGCCAATTGTCGGGCTATAGTCAGTGGTCCAGCGAAATCTTGCGGCATGCCTAGCCATAAACGTAGATTAGTCAATTTGGTTAAATCGGTTATTAACAATGGCAACCAAATAAGGCCGGCTAATACCAGCAGTAATTTCTGCCACCAAATATGGAGTATTCTCCATCCGTATTTCATAGACTTTCTTTGCCAGAATATCGCCAGTAAGACCAACCATATTGCGCCTGGAATATAGATCAGCATTCCCCATAGCAGAACGGTTAAATAGTAGAAGCTAATAGTGTCGGGTTTGCGTTGCAAAGCTACGATTGATAATAATAATGTCGGCACAATCATTAAATACAGGGCGTCGTAACTGGCTAGTCGACTGACGTGGAGTACATAGGCACTAGAGGCGAATAGGGCGGTCGCGAATATTGCCGTGCGGTTTCCGTACCATAGTCTGATCAACAGACTGAAACATAGTATCGTGACGGCACCGATTAAAACATTCGGTAATCTGGCGACTAACTGACTATGATTGGTTGTAACGAAATAAGCGATCGACCGGAGAAAATCTAGTGGCAAATAGAGTGGCTGGTGGTACATACCGTGCCAACCATATACCGCGGTGGTGGTTTGATATTCGCTCCAACTTAGACCTTTCACCAAACTACCCAAACGGTATAGCAATAGTCCCGTTATGGCGACACCAGCAAAAGTAACCGTAGTAATTACACGGACATTGGTCTTGAGGAATCGCCTAAACTTCTTCATGTTTATGTTTATTATACAGAGTTTTATTTATTAAACGGATCTTGATGACGATTATCTATCGAACGAAAACGTTGTTTTTCATTATCAAAGTATAATTCTACGCCGCCTGTTGGTCCGTTTCGATGTTTTTTGATGAATATGTCGGTGATCTT
This sequence comes from bacterium, assembly GCA_021783725.1. GTDB lineage: Bacteria > Patescibacteriota > Saccharimonadia > Saccharimonadales > UBA4665 > JAJXTN01. The sequence continues at coordinate 30,240 of JAJXTN010000002.1, read as the reverse complement.
TTTACGGTCGGTATCGGGGTTGTAGTACTCTTCTCGATAAATGAAAGCTACGACGTCAGCATCCTGCTCGATAGAACCTGACTCACGTAAATCGGCCAGTTGCGGTATTTGTGGACTGCGACTTTCCACCGATCGGCTTAACTGACTAAGCGCCAGAACAGGGACATTCAGTTCCCTGGCGATACCTTTAAGGCCACGCGATATCTCGGATATTTCCTGAACTCGGTTGCCATCACCACCATAACGACTACCACCGCTCATTAACTGCAAATAATCGACGATAATTAAGCCCAGTTCGCGTTGGTGGGCTTCGCGTCGGGCTTTGGTGCGTAAATCGCTAACCGTAATCCCAGGAGTGTCATCGATGTAGATTGGCGCTTCACTCAAAGTTCCCATGGCTTGACCAATTTTCTCGAAATCGGCATCGGTCAAGTTGCCGGTACGCAGGGCCCAAGCATCGACACCCGATTCCATCGATAATAATCGATCCACTAGTTGTTCTTTGCTCATTTCCAGGCTGAAGATTAGCACCGGCTGATTGGACTGGATAGCGATGTTGTGAGCAAAGTTTAAGGCCAGAGCAGTTTTACCCATTGATGGTCGAGCAGCTAAAATGACTAGGTCAGACCGTTGAAAACCAGCTAGCGTGTTGTCTAAGTCTTTGAAACCAGTTGGAATGCCACGGATTTTCTTCTTGTCTTTGTGTAAGTCGTCGAGTCGATCAAAACTCTCGGCTAGGATGGCCTCTAGGCTAATGACATTTTGTTTGATATGTTTCTGACTAACTTCAAATAACCGAGTTTCGGCTTCTTCGATCAAATCGCTTAACTGCCGAGTTTCGTCAAAGCCTAGGTTGACCATGTCTTGAGATGCGCCAATCAAGCGCCGACGCATAGCTTTTTGGGCAACTATCTCGGCATATTGTTCAACATGAGCGGCTGTTGGTACAAAGTTAGTTAGTTCAGTAAGATAACTGGCGCCACCGACCATGTCCAAATAACCATTGTTTTTAAGCTGATCAGATAAAGTTAAAACATCAAGCGCGTCATGACGTTCATACAACTGGTTCATAGCTTCATAAATACGTTCGTGGCGCTTTTCGTAGAAGTCCTGAGCGGTTAATGTGTCGGCAACTTTAACAATGGCATCGCTGTCAATTAATAAGGCGCCGAGCAGAGAGGCTTCGGCTTCGGAGTTTTGGGGTGGTTGCATACGAGTTGCTGGTTCCATATATTGCTCTTTCCTCTAGTACTATGATTCTAGCAGTTCACCGCCACCAAAAATATTGCTTACGGTTGTTAAATTCTTATTAGAAGTTTCAACTTTAGCGGCAACTGTTGGTATTTGGACTTTTGGTGGGCTGGCATTTTTGTCGACGATACAGACTATTTGAATGTTTTTGCCGGTTAGCTGTTTAACTATATCAGCCAGAATCTTAGTATTTTTGGCTTCATTTATCCGTTTCTGATGGAAAGCAAAAGCAAAAGACAGTTCGAGTATTTTAGTATCGAATTTTGGTTTAGCCATACGTACGACTCCGTAAAGCGTGTTATGGCTTTTCTTGAGCTTTAGTAATATTTCTGGCCACAACGTATCGTTAAATTCGTTTGATTCATTATTTTCTACTGGTACAGCGTCGACAACCGCTGATTTGACTGGTTGTTTAACAGTTTCAACCATCGGTTTGATCGGTACTGGAGCTTTGGCGATTACTGGAGGTGCTATCTTCGGAATTTCGGTTTCAACCACAGCTGGCTGTGGTTTAGCAGTAGTTGGCTTAGCGAACGATAGTAGTATTATCTCGAGATAACGTTCAGGGTCATGCGAAACTGGTATCTCAAGAAGCTTAGTCAATAATAATAAGCTATCGTCTTCATTGATAATTGGCTGATTGTTGATTAATGACCGGCGAATGGTTTTTGATATTTGTTTGGCGATGGCTGAAGCTTGGAAGCCCTGATCGTAAAGCTTAGTTAAATTGGTGGCGATATCCGACAATGAATTATCGCCATTTAAATAACTAATCAATTGATTGATGGCGGTATCGGGTGGAATGCCCAAAAGCTGTCGGACGTCTTCAATCTCGATTTTCTTATTACCATTACTAGCTTGATCGAACAGGCTAATACTGTCTCTAAAGCTACCCTCGCCGTGTTCAGCCAGAAGACCTAAAGCCGGCTCGCTGATATTTATGTTTTCCTTACTGGCAATATTTTTCAAATGGTCTATTACGGCCGATTTGTCGACCGGTTTGAAAGTAAAGCGCTGGGTACGACTAACAATGGTTTCTGGAAGTTTATGAGCGTCAGTTGTGGCTAAGATGAAAACTACGTGAGCTGGAGGTTCTTCTAGGGTTTTAAGTAAAGCATTGAAAGCTTCTTTGGTTAGCATGTGGACTTCATCGATGATGTAAACCTTATATTTCGCCGATGTCGGAGCAATATATACTTTGTCTCGTAATTCTCGGATTTCATCAATCCGACGGTTACTAGCGGCGTCAATTTCGATAATATCGATGTGCATTGAATCGTCGGTGTACGGTAAATCATTAATCTCGTGGGCCAATATCCTAGCAACCGATGTTTTACCAACGCCGCGTGGACCAGTTAATAGATAGGCGTGGCTAATTCGACCACTTTTCAGCGCTTGCCGAAGTGTTTGAGTGATATGTTCTTGGCCGATGATTTCATCAAGCGACTTCGAACGATACTTTCGATATAATGCCTGCCCCATGTACGTATTAGTATAACGATAAACGTCTAAAAGGTCTGTTGTTTATTTGTCAGACACTAAAGAGCGGCTTCGAGAGCGGCCCATTCGGCGTTGCTGTCGTCTTCTGGAACGTTGACGCTGACTTGATCACCAGGCTTGGCTTTGAAATAGGTTACGCTAGCCAGCAATACGCGTAATTTCTTGCCGTTAACATCTACAAAGTAATGGCCAGCCTCTAGGACTAGAGTGCCAACTAACTGTTTGCGAGGAATCGGGCCGATTTGCTTGTATAAGAAAGCGCCATCTTCGGCGATGGTTAGCTTGAGGATATCACCTTGGACTAATTTGGACTTGCTGGCGTAGTTGGCAGGTACTGGATACATCTTGCCGTCACTACCGACCATATTCTGACCGTCAAACACACCTTCGATAATCTTGCCAAGTGTTTCTTCGCGAGCAACAGGGGCGACCATTTCGTCGTCTCCCACTAGACTAATTAACAGCTCAGTAGCGGCTGCTAAATTAGTTTCAGCTTCCTGGATAAGTGCCCGTAAGCGTTTTACTTGTTTGTCTGGTACGTCTGGCATGTCTGTCTCTCGATAAGTGTTTAGTTTGGTACACTTTCCTCATTAAACTACCATGTTTAAAAGGTCAAGTCAAAATTTAGTATTTTTCTGTGGATAAAGTTATTAACTGTAATACAACTAATTTGCCTACCGAACCGATGGAAATGTTTAAGTTAAAATCGGTTCGGTAGACTTAGTCGACTAGTTAAATTAACCTAATTCGACTGTAGCACCGGCGTCTTCAAGCTTTTTCTTAGCTGATTCAGCGTCGTCTTTCTTAGCTTTTTCTAGAACTGGCTTTGGAGCGCCATCAACGATTGCCTTAGCTTCACCAAGACCAAGTCCAGTGATGTCTTTGACAGCCTTAATAACGGCAACTTTTTGAGCACCAGCATCCTTAAGGATGACATCGTATTCGCTCTTCTCTTCTGCGGCTGGAGCGGCATCGCCAGCTGGGGCAGTAGCTACGGCTACAGCAGCAGCGGCTGGTTCAATGCCATATTCGTCTTTTAGGATAGTTCCTAATTCGTTAACTTCTAGGACTGTAAGTCCAACTAACTGTTCTGCGATTTTCTTTAAATCTGCCATTTTATCCCTTTCTTAAAATTAATTGGCGGCTTTGGCTTCTAGAGCTAGTAATAAACCGTGTAGGTTGCCGTTCAAACCACCCATAACACCCATTACAGGTGAATTTAGAGTGTTGATGATACCAGCGATCAATTGTTGTTTGCTTGGCAATACAGCCAAAGCTTTAACACTTGCGGCGTCGATGAATTTACCGTCGGCTGTAATCGCTCCAACGAACTCAAGGCTAGGATTTAGCTTTGAGAAATCGTTCAAGCTTTTAGCTGGTGCAACTTCATCTTCGGCATTGAAAGCATACAATAGCATACCTTCTAAAGCGCTGGTTTCAACATCTTTGAGCGACGTTACTGCTTGGATGGCCTTAATAACTAAGCGGTTTTTGACCACTTTGACTTTAGTGCCTTTAGCTTTTGCATCGCGACGTAAGCCTTGGAGGGCTTTAACCGTGGTGCCTTCATACTTAGCGACGACGGTTAATTTAGAGTCGGCCAATAATTGACTGACTTCTGCGACAACTTCGTCTTTCTGAACTTTGGTTAGTGCCATGGATTATCTCCATTAATGATTGATAGTGCGGTTATCGACCTATTCCGCCCTTGGTTGCCAAACAAAAACGCCTATGGTGTTTATCCAAAGACGTTCAAACTATCAAGATAGATTGTTTGTACCTCGGCGACCTTATCAAACCTACTTGGCTAAAAGCTACGTAGGTCGTCGCTGTCTCTGGCAACTTACGAGTAATTATACTGCAAACAATCTTAAAAATCAACCTGTTGCTCGACTGTTACCGCTTCAATAGCTACCCCGCCGATATTTTCAATATAAGGCTTTAAGACAGTTTCCAAAGCTGTGCGCTGTTCGCCTTCAGGTAGTTGTGCTTGCAAAATCTGTAAAGCTTCGGCGTATTCCCCAACTTTAGGACTATCAAGCGGTATGTGTTTAACGAAGCCCTTCAGTAGATCCATGGGATCATTGTCTGCAACTATTTCAATAAAAGTCTTTCGATTCCGGTCCCAATAATAGGCCAATAATGAACTAGCCTCGACCACGGATTTAGTCATTTTCCGCCCCCACTGCGTTATTCATTAAAAAAGTTGTAATCATCTGAAAACAACTACGAGTTTCGTTCATCCTTAAGGCTTGTTCGTGTTGATGCTCGACAGCGGCCTGGTGGACAATCTGGCTTTGTTGGTCTGGTTCGTCGTATTCACCACATAGTAGTAATGCCGCCACCCAAGTCTGGTTTCGGTCATCAGCATAATATTCAAATGCTTCTGTATAGCTAGCATCTGGACTTAGGATGTGAGCCTGCCGGTCTATTTTTAATGAAAAGCGCTCACGCCCACCAGAGTATTCGCTTGTAGGTTTGTGGCCTGATCGAGGTGGAAATGGAATACTCATGCTACTGCCTGATTGTCTTCAAATTGAATAAATTCATTTGATAGTACAGATTGGTGCGATTCAGGAATTTCATCTTCGAAATAGAGATAGACGGCCTCACGAATTAGATTAACTTCTGAAGCTGCTTCAAAATCAGTTTTTGCCATATTAAAGTTAACGATATCGTCAGCCTTGTTGTTTAAGAATATGGTCCAGCCAATTCGTGTTTCCTCGAAACAACGTCTAGACCGTTGTTGGGCTTCATGCTTAAGTGCGGTTGAACCTAGTTGACGCTGCTGTTGAGGAACTGTGAATTCTGGTTCGCGGATAGATTCAGTTAGGAGTGTGCTAGTCATGATACATATCCTTTTGTTTCGATTTGTGCTTCAACAATACGTTGTGCCGTATTGTGAATTATTAATTCTGCTCGGCGTGATAGTTGGCGGACACTTCCATCTCGATAAACAACTCCGTATAATTCATTGGCAACGTTTGCCTGATCAGACGTGCACTCGGGGTGAGCTAATTCACCCCACATTTCTCGTCCGCCAATTAACTCTAACTGTTGGGATAAAGCCCGGCGTCGAGCTGAACTAAAACTTTTTCTATGTCCCATTTTATTTGATCCTATACTGCTAATAAATTAAAAGAAGGCTTCTGGTTGAAGCCTTCTTGGTTTACTGGACAGTGCTGGCGATTATTATCGCGAGGCTTCAACCATGCTGAAGCACTGCCCTTGACGGCCGAGAATAATCATCACGTGCTTATAGCTATTGTTGAAACTCATGTCTACTATTTATACGCTCCCTAAAATCGTTGTCAATACGTATGCATACGGAATGACTTGACATAGTTCCAATATTGCAGGATAAGATAAAAAGGAGTATAATCACGACCGGTTTATAAACATGAGTGAGAATCAAGTAATTAGTCGACAAATTAAGGCGGACGTGGGCTTATTGCACGTACCTTATGTTGATATTGAGCACCGTTTATCGGCGCTCGAATCATTACATCAAAACACTTTTGGAGGGGATTCACTTGCCGAGCAACAGTTCCGAAGTCTACCCCGCCGAAAGCGAATTAGCCGAATACATGATAGCCTTTGCAAGGATGTCGCTCGTACTGAAGCTAAATATGCTTCAGTAGCCCACTATGCCGGTGATTTAGCTTCAAACGCTGCTCAAGAGATGGAATTAGCTCATGGTAAGGTCGCCAACTTATTAAGTTTGGAGCGGGCCCTCGGCGTCGCCGAATTTATCCGCACCAATGATAAAGACGCTAGTGATTTTGTCGGTTTACCGATTGGTGGTGCTATTGGGAAAGATGCTGGCTATCGTTTGATAGGCCATATTGCCCGATTCGGAGCCCTTATAAGCGGTAGCGAAGAGACTATTGATTTAGATTACGAAGATATCTTGGAACATATCAAACCGTCACGCGGTGATGAATTACCTATTGTAACGCTCGGCAGTGTTCAAATATCGGCCAGTGGCTACAAGAGCACCGATTTCAGCGGCACGTTGAACGACGCTTTGGTGTTGCACATGTCACACGATCCAGAACTTCACCAAGCTTATTAGTTTAATTGTGACAGTTTAAACTGCGTATAACGTTCGGCCGCTAGGCGGGTTAGTTCTTCGTCTTCGGCTTTGTTGACGAATTTCATGGCTTCAGCCAGCATCGGGTGGACTTCAGCTAACTTGTCGTGCATCTCGAGCACCAGTTTACGATAACCAGGGTGGCCTTGAGGGCTGGTGCGTAATTCGTGTAAGTGGAAAGCTTCTCGGGCATTATAAGTGACTTTCCAGCGCATGCGGTGACCCAAGAGCGTGGCGTACTGGGCTTCTAGGGCGTAGCCTGATTGGACGAGTAAACTATGAAGTTTAAGACTGATATCAAAACATGCTTCAAATTGCTCGGCTAAACCGGCTTCTTCAACAAGTGGGGGTATTTCATAGCCGTAGCGGGGTGTTAGTTGTTGCCAATTTAGGTCGTCAACCATCCGATGACGTTGTAAATCGCGGAAAATACCATAGTCGCAGACGAGGTCCCAGCTATAATGAGCTTTTTCTAATGCCCGGCCAGGTCTGTGTCGTCGATTCAAGCGTTCGCCGATATAAGCCTTGAATATTTCGGATTTTTGGTTATATGGCCAGCCCCCGACTTCGGCTTGTAAATCTTCAAGCGATAGATTGCTGTGCTCATATAACATATCAGGCACTAATAACATTTCGTTCTTGGGCCAATAATCAACTAACGTGACTGGGGTGGTATCGGAGTTGGCGTGGCTAGCCGGCAGATAGTCTTTAGCTAATTTGGCAACATCTTTGGCGGTATTGGCTCGGTAAGCAATCGTTGCGCCACCACGTTCTGGCTTGTCAGCTCGCTCCAAGAACATCGGGATGACTTTCCGGGCTTCTGCTAGTAACTGTTTGCCAGTAGCTTGCGCTTCAGGGAGCTCATCGCTTAGTAAATGCATGATCAGGCTTTCGACGGCTTGTCCAGATGCGAATATACCAACCGTAGAAGTTGTGGCTGTCGGTAAAACTGCTCTAATGGCGTCACAAGCTTGGGCTCGTGTCGCACCCTGCCAAGCTATATCACGTTCGGCTTCGGGGGTTGTCGATTTAGCCCGCACATAATCGGTTAAATGATGCACCATCGTCGAATACAAATCGAATATCATATCGATTGATTGTTCGTATTGTTTTTTAACGCTCGGTTTGAAGTGTTCTGGAGTGTGGTAGCGATATTTGCCGGTCTTGTCTTTCTGGTCGAAGTAGATGTATCTAGTCGATTGTTCGAGATACGACGCCAGGCGTCCCCATTCCAGTTTTTTAGTCAAAATATTGGAAGCGTTTTCGATGACGAAATGTAACCCACCGAGTTGTTGAACCGAATCGTCGCCGTAAGCAGTGATAATCCGTTGTAGTAGATTGACGTCTTTGCCAGCTTTACCGGCAAACTCATCCAATATAGTGATCCGCATGTCGTCACCGCGTCGACTCAATCTAGCCATAGCGGCGGCTATCGTAACTGGGCTGAGTTTATCGGTGAAAGCATAGACGTTGCCGTTAACGTTAGTGACAGCTTGAGCTAGATAGTTTTCCCCGGCTTTAGTTATTTCGGTTCGGCCATCAGTTTTATTGACATAATCTTCGTCGATGTCTGACGTTTCGTCTGGAGTGGTTGGTTGCTCAGTTTTGACAGCATTGACACCTACCATCGGTGGGGCAATCGGCTTATTATCGATAATTTCTTTTATAGAAGAAGGAGCGGCAACTTTAACTGGCGAAGCTGTATCCCTGATGGCGAGTTCGCCGGCGACTAATTTCCATATAGTGTCACTCACCTTATCGGCGCTGTCGGTGGCAAAAACAACCGGTAAATTGCGCTGTTTGGCTTCCCAAAGGTATCCAGCTCGAACCCGTTCCAGAAAATTCTCGTCTAAATCATCAAACCGCTCGCCACTATAGCGGTTGCTGACCCTCGCTTTAAGCATATTGGCCGGCGCGTCCAATACGATACATAGATCTGGTTCGACCCCGTCTACCGCAAAATTGATGATGCTGTTGATAGTGTTGTAGTCGGGGACATCGCCTCGTCCATAGTATTGAATGGCTAGCGTTGTAAGATAATTTCGGTCAACTAGACAGATAACACCGTGCTCGACGCTGTGCTTGATGACTTGCAGGCTCTGGGAACGGGCGGCATTGTAGAGTAGCACTTCAGTACGAGTATTCATTGGGTAGCGTGGATCTTGGGTTAGATGGCGAATAGCTCGGGCGGTTATGTCACTTTGGCTATCTGGTTCTCGAAGTGTCCTGACAGGTAGACCGGCGGCTTGTAGACGACGGGCTAACTCCAGCAGTTGAGTGGTCTTACCGACACCCTCTGGCCCTTCTAATACAATATATTTACCTTTAATCATAAGATAGACCTTCGATATTTTGGGGCATGGCCCTTTGGTCTTTGTAGGCTTTAGGTAGCATCATATCTGGCGACCATGTTTTGATTATGGTATCTAGATCAGTGCCTTGCTGGTATTTGCCACTGAACTGGGAGTCCCGGCCGGCACCATAATTACCTTCGACTTCGCCAGTTTCGTGGAATATAATCTGGGCGGTTCGTTCACCAACCGGTAACAGTACAGTTTCTCGGTCATTCAGGTTGAATATTTCGAGGGTCAAGCGATTAATATAGCCAGGGTCAATCCAACCGGCGTCAAAACAGACAGCGATACCATTTCGACCCCAACTCGATCGTGACCTTACTTCGCAGGCTCCTGGTGGTAAAATGCCGAAAAACTCGTGGGTATGAGCCAGAATACGTTCGCCTGGCTTAAGACTGATAACTGGATGATCGAGCGGAATGTTATTGACTGGTTTAAAGCCATTCAGTTTACACCATTCGCCATGTGGCATGGCTTTGTGAGGTCCGTCGAAGTAGCGCTCAACGTCTTCCTTATCAAACGGATTATAAATGGTCCGTTCATTCATTTTTTCAATTCGATAGAAGTAATAGCCGAGAGTAATGTCGAGGCTGGCGTGGCTAACATGTTTAGGGTTGAACGGGTGGCATAATATATGACCTTCTTCGACGGCCTGACGAATTTGGATATTACTGTATACCGACATTGTTACCCCTTTTCTTACCTAGTATTCTATGTGATTGCCCTAAATAAAGGCAAGTACAATAATAGTGTGATTTTTACGCAAATAGATGTTGATAACGCTTAAGTTAATAATATTAGGTCGATTGTTTAGTACAATATAAACACTATATACATGAGACAACGTAATTCCGATAGTCTTAAAGGTCGATTGCGAGTTAATCGCCGGTTTGGTGTACAATTTGTCGGCTTAGTAGTTGCCGCTCACGCCATATTCATTTTAGCTTCATCGTTGATCCTCCAAACGGCTGACCGGCACAATCTACGGGCTGATGCGGTAGTCATCTACTTGCCATTGTTTATCGGTTTGAGCTTGTTGTATTTGAGTACTCAACTACGTAGCCACAAACGGACGGCCTGGTTGGTAACAGTCATCGCCTACTCTGTATATATGGGGCTGGGAATTGCCAACCTAGGTTTGCGTACTAGTTTCGATGAATTATTTTTATTACAGCTAATACGCGTTTGCATATTGCCGGCCTTAGTTCTCGGACTACTGTTTATTAATCAGAAAGAATTCGTAGTTCATAGTGATATTCAAGGATTCCGAAGCGCGGCGCGGTTTTCGGCTTTGGTATTAATCGTCGCTTTCGTCTATGGTGTGACTGGGTTTTCACTGTTAGATAATCACGATTTTCATCAAGAAATTAGCACAATGTCAGCTATTCACTACACTATCGATCAATTTGATTTGACGACCGCCAAACCGTTGCAGACTTATACCAAGCGAGCGGAGATATTCGTCAATTCGCTGAGCGTCGTTAGTGTATTGGCTGTAGGTTATGTAATTTTGGCGATGTTCCAGCCATTGCGACTAAGATTAATTGATCAGTCTGCGAATCGTCAGAAAATGCGTGATCTGTTGAACGCCCATCCTAGTCCTAGCGAAGATTTTTTCAAACTATGGCCTCACGACAAAGCTTACTTTTTTGACGATCATAATCGTGCCGGGCTGGCGTTTCACGTCAATCGGGGTGTAGCGCTATGCTTGGGCGACCCAGCCGGTAGTAAAGCCAGTTATGATCATTTGTTATCGGAGTTTGAAAGTCTATGTTTTGGTAATGACTGGTTGCCAGCTTTTATACATATCCAGAACACTAATCGTAAATTGTTCGAAAAACACAACTATAGCTTGCAAAAAATTGGTCAAGAAGCGGTAGTAGATATTGAGTATTTTCAAAATAATGTTGCCAACAACAAGTATTTCCGACATATTCGCAACAAATTCACAAAACAAGATTTTACCTCAGAAATGTTACTACCTCCGCATCATAATGCTGTACTAGAGCGACTTGAGGTGATATCTCGAGAGTGGTTGAATGATGGCGATCGTGATGAACGTGGCTTTGCTATGGGGTATTTCACTAAAGATTACATGCAGATGTGTCCGATTATGGTGGTGCGTGATGCAGCGGGCACAATTCAAGCTTTTATCAATCAGATTCCGGCTGAGTTCGATACCATAGAAGCTACTTATGATTTGTTACGGCACACCAGAAGTAGCTTGGGTAACATCAACGATTACTTGTTAATGTGTTTTATCGATGAGCTGAAAACCAAGAATTACCAGAAGCTGAACTTAGGTTTATGCCCGCTTGTCGGTCTAGACGAACAAGACAAAGATCGCAAAACGCTGATAGACGGAGTTTTAAGTTTTGCTTATGCTAATGGCGATCGCTTCTACTCTTTTAGTGGTCTATATAAATTCAAAGTCAAATATGAGCCGGAATGGCGCGATCGGTACATCGCTTATCAGGCTGGTATTCGTGGTTTCACCCGCACTACTAATGCCTTGATGCGGACAATGAAAGTTAAATAAACTAGTTAACGCTACTTAGTTCAACGGCAACTGATGGACCCATCGATGTGCTCAAATGAACGGCTTTGATGTAATTGCTTTTAACGCTACCTGGCTTGTTAGATTTGATGCTAGCTAAAACAGCTAAGGTGTTATCGAGTAACTGCTTTTGGGTAAAACTTACTTTTCCAACGCCTAAGTGAACAATTCCGGTCGAATCGACGCGGTATTCTACTTTACCCGCTTTAGATTCAGCTATCGCTCGATTAACATCGACAGTTACAGTGCCACTCTTAGGGTTAGGCATAAGACCACGGGGGCCAAGGATGCGAGCATATTTACCCAATTTGGCCATTAGAGCCGGAGTAGAGATCAATATATCGAAATCGATGGTTCCGGACTCTAGTTTGGCTAACAGTTCGTCGGTACCGGCTAAATCGGCGCCAGCTTTGATGGCACCAGCGGCATCTTCGGTCAGAACAGCGACTCGAACATTCTTGCCTGTACCAGCCGGTAGCTGGAGGTTGTCACGAATGTTTTGATCGGCATACTTCGGATCAACATTCAAATTAACATGTAATTCAACAGTGGCGTCGAATTTGACGTGGCTAGTGACTTTGGCTAGCTTCAGGGCTTCATCTAGGCTGTATAGCTTGTTGGCTTCGATATGCTCGGCGCTTTTGCGGAAACCTTTAGCTCGACGCTCTAGGCGCGTTCGCGTAGCAACAACTGGTACGTGGGGTTTTTCAGCTTCCTCGGCTTGAGATTCTTTGCGTTCTTCTTTGGCGACTTTGGCTTCTACTTCTTTCAATGCTTTAGCACTGCGCTTGCCAGCTTTGGCAAGAATGGGTGTTTCAACTTCCTTAGTAGTTTGCTCAGCTACCACTTCAGTAGTTTTGATAATTTCGGTTGGGGTTTCTGCAACCTCAGTGGTTTTAGTCTTTTTGGTAGTGGTTTTCTTGGCAGTTGCCATAATTGATCCTTTCGTGGTGTTATCGGCGGTTCAGGCCTCCCACAAATTAATTGATGTTTAATTCCCTAACGTTATCAACGGTCGCTAGTAATTCGGTTAAAGATAACTGACCGATTGCGTCAACCAATTCAGGCGAAAGTGTAGTTAGGTGGCTAGCTATAGCTTCCTCGATCAAAAACTGTTTGATCGGAGGGTAAAGCGCATCCCAGGATGCTTGTATTCCAGTTTCTTGTGTCATTGTAATCCTTTCGTGGTGTTAGCGGCTTACAAGGCCTCCCACAAATTATTCTTCTATGTCTGGGTTGTTTAGGCTCGGTAAGGCACTTTTGGCCGCTAATCGTCTGTCTAGAGCTCTTCGGTAAATTGCACCAGCTGAAACATCGAGGTCGATAGCTGGCATGACTGAAGTTTTAAGCTCAACAGCTATAGCGGTAAGCATAGCCCCAGTGGTCAGTAATGCATTCTTTGCGGCCATGGCTGTATCAAAAAGTCGTTCTTTGCCAGAATCTGAATCCATTGTTAGCCTGCGATTTCTACACCCATACTGCGAGCCGTGCCGGCTACCATGCGCTTGATAGACTCAATATCGTCAGCGTTCATGTCTTTGGCTTTTTCTTCAGCGATTTTGGTAAGTTGAGCTTGAGTAAGCTTCTTATCCAGCTTTTCGCTATTAGGTTTGCCTGAGCCTTTTTGAATACCGAGCTCAGCTCGGATACGATCATCAGTTGGGATGCCGACTACTCGGAAGTCCATAGTTTTGTCTTCGTAGACAGCGATATGAACGGTAACATTTTGGCCCATCATGTCCTTGGTGGCTTCATTAAAAGGATTAATAAAATCCATCATGTTGACACCGTACTGACCAAGAGTACTACCGACTGGTGGCGACGCGTTGGCCTGGCCGCCTTTTAATTTCATCTTTAAATTAGCTTTAACTGTCTTTGCCATATTTAATCTCTTTCTTGCATTAGGTCACGAAGCTTTTGACCATGTGCGTAACAGATTGATTGTAACAGAATCGGAGCGCTTTGTCTACTGCAGATGACGCAGAATGCTATGTATTAGAGTTGCTTTAATTGAAGGGCACCTAGCGCACCTACGCTAATACCTGCGATAAATGCGATCGTTGAAGCACTGTACCCACCTTCTGCGAGTTCGACACCAGAAATAAAAAATGACGTTGCGCTGGCCCCGAGATACGTTAAAGCTTCACTGGTAGGCGAAAAGCGTCGGTAGCTGCGTTGTTCATTAATCTCTTGATTTAAGTTGTTTTCACTATTATTCACGTTAACTAAACGCGCTTAACTTGAAGACCATCGAGCTCAACCGGAGTTTCGCGACCAAACATGTTGACCAAAACTTTAAGCTTACCTTTAGCGGCGTCGATTTCGTTGATGCTACCGTCGAAGCCTTTGAAAGGACCATCAATGATATTGACCACTTCACCAATATTGAAATCAATTTTGTGCTTAGGTTGCTCGAGGCCCATGCGCTTCTGGATTTTTTCGATTTCATCTTGCTCAATCGGGGTTGGATCGGTGCCACTACCGACGAAACCAGTAACAGATGGCGTGTTACGAACGATATACCACGCATCTTCGCTGAGCTTCATTTGAACTAGTACATAGCCCTGGAAAATACGCTTCTCAACTACGCGGCGCTTTCCATTCTTGATTTCAATCATTTTTTCTTTAGGCACTAATACGGCAAAAATTTTGTCGCCCATATCTAATGAATCGGCGCGCTGTCGAATACTTTCGGCAACTTTTTCTTCATATCCACTGTAAGTGTGGATGGCATACCATTGTTTGGTTGTATCATAGCGTTTGTTAGTCATATATATCCTCGTTCCTTTACTTAAGTAGAATCTGTTTAAATATTTTGTCTAAGCCGTAATCAAGGACTGCCACAGCTGCTCCGAATACAAATGCGAATACCAAAACGGCGAAAGTTAACTGGCGTGATTGTTTGCGATTTGGCCAGGTGACAAGTTTAAGCTCTTTCCAGCTCTTACGAATATAGGGTGGTAATAACACCAAACCTATCCAATGTAATAGCAGGTAGATCGTTTTAAATGGCTGAACTTTACCGAGCCTATGGAAGAAACCACCAATTGGTGTAAGGATTGGACGAAATAGCTTAGCTATCCACCCCGTGATTTTCTTATAACGGCTGGGCTTGTCATTAGCCTCTACAGCTTTAAGGCTCCGCTCTCGGAAAGTTTCTGGGTTCTTCAATCTACGTTTCGGACTTCGACTTGGTTGTTCTGCCATTTGGTTACTTCCCCACTTTGATTATTCTTCAGCCAAACAAAAAGCCTACATTATTTGTAGGCCACTGAAGTCAAGTCTAGCAGATGACCCGACTTCGGTCAATAATGATTAACAATAAGGTTCTTTATCAACCAAAGTCATATATAGTTAAAGCATGATGTTAGCGCTTAGCCTGTTCGGGCTGATAAGTCTAGTCGAAGTCATGATTTGGACTGGCTGGTTATGGTCAGCCCGAAAATATCTTAGCGGCTTGGTTCTAGTCAGTTTAGCTTTAATCAGCGGTTATCTGTTTGGGGTACATGCTAGTTTGTGGACGGCGGTAATCGTCTATATAACGTTGTTTAGGGTGATCAATTTACTGAAGTTGATTGAAAACCGGATAACCGGTGATCATTTGTACTTTTCGACCCAACGAACGAGTTTAACATTAATATTAAGCCAATTGAGTGTAATTCTGGTGGCTTATATCAATAGTCAGTTGCTGATAAGCCAACATTATTGGCTCTACGTTATCGGTGGCTTGCAGTTAATAGCGGCTATTATCGTCGTCCTGTCGACTTTAAGGCATATTAAACACTCACGATCGCGTGAAATCATCAAAACTACATCTGATCGGGATTTGCCGACCGTGACAGTCGCCATCCCAGCCCGTAACGAAACCGATGATCTTAAATTATGTCTACAGTCGCTGATTGAGTCGGATTACCCAAAATTAGAAATTATCGTTCTGGATGACTGTTCTCAACTTCGTAAAACGCCAGAAACTATCCGTAGTTTTGCCCAAAGTGGTGTTAAGTTTGTAGCTGGTGAAACTCCTCCAGAACACTGGCTGGCTAAAAACTATGCCTATAAACAGTTGGTCACAGCATCTAGCGGTGAATTCATTCTGTTCTGCGGAGTAGACGCTCGATTTGATCGAGACAGCATCAGGTTAATAATTGAAGACATGTTGGATCGCCACAAAGACATGATCAGCGTCATACCGATCAACCGCTTGCCAGACAGCCATAGGGCAGAATCACTAATACTGCAGACCAATCGTTACGCTTGGGAATTGGCTCTGCCACGCAAATTAGTCAATCGGCCAGCAATTCTAAGCACCTGTTGGCTAATCAAACATGATACGCTCCAGCAGTTCGGTGGGTTTGACGCTATAGCCGGCTCGATTAGCCCAGAAAGTTACTTCGCCAGACAAGCTATCAAACATAATGACTCTTACGCTTTTGTCGCTAGTTCTAATTTCGGAGCTGTCTACAGTCATAAACTGCTATACGAACAGCAACAAACAGCTATCAGAACGCGTTATCCTCAATTGCATCGTCAGCCAGAAGTGACAGCTACTGTGGCTTTAAGCGAACTGCTGTTTTTGGTCCTACCACTATTAATGACTGTAATCAGCTTAATTACCGCTGATTGGACGCTATTGTTAATTAGTTTGGTTAGTTACTTGCTTCAAGCTTATGCTTACAGTGCTATTGCCCGTTTTACCTACCGTAAATTTCAGTTCCGAAGCCTGTGGTTATTCCCAGTCGCGGCAGTATACGACGTCTATATGTTGCTGTACTCAATGTGGCAGTATGAATTCGGCACGGTCGTCTGGAAAGATCGTAATATCTGTCTCCCCCTGATGCAGTATGTCGATTATCGCTAAGTCAGTTATTGCAGATTTGGAACAAAGATTTTAAATGTCGAGCCGACATTTAGTTCGCTTTCCATAGAAATTTCGGCGTGGATTAACCGGGCTAATTTCATCGTTACGTATAGCCCCAGACCGGTACCATTAGACTGCCGAGTACGATAGTCTTCTGAGCGGAAGAACTTGTCAAATACTCTTTCTTGATCACTCTTGCTGATGCCAATACCGGTATCAGATACGGCAAACTCAACACCTTTAGCTACTGGCTTGGCGGACAACGTGACACCGCCCTTCTCGGTGTATTTAATAGCGTTGGTGATAAAGTTCTGTAGAATTTCACGAACGTACAACTTAGTCGAGTAAACAACTTCAAGTTTCGGGTCCAAAACCGTTTTGATTTCAAGTCCACGGGCTTTAGCTTGCGGGGTATAGTCTCTGACCAATTCCATGAACAGGTCGTGGACATTGATGGTCTCAACTTTTACTTCTAAAGTTCCGCGTTCGGCGCGGCTGAGAGTACTCAAGTCATTAATCATATCGGCCAAAAATAGAACTTGAGTGTGGGCGTCTTTGAGGGCTTTCTTAACCATATCGATGTCGCCCGAACGGTCAACAATCATTTGAGCGTTACTGATATTGCCCTCGCTGATGGTTATCGGTGTTCTTAGTTCATGGCTGACGACACTAATGAATTCATCACGTTCTTCCTCTAGTGATTTTTCGCGGGTGATATCCCTGAGCAATAATACATAACCACTTTGACCTTCTTGACCATAGCCCAAGTGGACCGGTGCAATACTCAAATATAGGTTGATTAGACTGCCATCAGCATACTGTAGTCTCAAATCACGATTAGTCGTAGGTATTAGCGTCGACTGAACCATGTGCAATATGTCAACCGGCTGATTATCCTTGTCAACTGGCTTAAATATTCGGGATAAAGACGTGTTGGTTTTGAGAGTGTTGATATCCAATATGTTCAAAGTGGCACCGTTATACAACACCACTCGACCTTTAACATCAACCGCAATGACGGCATCGGCCATGCTATTGATCAGGCTGGTTAGGCGTTGATGTTCAATCTGTTCGTTTATCAGGCTAGATTTGGCGGTTTTTTTAAGCGAAAGCGACATATAGGTCATTATGCCACAGCTGGTGCTGGAGAGCCATTCAGGACTGGCTGATATTGTTTAATTTGTTTACGCAAGGCTTTGGCATTGGGCAATTCAGCTTCTAGCAGTTGCCAAAAATCTGGTCCGTGGCGCATGACTTTGGTGTGTACCAGTTCATGCAGAATGACATAATCGATGCACTCCCAAGGTAATTGCATTAAAAACAAGTTCAAAATGATGTTCGATTGATGATCGCAACTTCCCCATCGACCTTTGAGTTTTTTGATACCGAGACTGGTGTAATGATAATCGTGTTGATTCGCTAAAATGGCCATCCGGCTAGCTAGCAGGCTTTCGGCTTGGGCGCGCATGGCTCGCAAACTGGCGGTTTCGGCCAGTTTTTGAACCTCGTTAGATGTAATTGATAGCTCGTCGGGATAGCTGATGGTGATTTCCGTTCCCGATATCCGTGAAGTTGGCTTAGCTATGCCAGATTTTTGGACAAAAACTAGGTGATGAGCTTTGCCGATCGCTAGTCCCTGATAAAGATATTGGCGTTGATGGGACTGTTGTTGTATCCATTGATAACGGGATTCGGCGAATTTAAGTCCGCTAGCATATGGCGCCCAGAGCGGGATACTGACGTGTATTTCACCAGTGGCTGTTAAACTAAGTTTTAGATTACGACTATTGCGTCGTTTATATATGACCAATGTCTGCTCGTTAAGAGTAAACTTCTTAAAAGCCATGATTATTGACGAATAGAAATGTTGCGCCTAGTCATATCGACTCGACCTTGATTGGGAATCAAGTTAACCAGTCCAGGTTTGATGACGCGTGAGCTAGTGTCATTATCGTCGACGCTCAGAACCCCAGAACTGCGCATTTTACTCAATATGGCGCTTAACTGCATATTAAACAAGTGTTTACCGCTAACTACAGCATAGTTTTCGGCGTGTGTCGGGTTCTGCATACCGGCTAACTGTTTTTCGAAGCTAGTGCGATCGAGCTGGGCGGCAAATTTATCATCACTGCGGCGCTTGTCACGCAGTTTATTTCTAGTGAAGGCCGTGTCGGTATCCATCTGTAGCCAAACAAGTATCGGTTCAGCATGACAACGTCGAGCCAAAGCCCGTAACTCCTGGCGCTGTGAGCTCCTAAGGGCATTCATGTCGTAAGCCACGCTCAGGCCGGCGTTAAGGAATTCCTCGGTCATGTACTGCATGATCTGAGCGACGATATCGTTTTCTTGCTTGTCATAACGGGGGCTTTCAAATAATTCTGAGCGGATTCGATCGGCTTGAATATGGGCGGCCTGGACGTTCTCGCAGAACTGCCTCGAAAAGTAGGTTTTCCCAGAACCTGGATAACCATAGAACATTAATAGAAACGGTTTAACTGGATATATCTTAGCCATTGATTCTATATGTATAGCAGATTTAACCTGTTATGGGAAGACCAACAGATGACATTTCGTTATATTTCTCGTATCATATAGCAGTGTTCTGATATAGGGGTATAGTACAGCGGTTAGTATAAAGGTCTCCAAAACCTTAGACCGTGGTTCGATTCCACGTACCCCTGCCAAAGAAAAAGAGTCTGCTCAAAAGAGTAGACTCATTTTCTTTGTTGGTACTTGAAATTGAGCCACGGTCTAGAAGATTGCGTTAGCAAGATTCGTAGAACGCGGTTCGATAACAGGCTGTCGCCCGCAGGAGCTTGCTCCGAGAACGACAGCGGATATACAACGTATTCCACGTACCCCTGCCAAGCGTAAATAATTTACAATTTCTAATTTAAGTGTTATTGTAATGTTTATGTCCAATCCTGAGACGCCTGCACGAGTTTATGATGATTTTGAACAACTTTATGGAAGATCCGTGGCTGATTTAGTCGTTCAAAGTAGAATAGGTTGTCACGATCGTTCATGGGTTGAATCAGCAGCAGCACAATTAACAGATTTAGTTACGTATGACTCTGGTTTAGAACGAGACGAAGTGCGCACTCGCCTAAACAACATCTGGCCTAAAGTTTTGGAAGTTGGACCAGCAGTTTACTTACAAAATTTACCAGAAATGACTGCTGAATAATTTCGAATTGCGGCCACTCGGGGCCGGCAAGACCGGTCAATGCGAGACCCTTCATCATAAATATTTCTGTTTTGGTATGATTAGCGCATGATTCCTGAATATTTTGCTGTCGTTGGTGCGGTTGTCGCGTCATTGGGTGGCTTTTATTACCTTTATGAAGCTATCGTTGGTAAGTCTAAGCCCAATCGGATAACCTGGCTACTGTGGGTTTATTCCCGATGATAATTTTTGTCGCCCAAAGAGCCCAAGGAGTAAAAGGCCTTTCGTGGGTTAGTTTTGTCGCAGGATTTACGCCTTTTCTTATTCTGCTAGCTTCATTTATTAATAAAAAAGCCTATTGGAAAACAGCACCTCGCGATTATTTTTTAATGCTAGCCGCGTTTTTGGGGATAATATTATGGTTTTTAACTGATAATGCCAATATTGCCATACTTTTTGCCTTGATAGCAGATTTATTGGCTGGCATACCGACACTTATTAAATCGTACAAGCACCCCGAAACTGAAAGCTGGGTTGCCTATGCAATAAGTACTCTAGGCTTCAGTATAGCCATGCTAGCGATTCAATCATTCACATTTGAAAATGTTGCTTTTGTAACTTATTTAATATTAATGAATGGGCTGTTGGCTATATTCTCAATCCGTAAGCCAACAGATACTTTATTACATACAGAGGTTTAAGCGATATGGCCCTACTGCAACGCATCGGTCGACCGATTATCGAAAGTGAATGGACAGCTAATCTTCAAGCCATTCAGCCGGAAATAGCTGATATTGTACAGTTATTTCATATTGAACAATTGGCGACCATGGCCTTAAGTTTTGGCGAGCTTATCAAATACGGCGACATCAAGGGTCCCAAAATAAGCGATTTGCGCCAAGCATTTAGTGATCTGGCGCAGGAACGCCAAGACAAGCCTTTCTCGGCGCCGACCAATAAAGTACGAGTCAGGAACGGCGATTTATTATTGGGCTTAGAAACCAATGGTAAATTAACTAAAGACCGGCAAGAAGTCGGTGAATTATTATATAAAGTTCTCGGTCGAGATGTCGATTTGCCACCAGTCCCCAACTTCAGCTTGCGGTTAGGTAAAATGATCGACCAATCCGCGGACGCTCGCGTTGATGTCGTAAAGCTAATTAGACAAGAAGTTCGCCCACAAACCGTCAAACTCGGCCTGCTAGGCGCTAATTTACTGCTCAGACAAAGCGGTAACGTAATTACGATCTAGTTTAAACGCTGGTTTTGGCCTAGCTGTTCAAGAGTCTGCGTCCAATTAGCCCGCTTTTCGGTATCGAACTGAAGCGTTGAGTCAGCTAAACGAGTTAGCCAGCGTTGAGGTGGGCGCTCATCACTCGCTACTAGATCAAACATAAAGCTCAAGTGAGGTTTAGTTAACCCGGCTGGTACATTAGCTAAACAACTGTCGTTAAGGTTAGTGGCACCGCAACTAGCACCATAGGCTATCCATTTAGCTAAATTATCACTATAGGGAGCCGACATCAGAACGTCGATGCTTGCACCACGTTGGTCTTCATAGGTAAGTTGGTCATAAATGAAGTTGCCGGTCGAATAAACAATCAATTTATGGTTATAAACTTCGGTATTTTGCACCCAATGCGGGTGATTCATGATAACGAATTCAGCACCGGCGTCAATCATATCGTGGGCCAGCCTTTGCTGTTGAGCGCTAGCCGTAGGCGTATATTCAATACCTAAGTGACCGAAAGCAAACACTGGCATAACTTTGGCATAAGCTGACACCACGGCTAATTCATCGGCATTTGGAAACTTGGCCAGGGCGTGAAAAGCACAAAATGCGACCGGCAGCCGGGCTTTGACCTCACGCGAGTCGGACTTTTGAAGCCGAATCGGTAAACTTATGACTTCACAGATATTCGGCGTGTCAGCTGGGTCATAGCTACCGTAAACTTGAAAACCGTCAGCCGTTAAATGTTTCTGAGTTTACAAAAAACCGTCCCGACCTTGGTCGTAAGCATGATTGTTAGCCAGATTCAAAATGCTGAAGTATTTTCTAGCGCTGGCATCAAAGGCCGGCGGACAATTGAATACTAATTTATCTACCTGAGTTTGGTAAGGAATCACGGCATTAGTCACCGGACACTCCAGATCGGCTATCCAAGCATCGTATTTAGCTGGATTGAAACTGTCAAGATTACTAAATGGCCGGTCATAATTACCTTTGGCATCTCTCTCAATGGCTCTATCCCATGCGATTGAGCCGTTAAATAGATATCGGCCAGTTATTTGGGTATTAACAACCGGTTTTGGCTTAATTTCTACAGATTTTGTTGCTACAGCTTCTACTTTATGCGGTTTAAATATAAATAAATGTTGAGCATAAATGGCACCGATAGACCCAATTAACCCAAATATAAATAAAATTCCAAAAACTATTATCCAGTGTTTTCGATGACTCTTAACTCCGTTAACCCTAAATTTGCTCATGCTTAATCTAACTATACAGTAGCCTTAGGTCATAGATAAATTATTTAGTATGTAATATACTGCTGTGTTGGCTCATTAAAACTAATCAAAATAGCTATAATATATATTTGATTACAGATGTATGTGTGTGCAATAATAGCTTTGTACAACGGTTGTACTTTAGGTAATCAACACCTATAATAAACAACATAAATACAAAGAACTAATTAACATACTGTCGAGGGTGATGAAAATACTGATGCTTGGATGGGAGTTACCTCCCCACAACAGCGGTGGACTGGGGACTGCATGCTACCAGATGTGTAAAGCCCTCTCCAAAAAAAACCTCGATATAGAATTCATTCTGCCCTACCAAGCTGATCACGGAATCGATTTTATGGAAATCACCGCCGCTAAACCCCAAGGTGTCGCCAGTGTACTACGTTCCGGCATCGCTTATGACAGTTACAAATATACTTTAGAAGATGGCACAGAACAGTGGTTGACCATCCACGATCAACAAGAATTATACGAACACGCCGTAGCCAGCTTAGTTGTTGATAAAGAGTTTGATATTGTCCACGCTCATGACTGGTTAACATTTCGGGCCGCTATGCGCGTCAAGATGATGAAGAATTGCCCGATTATTTTACACGTCCACTCTCTTGAGTCGGATAGAGCCGGTGGCCAACGTGGCAATCCGCTGGTTCACGAGATCGAAGAAACGGCTTTCATGATGGCCGACCGAATCATCGCCATCAGCCATCACGTCAAAAAGACCATCATACATGACTACGATATTCCGGCTGACAAGATTGAGGTAGTGCACAATAGCATCGAACCTAGTGATATTCAGCCGTTAGACGGTGACAATGTCTATCGTTACTTGGAATCTATGCAAGCTATCGGCTATCGAGTAGTAGTGAATGTTGGTCGTCTGACAGTCCAAAAAGGTTTGCCGAATCTGTTAAGGGCAGCTCGAGCTGTTATCGACCACAACCCCAAGACTTTATTCTTAATCGTCGGAAGTGGCGAGCAGTATTATGAATTAATTGATCTAGCTGCTGATCTAGGTATTGGCCAAAATGTCCTATTCACCGACTTCCAGCGTGGTAAAAATTTGCGTGATGCTTTCGCTATCGGTGACCTGTTCGTGATGCCTTCCGTATCCGAACCGTTCGGCTTAACCCCACTAGAAGCGGTTAGTTACGGCACAGCGTCGCTAGTTAGCAAGCAATCAGGTGTTAGCGAAGTACTTCAGAACTGTTTGAAAGTCGACTATTGGGATATCAACGAAATGGCCAATCAGATCACAGCTGTCATGCAAAATGACCCGCTACGTGACGAGCTACTACTAAACGCCCGGGTCGAGTACGAGCGTATGTCTTGGGACGGTGCCAGCGATAAGATAGTCGATTTGTACAATCAGCACACCGCCGGAGCAACGATATGAATAAAGCGATCGTCCTTTATCTACACGTTCATCAACCTTATCGGATCAGACACTATACGGTCTTTGATAGTGGGGTTAACCACGATTATTTCGACGCTAAGTTTGAAGACCAGACAAGCAATGAACGCATCCTTAAAAAAGTGGCCGAGAAATCATACATCCCGACTAATGAACACCTATTGAAATTGCTTCAAGCTAACTCGGAATTCAAGTTAAGTTTATCAATCACCGGTACGGTTATCGAACAGCTACAAAAATGGGCACCAGAGGCTTTGCAGTCATTCCAGGCATTAACCGCCACTGGACAGGTTGAGATAGTCGCCGAAACTTACCACCATAGTCTTGCCTTCTTTTACTCAATGCCAGAATTTGAGATGCAAGTTGACATGCACCGCCGTAAGGTTGAAGAGATATTTGGTCAAACACCAAAAGTCTTCCGCAACACCGAACTCAGTTACAACAATGACGTGGCCCTCTGGGCTGAACGCGCTGGCTACAAGGGCGTGCTAGCTGAAGGTTGGGATAAAGTCCTCGGTTGGCGTAGTCCAAACTTTGTTTACCGGCCGGCCTATACCGATAACATCAAGCTATTACTTAAAAGCTACAAGCTCAGCGATGATATCGCATTTCGTTTCGGTGATCATGATTGGGTCGAATGGCCGTTGACTGCCGACAAATTCTCGCACTGGATTAGCGAAGACCCCAATGGCACTAATTACAACTTGTTCATGGACTACGAAACTTTCGGTGAACATCAATGGAGTGAGTCGGGTATTTTCGACTTCCTAAATTTTCTGCCGACCGAATGGCTCAAAACCAAAGGCCATAGCTTCTTAACTGTTAGTGAAGCTTGTGATAACTTTGAACCAGTCGACGAATTGGACATCAAAGACACTATTACTTGGGCCGACACCGAGCGCGATCTATCGGCCTGGTTAGGTAATTCGATGCAAACTACGGCCATTCGAGCGCTGTATGACCTTGAGGACCGAATTATAGGTACCAATGATCTAGTGCTTATCGACGATTGGCGACGCCTGCAGACTTCCGACCACTTCTACTATATGTGCACCAAATGGTTCAACGACGGCGATATTCACGCTTACTTTAGCCCGTACGACACGCCCTATGAAGCCTACATTAATTTCATGAACTCTTTTCATGACATTAAATTCCGGCTAAGTGGCCACGGTGTTGATGTATAATATGTCTAGCATATATATTGAATCTAAAGGGGTGGGATTATGGGCAGACCAGTTGTTCTAAGCAACGGCCAGTTGTTCGTTGGATTGGATGAAAGTGGTCTAGTGCATGATTTCTATTACCCTTATGTAGGACTAGAGAACTTAACTAATGCTCGCAGTAGTCAGCATAAAATCGGTGTTTGGGTTGATAAAACATTCAGTTGGACTGATGACGGGACATGGGATATATCGATAGACTTTGAAGAAGGAGCGCTGATAAGTAATGTCAAACTTCATTCCGATAAACTTCAAATAAGCCTAACTTTTCAAGATTTCATCGATACTGAGTACAACGCCTTAATTCGCCATATTACCGTCACCAATGAAGCAAGTGTTGAGCGCGACATCCGCTTATTCATGCATCAAGTGTTTGAAATATCACGTGGCGGTCGGGCCGATACTGCCCTGTATGTGCCCGACGAACACTACATACTTGACTATAAAGGCCGTACTTCACTATTAATAGCTGGTAAATTTGCCGACGGTGGTGATTTTGATCAGTACGCCGTCGGGACTTACGCTATAGAAGACAAGGCTGGCACCTACTTTGATGCCGAGGACGGCAACCTGTCACAAAATCCTGTCGAACATGGCGGCGTTGATAGTGTGATTCGATTTCAACGTAATATACGTGGTAACCAATCGGCTGTCGTCGACTATTGGGTAGTCGCTGGCAATAGCCAATCGGATATTCAGACCATTCACGCCAGCTTCAAGCATCAACCGATGGAAGAAAGACTTAACTTCGTGAGACAATATTGGCAACAATGGCTCAGTGGCGGAGACGTTAAACTACCGGATCTCGAACGTCGCACATTACAAAATAGCTTGCTAGTTATTAAAGCTCACTGCGATGAGCGTGGCTCGGTACTGGCTAGCGGCGATTCTAGTATATTTAATTACGGTCGTGATTATTATTGTTACTGCTGGCCGCGCGACGCCGCCTATGCCCTGTGGCCACTGATTCGATTGGGGCATTTCGATGAAGCCAAACAATTCTTCGAATTCGCTCAAGATACGATGCATAAAAATGGCTACTTAATGCACAAGTATCAACCAGACCGATCAATCGGTAGTACTTGGCATCCTTTAGTTCACGGACGGAACAAAGAACTAGCCATTCAGGAGGATGAGACGGCTGGCGTGCTATTTATGATGGGTGAATATTATGACGCTAGCCAAGACAAAACTTTGATCGAGAACATGTTTCATACTTTTATTGTGCCGTGCGCTAACTTTATGTGCCGCTTCATTGACGAGGAAACCGGCTTACCACACGCCAGTTATGATTTATGGGAAGAAAAATTCCTTACCTCAACTTATACCGTTTGCACAGTCATCGCCGGCTTAGACACGGCCACTCACCTAGCCACGTTAGTTGACTCACCGGCTGATGCATTGAAATGGAAACAAACTGCTGATTCAATTCGACAGAACCTCGACAAGCTATATCATATTGAAGGCTACTTTATTAAAGGCTTCTTACTCAGTGATGACGGTCAGCTAGTTTTCGATAATACGCTTGATATATCAAGTTTGTATGGCCCGTATATGTACGCTGGACTTCCCTTGGATGATAAACGACTAGTTAGCACTGCTGAACATGTCGAGAGACGGCTGTTAAATACTAGCCCCATCGGTGGAGTGTTGAGGTACGAAAATGATAACTACTTTTTGACTAAGAAGAAATACAAAGGTAATCCATGGATAGTCTGTAGCTTATGGTTGGCTCAATATTATGCTAGCACCAATCAAACCGATAAAGCCAAAGAACTACTAGACTGGTCATTAGCCCGCAAATTACCTAGTGGTATCTTAAGTGAACAGTACGATCCGGAAACCGGTGCGACATTAAGTGTGGCACCTTTAGTGTGGAGTCATGCCGAAATGGTTAACACGCTACTCGATCTAAGCAAACTGCCGTAAATCTATTTCTTAGGCTTAACTTCGTTGCGACCGAGTGATTTCTTGGTCTCGATGAAAGTTACGTGACGCCTGAGCTTAGGACTGTATTTCTTGAGAGTTAATTTCTCAGGTGTATTCATGGTGTTTTTGGTCGTGTAATAGATACGCTCGCCGCTTTCTTCGCTAACGAGACCAATTATTTTACGCTTATCGCCTTTTTTTGCCATGAAATATATACCTTGAATTTAAACTTACTCGTATATTAACAGATATGACAGAAATTGTAAATGAATTTAAACTATTAAAAACACCCCTTCTGGGGTGTGATTCAGCGCCCGCGGACGAATCCGCATGTCAGCACCATACTTACAGTACACCTTATAAATAATTAGTACTGTAAGTTAAATCACAAATTGTTAAATAATTAATATCTATATGGAGCCACGATCGGGATTTGAACCCATATGTATCTAGTAGATAAATATGTCGACTCTAACAAAGTGTCGTTAAAATTTGGAGCCACGATCGGGATTCGAACCCGAGACCTCATCCTTACCATGGATGCGCTCTACCAACTGAGC
This sequence comes from bacterium, assembly GCA_021783725.1. GTDB lineage: Bacteria > Patescibacteriota > Saccharimonadia > Saccharimonadales > UBA4665 > JAJXTN01. Next base: position 2,809 of record JAJXTN010000002.1, on the reverse strand, counting down.
TATCGCGGCATAAATACTCCAGTAGATTGTACCAAAATTATCAGGGGTGCTCAAACTTATTAACTCTTAGCTTATTGGCAAGATCGCCAATTGTTTTGTCTGGCGCAAAGCTAAAACCATCTTGAAAATCATTTGGTTCTGGTACTGGGAATAATCCAGATTCTTCTTCCAGTCTTGGAAATATATGAAAATGCAAATGATTTACTTTTATCCCATTTTCACCTTGAGTTGGTTGAAACTTCTGCATCATTCCAGCGCCAAAACCATTATCTAATTTCAAAGATAACCGACCCAATTCTGCCATGATTGCCGAAGACTCCTCGTCACGAAGCTGAGACACTTCCTCGATATGTCGATTGGGCACGACTAAACAATGTCCTTCTCTGAACCAAGGTCTTGAAACTACTGATCGAATTAAGTCATCGGCGAGTATCGTTCGCCAATCTAATAGTTCAGTTTTACAGAATGTACAATTATCTGTTTTTGTCATTTGGATATTGTAATCACTTTTTGATCATATTGAAACCATTAGGACAATGAGGGATAGCGGACGGAGCCTGCCCTGAACTTGATTCAGGGTCCTTTTCCACTGCGGCGTGCTCCCCGGCTTACCAAACTAAATATATAACATAGTCGTTAATAAATTCATTTTAATAAGATATAGGGTGAGGGATAGCGGACTTCGTACTTCTTCATTCAGTCATGCTCGAAGTAAACTTCTGCGCGTGACTTCATTGCGCCGAACCCGAATGACTGCGTCAAGGGGTTCTAGTAGCCCATCAGCCCAGACCAAATAAAATACCGGCGCTTTGGCCGGTAGTTTATTTGGTGCAGGGTGAGGGATTCGAACCCCCGAACTCGAAGAGAGCTGATTTACAGTCAGCCGTGTTTGACCGCTTCACTAACCCTGCAGGCTTTTGCGTAGCAAAAGCAATTTTCAGGTATCATTTTACATTTATCATTTATGGCCAGCTTGCGCTGAATTATATATTCAAAAGTCAACGACTTTTGTCGATATCTGCTAAATGCTACCTGTAAATTGTTAACTGCTTTTTACTAAAGTAAAAAGCGTGGAGCCGATGGAGGGAGTCGAACCCACGACCCGCTGTTTACAAAACAGCCGCTCTGGCCACTGAGCTACATCGGCAATTGAATAACAGATGATAGTGTAACAAAACAGAGGTTAAACTACAACTCTTCGTGGTCGCAGAATTCGCTTCGATCGTCCAGCTGGTACAATCAATTTCTTCAGTCGATCGGCCACCATATCGGCCTCAACTTGCATATCATGGCTCATATAAGCTTTGTATAGCAAGCTATAGGTTTCTTTGTTGGGTTCCAGTTCGCTGGCTTTTTCCAGTTCTTGGAACATCATCTTGTCATTACCAAGTTTCTCTTGAACTTTGGCGTAGGCTACGTGTCTAGCGGCCAGGCTATCCTCTAATTTCAAAGCTTGCTCAAATGCCACAGCGGCTTTCTCATAATTCTCTGTTTCATAATATATCAAGCCCAGATTGTGCAAGCTTGATGGCGTAGCTTCAATACTCGAAGCAATTTCGAAACAGTCTATTGCGTCTCTAAATTCTTTCTGTTTGGCGTATAGGATGCCTAATCGGTTGTAGGCGGCGGCGTTCTTTTCATCTATCTTTAGTATCGTGAGTAAAGCCTTTTCGGCTCTTAGGAAACGATTCTCGCGCATCCCTTGGTGGGCTATATCCCAAAGTTTACCTAGTCGATCCCCAACGCGCCGTGATACATTAGCGAATTCGTCATCATGAATATGTGCGCTACGATAAGCTAGAACGGCGAACACTGCTACTATCAATAGTTCGTACATTTGTGATGTCTATTGTACCATGACGTCAAAAATCAAGCATGTATTTTGAAAGCGCCAGCTTTGATTGAGCATTTTTGACCAACGCCGCTTGCGCTTGATAGCTATTGTCTAGAATATTCTGCCACTGCCCAGCATTACTAGTAGACCGCAAAAGACTGATTTGTGCCATTTGTTGAATAATCGATAGGACATTGAAGGCTAGCAGTTTGTCTTTGGACAGTTCATCAACTAATAGCATTTTTGAATAACGCGAACCTGACAATATGGATTTGGCTTTAACGACCGCTTGAAGCAATGGATGATCTTGATTGTTTTGCAATATTGCGGCTGTTAGGCCAGGTAAACCGCCACTGACTGATAAAGCTTGGTCGATAGCCTGTGATTTAAAGTCAAGACCGCTAAAATGGGCCTTAACTTGGCTAATCTCTGGCTTAGCGACGTATAGTTTAATCGATCGCGAACGAATAGTATCAATTAAGTCCTGCTCATTAAAGGCTGTTAAGATGATTACCGTACCACTGGGTGGTTCCTCGAGAGTCTTCAATAAAGCGGTTTGAGCTTCGAGCGTCATCAAATTGGCATTTTCAACAATCACCACACGATTTGCTGATTGAGTATTCGGTACTTTAAGGCTCAAGAACTTCTCAATCGCTCTAATAGAATCAATGCTAATAGCTTTTCCGTCTTCAGGACTAATTAAACGCAGATAAGCATAGTTCATAACCTTGTCATGATCGACGGCCAGCATTTCAGATGCAATCGCTATCGCAAGACTGAGTTTGCCACTACCGGCCGGAGCGACTAAAGTTACAGCGTGAGACGGGCTAGATAGATACCCAGCAACATGCAATTTAGTAGTTGGATGAATGACTAAGTTATTCATAGAGTTTGGAAAATTCATCTGGTACTTTCGACTCAAAGACTTTTCTTTGACGACTCGGTAATGTGATCTCTAGACTTTTAGCGTGCAAA
>JAJXTN010000017.1 GCA_021783725.1 bacterium | reverse complement strand
GCCGCTTGGGCCCGAGCATTGGTCGTGGTGTCCAACTTGGCGACTACCGCTTGTTGAAGCAATTGTTGCTTTAGAGACCGCTTAAAATCAGCTTCATTCCAACCCCAGAATTCGTTCAAAACATCATCAAAAACTCGTTGGCTACTGCCTAACCGATTTTGAGCTCTGACCAAATTCACCTGATCGTTAACTTGCTGATCGCTCACCGACACATGGTATTGACTAGCTAGTTGTTTGACATAGGCATCCAAAATAACCTGTTGCATAGCCTTCTGCTTCAACAGTTTAAGTTGGGCTTTGCCATCTTTGGTGCTAAAATCGGCCGCTTGTTGAGTCTGGTAATAATGCATATTACGCCTCAGCTCAAATAGATATGATTCATAGCTTATCCAATCTGACCCAGCTCTAGCTACCGGCACTGGCAAAACTTTCGTAACGCCGTACATGAAGCCCGATGTACTCTGGAATTGATACAAGTCTAGCCCCGTATAAACAAAGAATGCTATCAATACCGACAATAGTAGCCAGATAGATATGCGGACAATACTATGCCTGGAATGTTGCAAAGGATAGATGTACTTTCTAGCCCCTCTCAGTACCTCTTCGCGGTGTTCGGTTACAGTCTCATTAGTAATCCGAGGCACGCCTTGTAAAGCCTCAGTTACCCGATCCTCAGGCGCTTTTGGCCGCTTGAGGGCTTTGGGTAAACCTTTGGGTAACTTGGCTTTAAGATTCTTGAGCTTCGATTTCTTCATGAATTTGGTTCTGGGACCGTGATGTATTAACCACTGGGTATGAACTAGTATTGATTCCTTGATCGCGTAATATATTAAGCAGTTTCTTCTGTATCTTGGCTGGATGATGTACATCCTTAATCACCAAGTCACCTACGTAAGTCTGCATCTTTATTGTACCAAATCCGAGCAGAGTTTCCTGCAATCCAAATACTTCATAATTGACTGATTGGATCTGTTTGAGTCCCAAATCGGCTACTGCTCGGTGGAACAGACCTCTTTGCGATATCTGAATGAAGCGCTGATCAGTGAAAATGAACACGCTAAAATGCCAACTTATCCAACTTGGAGCAAATATCAACAGACCTAGCATCATACCCACCACTAACCCGCCGAAGAAAACGCCAAAACCAAGTGTCGGATTAATAGCCGCTGGTATTACGCCAATCAACGGCCCAAGCAGGCCAAAAACCAGACCTTTACGCATAACGATTGGATGCTTATGGAAAACATACAGCACTTCCTCGTCGTCAAACTGATCTTCAAAATATTTTGGTGGTGTTTGTTTGGCTTCGGCCATGGGTACATTTTATCAGGTTATGCCAATAACAGACAGAGTCAGACCTACATACAACAGATTGGCAGATGACAGAAATTTATCAGATTACGGGATACAGATTAGCTATTAGCAAATGACAAATTCCATTGAATTGGCGATTAACAATTGACTATTGCAATCGCCAAACGCTAATAGTTAATTCATTGCTACTGTCTAGTGGCCAATGGTAAATCTGTTATCAAATTACAGGAGGCAGATTAGCAAATAGCAAATGACAAATGACAATGAGTCAGTGATTAACAATTGACCATTATAATTGCCAACCGCTAATAGTTAAGTCATTGTTACTGGCTAATCGCCAATAGCTAAATTTCCCTGGTTCTGTTATCTGTAAGTCTGCAACGTCTGTTCGTCTGCTTGGTGCCCCCACCACGATTCGAACGTGGAGCTTCTCCTTAGGACGGAGCTATTTTATCCATTGAACTATGGGGACCTAGGGAATGATTGTATATAGCTTCTCTCTCTTTGTCATCTCGAGCTTGCCGAGAGATCCATTTGATTAGAAGCTTTAGGTAACCGAATGTTCATGCATCCCTCCACTCCGGTCGGGATGACAGGGGTGTCATCTCGGGTTTGGCGAGAGATCCATTTGATTAGAAGCTTTAGGTAACCGAATGTTCATGGATCCCTCCACTCCGGTCGGGATGACAGGGGTGTCATCTCGGGTTTGGCGAGAGATCCATTTGATTAGAAGCTTTAGGTAACCGAATGTTCATGGATCCCTCCACTCCGGTCGGGATGACAGGGGTGTCATCTCGGGTTTGCCGAGAGATCCATTAAGCCAGGGTTAAGCTTGTTAATAAGAGCTTCTTTTTTGTCTCTACGCCAACTTTTGAGTTGCTTCTCTCTTGATATGGCTTCAATAATTGAATTAGTATCTTCAAAATAAATTAAATCAATACATCTATATCGAGAGGTAAAACCTGGTATTGAGAACGACTTGTGCTCTTGAACTCTGCGCTCAAGATTATTGGTAACCCCTATGTACAGCACCGTACGACCAATATTGCTCATTATATACACGAAATATATCCGCATTACTTCATATTAAATAAATAATATTAAGAAAAGATTAAGTATATGAAAATAATACGTCGTCTCAGACAGATTCCTCCACTACGGTCGGAATGACAGTGATGTCGTCTCAAGCTTCCACTGTCATCTCGAGCTAGTCGAGAGATCTATTTGATTTAAGCTTCGAGTAACTGAATATCATAGATCCCTCCACTCCGGTCGGGATGACAGTAGCGATTGAACAACTGTCAGATGGCAATTGTCGGAGGGGTTACTTTTTGTGGGGTTTGGCTTGAGTATATTTATCATGCACGGTATTGTACTCAAATAGTTCATCGGACTTAAACCAGTGAGCAATTTCTTTGGCAGCATCATCGGCATCGCCGGAAGCATGGATGAGATTGGGTATCGACATCTTGACGGTATCAGCGTAAGCGAAGCTAATATGCGAGTAATCACCCCTGATTGTACCCGGAGCGGCACTTTTCGGTTCAGTGGTGCCGACCATTTTACGAACTTGCGATACAGCTTCGACGCCCTCAAGTACCATTGCCAACACTGGGCCTTCTTGCATAAAAGCCAGGGTCACATCAAAAGCTTGCTGACCACGGCGAGATATCATTTTGCCAATAGTTTCATAATGTTCAAAATAATGGGCCTCGCTGGGTTGAACAATTTTAGCGGCTACAATTTTTAATCCGACTCGTTCGAATCGAGTAACTATTTCACCCACAATGCCTCTTTGCATAGCATCAGGTTTTAGAATGATAAGCGTTTGTTCCATGTTTTTCCTTATTTAGCTCCCTCTATTGTAACAGACGGGCACGCAGACATTAGCAATTAGCTAGTGGCAAATGGCCATGAATTAGCTATTATCGATTAGCGTTTACGATGGTCAATTGCTAAATGTTAATTCATTGTCACTTGGTCATTGGTAATTGCTAATTAGATATTTAGGCGTGTCGCAAAATGTTACAATATGCTTATGTTGTTTTCAAAAGCCAAAACTGATTTCCTAGAATATCTCGAAATCGAACAGAACCGTTCACAGAAGACGATTCAGAATTATGACCATTACTTGACTCGCCTACTCGATTTTGCCGGAGAGATTAAAATCAGCGAAATTAATCCCGAACTAATTCGCAAATGGCGATTATGGCTCAATCGACTCGGCACCAATACTTCAGACGAATTAGGTAAGACTACGCAAAATTACCATCTGATAGCTTTGCGCAGTTTTCTAAAGTTCTGTGCCAAACGCGATATCGCCGCACTACCAGCCGACAAAATCGAATTGTCTAGAACCCAACGAAAACAAGTGACTTTCCTAAGCGAAGAAGAATTGGAACGTGTTTTTGCAGAACCGGATACTACCACGTTAGCCGGTTTGCGCGATCGAGCAATTCTGGAACTATTGTTTAGCTCTGGCCTGCGGGTCAGCGAGCTAACTAGTCTTGACCGTGATCAAATCAACCTCAAACGACGAGAATTTATGGTCAGGGGTAAGGGCCAAAAAGATCGACCAATATTCATCAGTGAAGACGCCGCCAACTGGATTACCGCCTATCTAGCTAAACGCCAAGATACTTCTAAACCACTATTCGTTAGGTATAGCGGTAGCAAGAAAGTTGATTTATCAGGTAACTACCATCGGCTGACCGTTCGTAGTGTTCAGCGACTAGTTGCTCATTATGCCTTAATGGCTGGCATTACCAAACATGTCAGCCCCCACACTCTTCGACATTCTTTCGCTACCGATTTACTGATGAATGGCGCCGACCTAAGATCAGTTCAAGCAATGCTTGGACACAGCAATATTGCCACCACTCAGATATATACCCACGTTACTGACCCACACTTACGGGCCGTTCACGAAAAATTCCACCACAAATCCGAACATCAAGACTGACTAAAATAAACTTGGCTAACCTGGATAACAAGGATCAGATGTCGTAGAAGCAATAGCGCCAGTATTTGACACATAGGCTACGCTATTTGGGAAAACTAGTTGTCGCTTACAAATATCCCTAGCTTCCAGTCCGAATTTTGCCAACGAATTAACATTCTGAAGCGGTACATGGACTTGCAAACGTTTCAAGACATCCCAAGCTTTACCAGTTACATCAACAATCGCCTGACTACCAGTAAAATTAATCGGATTATTAGAGCTATCAAACCCAGTTATTGTCACGTCAGTAGATCGATACATAGTAACAACATGGACTAAGTATGGACCGGTAGTGCCGGCTAAACCATCAATTGTAGAATTACAACCAGCCCCTCCACCATTACAGTTAGCGTCTGTTAGCTCGCCTTGACTAGCTACAGCCGTACTATAAGTGACAGTCTGATTCGAGTTAGCTGATGTTGGATCTAATATTACTGTAAAGGTATTGTTAATTAGTTGGTCGCGGCCATAGCCACCGCCTAGAGGCGTTATAGATAACTGTATAACTGCTGGGAATTTCCACTTACTAGTGGGCAAGAACTTACCTTTCGTCCCAGGGAAAGTCGTAGCCCCACCATTAGACCAGCTAATATTTAGCTTATTCAATTGAGTACCGCCTGTGTTGAAAATTGTCGAGTAGCTTTCGCCGGCGTTGAGACTTTTAGCCAAAACGGTCGGCGTCATATCAACCATCACACAGGTATAGCTAGCGTTTGCCGAGATAGTCGAATGGCCGGAGTACGGAGGTGGTAAAGTCGTACAACTACTAGATGAGGTCGTCAACGTCCCTGTGTCTATAGCGTTAACTGTATCGTTGATGCCGGTTTCGGCAGCGTAATAAGCTTGAGTAGCTTGCAAATTATTCAATGCTTGTTGTTGCTCATGACGGGTTAACCGGGCAAAGCCAACAGTCAATAAGGCAATCACCACAATTAATATCAGGCCGATGACTAATGAAGCGAAACCATTTTGGTTATCTAGGACTATACGTTTTTTCATAGTGCTTATATTTATCATTGTACTCCTATTGGGCCCTTTGGGTCACTATGGTTGACTGATAAACTGATGCACAGAAACTATCGCCAGCCGCACCCAAACATTTAACACTAGAACCGGAAACTGCATTTGTTAGACTTGGATCACCGAATGCCACACCGACATTAATAGCTATTGGCGATGTTAAAGTCGCTCGGGTTAGGTTGAAAACTGTCAGCCTAGAACTGGGGGCAATCATTTCAGCCCCATTGATTGATGCTGAACCGTCGGCGTTAATCGGTGTTGCTAAAGTCAAATCAACGGGCGCGCACGAAGCCCCAGGGTTATCGCGCCACAATACATGAGCAATCGTACCTATCTGTCTACCGATAACGTACGAATAACGAGTGCCGTTAACACAATATGAGTTAATGGTTACTCCAGCGTATACGTGCGAACTCGACCACAAATCACCATTAGAAAATTTGAGATGCTGAGCGACGTCATCACTGATATTTCGGGTGTTATTTTGAGTCCGGGTTTGGATAATACCTTTGTAGAATAAACTACCAATGCTACTAATCATGACTGTCGACAATAGAATGATTAACGACAGGATAGCTGTCGCAATCAACAACTCAACAATCGTGAAGCCTGACTGGGGCGACCGGCTATTTAGACGACGGATCATTATTTGTGCACCCTATAAACTAAAGTCGCTGTATCCTGACCTTGGCCCTGTACATCATCCCATTTTGCTACTAACGTGAAGGTATCATTGGCACCTGGATTATAGTTAATGGTTACTGCGTAGCGATTGTCCTCGCCCAGATTACAGTTAGCTGGAACGGTCACAACATTGCCGTTGGCTGGATCGAGACAGAATGTACCACTTTGATAAATATAATTGGGTTGAGCGATGTCAGTGACTCCGGCTGACGCCCGGAGTAATTCGACTTGGCTCTGCAATACTTCACCGGCTTGAGAATTCTCTTGGGCACCACGGATAGCTTTCAGACTACTATTAGCCGTTGCATAAGATATACCTATCGACAATCCCAAAATAGCCAGCACAACCATCACTTCAACTATCGTATCACCATAATTATTCAGTTGTTTTGGACTTATCTTTAACATGGCGTTGATAATACCTTCAGTACGGCGGTTAATTGATTGGCGTTGTTGGCGTCGCCGATCGTAACCTCGGCGTAGCGAGTCGAATCAGTAATACAGATCGTGGCCGATTGGGCAGTATTGAATGATGATGTTACGCCACTTGATACGACAGTTGGCGGATTGAGATATACCAAATTAACCGTCTGGGCTCCGGATCCAAATACAGCATTGGTACTTTGGGCGAAACCGATAGTATGAACGCCGGTCTTGGTGACACCACCGTCAATCACTTTGACATCTTTAATTTGTAAACTTTGAGGCACTGCATTGTGTGATGTCAGGTCGGCACCACCACCAATGATAACCGGCATAGTGTCAGTTATCGAAGGCGAGTTTCTAGTGCCGGCCATTGTATAAACGGCATACTTAGTTGGATCGGCGTTATCGTCAATCTGCAAGGCTTTAGCCAGGAATACGCAATCAGAATTCGTTCCTTGCGCCCCAGCCGCAGTCATAGTAATAACACCACTCGAAGAAGCCGTACAGCCAAAACTCACATCACTATATTTACCAGTTATGACTTGATTGATGACATCTTGGACTTGG
>JAJXTN010000016.1 GCA_021783725.1 bacterium | reverse complement strand
CGTTGAAAGCTTAAGTAGCTATGCCCGTCAGTTTTTGGGTTTGATGGAAAAGCCCGACGTCGACCAAATTGACGGTTTAAGTCCGGCTATCTCGATTGATCAGAAATCGACTTCACGCAATCCGCGTTCGACGGTCGCCACGGTAACCGAAATTTATGATTATTTACGTTTATTGTTTGCCAGAGTCGGCATTCCACACTGTCCGATTGATGGCCAAGCAGTTGTTCGACAGACCTCAACCGGAATCATCGAACAAGTCGAAGCCACTACTAAAGACAAGAAGTTGATGATATTGGCGCCGGTGGTGATTGACAAAAAAGGGGCCTTCGAGCACATCCCCGAACAGTATCAGCGAGCTGGTTTCGCTCGTGTTCGAGTTGATGGTGTGGTCTACGCGCTGGATGAATTCCCTGAGCTCGATAAAAGTTATCGTCACCGCATCGAAGTTGTCGTTGACCGCCTAGTCAACAATCAAGACAGTCGGTCGCGCTTGGTTCAGTCAATCGAACAAGCTCTAGAAGTTGCTGAAGGTAAGGTAGTGGTAATCGATGCCGATAGTAATGAAGTCTGGCCATACAGTTTAATGTACGCTTGTCCAGACCATCCAGAAGTAAACATCCCTGATCTAGAACCGCGGACGTTTAGTTTCAATTCACCTCAAGGTGCCTGCCCGGTCTGTACCGGTATCGGCAGTCGATTAGAAGTCGATCCTGAATTAGTCATACCTAATGGTCGGTTAACAATCGCCGAGGGGGCGATTCGACCGTATAACCGGATTAATGTCGACAATTGGTATTCCAAAAAACTTCAGGCCGTGGCTGATGAGTACGGCTTCAGCCTACATGTTCCAACTGGAGAGCTAACCAAGGAACAAATTAATTTGATCATGTACGGAACGGGTAAAAAGACTTATAAAGTATCACTAGGCGGTGGCCGTAATCTCGAAACAACTTACGAAGGTGTTGTGCCGAATCTCGAACGACGCCATCACGAAACCGATAGCGATTTTATTCGGCGTGATATTGAACGTTTCATGCAAGAGAAACCGTGTCATGCTTGCGAAGGTCGGCGTCTTAAACCAGAAGTTCTGGCCATCACTATCGGCAACGATTCGATTATGGATATTTGTAGTTTGTCGATTGACGATGCTCTCAACTGGTTTAACAGTTTGAAGCTAAATGATAAGGATGCCAAAATCGCCCAGCTAATACTGAAGGAAATTGGCGCTCGACTGCAGTTCCTCCAAGATGTTGGACTTAATTATTTGAACTTATTACGCGGTGCCACAACTCTGAGTGGTGGCGAAGCTCAGCGAATCAGGTTGGCTACCCAGATTGGTTCTGGCTTGATGGGTGTACTGTATGTTTTGGATGAACCGAGTATCGGTCTGCACCAACGAGACAACGCCCGACTAATCCGGACGCTTAAACATTTGCGCGATTTAGGCAATACGGTTATTGTTGTCGAGCACGACGAAGACACCATCCGGACTGCCGATTGGTTGTTGGATATTGGTCCAGGCGCTGGTGTTCATGGCGGTAAAGTCGTTGCTAGCGGGACACCCGATGAAGTGATTAAAACCAAGGCCAGTATTACTGGTGAATATTTATCGGGTCATAAAAAAATTACCGTGCCCAAAAAACGTCGAGCCGGTAATGGCAACAGTTTAGTTATCAAAAATGCTCGTGAAAATAATCTACGTGGTATAGATGTGACGATTCCGCTCAATAAACTGGTGGTTGTGTCTGGAGTTAGCGGTTCCGGTAAGTCAAGTTTGATTAATGATATTCTGGCTAAAGAGTTGTTGGCTAGATTGCACCGAGCCAGTACTGTACCAGGGCGGCATGATGAAATCCAGGGCATCAAATTGCTCGACAAAGCCATCATCATCGATCAATCACCAATTGGCCGAACGCCGCGCTCTAATCCAGCAACCTACACCGGTTTGTTTACGCCGATTCGTGAGTTGTTTGCTCAAATGCCGGAAGCCAAATTGCGTGGCTATAGTGCTGGTCGCTTTAGTTTTAATGTCAAAGGCGGTAGGTGTGAGAATTGCGCCGGCGATGGCATCATCAAGATTGAAATGCACTTTTTGCCAGATGTTTATGTACCTTGCGAAGTCTGTAAAGGCAAGCGTTATAACCGCGAAGCTTTAGAAATTCACTATAAAGGCAAAACGATTAGCGATGTACTAGAAATGACTTGCGATCAAGCCTTAGAATTCTTCGAAAATATTCCGTCAATTGCCCGCAAATTACAAACCCTGGTTGACGTTGGGATTGGCTATATTCGACTCGGTCAGCCAGCCACAACTCTGAGTGGAGGTGAAGCTCAACGAATCAAATTGTCCAGCGAGCTGTCACGTCGACCAACTGGCCGAACTCTGTACATTCTCGATGAGCCAACCACCGGCTTACATATGGCTGATGTTGATAAGTTACTGCACATGTTGCATGCCCTTGTTGATGCTGGCAATAGCATGGTAGTGATTGAACACAACTTAGATGTTATCAAGAACGCCGATTGGCTAATCGATATGGGCCCAGAGGGTGGTAAAGATGGTGGTTTGGTTGTTGCCGAGGGCACTCCGGAGCAGGTGGCCAAAGTCACCGCTAGCTACACCGGCCAATATCTTAAACACATGCTTTAGCTGTCCCCAAGTTTGAATAAACACTAGTATAGTTTTATTATGTCGATATGACTACGCCTGATCTTATTCCTGGCCGCGACGCGCCAATTTTCCAACACGAACGACAGCTAGCATCAGCTTATCTTGACGAGTATTCGATTAAACTGGCTGAGGCAATTATCAGTAATTCGGTGTCGATTGCCGATTTGGCTTTAGCTTCTTGGTCGGCCGTGGCGGTCGCTCAGGCCGAAGGCACGGAGGAGCCGACGGCTCAACAAGCCAGTCAGTTGGTGAATGTAGCGGTCGAGGCCGCTTACCACAAAAAACAGTTAACCAAACCATTTAACATTGACGCTGAAATTCTTGAAGCCGCCGCCAAGGTTGGTTTCAGTCAAATTGAGCCGGTCCCAGGCCGCCAAGTTCGTACACCGCTAGGTGATTTGACCAAATTAGAACTGGTCGGCTTGATTAAGCGTCATGAATATCGATTCATCAAACGTGATTAAGATTGTTTTTTGGTAGCTTGACGGTTTTTGAGATGCTTTTTTGTGACATGGTAGATGGTTGGCGAAGCCGTCAAAATCATCGCCGCCAATACGAACAATAATATGTAATTATCAACATTCGGAATCTTGCTACCAATATAATAACCAACTAGCGTAACTGATACTGCCCAAACGATGTCGCCAATAGCGTTGAATAGCAAGAATTTGCGATAAGGCATATTGCCAACACCGGCTAGTAAGGGAGTAAAAGTTCGGACGACTGGTAAAAAGTGGGTAACTAGCAAAGCTTTGGTACCATATTTTTCGTAGAAAGCTTCAGCCTTGGAGATATGTTTGGCGTCGAACAAAATACTGTCTTGTTTGGTGAATACTTTGGGTCCCATCCGGCGACCAATAAAATAAGCGGTTGAATCACCGGCGATGGCGGCGACAATTGCGACTATTATTACGCTGACAACTGACAGCTTGTCTTGTTGGGCTAATATGCCGGCAGCAATCAGTAAAGTATCGCCAGGCAGGAAGAATCCCAAGAGCAGTGCCACTTCGGAGAAAAGGAATAATCCGATTAACAATAACCCACCACTCAAAACGATATCGCTAGGATTAAACATTAATATTAAGCCTAACCTTTTTTTGGGCGGACGTCCAGTTATTAATCAGTTTCATTATTATGGTTAATCTGTTATAATCTGGGGAAACATTAAGAGGTTCAGCTCACATGTCACAAGATACTATTAGTTTGGATTTACAACCGCGTGAAATAGTCGGTAAAGCCGTTAAGCATTTACGCCGCGATGGTTTTGTGCCAGCCGTCATCCACGATCATGGCAAAGAATCGATACATGTACAAGCTGATTACACAGCCATGTACAAAGTATGGCAAAAAGCTGGCAAGCACCACCCAGTACAGATTACGTCCGGTGATTTATCATTTGTTGCTTTAATCAAAACGGCTGAGTTTGATCCACGCAAACACCGTCTAACTCATGTCGTATTTAACGCTGTCGATAAGAACCAAAAAGTGGAAGCTGAAATTCCGGTTCGCCCACGCTATGCTGAAGGCAATGAATCAAGTCCAGCCGAACGTAGTGGTCTAATCGTTTTGAGTCAATTAGATGAAGTTGAGGTTCGGGCGATTGCCACCAAATTGCCTGATTTCTTGGAATACGACGCCGAGAAACTTATTGAAATTGGTGACCACGCTACAGTCGCTGACCTTATCGTACCTGAAGGTGTTGAAATTGAGACTGATGGCTCACACGCTATCGCTACAGTTTACGAACCAAGTGCTCTAGCCGCCGCGAATGATGCCGCTGGTGGTGAAGCCGAAGAAGTTGTCGCTGAAGTTGAAGAGGGTGCCGAAGGTGAAACCACGGCAACTGACGCTGAATCTGCTTCTGAAGACTCCAAGTCCGAGTAAAATAAAACCTTTAACTCAAGTTGTCATCCCAGCCCCACCTTTCGCTGGGGTAGACTCCAATTGGGAACTCTCATTGAAGCAAAGTTTAATTTAATACTAGATCCCAGCTTTCGCTGGGATGACATAATCGTATAACTATAGCCTTTTTGATTCGTTGGTCATAGGGCATGTTATAGTGTTTTCATGCCATGGTTTCAACCCAAAACACTACTCGATAAAACCTACGAAGTCGGAATCATCATCAAGGGGATTGATGGTGTTCTGGAGATTATCGGTGGTTTGTTAGTGTTATTTTTAAGCCCAACGGCCGTTAATAGCATTACACATTTTCTGACTCAGCATTCACTGCAGGAAAACTCACACGCGATTATCGCTAATCACATTGTGAAACTGGGCGATCACTTGGCTAGTGGCCACAATTTATTTGCCGCCGCGTTTTTACTGACCCACGGCTTAGTTAAAGTCGTCCTCGTGACCTGTCTATTACTAAATAAGCTGTGGGCCTATCCTTGGGCGCTCGGAGCTTTGGGCTTATTCTTGATTTATCAAATCTATTTGCTAATTACCAATCCGACTTTTGGTATGGCCTTTTTGACGGTTCTTGATACGGCGATCATTTTCTTAGTTTACCGTGAGTGGCAACAACAGAAACAGCGACCAGATCGTCAAAATCCAGTCGCTACACCAGCTGCCTGATACTATTCAGTTATAAAGCCACCCGATTGGTGAGCCCACAGTTTGGCATAAATGCCAGCTTTGTTTAGAAGTTCTTGATGCGACCCTTGCTCAACGATTTTGCCCTCGTCCAACACGATGATTTTATCCATGCGTTGAATCGTGCTTAAGCGGTGAGCTATGACGATGGCCGTCCGACCTTCCATTAGTTTCCATAGAGCGTCTTGAATCAGCACTTCGCTTTCGCTGTCGAGTGCCGAAGTGGCTTCATCTAGAACTAATATCGGTGCATTTTTGAGCATCGCTCGAGCAATGACAATTCGTTGTCGTTGACCACCACTCAGTTTGACACCCCGTTCACCGACCAGAGTATCGTAACCTTTGGGCAGGCTATCGATGAACTCTTTGGCATGGGCTTGTTGGGCCACAAATTCAATTTTTTCAATGTCGGTCTCGGGTTTGCCGTAGGCGATATTTTCCAGTATCGAACGGTGGAACAGTAGTGGTTCTTGGGGTACGTAGGCAATGTTGCGATGAAGGTCATCTTGAGTAATGTTGGCAATATTCTGACCGTCTATCAAGATTTGGCCACTATTAATATCTGAGAAACGTAGCAATAAGCGAGTAAAAGTGGTTTTGCCAGACCCAGAATGCCCAACTAGCCCAATTTTCTGACCGCTATTGATCGTCAAATTCATACCATCGAATATCGGTTTATTGGAACCGTCGTGTTTGAAAGTGACATTATCGAAAGTGATTGAGCCTTGATTGATGGTGACTAGCTCCGGCTCGGCTGGATCCTGAACAGCTGGTTGAATAGCTAGAATCTTCACCATATCACTGGCGTCACCAAGCGCCCGGTTGTAATTACGCAAACTCTGGACACTGAAAGAGAACAGTTGGGTAGCAATCGCTGCTGTGTAGTTGAGTATCAAAAATACAGTTGCTATGTTGGCATTAAAGCTAACAACACTTATAACGGCGATGGCTAGCGATACTGCCATAATGGCGCTGGTCATAGTTGAGAAATAAGACATCTGAAACTGTGACACTTTGAGCAGGCGCATTAGGCGTTCGTGAGTATTGTCGGTAGCTTGTTGGAACCGCTCAGCCTCATAGTTACTTCTTGCAAAACTCTTGATAGCCATGACATTAGTTATAGCGTCCGATAAGTAACCGGTCTGTTTGCTTTCGGCGGCGGCATGTTTGGCACCAAATTTACGCGTTCGGCTGGTAACGAATAGGGAACTGCTAATGTAGACAATAGTGAATAGCAAAAATACTACGACGAATAAAGGTGCTCGGCCGGCTAAGATTATGGCCACGAACACAATCGTCCAAACCATCGGTAAAACCTGAAATAAGGTCGTATCGGCCAGGCGAATATAGGAGCCCATCAATTTGTTGGTTTGGGATACCAATGAGCCACCGAAATGGTTGGCATGAAAATCAGAGCTTTGACCCAGTAGGTGCTTAAACACGGTGTTGGCGATGTCTCGGAGGGCCGATCCTTCAAGTTTCCAGACCACGAAATCTACTAGGCGCCACATCACAACACCGCTGAGGATGACCAGTATGCCGTACAGTACCAGACTCGGACCGAAGCTGGTCCAGACGTTTTGCGCATCGTAGTCGTGTTTAGCTAAACGGGTTAAAACACTGGCCAATATTAATGGCGGTAATATGTTGCTAACGAGAGCGGTAACGGGAATTGCCAGCATTAAGCCGAGTACGTATCGAGGGTATCGCCAAACGGTATTCCAATAAAAATCTAGGGTTTGGGTAGTGTCAGTTTTTTTCATCGCGACAGCCTCCTTGCTGCGCAGTCGTTCGGTCTAGGGTAAATTAATATAGGTAGTATTTTTTGAAGAGTTAGCACGCCCGAAAGGCGGTAAAGCTAGGTTTTTTGGGTGTATAAAACATTTTTGCCGCCTCCGGTTAAATACGCTAGACAACTAGCATACTTGGCTAATAATAGTTTCTATCGTATACTGAACTGTTTGTAATTGCAAATAATTAAGCTTAAGCTAGGTGTCATGGAAGGTATAAATACCAGACCAGAAGACGATGACGATTCCGAAGACGAATTAGTCGACAATAAGAAATCTAAGGCCGAAAAAACCGGTTCGATTAAAGATGAACCGGAATCTGATAAATCACAAAAAGCTGAAGCCGAAAAGCGCCACGATCTATTATCGTTGCTGACTGGCAAGACGGTAAAAGTTGAAACTGATTCGCTAGACCCTGAAGCTGATGATATCGAAGCCCAACTTACGCCCATCGAAGAACAACAAATCGAACACGATATCGTGCTGGAGAGGCAGGCTAACCCAGAGACTGGACCTATCGACGAA
>JAJXTN010000010.1 GCA_021783725.1 bacterium | reverse complement strand
ATACTATTTAATCCTGGAACCAATACGCCAGTTCTGGCTTGAGCACCAGTATGTCTCATTAGCTTGTCTCCTAGATCCTTAATTGTATTCTAGAAGTGGCGCCTATCTATCTGAACCTGGTCATTGCCGGATTGCCGATGCAAGAAAAAACTAACCCAAGATTCAAAGTTTTTTTGATAAGTTGGCTGTTTGGCATTTGCCGTAGTTGGCTTGGTGCTCGACGGTAGATCGGTCGTATACGCCATAGCTACCGATGCTGGCACCAACACCTCTTTCTCACCGGCCGCCGCCAGCCCGAAATCTTGACGGGCCGCCAATTCGAGATATTGATTACTGTTGTAGTAGTTATTCTGCAAAGCCAAATTATTATTTTCTAACTGTTGAATATTATTCTGCTGCTTGAGGGTTGATATCTGCTTTTGAAGCCCGTAATTGGTCTGGATGGCTTTGACCCCGCTCCAAGTTATAAGTAGCACTAGTATGGCAAATATCAATTGACCGACGAAGCGTACGTCACTCATTTTCTGGGCGTAGCTCACCGCTTGCTGTTTGTATTTGTCGGTTTTGATGTTCATTGCAGTATTTATAGTATATAACTTTGGCTCAAATCTGGTATATTGAGCGGTCAGCTCAATATATGACGAACCCGAGAAAACGGCTTAAAGTATTGGTTTTCTCGGCGTGAAGCTATATACTCTCATCTGTTAAGCCATACACTTGCAATTCTCCAAAACTTCAATCCAAGGAGCGAAAGCGACTGAATGAAGTTTTGAGAGGAGAAGCATAGCTCTAGATCGAAGCTTTTGCCGCCAGGCAAAACGAGATTGGAGCGTAGGCTTTGACGAAGGGGCAGTAGCTCAGTGGTTAGAGCAGTCGGCTCATAATCGAGGACGCGCGCAGGAGCTAGCTCCGAGCACGCCACAAGATTATCCCAAAGGAGCCAATGGCGACGACGGATAACTGATTGGTCGGCTTAACAAGTAGATTGCAAATGGTGGGGGTGTAGCTCAGTGGTTAGAGCAGTCGGCTCATAACTGATTGGTCGAAGGTTCAAGTCCTTCCACCCCCACCATTTGCGATCTTAGTTGGTTTCACTAGAGACACTTCGTTGACGTCGACATAAAATGCCACCGGCATATTATGGGTTCAAGTCCATCCTGCCCCACCAATATTAATTCTTTTTTCTAATTTTATTAGCGACTTCAGAGGAAAGCTTGACTTTAACGGCACCAACTCTAGTTCTAGAGTTATGCGAAATTAGCCTTCAGGCAATATCATCCTTTGGAACCTGACCGTATACTCTGGTGCTGTATATTTCCCAAATTTAGCAAAGCTATGCATAAAATTAGTGGTGCTTGGTTCAGCGCTATCTTCTTGTCCATCGCTTTTTATAATGCTTCTGATCGTTTTCTAATTCAGCTGTTCTGTCATCAACACGCTTAATCTGCTGATACAGTTATTGCCTAGTGTTTCAGGCGGCTTATGATACTTAATTCCACTATCCGATACAACTTATCTGTTGAGATTGAGCTTAAGTCAATAAACTCTATTTCTATCTCTGAATGATCGTTAGTCGAGTTCGTTCCCTATACACTTTCGACAACTATATTATGAGTACACACTGATCCTGATGCTAGGGTTGTTGATTAGCATCACCGCGAAAAGTTTTATTCTTGTTCCCAATCAGGTTGAGGGGGCTGGATCAACTTTGAGACGTCCTGCAGCTTATATCTGTACATACGGCTCGTGATGTGAGCTGAAGATTGCCACCCATTCAATGAAGGCTTTGCATTCATAAATATTGTTATTATTGGCTACATTTGCGTTTATATAGTCTTATCGCGTCAGGACAATTTTGATTACTCTATGTGTTTGAATAATAGTCTGAGGCAAAAGAAAACCCTGCTATCAAAGGCAGGGTTTTCTAATAGCTTACGGCCTCTACTTTTCGGCTTTAGTCGTCAGCCTCTTGGCATTGTCACCCTTACTACCACTAATTTTAATACGTCTGGCTTCTGGACGAATTACGGGCACAGTAACTTTTAGCAAGCCTTTGTCCAGCTCGGCGGTAATGTTATCGGCGTCAGCTCCTTCTGGCAGAACCACCCGACGAGCAAAGCTGGCGTTGCGTTCACGAACCATATAGCTCCGCTTACCATCTTTTTGATCGTCTTTTTCAGACTTCTCGCCACGAATTTCCAATACACCATTGCGAACGTTGAGCTCAATATCGTCAGGGTCAAAGCCTGGTGCCTGCATCTCGACGACCATATGCTCATCGTCTTGAGTGTAAATATCTACCGACGGCAAGCTAAACGAACTACTGGGCATACCTATAGAACGCCAGAAGTTATCTACCAATTTGTCTATTTCCTCAAAGGTAGATAAGCCAAGCGCATCAGTTGGACGGCGCACTAGATCAAACATAAGCAATCTCCTTTACCGCTAATCCGACTGATTATCGGGCTAAAGAGTGTTGCTCCAAGGGTGTAGTGGGTTTTAATGCAACTCCCAACTCCGATAACCCTTAGACCAGCGGAGTAGCGACTAACATTAAATTGTTAAATCAAAGTTGGTGGCTTACCACCAGACTAATAATAAGAAAATTAGCACTCGTCTGTCAAGAGTGCCAACCGATTAAATTGTGGCGATTAGATGATTATGCCCAGTTCAATCCTGATAGTCTTGTCTATAGAGTCCGAAATATATTTCAATACCTGGTGCTATGTAAGTAGGTTTCAACTGACAAAACTGATATCCACTATTTTTTCGCATTTTCCAGCAAGTTTAGTAACTCACCGGTGGTTTTGGCGGACATTAGTTGTTCACGGAGTTCTTTACTGCCTTCGAAATCGTTAATGTAGACTTTGCAAAATTTATTGAGCGTTGGTAATGGTCGCTCATTATTCTGCCAAGTGTCGGCGAATAATTGGACCTGTCGGCGATACAATTCAATCTTTTGCTGTCGCGTATAGTCTTCCCAAGGACTAGATTCAGCAAACACGAATGGATCGTGAAATACGCCTCGGCCAATCATGATGCCATCTAGGTGATACTTTTGGGCCAGTTCAATTCCCTGCTGACGATTAACCACGTCGCCGTTGCCAACGATTAACGTATTCACGGCCAATTTGTCACGCAACTCACGTACTTGACCAATAACATCCCAGTGGGCTGGAACTTTACTCATTTCCTTGCGAGTACGGCCATGAATGGTTAACATATTCAGATTTTGTTTAAGTAGTAATCCAATCCAGCTCAAGTCGATAACACTGAAACCGATGCGAGTTTTGACGCTGACTGGCAGATTACCAGCCCCAGCTTGAGTAGCTTGGATAATTTCGACGGCTAAGTCCGGATCATTAATTAGTGCCGAACAAGCGCCATTCTTGACGACGGTTTTCTCTGGACAACCCATGTTCAGGTCGATGCCAGCGAAATTAACACCCTCCGGCAAACCTAGTTCGCGGGCTAAACTGCCGTCAGCAATCTGGCTGGCGACAGCTTGGAAGTTAGCCGGCTGTAAACCCCACAATTGAGCTATCAGTGGTTGTTCGCTGGCCGTAAACCGCAGTTTCTTAAGCAATTTCGGTCGACCGGGACTCATTAGGCCATCAACATTAACAAACTCGGTGAAGAAGACATCGGGAGGGGCGCAACTAGCAATAATTTGCCGAAACACCGTGTCGGTAACATCATCGAGGGGTGCCATTACAAAAAATGGCTTAGGCAAATCTTGGAAATTCATAACTCAGGCTATTGTACTAGCCTTTCGGCTTTTCCTGACGGGCTCGAGCAATCGCCATAGCCCGCGCCGTATCGTTTCCAGTTTCAGTAATAATATTCTTGGCTTCAATGGCGGCTAGAACTCGAGCGGCTGCGCGACGACCTGGACTATCTTTGGGAGCCGCAATCGTCCCATCGTCTGGAGCGTTGTCTGAACCCTGGGTATCAGAACCGATATCGGTATAACGAGTCTCACGTGAGGCTCGTCTAATAGCCCGTTCACGACGTTCGCGTCGAGCTTGTTTGTCGGCTTCAACGGCTTCTTTGGTGCGGACTGGACGGTCTTCGGTGCCAACCGGTGTTCCCCATTCTGTCGGACCCCAGCCTTGATCACGGGCGGCTTCAGATGTGCGATCAGGATATTCTAAGATTTCTGGAGCTATAGGTAGGCTTTCATCGGGCACAGCATTAACAACTTCCGGCTTGGCCGGATCTGGCATGTTGGGAAAAGTTGGTTGTTCAAATGACGCAGTCATAAACACTACTGTATCATACTTATGCTAATATTACAAGGGGTGAGAAGCGTTTTATTCCCAGCGGAAAACCCGAAATGCGATGATGTAAATTATCACCATCCAAACCGCCAATAAAGCTAATTGCGGGCCAAGTTCAGATAAGTTCTTACCTTCAGTGACAATCATTCGAATACCGTCAATCACAGGCGTTAATGGCAGGTAGTCAGATACGGTTTGTAGCCAGTGTGGCATCAAGAAACGTGGGAAAAAGGTGCCAGACAAGAATAGCATTGGGAAAACCACAATATTACTTAGAGGTGCCGCTTGGCGCTCATTCTTCGACCAACCGCCGATAGCTAGGCCAATACCCAAGATAACAATAATACTAAAAATTAGAAAAACGACGATGTCGAACCAATCGCCAACGACGTTTAGATTGAACACTGTCAAAGCGACGGCAAACATGACCGACAACGATACCAGACCGATTATCGACTGCGAAACTACGGTTGAGGTGAAGTATTGCCAGACCTTGAGCGGCGTGGTGTGTAAACGGCGCAGAATGCCTTGTTTCTTGAGCTCGGGAAATACATTTACCGGACCGAATATCCCTAGGCCGACGATCGAGAAACCAAGTAAGCCAGCGAAAGTGTAGTCAAAAGCCGTGAGACTGTTCTCATTGAGCTGTTCACCTGTAACTGTATATGGGAAAGCCGCGTGGCTCAAACTACTGCCCGAATATGACAGAACCATGTGCCAATTTATATCCTTCATCGACGATTCAATGATTGAAGTTATGGTTATGCCAGCTGTTGAATTATTCTGGGTATAAACGACTTTGGCTTGGCCTGTAGGATAAGGATTGGCACCGGTAATTTTACCGAAATCGGCCGGCAAAACGATCATGCTATCGAGCTGGTTTCTATCCATTTTGGCTTTGGCGGTATCTTCGGTGGTAATCGTTTTATCAACTTTAAAAACTTTGTTTTTCTCGAGTTGAGCAACGTATTGTTTAGCGAAACTGCTGTCGGAGTGATTAATAATCGCCACGCGAAAACTTGTCCCCCCGCTACCGCCAGATATACTACCAAATACAAATAAAAATATCAGTGGGAATAGAATGCCAAAGAATATTGCTAAGCGGTCACGAAAGAAACGCTTAGTGTTGAGTCTGGAAAATACGTAGACCGTAAAAAACGCTTTTTTCATAATTATTCCCTTAGCGCCTTTCCAGTCAAATCGATAAACACGTCTTCTAGATTGGCTTGTTCAACTATTGTAGTTTTCTCAAAGCCGCGTTTCAGTAACTGTTTGATGAGGTTTTTCGGGGTATCGATGGCAATAATTTTGCCCCGATCCATGATCGCTACTCGGTCGCACAGGATTTCAGCTTCGTCCATATAGTGAGTGGTCATAACTACGGTCACGCCTTTATCTCGAACTTCACGGGTTAAATCCCAAAGGTTACGCCGAGCTTGAGGATCAAGCCCAGTGGTTGGCTCGTCCATAAAGAAAACTTTGGGATTATGAACCAAAGCGGCGGCAATACTTAGACGTTGGCGCTGGCCACCAGACAATTGCTCAGCGAAACTACTGGCTTTTTCATCAAGCTGAACTTCGCTTAATAGTTCTTTAGCATTAACTTTTTCTCCATAAGCGGCGGCGAATAACTCAATAATCTCGGTTAATTTAGTCTTATCCTGAAAAGCTGGGCTTTGAGGCTGAACGCCGATAATTCGTTTGACGGCATCAGAATTTTTAGCTACATCGAGTCCATCAATAATAATCGTGCCGCCATCTATCGGACGCATTGACTCAATCATTTCAAGAGTTGTAGTTTTACCAGCACCATTTGGTCCAAGGATACCGAACACTTCGCCTCGCTTAACTTCGAATGAAATACCATCTACAACTGGCTTATCATCATAGACTTTAGTCAGGTTTTTAACCTTGAGAATTATATCGCTCATCAACCTACTACTATAACAAGGCTAGACCACAATCTACAATCTGAAGTCTGCTATCTGACATCTGCTACCTGTTGGTCTGTATGTTTGTCTGAGGCTCGTATCTTTCTTGGATTAAAAATATCCGGCCCCATTTCCGGGGCCGGATATTTTAGTCTAACGTACTAAGGTAACGTTACTAAGATCGCTTGACGGTCAAGAAACCGTTGCGTGGGTTTTCGTTGACGCTGAATCCAGCTGGCAATTCAGTTGCTTCTGGGCGCTCGTCTTTGCTGAAATAGTAAATGCGCTGTAATTTGCCGCCGCGAAGTGTTACTTCCTTTGAATTAAGGTAGTATGTTACACCTTTGGAATTCGTGTGCTTGTAAGCCATTATTTACGCTCCCTCTCTTATCGTTAGTAGTGTACCCCTAACATACTCTGTTGGGAATTTATTTGTCAACCCCTATAAATCAGATAAGACTATGGAATTAGTCGAAAAATGATAGTTTTTGTCTTATAAATAATCAATCAAATACTGGATATTGTAAAAATTATACGGTCATTTAGAGTTGCGAAAGACCCTACGCTGTATTACACTTATTCGGTAACCATAAAAACTATAACAGGTGGAGTGAGAGAAATATGGATTTTCAAGGTCGTAGTACACAACCGCAAACCGTAGCTCCGAGTGCGCATGCCTCTGCAGTTACGCCAACATCGGGCAAAAGGAATTCTTCTGATAAAAGTAGATGGGGTCGAATCGCTGTCGTTAGCGCTGTCTCCACAGTAGTTATTTTGCTTTTAGCCCTAGTGGCTTTTATCGCCTTTGGTTCTAACGGAGCCAACGAAGATAAATATGTCGACACCAGCAAACTTCAGGCTGTATTCTTACAGACTGGCCAGGTTTACTTCGGTAAGGTCAAAGTTCTTAATAGTAGCTACTTGGTACTGTCAAACATCTACTACTTGCAGACTTCTAACACCGGAACCGGATCCAACGCCAACTCCAGCGTTTCCCTAGTCAAGCTAGGCTGTGAGTTGCACGAACCATATGACCAAATGATCATCAACCGATCTCAAGTCACTTTCTGGGAAAACCTACAAGACAACGGTCAAGTTGCTAAGGCGGTTGCTACCTTCGTCAAGAACAACCCTAATGGTCAGAAATGTACTGATCAGAGCAGTAGCTCAAGCACGACTAGCGGCAACGTTCAAAACGCTGGCTCTACTAACGCAAAACCATAGCCGATAAACTTTAATCGATGGTTTAATGCCCCTCCTAGCGAGGGGCATTTTATATAATGTAGAATGATTAAACATGAATATTATAAATCAACTGTTGAAGCCCGGAGCGGTGGCTGTCATTCCCACCGATACAGTTTATGGTCTAGTTGCCCGGGCCGTTGATCGAACTGCCGTCAAGCGTCTGTACGCGCTCAAGCACCGTGAGCATAAGCCCGGTACTATTATCGCCGGCAGTGTTAAGCAGTTAATCGATTTGGGTATCAAAGCTCGCTACCTAAAAGCTGTTGAGCAATATTGGCCAGCACCGATTAGCGTCATCGTACCCTGCGGGCCAGAATTAGCCTATTTGCACATGGGTCTTTCCAGCCTCGCAGTCAGAATCCCCAACGACAACAAGCTACTAGCTGTACTCCAAGCCACCGGCCCGTTATTGAGATCCAGCGCTAACGACCCGGCCCAACCGACAGCTGTTACGGTCGACGAAGCCCGAAAATACTTTGGCAACAGGGTCGACTTCTATGAAGATGGTGGCGACTTATTTGGTCATCAACCGTCGACCGTAATTAGAATTGTTGATGATGCTATCGAGATAGTTCGACTTGGTGCCGTCGCTATAGATGAATCTGGACGGATAACTAGCGTCAGCTAACGAAATTGTGCCTTAGCCAGTCATCTAGACTGTCGCCGCCGCCGCCAGCCATGCCAACTACCATATCGCCTTTATCGAGATGTTGCTGGATAACAGACTTTAACCGATCGTTGCGCTCCATCGGCTCAGCAAGACTCGAATTGTCTAAATGGGCAATCAGTTCGGCGGGAGTCAGTATCGGCTGGTTGGGGTCTTCGCGGGCCAAATAGCTCGGTAGCCAATATACTTTTGTAGCACCGTCAAAACAATCACGATAGTCGTTTAACATAAAGTGCTGGCGACGATTAGTCAAAGGCTCATAGACCACTACTAACTGTTGGCCGGATTCACCAGCCATTTCTAGAGCGACGCTCATGGCTCCCCGAATTTTCTCTGGCGTGTGGGCATAATCCGTATATAAATCAGGAGCGAGCATTTCCATACGACGTGACAACCCGGGGAATTGATTGGCTAAGCTTATCAGCTCAGCGATTGGTTGCTTGGTAGCTCGATGCACCGCCTGTATCGCCAACCAGGCGTCAAGTCGATTGTACTTCCCTAGTAGCTTAATCTGGTCAATATGTTCATCAGCGCTGTCCATAATACTAACATTATCGCTAGCTGTAAGGCTCAAATAGTCAGCATCTTCTTGCCAAATAAAAGTATGCTGTGATTGACTAATGAATTCCCGAAAAGCCGCCTGATAATCGTCTCTGGTTGGGAATAACTCATGATGGTCCCAGCTCACTCCAGTAACGACCGTAATCTTCGGTTCAAAAGTTAAGAAATTACGGTCAAATTCATCAGCTTCATATACGAACCACTGGCTATCCGGATTGTACTCACCCATTTCGGTGAAACTAGTTTTGGCTGGCAGTAGATGGCTGACTGGCTGGTTGGACTGCTTGAATAACCAGGTAGTCATGGCTGTCGTAGTGGTCTTGCCATGCGTGCCGGCCACTCCAATCATGTCTAGATGTTGTTGATGCAAAAAAGCATTGAGAAATTCATCACGTTTACTAAGCTTAATCCCCTGCTGTTTACAAAATTCCAGTTCAGGATGATGGTCGTTTTCGATACTAACGGCCGATGAATAAACCAGCCAATCTATGGGCGATTGTTCATTAACGGCCTCTATCGCCTGGTAGGATTGTCCGATGTGAATATTACTTATACCGTGTTGTTGTAGATAATCAATGTAAGCGGAAGCTTGTTTATCAGATCCCGAAACTTGATATCCAGCCTGATGAGCTATCTGGGCCAAAGGGCCTATACCGGCGCCACCAATACCTGAAAAATATATATGCATGCTATAAGTATCAAGTAGCGAGTGGAAAGTCGCAAGTACTAACAATAGTTAATGTGTGTTTAATTGGATTGTTAAATGTGTCGTTGACCACTTATAGCTTATAATCTTAAGCAGAATGAACAAACGTCGTCTACACCACTCCTGGAAATCATTCCGCAAGCTTAGACCTTGGTACTTCCTAATCTTAGCCGTAATCAGCGCTGTCATCTGTGTTTTTGCCCTGCGAGCCAACAATCAACAAATGGTCAAATATCGTGATGCCGTCTATACCGCCGACCAGAATAATGGTGACGTCCAGACAGCCCTAAGCCAATTGCAGACTTATGTGATTGCCCACATGAACACCAACTTGAGCTCCGGCTCGAACGCCATCTATCCACCTATCCAACTTAAATACACTTACGATCGTTTGTCTCAAGCCCAAGCCGCCGCCATAGCCAGCACTAACAGCCAGATCTACACTGAGGCCCAAAACTACTGTGAACAACAGAATTCAACCGACTTTTCAGGACACAACCGGGTGCCGTGTATCGAACAATACGTCCAAAGCCATTCGGCGATTAAGTTAGCCCCAATTCCGGAAGCTTTGTACAAATTTGATTTCTTCTCGCCCGTTTGGACGCCGGATTTTGCTGGTTGGACGATGGTATTGGCAATTGTTTTTGGGCTACTGTTCATCGTAACTTTTGTGGTTGATCGTTGGTTCATCAAGCACGTCGCTTAGACGAATAGGCTCTACTCGACCGGCAATGAAACGTATAGCCAATTTTGATTGCTGTAGCGCTCGACACTAGTTAGCAAACCTTCAGCTTTGGTGCCACGTCGAAGAGCCGAGCGGACTTTGCCAGACGATATAGTTGGCGCATAACTGGAGATGATCGACACTGCACTGGACTGAATTGGCAGTTGTTCGATTTGTTGCTTAATGCGTTTCAAGTCAGTGTGTTGTCGAAGGCCGATGACTAGTTCAACGTCTTTAAGTAAGCGATCAACTTTCGGCCAATCACCGAGCGTTGGGATGACATCACTGCCGAACAAGAAGACTAACTGATCGCCAGCGAATTGGGTTTTCACTTTCGGTAAAGTGTATTCGACACTGAAGCTAATGTCGGTCAGCTCAATTATATGAAATTTGGGGTGGGGCTTGATGGCTTGCCTGAGCATCGCTACCCGGTGACCGAAATGTTCGACGCCTAATTTGTGGCGAGGTCGACGCTCGGGCAAGAAATATACTTCGTCTAAATTAGCCGCTCGCATAGCTTGCAAAGCAAAAGTAATGTGCCCGATATGCACTGGGTCAAAAGCACCGGAGTAGATGCCTAGGCGTTTAGACTTCAACGGTTTGGTGTCTCGTCATCAACTATAATTATACGCTTTTTGGGCTAACACCGGACGCTAATGCGGCATTTTTGACACTCATCTATGAACCCACCCCGCGGTCGTCGATTGTGATGGCCTTTAGGACATTTGAAGTTAAGAGGGCCGTACTCGTCTTCCTCTTGTTTGTCTGATTGATTTCCGTAGCCGGCTTCGTCAAGCTTGTTATCGATTAAACTGTCTAGCTCGTTTTTGACCGTTATGCCACAGCCACTAAATGATTCGCCACGCTTGATTGCTCGTTCGGTTGAGCGTTCGATTTCGATAGTTAGCTGGGGTTGGGACTGAAAATGATAAATCGGTGGTAGATTGGACGACAAATGTCGAACGACCGTTTGTCGCTTGAATCTTTCGCTGATGGTGGCCGCCAAATTGTAACGTAGTTTTTCGGCAGCTACTGGATTAGCTAGTTTAGCCTGGACGAACCAGTCGACTAAATCTATTTGTTGAAGCACAAAATCATTGGTATTCTCAACCCGATGCTCGTCGGTTTGTTTGATACCGGCATGCCAGTTACCGCCAAGTTGTTGGCTAAGTGATTCGTCATGGGCATCCCGTAAATTATCAACTAGCGTTGACTGCCAGTCAGCTGGTAAATCACGATAAACTCGTTGGGGTAACAATTCTCCGGCCGCTGGCTGGACGCCTAGTTTATGATAAATGGCCTCCAGCGCTTGACGATTCGAGCCATCGAGACTTTGCGACACCATGTTTAGCGTGCCGTCCGGTTGCCTAGATATCACTCTGAGCATTGTTTGTTTGCGATCGGCGTTATAGCCACCAACATCAGTTTTGATAGCCATCAGTTCTGGCGGAAAGTCCGACACTACAATCATAGTATTTGGCAAATCACCAGCGGCCATGGCCAACATATCTTGATATTCACCTTTCTCGGCTATCCGACGGCGCAATTCAAACAACAGACTCGGATTATCTTCAACAATTGTTTTAGCTTGAGTGATAGCAAAATCGAAAACTTCTCCCATCGCCCCATTGTCGGCGGCATATAGTTCTTGACCATCATAATAATAGTCGAAACTTGTCCGCATACTACCGTTCAAAGTTTCGGCTAGCCACGTCACCGTATCATTTCGGAAACGGATTGATTTGTCGAATTGTTCGTGTTGATTTTGCAGTGGCTGCTCGGCCAATAATTCCATAATACCCTCTTGTCGTATCGAGCTAGAGGGTTAAAAGTCTAATGACCGCTGCTCCTAGCTCGGGAGACTTAAAGAAATCGTGTCTGGCTTCCCACCGAATGGCGGATTACAGTTGCGGCACAGCCCAGGAATTACACCTGATTCCGATACATTTTGTTAATACTAGTAGTGTAACATCCCCCGGCTACGCTACATATAGTAATAATTACTTACTTTTGAGATAGGCGTAAGTCGCTAGAACGGCTAAGGACAAAATGATAATGACCGTCGCGACGATCGGTCCAGCATTGCCACTAGATTGATTAGACGATACTGGTTTGGGCTTAGTGGCTTTAGTTTTTGGTGCTTCGGTAGGTTTAGCCGACACGGCGTTAGAATCGACAGGCTTAGTTTCTGGTGGCTTTGGAACATCTAATGGAGCACTGCTAGGTGGCTTAATGTCCATGACTGGCGCCGGTCTGTCTGGCTCGGCATTTGGCTCGGTGTGTACGTTATCGTCCATATTCAGGTGTTATTGTAGCATGAAAGCATAAGTATAATTTAAGCCTAGACGGTTAACTACTGCTGAACCGTGAATACGACTGTCCGCTGGGTATATTCACCGCTATTGCGATCATAAGGTCCGCCACAGGTAATCAAATTTAAGCCTGGCTCACCCGGCTGGATAGAAGTTAATAGCATGCCCATGTCAAAAGTGTTGGCATCATAATTCTGAACTTTCTTAACCACATAGGTAAAACTGGTGTTATCGCCGCGGATTACTTGAAGCGTATCACCCGGCACTAATTTTTTGATGTCGACGAATACTCCCGGCAAAGTAGGACCGTGAACGTGGCCGTCAATTACCATTGCCCCGTTACTACCTGGTTGGCCTGGTTTAGCACTGGCATTATACCAACCAGTGTCATAAATATTGGTGGGAGCCTGGAGCTCATTGTTGTTTGTCACTCCCAAGGGCTTAATACGAGCATCGACATTCAGCTTTGCGATCTTAAGAGTTTTGGGCATATCTGGGGCGACATGATAGCTAGTGCTGGCCACGGTACTAGTGCTGGGTTTAGTCTCGCTAGGAACCACGACGGCATTACTATCGGTGGCTGAGTTTTGGTCAGCTTTCTGGGCCAAGGCCGCTACTTGGGCTTTGGCACTATGATTGGTTTGCAAGGTGATCAGGCTGACGAATACGCCAATCATAAAAATCGTTACCGACATAGTAATTAAGGCAATCTGCATCGGACTATGTTTTCGGGGACCAGACTTTATGGCCGGCATCAAAGGCGCTGGTTTGGACACCGCCTGGCGATTGAGGACTCCGGTCGGCTGTAGTTTTGACCGAGCCGGCTTAGCAAACGGCTGAGGACTAATCAGGTGAATGTCCATTACCTTTGGACGATTATCAACTACAGGTTTGGGCTTTAATTCAGCCTGTAAGGCTGGTTTCTGTACGGGCCTGAAAACTAAGATATCACTGAAGTTTCGTGGGCTAGAGCGTGATGGTCGAACCGCCACACGCGTAAACGACTGCGCATCCCTTCTAGATGTCCGCAGTCGTCCATGAAACTGAGGGTTATCGAGTCCCATTCGACCCCGCTCAGACATATACGCACTCCTTATCGTTTTTGGTTTTTGTAAGTTTTAGTTTAGCGATGTGCGGGCTTCATTCGGCGTGCGGCGTAAGCTAGAGCTAGTGCAGCAGCGGCTGTAGTAGCCAAAGCAACTAATGGGTGAGCCGTAATCAGCTTAAGACCAGTGTTTGGCTTAGCTGGCAATTTACTAGCGTCAATCGCAGTAACCGTCAAAACGACGTCGTGACCAGCGCCACCAACGTAAGTGACTGAGTATGTAACACCTTGATTGGTGTAAGTTCCACCTTCAGCGATGCCGTTGAAAGTTCCAGTAACTGGAGTAGTGCTGGCGTTGCTAATGATTGTGTAGCTCTGTCCGACCTGTGGCACAAAGCCGTTATAAAGACTGACGTCTAAGGTGGCATTTGTTATCTGTAGTGTTGTAGCTGTTGACGCTACCTTTAGTTGATCGTAGCCCGTGCAAGCAACTGTGCCGCCTATCTGAACTTGATATGTTCCGAAAAGCGCCAAACCTCCAAGCGTTAAACAGCCAGGGCTATGACCGGGAGCAACGATACTGCCAATTGGAGCATATAGATAATCAGCTACACCATCACCCATCAATGTCGAACCGCTGAGCAAGCTTATCGAGCCTCTGATACCATCAAGAATCAATGTTTCATTGGGGATTGTGCTAACTCCTACACTCGGTTGGTTATCGCCAGATGCTACCGTTACCGTTGTGGCTGGATTAGCTTGAGAACCGGTAGTCGTATTTGAAGTATTCGAGCTGGGATTAAAAGTAATATTACCGGTAGATGTTGGATCGGCCGCTAAAGCGAAGCCTGCGCCACTGATCGCACCAGTGACATTAAGTGTCACTAAATCACTGGCATAGATAGTCGCATTCGATGTCAGGGTTATAGCCCCGCTAACTGTATAAGTGGTGGCGACATAGTTATAGTTACTGTCCAAATTGCCGAAAAAAGATAGGTACGGATTAGTAGTCCCAGTTCCGCCACCCAAGACAATCGGGTAGGTGGCGTCGGCGAGGAAGACGGAAGCGCCTTTTTGAACAGTTAGACCGTGGATAGTGAAGCCGCTTACCGACGCGCCAGAAGCCTGATAGCCGACTCCTCCATGTTGCACAGCTGAACAGGTTGTCGTCCTATAACTCAACGGTGATGTAACTATGACATTTCCGGCCACCGTACTGCCGGTGGCAGACGTCAAACCACCAAAACCGTTTGAGCTTTGGATAGTCAAATTTCCGGCCACGGTCAGACTAGTGATACCAGCAATGTAGTGAGCATCAGTATTGATAGTCAAATCACCTGCCGCGCTTATTGCGCCATAGTTAATACCCACCGGAGAATCCGTACAGCTGGCTGTACTGGCCACGCTCAGTGCGGCTCCGGCAGTCAAGGCTATGGTATCAATGTGAAAACCAGCCGTCCCAGTGGGAATTGGATTACTAATTACACCACCGAGGCTGACACCTAGATTAT
Source organism: bacterium (assembly GCA_021783725.1). Taxonomy (GTDB): domain Bacteria; phylum Patescibacteriota; class Saccharimonadia; order Saccharimonadales; family UBA4665; genus JAJXTN01. The sequence goes on along the minus strand of JAJXTN010000010.1, from coordinate 16,338 downwards.
TAACCAAATTAGTCTGGGTTGTGCCCGATCCGGTTCCAAAGGATATGATGTCACCGGCCAGCGGGGCGCCACCGCCACAGTTTGTCCAGTTGGCAGCCGTCGCCAGATTGGTATCGGTGCCACCGACCCAAGTACAGGTTTGAACGGCAGCACTGGCCATCGGAATTGATAACGTTAATAATGAAGACAGGCTCAGCAGAGTTGCTGCTCCTAGACGGACTAGTCTCTTGATTTTCATTTTATTGCCTTTATTATTTTTTGATTTTGGATACAGTTCTAATTCAAATTCTACACTTTGTGCTTATGCTGTCAATAGTACAATTAATTGGGCTATTGGCCGTTGTAGCCGTTGTAGGTCATCGTTGGTTTATAGTAGTCGGTAATTTTGAGCGGGTTGGTGGCGCTGGAGCTGTCAGCGGCCATAATATATAGTTCACTGCCGCTGTAAGAAACTAACAGATAGTTATCGCTATACCAGCCATAGGCCGTATAGTCTCCCGTAGAATTAATCAGCTTCGGACCACCAGCATTCTGGTCACCTATAAATAAACTCTTTTTGCCATCTCGCAGTTCTGACCAAAATGTCTGACTACCAGACGGCGAAATCAAGTATATCGGATAAGCTTGACTAAAGACGCTCTGGTCAACGCCACTCGGGCTAGCGGTGACAGTTTGACCATCAAATGCATAATAACTGGCGGTATTAGTCGTCGGATTAAAGACTGCATAATCGATAATCTGCGGTTTAGTTAAAACAGCTTGCATATAACTGACAGTGTTAGCTGGGAAAGTTTGAGCATCTTTCTTGGACTGACCGTTGGCTATGACCGTTCTGATTGAATCGCTCTTAGTCGATAGATCCACACTACTGGCGGCCGTTCCACCGGTATACCACTGAGTGTTATAGGCCAATGAACCATTGATAATATTGAAATTATAAAAACTTTGAAAAGCGAAAGCCGTAGTCGTGCCTTCGGCTTGGTTTTGATCCAGTAAATTAATCTGGCCAGTTTCGGCATTATAACCTTTGAGCGCCTCGTGACCCGGCTGAGAATTTACTACAGTGTTACGGATAACATCATATAAGAAGTTGTGCCCAGTCCAACCGAGTAGCGTGAAGGTTGAGTTACCACTGTCAAAGTTGGTGACTTTATCAGTACTAGTATCTATCAGATAAAGCGCTGGCTGGGGTGTATCGCGAATCGCCGACAGCACCAGATAGCGCCAATCGCGAGACGCCATCAATATTGTGGCGTTGGGATCTTCCTTGCCGGTGCCGGCTAGTACCGTCATCCGATTACTACCGTCCAAATCGCTTTTGACAACGTCGATTTTGCCACTCAAGTTCGACAAGAAATAGATGCTACCGCTGGGCAACATATTGAAAGTGTTAGCCTTCACCGCTTGATCGGTCACCACTATCGCTCCGCTAACAGTATGATAGCCGTTCAGGCTAATATCGACATGAAAGCTGGTATCGGTAGTTGGCAAAACAATTACCGCCTGCCCTTTTTGATCGGTTTTGGCAGTGGTATCGAGCACGCTAATCGTCGCTCCAGCCAGCGGCTTGCCAGTTATCCGGTTGATGACCGTAACTGGGACGCGCCGGCCGCTGGCAACTAGTTCAACTTTGCTAGTCTGACCAGCTTTATAGCTAACAAAATAACTGGCCGTATAATTTTTGTAGTACTGTTTGGTGACAATTAGCTTAGTATTCCCAATCTGAGCTCTGATGACTACTTTGCCACTGGCGTCAGTTTTGGCTTGCTGGCCATGCAGACTAACTTGAGCGTTGCTGACGGTCGTACCGTTTTTGCTATCAACTACCATCAGCGTGACATCGTTCTTGATAACTAATCCCAGTAGCGTATAGCGAGTATAGGGCACGGCGGCGACTGCGATAATGACTACCAGAATACTGACAATCCACAACCATTTATTAGTGATCAGCCGTTTGAACTTCGATCTTTCGGGGTTAACTATGTGTCGCTGGGCGGCTTTGAGATTCTCGGTATCTTCGACAGCCAAAAGCGTATCGCCTTCTTTGGCAACAATTTCATCGACGGCTTTTGCCGTGTTGTTGTCATCAAACGGCGTATCGGCTGATGGAGTAGTTGTGACTGGAGCAGTTCCGACCGGCGCTCCACGGTTAGCAAAAATATCGATAGGAGGTGGGGTTTGTGAATTATCAAGCGGTTTGGCTGGGGTAATGCCATCGGCGTTTTTCTCACCCATAATCATCCCAACTCGTTTCTCGAGTTCCGGATCGGCGTCTGGAGGTGGCACGTCTGTTATATTTTTGGCCATATTTACATTTAAGTGTAACAAACATGAGCACTATGAGGAAGTCGGCCAAAGGTAATTTTCAGTTACAATATCAGCATGCAGGAACAACTTACCAAAGCCGCTCAGCATTTGTCGACGCGCGATCCAGCCCTCCAACCGATTATCGCCCAAGCCGGGCTGGCCAATATTCAGCCGCATCAAAATTATTATGCCGAGTTGATCGATAGCATCATTAGCCAACAACTCAGCGTCAAAGCCGCCGCCACGATCAAACAACGCTTTTTAGACCTATTTGATAGTCAATTACCCGAACCACAAGCCATATTAGCCAAATCTGTAGATGATCTCCGAACCGCCGGTTTGAGTGGTGCCAAAGCCAAGTACATACGAAACCTAGCCCAGCACATAATTGACGGCCAAATAAAATTTGACCATTTCTCGACCAGTTCCAATCAAACCATTATCGACGAATTAACGGCCGTAAATGGCATTGGCGAATGGACGGCTCATATGTTTCTGATGTTTTGTATTGGCCGCTTGGACGTCTTGGCAACTGGTGATTTGGGCATTCGTAACGGCATTAAAGCCCTGTACAAATTACCGACAGTGCCAACGCCCTCAGAAGTCACGGCTATCGCCAAAACCAAAGGCTGGCACCCTTACGAAACTGTAGCCTGCTGGTACATTTGGCACAGTCTCGACAATCAGCCAAAAACTAATTAATCTGCAGACTTTGAAAGATTGCCAGAGTCTGCTGGGTGGTGGCGTTATTCAGCCAGGTGGCGTTGTTGATGCTTAACGGTACCGCACTGGTCCCCGTACAACTATTGGTTTTACAATTGTAGAAATTAGCGGTAATGATTGGGTCAACGGCGACTGTCGAATCAGATATTACTTGCCCTTGGGCGAATTTATTATTACCGGTGATTAATACTTCTTCGAAAGCCAGACTAGGGTTAGGACCACCAGCTAGATGAATAAAATCTAGGAATGGATACTGGAATTGATTGGCTGATGGTTTGGTGTAAGCGAATTGCACTGAAGCCTGAGCGGCCGTTGACAGACCACTACTTAATTCGGTTAGGCCAGCAGTGGCCGGTCGTATTCTGATAGATACTCGACCGGTGACGCTATTGTTATCAGCTCCAGCGATAGCGACAAGTGGCGAATTCAGGGTGATGGTTTGGTCGGTCTGGTTGCCGCCAGACGGTGGCGATACCGTCCAGTTGCTCGGATAGTCAAAACTTAGATTCAAATCACTACCCGATGAAATATAGTGACTAAGGCCAGTCGATGCCGACTGATTGTCGGGCTGAACGACAGCTGGTGTCGAAGCTGGCGTATTGACCACGGCTTTTTTGGCCTTGGGTTTGGACATCACCAGATAGCCCGTAACGCTGGCAACAATCAAAACAGCAACAATACCGGCGATTACAAATGGCCACTTTTTACGAGGTTTATCAGCCGGAGCTATTGACTTAAGATAGTCGATTCTGGCCTGCCTGTCAGCCTTAGGATCATCGACTGGTTCGGCTGGTTTAACTGATTTGCCGGTCAAATCCCGATCAAACTTAATCGGATCTGGAAGATTGTCAGAAGAATTTTCAGGCTCCATACTACTTAACAGTATACGCCGGCCGACACAGCTTAGATAGCGGTTATTACGGCGCCAGACGGTTGATGTCTCTTGGGAACAGTATGGCTTCTTTGACGTTACCTAGTCCGATAGTTTTTTCGACCAAACGGTCAATACCAAAGCCAAAGCCGCCATGCGCCGGCAAACCATGTTTGAAAGCCGAAACGTAAGCCGAAAATCCGGGACTGTTGGGGTCAACACCAGCAACTTTCATCTGTTCTACAAGTGTTTCGAGACGGTGTTCGCGCTGTGGAACGGTCGATATCTCGATACCACGGAACAACAAATCAGCGCTTCTAGCCGTATCGTCGTCGCCTTTCATGTGGTAAAACTTCATTTTGCTGGCCGGTAAACCGGTTGCGAACACTGCTTCACTACCGTCATTAGTCTTGGCGTATTCACATATCCATTTCTCTTCATCGGGGGTTAAATCGATTTCTTTAGAAGTATCCTTGCCAGTTGCTTGTTGGTACATCTGGTGAATTTGCTTCATGCTGTAGCGCGGAAACTCGGGCTTCAATACTAGCTCCGGAGCATTGAGACTCTTCAAATCATCGGCGTGCTCTTGATAGGCTCGCGTCAGAACCTTATAAACCAAGTCTTGCAACAGTTTGAGCACGTCATCGTGTCCATCGATGAAGCCAATCTCGACATCAAGCATCGTAACTTCCGATACGTGACGAGTGGTCGCACTAAGCTCAGCTCGAAAAGCTGGGGCAATCTCAAAAATTCGCTCATAAACCCCGACCATCATCTGTTTGTACAATTGGGGGCTTTGAGCTAAAGTGGCTTCTTTGCCGAAATAGTCGAGTTTGAAAACTTCAGCGCCACCTTCAGCCGCACCAGCCACCAATTTTGGAGTGTTGATCTCAACGAAGTCCTGTCCGTATAGAAAATCTCGAATATAACGCAGTAAGTCACTGCGAATTTTGAATATTTTGGCTTCTTGGAGGTTACGCAGGCCTAATGCTCGATAATCAAACAGCGTATCTAAGTTCTCTGGTTTGTGGCTAATCGGCTTATCGATTTCGATCGGTGGCTCTTCGGTTACCCGAACCAATACGGTGATTTTGGCATCGTGAATTTCGGCACCACTCGGCGCTCGTGGCTCCTCTTTGACCAATCCATCGACAGCCAGCACGGTACCGATTTGTAAACCGCGCAATTTTTCTACTTCTAGTTTGTCTTGCACTACGACTTGAGTTATGCCATGCCGATCACGAACGTTTATGAAAGTTAGCCCGCCGAGCAAGCGCTTCTTGTGCAACCAACCTTCGATATGTATTGTTTGTCCGACGTGTTGTTTTACATCATCACTTAAAATTCTCATAGTAATTCTCCATTAGTTAACTGGGTTATGGCCTTGGGAATGGATCGTTAGCACGTCACAACTGCCGGCTAGCAGTTGGCGCCGATCGATAGATTCAAGTCCAGATAACGTTTCATCTCTGTCATTCTAGCATTTATGTCGGCTTAACCCCAAGTACTTAGAGTTCAACTACCGCTTCAATGTCATCATCAACAATTGGCGATTTTGGTTGAGAGTGGCGCTTAGCTACCGATTGGGGGTTGGCGTATTGATCAAAGTCTTCGCCGGGGATGTGCCCCAAGAGCTGTTCGAGCATCGTTTGAACAGTCACGACGCCAACATAGTCTCCGTGATTGTTAACCACCACAAATATCGAACGATTAGTAACAAAGAAGGCGTGCAAAGCTTCGGCTAAACTATCATCCTCATGTACGAAGTAAATTGTCGAATCCATGACATCACGAACCTTACCCTGACTGTGAATGTTCAGCCTCTTGAGCTGTAACGAGCCGACTATTTCGCCTTTGGGGGTTTCGCTGACTAGCGCGGCATCTTGGCCAGACTTGTGTAATTCATCGATTAAGATTGGGCCGATGGCGTCATCAGTTAAGATTGTTTTTATATCGCGACGCAGAGTCATGACATCAGCCACCTGAATATCGGAAAAGTGCAAAGCGTTTTTGACTATTTCTAGTTCTTCTGGGGCTAAACGATTGTCGGATTGAAGCTTTTGGCGATCGATCAAAGCTTCCAAATCACTACGCTCAAATATGCCAGTGTGTGGTGCAATATAGCGCTTGGCGACAATGTCAGTTCCCCGACTGAGCGCGGGGTGTAAGTAGTTCAACAACCAAGCTATGGCTGGAGTCACGAAAATCGTCAATTTAGCTCCAACACTTGTGACTCTAGTACTGGGTATCCACGAGAAGGCCAGCCAAAGACTGGCGATCACTACGAATAAACTCAACCAAACAGAAGCCTGACGAGCCAACAACACGAAACTAGTCGCACTACTAAAAGTGATGATTACCCACAACAAACCGCGCAAACTTCCATCGTAAGCTACTACTCGATACAGCTTAACGGCTAAGTGATCACCGTGTTGGGCTTGCCGTCGGATTTCATGAATCGGAATATAGTAATAAGTTTTGCGGATTACGACGCCTAAAATTGCCGCAAGCAATAGTATTATGGCGACAATGTAATTGGTCATGATTTTGATTATAGCCTTAAATCAAATATTTATCTGCTCCCCGTTGATGACAAAGCCGGAATTTTCTATATACTTATACCAAGTAAATAAGGAGATGATTATGTCAAAGCAGTTCTGGGCCGTACTAGTTATCATTGCCTTAGTATTCGTCGGTATATTCGCTTTTGGTGGCAAGAAATCAGCTACTACAACTAGCGCTAACGCCAAACCATCAAGCCACATAATTGGTGAAGGTAAAACTGGCATTACTCTCGTTGAATATGGCGACTATCAATGTCCTTACTGCCAAGAGTACGCATCGGTAGTCAAACAAGTTCAACAAGAATACAACCAACAGATATTTTTCCAGTTCCGTAACTTTCCGCTAGTCAACATCCATGCTAACGCTTTTGCCGCCGCTCGCGCCGCTGAAGCTGCCGGCTTACAGAATAAATTCTGGGAAATGCATGATGCCCTATATAACTTAGCCAACTGGTCGGTTTGGACTGTCGCTTCTGATCCGACTAAATACTTTACACTATATGCTCAACAGATCGGTTTGGATATTCCTAAATACCAGTCAGACTACGCAAGCTCTCAGGTCAACAACACGATAAATGCCGACATGGCTGCCGGCAACAAATTGAACATTACCGGTACCCCAACCTATTTCCTAGACGGTAAACAAATCTCGGTAGCTATCGATGTTAAGGCTTTCGAGAAAGTCATCAACGCCGAGATCGCAGCCAAAACCGCCGCCACCAAACAATAGACACAAGTCAACAATTTAGCTATTAGCAATTAGCTAATGACAATGAATTAGCAATTTGCGGTTAGCGATTATAAATTGCTATCCGCTAATTCATGGCCAATTGTAATTTGCTAATCGCTAAATTGTCTTTGTCTGAGTTAGTATTGTAGGAACTCGCGCCAAATCGGCCGCTCGATGTGCACCGGCACTCTCTCTGCCGGGCTATTATCAAACTTAATCTTTACTGGCATTTTACCTCTCACCCAACCGATAGCACTCCCATAGGCTATAGGTTCGTATTTTATTTATATGTTTTTGTTCTCACACGACTGTCTCGCGTAGTCGATGAAGTACGTCAATTCTACCGATTAGGCTAACGCTTGTCAAGCCGTTAAGCAATTTCACAATTGTCATTTCGCAATTAACAAATTATTTACCAATTACCTATTCTCAGTAAACCCAGAAACCCTATTATTCAAGCCTTAGTTGTCATCCCAGCGAAAGCTGGGATCCAATCAATTGCTGTGCACTTTATACCAACTACATTTTGATTAGATTCCAGATCAAGTCTGGAATGACGACAGGCTATTGGAATTATCACAGGCGTCTGGAACAATCATTATCCCACCGTCATCCCAGGCTCGACCTGGGATCCAATCAATCCATGAACTAAGCGTTTTGTTCAGCTGCTGTGGTGCTGGTACCGGCCTGCCACCCCACCACAAGGTGAGACCTTATGGAGTTTGGGCGTTGAAGCGTTTGCTGACGTCGCCGACTTTTTGCGACAAGTCTTTACGAGCCACCAGTATACCGTCTGGGGTGTTGACCACAACGATATTATCAAGTCCAATAACCGCCAGTGGCTTATCTTCAGTATTTTGAACTAGCGAGTTCTGAACTTCTTCTAGCTCAACTTTTCCTGTAGTCAGATTGCCCTGTTCGTCGCCACCAGAGGCTTTAGCGATATCCGAGAATGAGCCGAGATCCATCCAGTCAAAACCGGCCGGGACGACCAGCAAGTCTGGAACTTTTTCAATCAAAGCGTAGTCGATGGCTTCATTATCAAAGGTTAGATAGGTGTCAGTTATGTCAGCTGTAGCTAGGTTCACCAACTTTTCAAAATTCTGATTTAAGTCTGAGGCGTGCTGTTCCATGGCCGTCTTGAATGTCTGGGTTGAACCGACAAAGTAACCGCAGTTCCACAAATATTTGCCACTCGACAAGTATCGTTTGGCTGTTTGAAAATCGGGCTTCTCTTTAAAAGATTGCACACTATAAGCTAGGGTTTGGCTGTTGAGCATTTCGCCCTTTTCGATATAACCGAAGCCCGTGGCAGGATGATCGGGCTCAACGCCGACGAGCACAATTTTGTTCTCTTGAGCCGAAACCGCCGTCGCTACTCCAAAACTATAAGCAAAACCAGCTTCATCGCGAATGAAATGATCGGCATGAACGAAAGCCACTACATCTTCCGGTGCATGACGCTTTTGGATTATTGATAAAGCCAAAGCGATACAGTTTCCAGTCCCTCGGCGACCAGGCTCAACGATAAAATTAGCCTCGGACAATTCATCAAGCTGTTCACGGACGTACTGAATGTGACTGCTTTCGGACACTACATAGACGTGTTCTGCCAGATGTTTAACGCGACGATAGGTGTTCTGAAGTAAAGAGTTGTCGTCACCATTAATTTTCAATAAGTGTTTGGGGTAATCGGGCGTCGACAATGGCCACAACCTACTCCCTGATCCCCCAGCAATAATTACGACTATCATTAACAACCATCATACCAAACAATTTAAGGCCGGCTAATATTAAAGTACAATGGAACCATTGTTTAAGCTTAGGAGGCTCGATGGCACACGATTTGGATCACATATTTAAGTCTTATGATATTCGCGGCAAAGTTGGGTCGGAACTAAGTCCAGGCATTGCTAAAGCCGTCGGCCAGGCTTTCGCTGATTGGCTGCCTAGCTCCGGAACGGTAGCCGTCGGACGTGATATGCGACCCGATTCGGCCGAGCTGGCCAGTGCTGTGATTGATGGCTTACGCCAACAAGGCCGTGACGTCATCGACATCGGCGAAGTCACTAGCGACATGATCTACTTCGCGGTCGGACACTTGAAACTAGCCGGTGGCGCGATGGTCACTGCTAGTCATAACCCTGGCATCTACAACGGCATCAAACTGTGCCGCGAAGAGGCCCGGCCAGTCGGCCTGGAAGCCGGTCTGGCTGACGTTCGTGACAATGCGCTTGATGGTAACTTCAAGCCAGCCACGACTGAAGGCAAACTGTCATCTCAAGACATTACTGAAGCTTGGATTCAGCACGTCTTGTCATTCATCGACAGCGACAAACTGACAGAGCTAAAACTCGCAGTTGACGCCGGTAACGGTATGGCAGGCAAAATCTTTCCGGAGCTTGAGCCCTATGTACCATGGGACGTCCACGAAATGTATTTCGAACTTGATGGTACTTTCCCCAACCACGAAGCCAACCCGCTGAAATTTGAAACTTTGACCGACATGATTGAGGTCATCAAGCAAGATGGCTCATTCGGCGGCATCGCTTTCGATGGTGATGGCGACCGGGCTTTCCTAGTCGATGAAACTGGTGAAGTCCTAACTGGTGGCGTGATGTCGGCAATGCTAGCAGACTATTTCCTTGGTCTCGAGCCAGGAGCCAGCATTATCTACGATGCTCGCAATAGTCGCAGTGTGCCAAAAATCGTTAGCGCTAAGGGTGGCAAACCGGTGATCACCAAAGTCGGTCACTCCAACATCAAACAAGTGATGCGCGAGACCAATGCCCCATTCGGTGGCGAAGCCAGTGGCCACTTCTACTTCCGCGACAACTGGTTCGCCGACTCCGGTCTAATTGGCGCTGTTATCGGTGTTTACGTGGCCACGCTGAGTGGCAAAAAATTGTCCGAACTGCGCCAACAGTACACCCTATACTCAGCCATCCCCGAAACTAACTTTGAGGTCGCTGACAAGGACGCCGCTCTGACACGCATCGCCACAGCCTTCAAAGACAACACCCAAGCAACTCTCGACGGTTTAACGGTTGTTATCGACGATAGTACTTGGTTTAATGTTCGGGCCAGCAACACCGAGCCGGTAATGCGACTGAATGCCGAAGCAGGATCTGACGAACAGTTGAACAAGCTTGTGACAAAAGTTACCAACCTAATTACTGGTTTGTAGAAGTTCGAGGTTACAAGTTAGAAGTTGGAATTTAGAATATGTCCGTATGGAGGATCCTTGTGGGGGAGACTCGCGTCTATTTACGGGGTAGGTAAGAATGTCAATGAACTATTCCTTGTCATCCCAGACTGACTACAGAGTGACTGCACCGTAGGTGTTCCTAATATCACCACCCCAGCACCCCTCACCGTCATCCCAGACTGACTACAGAGTGACTACACCTTAGGTGTTCCTATTGTCACCCCAGCGAAAGCTGGGGCTGGGATCCAAACAATTACGGCGCTTAGCGCTCTAACTACATATGATTGGATTCCAGATCAAGTCTGGAATGACAGTACCAAGTCTGGAATGACAAGAAGAACCTGCGACTCAATAAATGACTGGGTCCCAGCGTTCGCTGGGATGACTTGGAGAGATTGAATAACTGGGCTAGCTGATTTGCTTTTGTTTGAGGGCCGTCAAACGGGGCATGAAACTTTGAGCCGCGCCATCAAGTCCAAGCACTTTGAGCGCGCCAATTAAGACATATAGATGATCTAGGCTGTTCTCTTTAATCTCACCGCCGAGATCTTCTAGCAGCAAGAAAGCATGTTCAACTTTTTCGACCAACCACTTCTCCTCACCGGGCGCTATCTGATTGGTCGTGACTTTAGACGGTTCGGAAGCTTGAACAACCTCCAAAGACCGAGCCGAATGATCACGTTTACGCAGATGGCCACGTTTGATAAGGCTATTAATATGCAGTGAAACCGTTGCCACCGAAGTGTAGTTCAGGCCAGACATAACCTCTCGATAACTAGGGCTGTACCCATGTTCAGCGATGAAAGCTTCAATGAAACCCAATAATTCTTTCTGTTTCTTGGTTGGACGAATTTTTTCGGCTGTTTGTTTTTCGTTCATATAATATTCATTATTGCACACTACTCAAGTCGAATATAGCCAGCTCCGCATCACCCCGCCCACACCAAAATGACACATAACTTGGACGACCGTAACATTAATTGGTCAATTTGCGGCTGTGATTGAAGTTGATGATGGATTAGAGGCTAGAGGACGAGTTCGGTTTGGGGGTTTTGCTAGGAAACACCCAGTACTTATACCAGAGAAAGCTCCAGACCGAGAAGAAACCAGCCGAAATGAAGAAACCGATATATGGCGTAATGCCAACATGATTTAAAGCGCCGATAATTGCATAATCCAATACGAAGCCAACCGATTCGATAAAAATATAACGGCCGATGTGTTGTATCTCGCTCAAACGTCGGTGACTTTCGGAAAACGCCCAGTAACGTTGGACGATATAGTTTAAACTCCAGCCGACGACATCAGCCACCACTTTTGCCCAGAACCACCACCAATGAAACACCGAATAACATAACGCGAAGATTGCATAACCAGACCAGAAATACAGGCTACCACCAGCCATGTACTTCAAAAATTGGTTAAACGCCCTAGAGTTAATACCCATCTATGATTTTGATTTAGATAATCCCGGCTTGACCTTGCGAGCTTTGGCTATAAACTTTGGACCTTGGCCGTTAGCTTCAACCATGGCTATGCCGGCCAATCCCCACCACAGATAGGCTAGAGTGTCATCGGCCCAAGCGTGTGACAGGCAGTTGATAAGCGTCAAACCAATCAAACTAGCGAACAGACTGAGCGCCAAGCGATTTGACCGACCCAACCACAACAAATAGCCGACCGCCACATTTATCAGCAAGAAGAAGCCTAGGCCAATCCAGCCCAACTCTTGACCGATTTGGACGTAATAATTTTCGGCAATCCGCACTTGATGGTTGTTGTAAACTGACGCCGGACCAGCACTGCCCGGGCCACTACCCAAAGGATGAGCCAGCAGATCTTGAATACCAGACCTTAAAGCTCTGGCGTGGCCTTGATCGGATGTAGTTTTGATGGCCGAGTTGGCTTGGGTATGAAACAGCACGTTCTCGACGTGACTGTTGTTCTGAAAGCCAACTGCTAACACTGTTAATAGGATAAAGCCGACACCAACGATAGCTATCGCTCGTTGTTTGGCAATACGAGACCGCAAGCTTAAAACTAAAATGACGCCGATCGTCAATACCGCCCCCAACCAAGCGCTCCGCGAATATGTGAAATACAGGCTGATGACGGCACCAATCATCAAGCCGATTTCCTGCCAGCGACGTTGGCCCCGAACCATCAGCACGGCCAGAACGCTAATCGGGATTAACAGATAAGCCCCGAATGGGTTGGCCCCCCTGAGCGTCGACATTACCCGAATATAGTGAAGGTTGTGATTGACGGTTTCAAATGGCGCAATCGTAGTATTAAGGTCATAGCCAAAATGACGCAGAAAATCATACGGCAATACGAATATTTGCAATAAGCTGAAACCAATTACGATAGCCGCCGGCCACAATACTAGGCTTTGCCAACGAGCGTGTAACCTAGAACTACGTAAAGCAATTGTCCAAGTTACCATGAAGAAAATAAGGTAACGTAAGTTGATAATCCAAGCATAGCCCAGAGCTTTTAGGCTGACACCATGTTGATGATAAGCGACCAATCCCCAAACAATATTTATGCCGATGTAGCCAATGATTAACCAGACTAATCGACGACTCAAAGTGTGGGTCCGAATTTTTGTATCGAACAACAGTAAATAGCCGACACCAAGCACGCTAACTATCAGTAATAATTCTTTCCAAAGCCTCAGCGCTGTATAGTGCCCTACCAAGCTCGAGCCCCAAACCGTCAAAAAAGCATGGAACGGAATCAACACCATAATAACCATGGTGACGGTCGCTAAAACCGATAAAATCGTATACTTAAGGGCTGATGCTCTCATAAATGCTACAATTTAGTATATAGCGAACTGCCGGGAATAGTTTAATTACGTTAATCTAACCCCCGTATCATTGGCTATTAGGTCAAATCGACTTTCCAAATGAAGAACAATTCCACTCTAATCTATAACTTCTTTTTAGTAGTTAGTGATGCGCTGGCCCTGACGCTAGCCTTTACGATTGCCTATATTTTGCGAGTTAGTATCAGCCACGTGCCGATTAGTGCCGACGTCCACGCCCACACCTATATCGGCATATTGGTCAGTCTGATACCTTTCTGGTTGATAATTTTTGCTCTACTGGGGCTGTATACGTCGAAAGTCTATGACCGACGGTTTAGCGAATTGGGCAGGTTGCTGGTTGGTTCGTTCATTGGCATTCTGTTCGTCATCAGTTATAGCTATATCACCAACACGGCGATTTTCCCGGCCCGGCTAGTGACCGTCTATGGTTTCGGTCTAGCTTTCATCATCGTACTGCTGTTTAGAACAATTCTTAGAGGCATCCGCCGCGAATTATTTAGTTATGGCAAAGGTATCAATAATGTTTTGATTGTCGGCGATACCAACTCGACCCAACAATTGATAGCTGCTTTAGGTCGCACCGACATTACTGGCTACCGAGTGGTAGGTGTCGTTGGTTGCAGTAAGCACCCTCTGCCAGCTAATTCATCAATCACCTGTTACGCTAGTTTCACGGAAGCGATTACCGGCTTGCAAAGCCAATCTTTAAACACCATCGTCCAGACCGAACTATACTCCAGCAATGATCGCAATGATGAAATCTTGACCTACGCCCAGGAGAACCACATTGCTTACCGTTTCGTGCCCGGTAATAGCGAACTGTTCTTCGGCAATATTGAGGTTGATTTGTTCCAAGGCGTACCAGTCATCGCTGTCCATCAAACCGCTCTCATTGGTTGGGGACGAATTGTCAAACGCTTAACCGACTTATTACTCGGCGGGCTGTTGTTGCTTATCGCATCCCCCTTTATGGTGATTATTGCCTGCTTAGAATTACTAACTGGTTCAGGCTCTGTTTTCTTCCGTCAGATCCGACTGACCCGCTTCAACAATCAGTTCACCGTTTATAAGTTTCGTTCACAATACAAGAAATATGATGGCACCACACCCGAGCAAGCCTTCACCCTAATGGGTAAACCAGAGCTAATCAAAACTTATCGCGATAATGGCGACTTCCTGAAACACGACCCGCGAGTAACTGGCTTGGGTCGGTTCTTGCGGCGCACCAGTTTAGATGAATTACCCCAGTTAATTAATGTGGTTTTGGGCGATATTAGCCTAATCGGACCTCGAGCCCTAATCCCCGAAGAGCTGGCCCAGTACAAGAAACGTCACAATATATTGAGCGTCAAATCCGGTCTGACGGGTCTAGCTCAAGTGTCTGGTCGACGCAATATCAGCTTCGATGAACGGCGCAAACTAGATTTATTCTATGTTCAAAATTGGTCTTTTTGGGGCGACATGGTTATTTTGATAAAGACTTTTTGGATTGTGCTATTTCATAGAGGAGCTGAATAACCATGAAAAAGTTATTAAATACTCTTAAGCACAATTTTACATTTCACAATTCACAGTTCACAATTATTTTGCCAATGACCATTTATCAAAAAAAGGCTTCAGCACTTGAACGACGAACTGTAGTTTTTAGTGTCCAATTAATTAAACAATTGGGTGTTTATAGTGGTGACAAGGTGCTTAAATCTTTAATATCTCAGGTCGTACGTTCGGCTACAAGTATTGGGGCGAACTATGCTGAGGCCAATAATGCTAGCTCAAAACAAGATTTTAAAAATAAAATATACATATCCAAAAAAGAAGCTGCCGAAACTCGCTACTGGCTTACAGTCCTTCAGGAACTACTACCAACTGAGGATTTGTCCAAACTTAGACAAGAAGCCTTAGAGCTAACCCTGATTTTCCAGAAAATTGTTTCAAGCTTGAAAATGGCAAATGCGAAATGACAACTAATTTGTTAAATGAGAAACAACCAATAAGAAATCGACCCTTAAAGGTCGCTATAGTCTGTGACTGGTTGACTGGCATTGGTGGAGCTGAACGAGTCGTGCTGGAAATGCACCGTATGTATCCCAAAGCACCGATATATACATCGCAATACGACCCCAGTAAAATCGATTGGTTCAACGATGCCGATGTCCGAACGACCGGACTACAAAAAATACCTAAACGACTGAAGAAATTCCTACCGCTACTTAGGGCTTGGAGTTTTAGTCGTCTCGATCTTAGCGACTATGACTTAGTTTTGTCCAGTAGTGGCGCCGAAGCCAAAGGCATCAAAACCGGACCGAATACCGTTCACATATCCTACTGTCATTCACCGACTCATTACTATTGGATTCGCAGTGACGAATACATCAAACAGCCCGGCTTTCCTTTTGGACTAAACTGGTTAGCCAGAATCGGCCTCAAAATGTTAATCGACCCGCTGAAACGCTGGGATCTGCAAGCCGCCAAACATCCGGACTTCATGATTGCCAATTCAACGCATACCCAAGCGATGATTAAGAAGTTCTACAAGCGTGATTCTCAAGTAGTGTTTCCGCCAGTTGAGATTGACCGGTTTGAAATCGTTGGTAAACCACCCTTGCGCCACGGTTTCGTCATGGCCGGCCGCCAGACGCCCTACAAACGCATGGACCTAGCCATTTCTGCCTGCAATCAGCTGAAACTGCCACTGGTGGTCATCGGCGATGGCCCAGACCACAAACGGCTGGAGAAGCTAGCTGGGAGGAGTGTGACCTTCTTGAGTAAAGTAAACGATCAGGAAATAGCTGAACATTTTCAATCGGCCCTAGCGTTCATCATGCCGAACATGGATGATTTCGGAATTGTGGCCGTCGAAGCTTTAGCCGCTGGCACACCAGTAGTTGCTTACAGGAAAGGTGGCTCACTAGATTATCTAATCCCCAACAAAACGGGTGTATTTTTCGACAAGCAAGACGTCAAAAACCTGACCATCGCGCTGGAAACTGTCTTAAATAAATCCTTCAACTATGAAGCCATTGCCGAGCACGCCAAGCAGTTTTCGGTTAAAGCTTTTACTACCAATCTCCAGGCTTACATCGACCAATGCCTGGCCTCCAA